>JAUJOV010000070.1 GCA_030447545.1 Sphingomicrobium sp. | reverse complement strand
AGCCGGATCGCGTTGCCGCGAATCGGCGGCATCATGGAGGAGCGTGACAACCGGATCGGCGCCGACCTCGCCCAGGCGCAGGTGCTCCGGGGGGAAACCGATGCGGCGATCGCGCGCTACGAGCAGGCGCTCGCCGAGGCGCGGCAGCGGGCGCAACGGATCGCCGGCGAAGCGCGCGACCGCTCGAAGGCCGACACCGAGGCCGAGCGCAAGCGCCTTGAAGCGGAGGTGAATGGGCGCATGGAGCAGGCCGAGGCGCGCATCGCCGAGGTGAAGGTGCGTGCGCTGTCGGAAGTGGACGTGATCGCCCGCGACGCCACTGAGGCGATGATTGTGGCAATGCTCGGCTCGGGGGTTTCGCCGCAGAAGATAGCGGGCGCCGTCAATGCCGCCATGGCCGAAAGGACACCGTGATGGACCCGACGCAATGGGCGACCTTCTGGGCCTTCATGGCGCTCCTCGTGTTTCTGGGGCTGCTGGTCTACCTCAAGGTTCCCGGCCGGATCGTCGCCGCGCTCGACGAGCGCTCGACCAAGATCCGGACGCAGCTTGAGGACGCACGCCGGCTCCGCGAGGAGGCGCAGGCGCTGCTCGCCGATTATCAGCGCCGCCGCAACGAGGCCGAGAGCGAGGCCGAGGCGATCGTTGCCCAGGCGCGGCGCGAGGCCGACGCGCTGACGGAGGAAGCACGAGTCCGCATGCAGGATTTCGTCACTCGCCGCACCAAGGCAGTTGAGGCCCGGATCGCCCAGGCGGTAGCGCAAGCTGTGAGCGAGGGTCGCAACCGCGCGGTTGATGTGGCCACCGCTGCTGCGGCGCGTATCCTGGGCGAACAAGCTCAGGGCACGATGGGCGACCAGCTGATCGACCGCTCGATCCGCTCCGTGCGCTCCAATCTGAACTAGGTCCCTGGGGCAAGCTCCGGCCCGTCGACCATGTCGGGCCGCTCGCATTCGAAGCAGGCGGCGACGCGCCAGAAGCTGCGGCGATGCAATCGGCAAGGGCCGAGCATCTCCAGCGCATTCTGATGGGCCTTGGTGGCGTAGCCCTTATGGGCTGCTAGCCCGTAGCCGGAATAGGCGGAGTCGCAACGTGCCATCATCCGGTCGCGGATGACCTTTGCGACGATGGACGCGGCGGCGATTGAGAGGCAGGTCGCGTCGCCGCCGACGATCGGGCGCGACTGGCAGGGCAGGCCCTTCGGAACGACATTGCCGTCGACGAGCACTGCGTCGGTGGCTTGGGCCAGCCCGAGCACGGCGCGGCGCATGGCCTGCATGGTGGCGTGGAAGATGTTGATCGTGTCGATCGCCGTGACGGAACTGAAGGCGAACGAGATTTCGGCGGTGGCGCAGAGCTTCTCGAACACCGCTTCGCGCTGATCCCGGTCGAGCAGCTTTGAATCGGCGATACCCTTGGGGATCTTCTTCGGGTTCAGCACGACGGCTGCGGCGACCACCGGACCGGCCAGCGGGCCGCGCCCGGCCTCGTCCACCCCGGCGACGCGTACAAATCCGTCGCGGAACAGAGCACGTTCGACCCTGAAGTTCGGTGGTTTGCGCAGAGCGGGTGCGGGCGAATCGGCAAGCGCCATCGACTCCGGATAAGGCCGGCCGGGCGGTCGCGCAATCCGGGGCAGCTCAGATGAGCTTCAATTGTCCACCAATAAGGACGGGAGGGACGAATAGATCCGTCCGGAGCGGCCTTCGTTCGATATTGAGACCGAGCCTTTTCGCCGCGACCTCGAAGCGCCGCCCGATCATCCAGGCGTAAGGCCCCTTGCCGCGCTGGCGGACGCTCCATTCCGAATCGTAGTCTTTGCCGCCGCGCATGGACCGCATCACCGACATGACGTGCTCGTAGCGGTCCGGGTAGTTGGCCTGCAGCCATTCGCGGAAGATCGGGCTGACTTCCAGGGGCAGCCGGAGGAGGACGTAGCCGGCCTCGCGCGCGCCGGCGGCGTAGCCGGCCTCAAGCAATCGCTCCAGCTCGCTGTCGTTCAGCGCGGGGATGATCGGCGCGGTCATGATCGTGACCGGGATGCCGGCTTCCGCCAGCTTCTGCATGGTCTCGATTCGCTTCGGCGGCGTTGCCGCGCGCGGCTCAAGAGCCCGCGCCAGCTTCCGGTCCAGCGTCGTCACCGAAAGGGCGACCTTGGCGAGACCGCGCTCCGCCATGGGAGCAAGAATATCGATGTCACGGGCGACGAGCGCGGACTTGGTAACGATGCCCACCGGGTGGTTCGCGGCGGAAAGCACCTCGAGGATGCCGCGCATCACCCGCCATTCCCGCTCGATCGGTTGGTACGGATCGGTGTTCGTGCCGATCGCGATCGTGCGCGGCACGTATCCGGGTGCGGCCAGCTCCTTCTCCAGCAGCTCCGGCGCATCCGGCTTGACGAAGAGCCGGGTCTCGAAATCGAGGCCGGGAGAAAGGCCCATATTGGCGTGGGTCGGCCGCGCGAAACAGTAGGCACAGCCATGTTCGCAGCCTCGATATGGATTGATCGACCGGTCGAAGGAGATGTCGGGCGACTGGTTGCGCGTGATGATCTTCCGCGCCCGCTCGATCTGGACTTCCGTCTTGACCGCGGGCAGTTCCTCGATCGAACCCCATTCATCGTCGAAAGCCTCGCGCGCCTTCGATTCGTATCGGCCGGATATGTGGGTCTGGGCGCCCCGGCCGCGTCGCCGGTCGGCGATGATGTCGGGCTCGGCCGGCCCCGCAGGGGGACGGCCACGCCATGGCGCCCTGCCGGCCGGTAGGGCTTTCTGCTCGGGTCGTCGTTCCGCTCGATTCAGCATAGGCTCTATGTAGGCCGGCGGCGGGAACATATCAAGAACATATGCTCCCCATCGGT
>JAUJOV010000069.1 GCA_030447545.1 Sphingomicrobium sp. | reverse complement strand
GTGAGCTCCGCTCGGCGGAAGAGCACTTCTGAGCCGACCTGCGGCAGATTGTCGCTCTGGATCAGGGCGCCGTCGGCCGAGAGGTTGCGAAGCGTGACCGGACGCGGCGAGCCGACCTGCTCGATGCTTGCGGCAAGCATCACCTGCGAGCGGCGGGAGCGACGGTTGTGGCAGTTGCTGCTGCTGTCCATGCGACCCGGATAAACGAGGCCGGTAAAGCTTTGCTTAAGTGCCGCGTCGCCGGATCAGCCGGAACAGCAGCATCAGGTTGTTGGCCGGCATCGGCCGCCACTCGGCGAGCTCGAAACCCTCGGCGGCGGCGGCGTCGGCGAAGTCCTCGACCCGCCGTAAACCCCAGTCAGGGTCCCGCGCCTTGAGATCGGCGTCGAATGCGAGGTTCGAAGCCGCGGTTTCGACGCCATCCTTGAGCCAGGGGCCGTAGAGGGCCAGCGAGCCGCCGTTCGGCAGCACCCGGGCCGCTCCCGCGATCAGCCCGAGCGAGGCCACCCACGGGCTGATGTGCGCCATGTTGATGTTGAGCACCACCTCGGCGCTTTCGATCGGCCAGTCCGGCGAGCTCGCGTCGATCTCGATCGGCTCGCGCAGGTTCGGCAGGCCCGCCTGCTCGCGCCACCCGCGGATCGAGGAAAGCGCATTGGCGTGCGTGTCGCTCGGCTGCCATTCGAGCGACGGGAAGCTTCGAGCGAAATGGACCGCATGCTCGCCCGTCCCGCTCGCGACTTCGAGCACCAGCCCCCGCTCGGGAAGCCACTCGCGAAGCACGTCAGCGATCGGTTCGCGATTGCGCAGCGCCGCCGGCGCGGAGCGGCGGCCGCCCTCGGCCGCCGGCGCCTCGTAGAAGCGGCGGCCGTCGCTCACTCCGCCGCCTGCGCGCTTTCCGGATCCTTGTACACCAGCACCGGCTTCCTCGCCGCGAGAGTCTCGTCGAGCCGCCGCCGCGGGGCGTGCACCGGCGCCGCCTTGAGGCTCTGGTCGCCGGCCCTGGCGCGCTCGGCGATCGAGCGCAGCGCGGCGATGAACTGATCGAGGCTCGCCTTGGATTCGGTCTCGGTCGGCTCGACCAGCATCGAGCCATGGACCACCAGCGGGAAGTACATGGTCATCGGGTGGAAGCCCTCGTCGATCAGCGCCTTGGCAAGGTCGAGCGTGCCTAGTCCCCCGGCAAAGCCGCGATCGGAGAAGATCGCTTCGTGCATGCACGGGCCGCTGTCGGCGAACGGCGCGTCGAGCACGCCCTGAAGCGAGCGCAGGATGTAATTGGCGTTGAGCACCGCATCCTCGGCCACCTGCGCGAGGCCGTCGGCGCCGTGGCTCAGCATGTAGGCGGCCGCGCGCGTGAACATGCCCATCTGGCCGTGGAAGGCGACCATCCGGCCGAAGCTCTGCGAGTGATGCTCGCCGGCGATTTCTTCCTCGACCAGGACGAACCCGTCGCCCTGCTTTTCAATGAATGGAAGCGGGGCGAACGGCGACAGCGCCTCCGACAGCACGACCGGCCCGGCGCCCGGGCCGCCGCCGCCGTGCGGGGTCGAGAAGGTCTTGTGCAGGTTGATGTGCATCGCGTCGATGCCCAGGTCGCCCGGGCGGACCTTGCCGACGATGGCGTTGAAGTTGGCGCCGTCGCAATAGACGAGGCCGCCCGCCGCATGCACCGCGTCGGAAATCGCCTTCATGTCGGGCTCGAACAGACCGCAGGTGTTCGGGTTGGTGATCATCACCCCAGCAACGTCCGGGCCGAGCCGCGACTTCAAGGCGTCGAGATCGACCCGACCGTCTGCGTTGGCGGGGATGTTCTCGACCCGATAGCCGGCAAAGGCCGCGGTCGCGGGGTTGGTGCCGTGCGCGCTTTCCGGCACCAGCACCACCTCGCGCGCATCGCCGCGCGCCTCGAGCGCCGCGCGGATGCACAGCAGCCCGCACAGCTCGCCGTGGGCGCCGGCCTTGGGGCTCATCGCGACGCTGTGCATGCCGGTCAGAGTCAGCAGCCAGTGGCCGACGAGGTCGATCAGCTCGAGCGCGCCCTGGACGGTGTCGACCGGCTGGAGCGGGTGGATGTCGGCAAAGCCCGTAAGCCTAGCGACCTTCTCGTTGAGGCGCGGGTTGTGCTTCATCGTGCACGAGCCGAGCGGGAACAGCCCGAGATCGATCGCGTAATTCTGGCGCGACAGCCGCGTGTAGTGGCGCACGGCTTCGGGCTCGGACAGGCCGGCAAGACCGATCGGCCGGTTGCGCTCGAGGCTGCCGAGCCGAGTCGCCGCCGGCTGCAGCTGCTGGAAGTCCACGCCGGTCTGCTCCGTGCTGCCGATTTCGAACAGCAGCGGCTCCTCGAGCATCAGCGCGCGGTTGCCGGTCACGGTCTCGCCCCGGCCCTGCTCGCTGGCCGGAGCGGCGGGCCGCCAGCCTGACGGATTGACGGTCACTGGCACACCTCCTTCAGGCCCGCTTCGAGCGCGCCGATGTCTTCGTCCGTGGTCGTTTCGGTCACCGCCAGCACAAGCCCGTTCTGAAGCGCGTCCGCGCCCGGATAGAGCCTCCCGAGGGACACTCCGCCCAGGATCCCGCGGTCGGCCAGCGCCCGCACCGCCGGCCGCGCCTCGACCGGCAGCTTCACGGTGAACTCGTTGAAGAAACTGTCGTTGACGAGCTCGATGCCGGGGATGGCTTGCAACCGGTCCGCGACCTCGCACGCCCGCGCGTGATTCCATTGAGCGAGCTGTCGCATGCCCTTCTCGCCCAGCAGCGTCATGTGCACCGAAAAGGCGAGCGCGCAGAGCCCTGAGTTGGTGCAGATGTTGGACGTCGCCTTCTCGCGCCGGATGTGCTGCTCGCGCGTCGAAAGGGTCAGCACGAAGCC
>JAUJOV010000068.1 GCA_030447545.1 Sphingomicrobium sp. | reverse complement strand
AAGACCGAATTAACCGCCATCGAGACCGCGGATGCGCAGCGTGAGCCGGAGACCGGCACCGCCCAGCTCGCCGGTGCGGCAACGCAGGCTTCGGACCCGGACGTGCCGGAAGGCACCGCGCTGATCAGCACGACGGTCCGCGAGGCGCTGCGCGACGCCATGGCCGAGGAGATGCGCCGCGACGAACGCGTGTTCGTGATCGGCGAGGAGGTCGCCGAGTACCAGGGCGCCTACAAGGTCACTCAGGGCCTGCTCGACGCGTTCGGCCCAGCGCGCGTGGTTGACACTCCGATCACCGAATATGGCTTTGCCGGGCTCGGCACCGGAGCCGCGATGGGCGGCCTTAGGCCGATCGTCGAGTTCATGACCTTCAATTTCGCGATGCAGGCGATCGACCACATCATCAATTCGGCCGCCAAGACCAACTATATGTCGGGCGGACAGATGCGCTGCCCGATCGTGTTCCGCGGGCCTAACGGCGCGGCCTCGCGCGTAGGCGCTCAGCACAGCCAGAATTACGCGCCGTGGTACGCGAGCGTTCCGGGCCTGGTGGTGATCGCGCCGTACAGCGCGGCCGACGCCAAGGGGCTGCTGAAGGCGGCGATCCGAAGCGAGGATCCGGTCGTGTTCCTGGAGAACGAACTGCTCTACGGACAGAGCTTCGAAGTCCCGCAGATCGACGATTACCTGCTTCCCATCGGCAAGGCGCGGGTGGTGTGGCCGGGCAGGGACGTGACTCTGGTCAGCTATTCGATCGGCGTCGGAGTGGCGCTCGAGGCGGCGCAGCAGCTTGCCGGCGAGGGTATCGAGGCGGAGGTGATCGACCTGCGCACGCTTCGCCCGCTCGACACGGCGACGGTGCTCGAAAGCCTGAAGCGCACCAACCGGATGGTGGTGGTGGAGGAGGGCTGGCCGACCTGCTCGATCAGCTCGGAAATCATCGCCGTCGCCATGACCGAAGGCTTCGACGACCTCGACGCGCCGGTGCTTCGAGTGACCGACGCGGACGTGCCTCTGCCCTATGCTGCGAACCTCGAGAAGCTCGCGCTGATCAAGGCCGGCGATGTCGTCTCCGCCGCACGAGCCGTCTGCTATCGGTAGCGACGAGCTGGCGGCAGCGATCGGCGCCGACCGGGCGCTGATGCTTCAGCAGGTTCGTGCCGACATCAGGCCCGCGTTCGAGGCGCTGTGGGCGATCGACGCGGCAATGGCCGACGTGGTCGCGCGAGCGACCCAGCCGGCATTGGGCGCGATCAAGCTCGCCTGGTGGCGCGAGCAGCTCGAGGCGCTCGACAGCGGCGCTCCGCCGGCCGAGCCGAGGCTCGACGCCGCGGCCAGGCACTTGCTTCCCCGCGGGATCAGCGGCGCCGACCTTGCGGGGCTGGAGCCAGGCTGGGCGGCCTTGCTCGACGAGCAAGTCGCTGCCGACCGGATCGCCAAGCGCGGGGCCCTGCTGTTCCGCCTAGCTGCGCGGCTGCTCGGCGGCGAGGACGAAAGGATCGGCGATGCAGGTGCGCTCTACGCGCTGGTCTCGGTCGGTCGCCGGGGAGTGCCCGAGCTCATGACTGTCGCGGCGGAGCCGGCGCGGCGCCTCGCGCGGCACCGCTTTGCGCGCCCGCTTCGCGTGCTCAGCGCGCTTGCCCGGCTTGCGGCGCGGGACCTTGCGAGCGGGGCGCCGTTCGAGCCCGAGGGCACTCCGCCGCGCCTCGCGGCGATGCTCCGGCACCGCTTTAGCGGAGTGGTTACGCGAGGAGATTGACAGCCTCCATCGGGCAGGCGACTTTCCTCGAGCCGAATCTCCTGTTTGAAGGGGGTGCCTCGTGGCGCGTTTCCTCGCCGGGGCTGCGGCCTGTTTCCTGCTCCTGACCGGAGCGTTCCTTCTGTGGCAAAGCCGCGCCGAAGCGCCCGCGCAGCTTGCGCCTCCACCGCCCGCGCGCAAGACCAGCGAGCCCGTCCTCGTCGCCGCAGCGCTGCCCAAGGCGCCCGAGGCGACCCCGAAGACGCGCGAGCAGCTGCGTTTCTCCCGCGCCGATCGCGACGAGAACGGCCGAATCGAGCGCGCCGAGCTGCTCCACCCGAGGCGCTCGTCGTGGGACAAGCTCGACGTCAACGGCAACGGCAGCCTGTCGTTCGAGGAATGGGCGGTGACGACGATCACCAAGTTCAACGGCGCCGATCGGGACCGCTCGGGCTGGCTCACCCCGACCGAATACGCAACCACTGCCGCTCCGCCGCCCAAGAAGAAGAGCTGCAGCTGCTGAGGAACGTCGGGCCTTGTGAACGGCTGCCTGAGCGCTAGAGCGCCGGCCATGAGCCTCAAATCGCTGACCTACACCAGCCTCGCGCGGCTCGACCTTACGGCCGAGGACCTCGAGGCGATTCACCGCACCGCGCGCGAGCTCAACGCTCTCGACGGGATCAGCGGAATGCTCCTGTTCAACGGCACGCATTTCCTGCAGATCATCGAGGGCGCCCCTCACGCGATCGACGAGCTGGTCGAGCGGCTTCGCCGCGACCCGCGCCATTCCGGTCTCGAGATCCGCGACGAGCGCGAGGTCGAACGGCGCAGCTTCCCCGAATGGTCGATGGAGCTCGTCCATGTGAGCGCCAGCTATTTCGAGGCCAAGGACACGGTCGCCGACAAGCTCCCGCCGGACCTCCTGCAGCCGGTCCACGAGCGGGTGCTTCGGATGACCGAGACGATTTCCGGCACCGTCAGCTTCTAGGCGGGCTCCGGCTCGCGCACCGCCTCCAGCCAGCGCGCCAGCGCCTGGCGCGCGCGGTCGGTATAGGCTTTCTTCCGATCCGCCTTTCTCGTGCGCTCGGCAATGGGTGGCATGAGGCCGAAGTTGACGTTCATCGGCTGGAACGTCTCGGCCGCCGCCCCGCCGG
>JAUJOV010000020.1 GCA_030447545.1 Sphingomicrobium sp. | reverse complement strand
TCATGACGCTCACCTAGTCCGCAACTCCACGCGTCTCAGCTTGCCCGTCGCGGTCTTCGGCAGCGCGTCGACGAACTCGATTTCGCGCGGATATTTGTATGGGGCGATCTGCGCCTTGGCGTGCGCCTGGAGCTCCGCGACGAGCTCGTCCGAACCGCTGACGCCCGCCGCCGGCACCACGAACGCTTTCACCTTTTGCCAGCGCTCCTCGCACGGCACGCCGATCACCCCGCATTCGGCGACGGCGGGGTGCGACAGGAGCGCATTCTCCACTTCGGGAGCGCCGATGTTGTAGCCCGAGCTGACAATCATGTCGTCGCTGCGCGCGACGTACCAGTAGTAGCCGTCGCAGTCGCGGCGGTAGGTGTCGCCGGTCACGTTCCAGCCGTTCTGCACGTAGTCGCGCTGGCGCGGGTCGTCGAGGTAGCGGCAGCCGGTCGGGCCCTTGATCGCCAGACGCCCTACGCCCTGCTCCATTGGCTCACCCGCGTCGTCGAGCACCGTCGCGACATAGCCCGGCACCGCCTTGCCGGTTGATCCCGGCCGCACGTCCGCTCCCGCGGCGGAGATGAAGATGTGCATCATCTCGGTCGCGCCGATACCGTCGGTGATCGCAATGCCGGTGCGCTCGTGCCAGGCGCGCCAGGTCGCGTCGGGCAGATGCTCGCCGGCCGACAGGCAGTAGCGCAGGGTCACGAGCGCGGCTTCGAGCCCAGGCTGCGACAGCATCGCCTTGTACGCAGTCGGCGCGGTGCCGAGGTGAGTCACACCGAACTTCGCGATCGCGTCGAGCATCGCCGGGGGTGTCGCCTGCTCGATTGTCGCGAAGGCGGCGCCCGCGCGCAGCGGGAACAGGAAGGCCGCGCCCAGCCCGAAAGTGAAGGCGAGCGGCGCGCTGGTCAGCGCGACGTCGCCAGGCCGCATGCCGATCAAATGCTTCGCGAAGCTGTCGCACGGCGCGAGCACGTCGCCGTGGAACTGCACGCAGCCCTTGGGCACGCCCGTCGTGCCGCTGGTAAAGGCGATCAGCGCGGGATCGTCGCGGTGCGTGTCGTGCGGCGGCAGCGGGTCGAGCGACGCGCACCGCTCCTCCAGCTCTCCCTTGCCATGGTCGCCGTCATATTTGACGAGCGAGCGGATGGAATGCGTCTGCTCCTGCGCCTGACGCAAGTCGCCGATGAAACGATTGTCGACTATTGCGTGCGAGATTTGCGCACGCTCGATCACCGTCGCGATCTCGCCCGGACGAAGCAAAGGCATGGTCGCGACCACGACTCCGCCCGCCTTCAGCACGCCCAGCCAGGCGGCAAACATCGTGTAGGTGTTCGGTCCACGCAGGAGCACGCGGTTGCCCGGAACCAGCCCCTCCCGCTCGAGCAGCAGACGCGCAATGCGCCCACTGAAATCGTCGAGCTCGGCATAGGTCCAGCGGCCCTGGCCGTTGATGCACACCGGCGAATCCGGATTGCCGGTCGCGAGCAGCTCCGCCGCCGCGTTCAGGCGCTCCGGATAGTGCAGCTCGGGAAGGTCGAAAAGGAACTCCGGCAGCAGCTCCGTCGGCGGCAGCCTGTCGCGGACGAAGGAGTCGTAATCACTCATCCGGCACTACCGCAGTCGCTTCGATCTCCACGAGCGCCTGCGGCTCGACCAGCGCGCGCACCTCGACCAGCGCCATCGCCGGATAGTGCCGCCCGATGATCGCCTTCCACGCCTCGCCAATCTCCGACAGAGACGCGCGATAGGCCTCCACGTCGACGACGTACGCTGTCATGCGCACGATATGCTGGGGCCCCGCCCCGTCCTCCGCGAGGATGGCCACGATGTTGCCAAGCGCCTGCGCAAACTGGGCCGCGAGAGTGTCGGAGACGAACGTCTCCGCCTCGTCCCATCCGACCACGCCTGCAGTGAAGACCATCCGGCCGCGCGCGGAAATGCCGTTGGAATAACCCTTCGGCCGCGGCCATCGCGGCGGCTGGAGCACGTTCACTCGGCGCGTTCCTTGAGCATGTCGCGCGCAATGATCTGCCGCTGCACCTCGCTTGCGCCCTCGTAGATGCGAAGCGCCCGCACCTCGCGGTAGAGCTCCTCGACCTTGACGCCTTTGGTCACGCCGGCGCCGCCGTGCATCTGCACCGCCGCATCAATCACCTGGGCAGCCGCCTCGGTCGCGTGCAGCTTGGCCATTGGGGCCGCACGGCGGTTGTCGTTTCCGCCCCCCGAGCTCCCAACGTCCTGCTGCCATGCGGCGCGGTAGACCAGCAGCGCCGACGCATCGACGGCGGTCGCCATGTCGGCGAGCTTCTCCTGAGTCACCGCATTGTCGGCGAGCGTCGCCGAGCCGAGCCGGCGACTGCACGCGAAGCGCAGCGCTTCGTCGAGCGCGCGCCGCGCGAACCCGAGCGCCGCGGCCCCGACCGTCACGCGAAACAGGTTCAATGTCTCCATGCCGATCCGGAAGCCCTCGCCCGGCTCGCCGATCAGAGCGTCGGCGGGAACGCGCACATTGTCGTAGGCGAGCCGCGCGAGCGGGTGCGGCGCGACCACCTCGATGCGCTCGGCCACGCTCAGCCCGGGCGCGTCGGCGGGCACGATGAACGCCGACAGCCCGCGCGCGCCCTCCGCCTCGCCGGTGCGCGCGAAGGTCACGTAGAAATCGGCAATTCCGCCGTTGGAGATGTAGGTCTTCTCGCCGACCAGCACCCACTCGTCGCCATCGCGCATCGCGGAGGTCTGGATATTGGCGGCGTCGGACCCGCACTCGGGCTCGGTCATCGCAAAGGCGGCGATCGCCTCACCGCTCGCGACCGCGGGAAGCCATCGCCGCTTCTGCTCGACCGTCCCGAACAGGCTGATCGCGCCCGAGCCCAGCCCCTGCATCGCGAACGCGAAATCGGCGAGCGCGCTGTGGTAGGCGAGCGACTCGCGCGCAAGCGCCAGGCTGCGCACGTCCGGCCGGCGATCGCCGTCGCCGACCGTCAGCTTGAGGAAGCCGGCGTCACCGAGCTCGGCCACGAGGCCTCGGCATTGCTCGTCGAGGTCGCCGCCGTCGGCCTCCAGCCTACCGCACCATTCCTCGAGCTCGTCGGCGAGGTCGCGGTGCCGCCGCTCGAAGAAGGGCCAGGCGAGGAAGCTGCGGTCTCTCATCGCGCGACTCGCGAAACGCAGCGAACGCAGCACCGGTACGCACGTGCGCGCACGTGCGCGCGCGCAAGGGGCCGTATCGAGTAGAGGCGGCTTGCCGGCAGATGCGAGGGCATGCCCCATCCGTAGCGGAAAAGGGCACCTGTAGGACAGGGGCGCCGTCGCCTGTCAGTCGCCCTTGAAGACCGGGGTCCGTTTCGCTGCGAATGCCTCATAGGCGCGCCTGAAGTCGTTGGTTTCCATGCACACAGCCTGCGCTTCCGCCTCCATGTCCAGTGCCTGATCGATGGACACATCCCATTCCGCGTCGAGCTGCCGCTTGGTCACTCCATGCGCGAAGCTGGGACCGCTCGCCAGCTCCGCCGCGAGCTTCTGCGCGTCCGAGAGCACATCGTCGCTCAGCCGGTTCCAGAAGCCCCAGGCGAGCCCTTCCTCGGCGCTCATGATGCGGCCGGTGAAGAGCAGCTCCGCGGCACGCCCGTGGCCGATGATCCGCGGCAGGATCGCGCAGGCCCCCATGTCGGCCCCCGACAGGCCCACACGGGTGAACAGGAACGCCGTGCTCGCCGTCGGCGAGGCAAGCCGGACGTCGCTCGCCATCGCCAGTATCGCTCCGGCGCCCGCGCACACGCCCTCGACTGCAGCGACGATCGGCTGCGGACAGGCGCGCATCGCCCGCACGAGGTCGCCGGTCATTCGAGTGAAGTCGCGCAAGGCTGCCGGATCCATTTGAGTCAGCGGTCCGATGATCTCGTGCACATCGCCGCCCGAGCAGAAATTGCCGCCGGCGCCGGTAATGACGACGGCCTTCACCTCGCGCGCGTCGGTCAAGGCGCGGAACGCGTCGCGCAATTCGGCATAGCTTTCGAACGTCAGCGGGTTCTTCCGCTCGGGCCGGTTGAGGGTGATCGTCGCCACGCCATCCGCGAACGCCCACAGGAAGTGCTCCGGACGAAAGCCGGCGGCGTCGAAGCTCACGCGCTCGTGCCCCCGTCGATGGTGATCGCCGCACCGTTGATGTCGCGGCTGGCGGGCAGGCACAGCATCGCGATGACGTTGGCGACCGCCTCAGGCTCGACCAGGCGGCCGCTGGCGTTCATGCCGGCGATCGCATCTCGCGATTGCTCCTCGCTTCGACCGGTGATTTCGGACACCCGAGCGACCGACTGGTCGGTCATCGGCGTGTCGACATAGCCCGGACAGACGGCGTTCACCGTCATGCTCGACTTCGCATATTCAGCCGCCATCGATCGCATCAGGCCGATCAGGCCGTGCTTCGATGCCGCATAATGCGCCGCATAGGGCACTCCGCGAACCCCAGCGATCGAGGCGACGAAAACGACGCGCGCATGCTCGGTTGCAAGCAGATCCGGAAGCGCCGCCTGCACGCAGTCGAACGCGCCGTTCAGGTTTACCGCAAGCATCCGGTCCCAAGCCTCGCGAGTCATCCGATGGAACGGTGCGCTGTCGCCGATTCCGGCGTTGACGATGAGGATCGAGATCGGCCCCCGTACCGTTCGCGCCCGTTCGAATGCAGCTCCCACCGCCGCCGGATCGGTGATGTCGCACTGCAACCAGCCGCTTGCGCTTGCGGCGCCCACGACCGCTTCGAGCGGTTCCTGCCGGCGCCCGGTCACGGTCACCGCCGCGCCCCCGGCGACGAGCTGCCGAGCCGTCGCCGCACCGATGCCCGTGCCTCCACCGGTGATCAGCGCATGGCGTCCCTGAAGCGGGTTGTTCCCCAGCATCGAATCGAGCATTGGCCCATGCCAATCCTGGTGGCAACAGCCGCCAGTGGACAGGGGAAAGAGCCATGAAGACCCGCGCCGCCGTGGCGTTCGAGCCCACAAAGCCGCTCGAGATCGTCGAGGTGGACCTCGACGGGCCCAGGCAAGGCGAAGTGCTGGTCGAGATCATGGCGACCGGCATCTGCCACACCGATGCCTACACGCTCGACGGGCTCGACAGCGAGGGCCTGTTCCCCTCGATCCTTGGCCACGAAGGCGCGGGCGTGGTGCGCGAGGTCGGCCCAGGCGTGACCTCGGTCAAGGCAGGCGATCACGTCATCCCGCTGTACACGCCCGAATGCCGCCAGTGTAAGTCGTGCCTGTCGGGCAAGACCAATTTGTGCACCGCGATCCGCGCCACCCAGGGCAAGGGCGTGATGCCCGACGGCACCAGCCGCTTCAGCCATCGCGGCCAGCCGATCCATCATTACATGGGCTGCTCGACCTTCTCCAACTTCACCGTGCTGCCCGAGATCGCGGTCGCGAAGATCCGCCAGGACGCGCCGTTCCAGACCAGCTGCTACATCGGCTGCGGAGTGACTACCGGCGTCGGCGCGGTGATCAACACCGCCAAGGTCGAGCCCGGCGCGAACGTCGTCGTGTTCGGCCTCGGCGGGATCGGGCTCAACGTCATCCAAGGCGCGCGGCTGGTCGGCGCCAACCGAATCGTCGGCGTCGACATCAACCCCGGCAAGGAGGAATGGGGCCGCCGGTTCGGAATGACCGACTTCATCGATGCTCGAAACAAGTCGCGCGAGCAGACGATCGCCGAGGTGCTCGAGATCACCGACGGCGGCGCCGACTACAGCTTCGACTGCACGGGCAACACCGAAGTGATGCGCACCGCGCTCGAATGCTGCCACCGCGGCTGGGGCGAATCGATCATCATCGGCGTCGCCGAAGCGGGCAAGGAGGTCTCGACGCGGCCGTTCCAGCTGGTCACCGGGCGGGTGTGGAAGGGCACCGCGTTCGGCGGCGCGAGGGGGCGCACCGACGTGCCCCAAATCGTCGACTGGTACATGGACGGCCGGATCGCGATCGACCCGATGATCACCCATGTGCTCAAGCTCGACGAGATCAACAAGGGTTTCGACCTGATGCACTCGGGCGAGAGCATCCGCTCGGTCGTGGTCTACTGATGGAGATCGTCACCGAGTCGAAATCCCACGGTGGGCGGCAGCTGGTCGTCAAGCACGCGTCGGCCGCGACGCGCACCGACATGACCTTCTCGATCTTCCTTCCGCCGCAAACGCAGGACGGGCGAAAGCTGCCGGTCGTCTGGTATTTGTCGGGCCTCACCTGCACGCACGCGAACGTCACCGACAAGGGCGAGTATCGCGCCGCCTGCGCGGAGCTCGGGCTGGTCTTCGTCGCTCCCGACACCAGCCCCCGCGGCGACGATGTCCCTGACGCGGAAGACTATGACTTCGGCAAGGGGGCCGGCTTCTACGTCGACGCGACCCAGGATCCCTGGTCGGCCAACTACCGGATGTGGACCTATGTTGCCGACGAGCTCCCCGCGCTGATCGCGGCCGAGTTCCCGATCGACATCGACCGCCAGGGCATCACCGGCCACTCGATGGGCGGGCACGGCGCGCTCACCGTCGCGCTGCGCAATCCCGACCGCTTCCGAAGCGTCTCGGCATTCGCGCCGATCGTCGCACCGGGAGAAGTGCCGTGGGGGCAGAAGGCGCTCGGCGGCTATTTGGGCGAGGACCGCTCGGCCTGGCGCCTTCACGACTCCGCGGCTCTCATCGCGGAGGGGGCGCGCGTGCCCGAGCTGCTCGTCGACATCGGCACTGCAGACCCCTTCCTCGAAAACGAGCTTCGGCCCGAGCTGCTCGAACGCGCCTGCGCGCAAGCCGGAATCGTGCTCGCTCTCAACCGGCGCGAAGGCTACGACCACAGCTATTCTTTCATCTCGACCTTCATGGCCGATCACCTCGCCTGGCACGCGCAACGGCTTTGCCGGCCAGCCGCTTGATCCCTTTTGCTGCCGTGCTAAGGTGCTGGGTTCGCGGGTGATTTTTTTCGAAAGGGCGAGGGGGGTGTTGCGAGTAGCATTGCGCGTCGACCGCGCCCTTTTCCTTTCGCTGATCGCGCTCCTTGCGGCGGCGCTGTTCGCGAGCCTGGCCGCGGCGCAATCGGCCGCGCCGACCAGCCTGACCAACGTCCAGCTGCTCGCGGAAGGGCCTAACCAGAGCGTCTTCCAGGTCACGCTCTCCCCCACCGCCGGCAGCTACTCGGCGGTCAACAACGATCCGAGCAGGCCGGCGCTGATGCTGCTGCGGACCCGGCGCGATCCCGGGCTCGACCAGCGCCGCGAATATCGCGGGCTGGTCCGGACGGTCGAAGTGGAGCCGACCGACAGCGGGCTCGCCGTCGGCTTCGACTCGGTCCAGCCAGCCAAGCTGAAGGTCGATGCCAGCGGCACCAACAAGCTTCTGGTCACGGTCATCAAGCTGACCGGAGCCGAAGCGGTCGGCAGCCGTCCGATCGCGTCCGAAGACGAGGTACTGGTCCCGGCGACAGGCCTGCCTCCGGCTTATGATCCCTGTCCGGGCGAGGACGGATATGAGCTGGTGATGCTCAAATATGCCGACGTCAGCGAAGTCGTAGGCCTTCTGAGCAACGGGGTGACGGTCAAGCCGAACAATGTCTTCATCCGCCGCGAGCCGGGGTTCGGGTCGCTTGGAGCGAACACCACGACGACCTATTCGACGTCGCAGGGCCAGGTCGCTCAGCGCTGGTCCGCGTTCGGATAGCTTTCCAAGGCCGCAGGAGGGACTCGGGGACAATTGGTAAACAGCTGCAAGCAGCCTTCACTGAAGGACTTGCCCTGCCGCGGCGTTCGTCAGCAATGAACTGGGGAGTTACAGGCAATGCCTACATGGTCGCGTAAATTCGCATTCGGCGTCGCGGTGGTCGCACTGACCGCGCCGGTTCTCGCCACGCACAGCTGGAGCACTTATCACTGGAAGCGCACGACGAGTGAGTTGACCGTGCCGACCGGCGACAATGTCGATCTGCGTTGGGATTCCTACCTCAACATGGCGATCACCGACTGGAACCAGTCGGCCGTGATCAACTCGGCCAAGGTCGCGGGCAGCACCAATCCCAAGAATTGCCGCGGCGTTTCGGGCACCATCCAGGTGTGCAACGCGAAGTACGGCCAGACCGGCTGGCTCGGCATCGCCTCCATCTCGCTGTCGGGCGGTCACATCGTCCAGGGCACGACCAAGCTCAACGACACCTATTTCGACACCGCCAAGTACAACACGCCGGCCTGGCGGGCGCTCGTCATGTGCCAGGAAATCGGCCACGACTACGGCCTCGGCCACCAGGACGAGGACTTCAATACCGACAACACGGCCAGCTGCATGGACTATACGAGTGTTCCGGAGGGCAACGAGCATCCGGACGCTCACGACTATGAGCAGCTGCTTACGATCTACAACCACATGGAATCGGCGACGATGACCATCGGTGGCAACGGCCGCAGCGCCGGCGCCGGCTTCGCCGAGCCCGGCGATACGCCCGCGGCATGGGGCAGGCCGGTGCGGTTCGACCGTCAGGGCCGCCCGATCGTGTTCGTCCGCGAGGAAGCAGCCGGCAAGACCATCACGCACGTCTTCTGGGCGATCGGCGAAGGTCCGCGGCGCAGCCGCTAAGCGGCCCGCAAGACTGGCTAAAAGACCGGCGGGGCGCATTGCGCCCCGCCTTTTTTTGCGCAAGCGCCTAGTGCTGCGCCGCGCCGGCCGAGCCGATGCCGGTCTCCGACCGCACCCGCTGCTCGACATAGCCGCTGCGGTCGACCGCCGAGCGCGCGCTGCGGTCGAGCTTCGACACCAGCCAGATGGTGAAAAAGGCGAGCGGCATCGAGAAGAATGTAGGCGAGGTATAGGGGAAGATCGCTTCGTCAAAGCCGAACGCCGCGACCCACACGCCGGGCGAAAGCAGCGTCAGCACCAGCGCGACCAGCACTCCGAGCGTGCCGCCCCAGACGATCCCGCGGGTCGTGCACCCGCTCCACAGGATCGAGAGCAGAAGCACCGGGAAATTGCCCGAGGCGGCAAGCGCGAAGGCGAGGCTCACCATGAAGGCGACGTTCTGCTTTTCGAACAGGATGCCGAGCAGGATCGCGATGGCCGCCAAGACCAGCACCGTGATCCGCGAGACGCGCAGCTCATCTTCCGACCGCGCTTCGCCTCGGCGGATCACCGAGGCGTAGATGTCGTGGCTGACGGCCGACGCCCCGGCCAGCGTCAGCCCGGCGACCACCGCGAGGATGGTCGCGAAGGCGACGGCCGAGACGAAGCCGAGGAACAGGTTGCCGCCGATCGCGCTCGCAAGGTGCATGGCGGCCATGTTGCCGCCGCCGCGCAGCCCCCGGTGGACGGATCGATGAATGCCGGGTTGGTTGCGACCATCACGATCGCGCCGAAGCCGATGATGAAGGTCAGCAGATAGAAATAGCCGATCCAGCCGGTCGCCCACAGCACCGACTTGCGCGCCGCCTTGGCGTCGGGGACGGTGATGAAGCGCATCAGGATGTGGGGAAGGCCGGCGGTGCCGAAGATCAGCGCCATCCCGAACGAGATGGCCGAAATAGGATCCTTGATGAACCCGCCGGGCGCCATGATCGAGGCGCCCGCCGCCGCGGCTTGACCCGGCGCGGTGCCGCCGGCGGCTGCAAGCCCGGTCTTGACCTCGACCGCGCGGGCGAACAGCGCATCGGGCGAAAAGCCGAAGCTGGAGAGCACCGCGACCGCCATCACCGTCGCGCAGCCCAGCAGCAGCACCGCCTTGATGATCTGCACCCAGGTGGTCGCGATCATGCCGCCGAAGATCACGTACAGCGTCATCAGCACGCCCACGATCACCACCGCGAACTCGTAGGGCAGTCCGAACAGCAGCTTTATCAGCTGCCCCGCGCCGACCATCTGCGCGATCAGGTAGAACAGCACCACCGACATGGTGCTGAAGGCCGCGAACAGCCGCACCGGGGTCTGAGCGAAGCGGAACGATGCGACGTCGGCGAAGGTGTAGCGGCCGAGGTTGCGGAACCGCTCTGCCAGAAGGAACAGGATGATCGGCCATCCGACGAGGAAGCCGGTCGAGTAGATCAGCCCGTCATAGCCGTCCGCGAAAATCTGCGCCGAAATGCCCAGGAACGAGGCGGCGGACATATAGTCGCCGGCGATCGCAAGCCCGTTCTGGAAGCCGGTGATCCCTCCGCCCGCCGCGTAGAAGTCGGACGTGGTCTTGGTCCGCCCCGCAGCCCAGCGCGTGATCCCCAGGGTCACCACGACGAAGGCGCCGAACACCATGATCGCCGGCCAGTTGGTCGCTTGCGCCGTGACCGCGGAAAGCTTCGTGTGGGCAAGCGCCGCCGCCGGCAGAACAACGGCGATCACAAGCACCGCAATCCGCGGGCTCAGCGAGCCGCTCAACGCTTCGACTCCTCGACGATCTGCGCGGTCAGCTGGTCGAAGCGCGTGTTGGCGCGGTGCACGTAGACGCCGGTGAGGATGATCCCGCAGACGATCACGCCCATGCCGATCGGGATCCCGATGGTCGTGGTGCCCCCGGCGATGCGCCGCCCGAGCAGCTCGGGCGCGAAGGCAATCACCAGGATATAGCCGAAGAAGATGACGAGCATGACGATCGTCAGCGTCCAGGAGAAGCGGGACCGCTCGCGCACCAACTGCTGGTACCGCGGGTTGCTGGCCACCTCGAGCAGCACGGACGGCTCGCTCGTCACTTGCTGCGGGTCATGAGCGGCCATGCGGCGCTCAACGCCGCGACCGGCGCTTCCGGTTCCATCGAGCAGCGACAATCGCTAACCTCGCAGCAATGGTCGAACCCGAAGACTGCCGATCGATGGCCGAGGTGCGCCACGGAGTCGACTCGCTGGACGAGCAGATCGTCGCGCTGCTCGCCAGGCGCATGCGCTTCATGGATGCGGCGGCGCGGATCAAGCAGCATAGAGGCGAGGTTCGCGACGAAGCGCGCAAGGCGGCGGTCATCGCCAATGCCGTGGCCACGGCCAGAAGAGCCGGAGTCCCCGAAGAGCTGATCCGAGACCTCTATGAAATGCTCGTCGAGCGATCGATCGCCTACGAGTACGCCCGTTTCGACGCACGCTGACAAGCGGCCTCAAATGGCAGGTGCGTTTTGCGAGCCCCCGGCCTAACGGTCAGATCATGGCTGCCATCTGGATACTCAACGGGCCCGGCCTCAACCTGCTCGGCCAGCGCGAACCGCATGTCTACGGCACCGAGACGCTCGACGCCATCATCGAGGGCCTTCGCCAGGAGGCCAGCGACGTGCATGACGTCGAGCTCGTCGCGCGGCAGACGAATCACGAGGGCGTGCTGCTCGACTGGCTGTGCGAAGCCGACGCGGCGAAAGCCCGGGCCGTCATCCTCAATGCCGGCGGCTTGTCCCACACGTCGGTCGCGCTCCACGACATGATCCGCGGAATCAGCGTGCCCGTGATCGCGGTGCATCTGTCGAACACGGCGGCTCGCGAAAGCTTCCGCCGTCGCGACCTGGTCGCTGCCGCCGCGCGTGGGACCCTCGGCGGCTTCGGCTCCTTGTCCTACCGCCTGGCGCTGCGGGCGGCGATGTCGCTCTGAAGCGCCGAGACGATGGCTTCGGTCATCGCGGCCGAGGTCGCTGCCTCGATGTGCAGCTGAGCCTGCCGGTAATGAGGCAGGCGCTTCGCTGCGAGCTCGGCGAGGCGCAGTGCGACCTCATGCCCGTCGAACAACGGCCGAACACCATCAGCAGATAAGCGCTCGACGATCACATCCTGGGGGACATCGAGCCAGGCGACGACGGCGCTGGCAAGGAGCGTCCCCCGCGTGGAAGGATCGTCGAACGCGCCGCCGCCCAGCGCGATCACCAGCGGCGAACGCTGAAGAAGCCGCATGATCGCCGCTCGTTCGAGCCTCCTGAACTCCGCTTCGCCCAGGCGCTCGAAGATGTCGGCAATGCTCGCTCCCGCCTCCCTCTCCACCTCCTCGTCGCTGTCCGCGAATGCGCACCCGAGCCGCTCGGCAAGCGCTCTGCCGACAGTCGACTTGCCCGCTCCGGGGAGCCCCACGAGGCACAGGTGGCGAGCGAGCGTCACGCGAGACCGAGCAGGTTGGCGATGATCCGGTCGCCCCGCGGCGTCAGGATCGATTCGGGATGAAACTGCACCCCCGTCTGCCGGGCTTCGCTGTCGCTGATCGCCATCACCAGCTCGTCGCCTTCGCTCCGCGCGTCGATCGTGAAGCGCTCCGGCACGTCGGTGGTCGTGAGGCTGTGATAGCGCCCGACGATCAGCGGGTCGGGCAGCCCGGCGAACGCGCCGGTCCCGTTGTGAGTCACCCGCCACGCCTTGCCATGCACCGGCTCCGGCGCCCGAGTCACCCGGCCGCCCGCTTCCTCGACCATCGCCTGGTGGCCCAGGCAGACGCCGATCACCGGCAGCCGTCCCCTGGCGAGCGCCACCAGCTCCATCAGGCAGCCGGCCTCGCGCGGAGTGCCGGGGCCGGGTGAAAGCAGGATGGTCGCGTCGAGACCGGCGGCCAAGGCGGCGACGTCGCAAGCCGCAGCCGTGTTGCGCACCACCCGCACTTGAGCGCCGTGGCGCTCGAACGCCTCGACGAGGTTGAAGCTGAACGAGTCGAGATTGTCGAGGAGCACGACGTTCCTAGGCATCGGCGACCTGCCCGGCGAGCACCGACAGGAGGGCCGATGCCTTGCGCCTGGTTTCGTCGGCTTCCGCTGCGGGATCGCTGTCGTGGACCACGCCCGCCCCCGCGCGGACGAAGGCGACCCCGGCCTGCACCACGGCCGAACGGATGACGACGCCGGTGTCCATCTCTCCGGCGCCGTTCAGCCATCCGACCGCGCCGCCGTACGGACCGCGCTTGGTCGCTTCGGCCGATCGAAGCAGCTGCGTCGCGCGAAGCTTCGGAGCGCCCGAAATCGTGCCCACGTTGAGGCACGCCTGGAGCGCGTGCACGGGACCGAACCCCTGCTTGAGAACGCCGGTCACCGAGGACACGAGATGCATCACGCGCGCATAGCGCTCGACGCCGAGCAGCCTTGCGACCCTCCGCGTGCCCGGCTCGCTCACCCGCGCGACATCGTTGCGAGCGAGATCGACCAGCATCATATGCTCGGCGACTTCCTTTTCGTCGAGCCGAAGCTCCGCCTCGAGCCGGTCGTCCTCGTCGATGGTCGTCCCGCGCGGCCGCGTCCCCGCGATGGGCTTCACCTCGATCTCGCGTTCGGCGCCGACCCGCACCGAAGTTTCCGGAGAGCAGCCGAACAGCACATGATCGGCTGCCGACACATAGAACTGGTACGGGCTCGGGTCCGCGGCGCGCTGCGCTGCGAACGCGGCGAGCGCGTCGGGGCACGGCGCGCGAAAGGTGCGCGACGGCACGATCTGGTAGACGTCGCCTGCGCCGATATGCGCCTTCATCGCCCGCACCACATCGGCATAAGCCTCGTCGCTGAGGTCTGCGCTGTCGAATGCCGCCTCGCCCGCACGCCCGGGCTCATCCAGCGGCGGCACGGCCGAGCAGCGCTCGACCAGTGTCTCGAGGCGCGCGGCCGCCCCGACTGCATTGCCGAACATCGTGCAGATGGCGCGCGCGCGCCCGTCGGGCTCGATCGCGATCAGCGCTTGCGGCACACAGAAGACGAAGTCCGGAAAGCCGAGCGGATCGGCAAGGTTCGCGGGCAGGTCCTCGAGCAGGTCGACATGATCGAACGCGACCACGCCGAGCGCCGCAGCGGCGAACGGTTCGGCCGACGCCGCGCTGTCGCAAATCATCCGGAGCACGTCGAACGGCGAAGCAGCCATGAGTCGCTCCTGCGGGTCGGTCGCGTCGATCCGAGCATAGGCAAAGCGCGCGCTTCCCTCGTCCCGGCTCACCAGTTGCGCGGGCATTGCTTCGGCCAGCGCGGCAACAACCGCCGGCCCTTCCGAGTCCAGCGCAGTGACGCTCACTTCCTGCCCCCGGCACTCGATCCGAACGGCGGCCTCGACGAGCAGCAGGGTCGTCGCGACGGGCCGCTCGAACAGCATCGTGTCGACCCGGCCGCCGGTCAGGTGCACGTAGAGCGCCAGCGGGTCCGTTCGAAGGGCGAGCTCGCGCACCAGCGCGTGGGGTTTCAGCACGCCAGCTGTCGCCCTACCGCCGACACGACGGGCCGAAGCTGCGCCATCAGCTGCGCGAACTGATCCGGGTAGAGCGACTGCGCTCCGTCCGACAAGGCCACCGCCGGGTTCTCGTGAACCTCGATCAGCAGCCCATCCGCGCCGCACGCCGCGGCCGCAAGCGCCATCGGCGTCACCAGGTCGCGGATGCCCGTGCCGTGCGAAGGATCGACCACCACCGGCAGGTGGGTCCGCTGCTTGATGTAGGGCACCGCGTTGAGGTCGAGCGTGTTGCGCATCGCCGTCTCGAACGTGCGGATGCCGCGTTCGACCAGCACCACCTCGCGGTTGCCGCCCGCGAGCAGATATTCCGCAGCGAGCAGCAGCTCGTCGATCTTCGCCGACATGCCTCGCTTCAGGAGCACGGGCTTGCGAGTCTGGCCGATCGCTCGGAGCAGGGTGAAGTTCTGCATGTTGCGCGCGCCGACCTGGAGCGCGTCCGCCTTCTCGACGACGAGGTCGAGATCGGATGCATCCATCACTTCGGTGACCACAGGCAGCCCGAGCTCGTCGCCGACCGAGCGAAGGATCTGCAGCGCCTCGGCGCCATGGCCGCGAAAGTCGTAGGGGCTGGTGCGCGGCTTGAACGCGCCCGCGCGGATCGCCGAAGCGCCCGCGTCCTTCGCTGCCCGGGCGCTTGCCAGCGTCTGTTCGTAGCTCTCCACTGCGCACGGCCCCGCGATTACCGCGAACGCCCCGCCACCGATCGCCGCATTGCCGATGCGCACGACCGAATCCTCCGGCTGCGCCTCGCGGCTGACGAGCTTGTAAGGCGCGAGGATCGGCTTGACCGATTCGACCATCGGGTGGCCGTCGAGCTGCAGGTCGGCAAGCACCCGCTCGTCGCCGAGCGCGCCGAGCACGACCCGCTCCGCCCCGGGAAGATGGAGCGGCTTCAGCCCGCTTTCGGCGATTCGGTCGAGCAGCTCCTGAGTGACGTGCGGCGGCGTTCCGGGCTTGAGGACGATGATCATCGAATGGGCTTTCTGGATCGGATGGAAAGGCAAAGAAAAAGCCCGCCGGTGGGGCGGGCCTCAGCTGGTCGGCGGTGAGTGCGGTTGCTTTGCTACTCGACGCTTCGCCAGGCGGACTCGCCACACGCGGGCACGCGCCACCAGCGCCAGGCATTGGCGGAGGCAGTCACGGTCGCGAAGGTGATCGGAGCCATTGATGCGACCCTAGGCGAGCTTGCGCGCATCCGTCAACGCGCGTGCGCGGTGCAAGGCGTTGAAATCACTGATCCGCGGCGAGCCGTCGCCGCAGCTCGCCGTCCGTCCCGGCCGGCGGCTGGGCGCCGAAGAACAGGCTGAACGCGCGGCGCGCCTGGCCGATCAGCATGCCGAGGCCGTCGATAGTGCGAGCGCCGCCTTCCCTTGCGGCAGTGAGGAACGGAGTCTCGAGCGGCCTGTAGACCATGTCGAATGCGGCCGCCGCGCCCGCCTCGCGCACTTGCGCAAGCAGCTCGTCCGGCATCGGCTCGCCGCCCGCCAGGCCGAGCGGAGTTGCGTTGACGATCAGCGCCGCGGAGCGGAAGGCGCGGCCCGCCTCCGCTACCGGTACGGCGGGCGAGTCGAGCAGCAGGGCCTTTTCGGGATCGCGCAGGACGAGCCGGACCTCCCCGGCCCCCGGCTGCCGCAGGTAGTGAAGCGCAGCCCGCGCGCCGCCGCCGCCGCCGATGATCGCAACCTTGGCGCCGCGCAGCGCCAGGCCGTGCAGCGCTTGCGACACGCCCTCGACGTCGGTGTTGGTGCCGGACAGCTCGCCGCCGGTGCGATGGACGCAATTGACCGCGCCCACGGCCACGGCCGCGTCGTCGAGCTGGTCCACCAGCCCGGCGAGGCGTTCCTTGTGCGGCGCAGTCACATTGCAGCCCCGCCACGCCACGTCCGCGCGCCTTTGCGAGAGGAAGGAGCCAAGATCAGGCGCGCGCACCTGGGTTGCTTCATAGCGGCCGGCAATGCCCAGCGTCTCGAGCCAGAAGCGGTGGATCGAAGGCGACAGCGAATGGGCGATCGGATCGCCGATCACCTCTGCCCAAGGGATCATGCGAGCTGGAGCTGACGCGACAGAAAGGCTTCGACCTCGTCAAGCTCGACGTCGTGGGCAACGATGGCTTCGCCGATCGCGCGGGCCAGGATGAACGGCACGCGTCCCGCCGACGCTTTCTTGTCCTGCCGGATGTGGCGCACCAGCGCTGCCGGGTCCGCCTCGAAGCTGGTCGGCAGCCCCACCGCCTCGAGATGCGCCCGCACCCGCTCGGCATGCTCGGCGGGGCACAGCCCCCGCTCGGCGGAAAAGGCAAAGGCGAGCACCATCCCGACCGCAACCGCCTCGCCGTGGAGCAGCCGGTCCGAAAAGCCGGCCTCCGCCTCGAGCGCGTGGCCGAACGTGTGGCCAAGGTTGAGAAGCGCTCGCCGGCCCGACGTCTCGCGCTCGTCCTCGGCGACCACCCGGACCTTGGCGGCGATGCTCGTGGCAATCGCGTGCAGCCGCGCGGCGGGCTCGCCGCCAAGCATGGCAGCGCCGCTGTGCTCGAGCCAGTCGAAGAAGTCGCGATCGCCGATAAGCCCGTACTTCACCACCTCGGCATAGCCCGCGCGAAGCTCGCGCGGCGGCAGAGTGTCGAGCACGCAGGGGTCGACCAGCACCAGCCTTGGCTGGTGGAACGCGCCGATCAGATTCTTGCCGGCCGCACTGTTGATCGCCGTCTTGCCGCCGACCGAGCTGTCGACCTGTGCGAGCAGAGTGGTCGGCAGCTGGATATAGCCGCAGCCGCGCTTGAGGATCGCCGCGACGAACCCAGCAAGATCGCCGACCGCGCCGCCCCCGAACGCCGCCACATGATCGTCGCGCCCAAGCTCGAGCGACAGGAGCTGCTCGCTTACCGCCGCCGCGATCGTCCAGGTCTTGGCCTCCTCTCCAGTCGGAACGAGGATCGGCACTGCAGAAATGCCGCTTCGGCGAAGGCCTCGCTCCAGCGCCGGCCCGTGCAGCGACCAGACGTTCTGGTCGCTTACGACCGCGATCCGGCCGCCGCGCGCATAAGGCGCTAGCAGCTCCCCGGCCTGCCCGAGCAGGCCTTGCTCGACCAGCACGGGATAGCTGCGCTCGCCCAGCGCGACGTCGATACGGGTCACCGCCGCTCCCCGCACTGGGCGCGGTGCAGCAGCGCCTGGTCGGCAAGGACCAGCGCCATCATCGCCTCGACCACCGGGGCTCCGCGGATGGCGACGCAGGGGTCGTGGCGCCCGGTGGTGCGGATCTCCGTCTCGCTGCCTTCGCGCTCGACGGTCGCGAGCGGAGAGGAGATCGAAGATGTCGGCTTGAACGCGACCCGGACGATCACGTCCTGCCCGGTGGCGATGCCGCCGATCACGCCGCCGCTGTGGTTCGCGAGGAAGCGCGGCCGGCCGTCGGCGCCCTGGCGCATCTCGTCGGCATTCTCGCGCCCGCTTGCCCGCGCCGCTGCGAAGCCGTCGCCGATCTCCACGCCCTTGACCGCGTTGATCGACACCATTGCGGCGGCGAGATCGGCGTCGAGCTTTCCGTAAACCGGCGCTCCCCAGCCCGCCGGCACTCCGCTCGCAACGCACTCGACGACCGCGCCGAGCGAATTGCCGTCCTTGCGCGCAGCGTCGAGCAGCCGCTCCCACCGCTCGGCCGCAGCGGGATCCGGGCAGAAGAAGGGGTTCGCGTCGATCGCCGCCGGATCGAACCCGGCGCGGTCGATGGCATCCCCGCCAAGCTCCACCACATACCCACTGATCCGAACGTCCGGAACCACCAGCCGGGCGATCGCCCCGGCGGCGACCCGCGCAGCAGTCTCGCGCGCCGAGCTGCGCCCGCCGCCGCGCCAGTCGCGCACGCCGTACTTGGCATCATAGACGAGATCGGCATGCCCGGGCCGATAAGCTCCGGCGATGCCGGCGTAATCCTTGGATCGAGCATCGACATTTTCGATCATCAGCGAAATCGGAGTGCCGGTCGTTTTGCCTTCGAAGGTGCCGGAGAGGATGCGCACCGCGTCGGGCTCGCGGCGCTGGGTCGTGTGGCGCGACTGGCCCGGGCGGCGGCGGTCGAGCCAGGGCTGGATGTCGGCCTCGCTGAGCGCGAGCCCGGGGGGGCAGCCGTCCACCACCGCTCCGATCGCCGGCCCGTGGCTCTCGCCCCATGTCGTGACGCGCAGCAGCCGTCCTAAGCTGTTGACGCTCATGCCGGCTCGATTGCCGCGCCGAGGCCGCGCATCAGGGCAGCGAAGTCCGGAAAGCTCGTGTCGATCATTCCGGCCTCGTCGACCTCCACCGGCCGCTGGGCGGCAAGGCCGAGCACGAGGAACGCCATGGCGATGCGGTGGTCGCCATCGGTCTGGACCGACGCGCCGCCAAGAGGAGGGCCACCGCAGCCGTGCACGATCAAGCTGTCGCCCTGCATCTGCGCATTCACGCCGCACCTGTGCAGGCCCGCGACGATCGCGGCAAGCCGGTCGCTCTCCTTCACTCGAAGCTCGGCGAGCCCGTGCATGATCGTCGTGCCCGACGCGCAGGCCGCGGCGACGGCAAGGATCGGATATTCGTCGATCATGCTCGGGGCAGCCGCGGCCTCGACCTCGACGCCCGACAGGCTGCTCGACCGAGCCGTCAGGTCAGCTACCGGCTCGCCGCCACGCTCGCGCGGGTTGGTCGAGCAGAGGTCGGCGCCCATCGCGCGCAGCACGTCGAACAGGCCGGTGCGAAGCGGGTTCGCAAGGACGCTGGAGAGATTCACCTGCGAGCCGGGCACCAGCAAAGCGGCGACCAGCGGAAAGGCTGCGGACGAAGGATCGCCTGCGACTGCGAGCCGCGCGGCGCGCAATCGCCTGTCGCTCGGCAGCCGCACGCGCCAGCCGCCTGCGCACTGCTCCGCCTCGACCTGGACGCCGAACACGCCGAGCATCCGCTCGGTGTGATCGCGCGAGCGCGCAGGCTCGATCACCTCGACCGGGCCGCTGGCCCTCAACCCTGCGAGCAGCACCGCCGACTTCACCTGCGCCGAAGCGTGCGGGCTGACATAGTCGATCCCCCGCAGCGCACCGCCGACGATCGTGAGGGGCAGCAGCGGACCGCCGTCGATCCGCGCACCCATCTGCCTCAATGGCTCGATCACCCGCGCCATCGGCCGGCGGCGCAGCGACTCGTCCCCTGTGAAAGTCGCCGCCAGCTCGAACCCCGATGCAGCTCCCATCAGGAGGCGCGCCGCAGTGCCGGCATTGCCGCAGTCGATCGGCTCGGCCGGCGAGCGCCACTCGCCCCCGCGCACCGTCCAGCTCCCCGCAGCGGTGCGGGTCACGCCAGCGCCGAATGCCTCGATCGCGGCGGCGGTGCGAAGCACGTCGGCGCTTTCAAGCAGGCCGCTGACCTGAGTCTCGCCCTGCGCCATTGCGCCCAAAATCAGCGCTCGGTGCGACATGGACTTGTCGCTGGGCGTAGCCGCCTCGCCCCTGATCGGCCCGGAGCGCTGGGCGGACAGGGCAAGCGGAGCGGCCGCTGCAGCCGGAAGTTGCGGATCGTCTGGCACCGGCGGGCCAATCGAGCCGTAACCGCGGGAAATCAATGCCTTTCCATAAATCGGCGGGCCATTGATTCGCCGCTATGGCCCACTACATGCGTTTCAGCGCTTTAACACGGTGGAACAAAAGCCTTGACCAAAACCGAACCGATGCCGGTCGCGCCCACCCGCGATCCGGCGCTCCTGCTCGACGATCTGTGCGATGCGCTGCTGACCCCGCGCACCCGCGAGGACATGCGGCAGCTGCTTCGCGACCTGTGCACTCCGGCGGAGCTGCGCACCTTGTCCGAGCGCTGGCACGTCGCACGCCTGCTCGACGAGACCAGCATGCCTTATCGCGACATCCACGATGCAACGGGCGTGAGCACCACCACGATCGTCCGGGTCGGCCGCTTCCTTCGTCACGAGCCGCACCAGGGCTATCGCCGCGCGATCGACGCGCTGAGGGCTCGCGATGCTCGCTGACCGATCGCGCCTCCACATCGCGCTTCAAAAATCCGGCCGCCTGTCCGACCTCAGCCGCGAGCTGCTGCGCGACGCGGGCTTTCGCATCCAGTCGAGCAAGAACAGCCTGACGGCGCGGGTGGAAAATTTCCCGGCCGAGCTGATGTTCGTGCGCGACGACGACATTCCGACCTTCGTCAGCGACGGCGTGTGCGAGTTCGGCATTGTCGGCGAGAACGTGCTCGAGGAATTCGCGCTCGGCGAAAACGAGCAGCGCTACGAGGTGCTTGCGGAGCTGGGCTTCGGCCGCTGCAGCCTGAAGCTCGCAGCGCCGGAAAGCCTTGCCTTCGACGGTCCGCGCTCGCTCGCCGGCGCGCGCATCGCGACCTCCTACCCGCGGATCACCGCCCGCTACCTGGCCGACCAGGGCATCGACGCGACCGTCGTCAAGATGAACGGCGCGGTCGAGCTCGCGCCGCGGCTTCAGATCGCCAATTTCATCTGCGACCTCGTGTCGACCGGAGCAACGCTCGAGGCCAATGGCCTCCGTCCGGTCGAGACGGTGCTCGACAGCCAGGCAGTGCTGATCCGCACGCGCAAGCCGCTCGACCAGAAGCGGGCGGAGATCGCGGCCGGGCTGCTGAGCCGCGTCGATGGCGTGCTCGCGACCAAGGAATCGAAATATATCATGCTCAACGCCACCGAAGAGTCGCTCGAGCAGATCACCGCGATCCTGCCCGGGGCTGAAGCACCGACGATTGTCCCGCTGCACGGCCGGCCCGGCCATTTCGCGGTCCACGCCGTCTGCCAGGAATCGGTGTTCTGGGAGACGCTGCAGAAGCTCAAGGGCGCAGGCGCTTCGGCGATCCTCGTCGTTCCAATCGAAAAGATGATGATGTGAGGCTGTACCAGTGGAATGCGCTCGATGAGCGCGGACGAAGCAATGCGCTCGCCCGGCCCGAGCAGAGAAGTGACGCTCGTCTCCAGGAGGCCGTCGCCGCGACCGTCGCCGCCGTGCGCGAGCGCGGCTGGGACGGCCTGTGCTCGGCGGCGCAGCGGATCGACGGCGCCGAGCCGCGGCTGGTTGAGGTCGCGCCCGTCGCGGCGGAGGCTCGCCGGACCCTCGCGCCGGAGCAGCTTGCGGCGATCGAGCTTGCCGCCCGCAACATCGAGGCGTTTCACCAGGCGAGCAGGCCTCAGGATGTCGCGGTGGAGACCGCGCCGGGCCTGCTTGTGCGCAAGGTCTGGCGGCCGATCGATCGTATCGGCCTCTACGTGCCCGGCGGCGCGACCCCCCTGTTCTCGACCCTCCTGATGCTCGCCATCCCCGCCCGCGCTGCGGGGGTCCGCGAGATCGTGACGGTCACGCCGCCCCGCGGCGACGGCAGCCTGTCGCCGGTCATCGCGCTTGCTGCCGAGCTGTGCGGCATCGAATCGATCTGGACCGTCGGCGGCGCCCAGGCCGTCGCGGCGCTCGCCTTCGGCGCAGGCCCGATCTCAAGGGTGGACAAGATCTGCGGCCCCGGAAACGCCTGGGTCGCGGAGGCGAAGCGGCTGGTGTCGAGCATGGCCGGCGGACCCGCGATCGACATGCCTGCGGGCGCGAGCGAGATTATGGTCATCGCCGTTGATCATGCCGTCCCGGCGCGTGTCGCTGCGGACCTGCTGAGCCAGGCCGAGCACGACTCGGCGGCGCAGGTGCTTCTGGTCACGCCCTCGAAACGGCTGGCGGAGCGTGCAACGGCTGAGGTCGAGGCTCGCGTGAAGACACTACCTCGGGCGGACATCGCGCGCGCTTCGCTTGAGCAGTCGCGGGTGATCCTCACTGAAGACCTCGGCCAGGCGATTGAAGTCGCGAACCTCTACGCGCCCGAGCATCTGTCGCTTGCCGTTGCCGACGCCGACGCGCTCATTCCGCAGGTGCGCAATGCCGGCGCGGTTTTCGCCGGCGCAGCCGCAGCCGAAACGTTCGGAGACTATCTTGCGGGTTCGAGCCACGTGCTTCCGACCGACGGCGCCGCGCGCGCGTGGAGCGGCGTCGGCGTCCATACCTTCCTCAAGGCGATGAGCGTGCAGTCGGTCACAGCCGAAGCCGCGCGGCAGATCGCTCGGCCTGCCGCTTTGCTCGCGCGGATGGAAGCGCTCGAGGCGCACGCCTTGGCTGCCGACGCGCGGCTGGAGTGCGCCTGATGGAATCGCTTGCGCAGCGCCTCGCGCGCCCGGAGATCCTCGCGCTCGAGCCGTTCGACATCGCCGCCCAGGCGAACGCCGCCTTCGGCCCGGACGCGATCAAGCTGGACGCCAACGAGAACCCGTATCCGCCGCTGTCCGACGGGCCGCTCGTCGCTGGCCTCAACCGCTATCCCGAGCCGCAGCCCGAGCGGCTGACTCGCGCGCTTGCGGCGCTGTACGGAGTCGATCGCGAAAGCCTCGTCGTCACGCGCGGTGCGGACGATGCGATCGACGTGCTGGTGCGCGCCTTCTGCAGGCCCGGCGAGGATGCCGTCGCGGTTCCGGCGCCGACCTTCTCGGCTTATGCGCATTTCGCCAAGCTGCAGGGCGCGCGCGTCGTCGAGGTGCCGCTCGGCGCCGGCTTCGACTTCGACGCCGAGACCTATGTCGCTGCGCTGGGCGACGTGCCGGGCCTCAAGCTCGCCTTCATCTGCTCGCCCAACAACCCGACCGGCAACGAGGTCGCGCCCAGCCAGGTGCTTGAAGTCGCCGACGCGCTGGCGGACACGCTCATCGTGCTCGACGAGGCCTATCTCGATTTCTCGTCCATGCCGAGCCTCGCCGCCGAAGCAGCCAAGCGCCCCAACGTGGTGGTGCTCAAAACCCTGTCGAAGGCTTTCGGCTTGGCGGGCGCGCGCGTCGGCTGTGCGATCGGCAATCCCGAGCTGATCGCGATCGCCGCGCGGGCGCTGCCCCCCTACCCGCTTCCGAGCCTGTCGATCGAAGCGGCGATGGCGGCGCTCGCCCCATCGCGCCGCGGGATCCACGAGGATCGGATCGCGCGCACCATCGCCGAGCGCGAGCGCCTCGCGCCGCTGCTCGCAAGCTCGCCGATCGTCCGGTCGGCCCGCTCCGGCGGCGGCAACTTCCTGTTCCTCGAGGTGGAAGAGCCGCATGCGCTTGCGCAGAAGCTGCACGCGCTGGGGATCCGCGTGCGCTTCCGGCCGAATGCCGCGCCCGGTGGAATCCGGATCACAGTCGGTACCGAGGCCGAGAATGCAGCTGTGCTTGCGGCCTTTGGCGTTCCCGCCGCGGCCGCCCCGGTGCGCCGCGCCGAGCTGGTGCGCGACACCAAGGAGACGAAGATCGCCGTCGCCGTGGACCTCGACCGGGCCGCCCCGCGGCGCATCGAAACCGGCGTGCCTTTCTACGACCACATGCTCGACCAGGTCGCCGCACACGGCGGGTTCAGCCTTACGCTGACCTGCGACGGCGACCTCGACATCGATGCCCATCACAGCGTCGAGGATTGCGCGATCGCGCTCGGCTCCGCCTTGTCGCGCGCGCTCGGCGAGCGGCGCGGCATCGGCCGATTCGGCTTTGCCCTGCCGATGGACGAGGCGCAGGCGCAGGTGCTGATCGACCTGTCGGGACGTCCGTTCAGCCGCTTCGAAGGCGCGTTCGAAGCGAGCCACATCGGCGCCTATCCGACCGAAATGACTCGCCACGTGTTCCGCTCGCTGGCCGACAGCATGGGCGCTGCGATCCACGTGCGCGTCGAGGGCGAGAACGACCACCACAAGACCGAGGCCTGCTTCAAGGCCTTCGGGCGAGCGCTCCGCCAGGCGGTGCGCCGCGAGGGCGACGCCGACCAGCTACCGAGCACCAAGGGCGTTCTGTGAAGCTGGTGATCGTCGACCTTGGCTATGGCAACATCGGTTCGGTGCGGCTCGCCTTTCGGCGGTTCGCAATCGAGCCGGTGCTGAGCGCTGACGCGCACGAGATTGGGGCGGCCGACAAGGTCATCCTGCCCGGCGTCGGCGCAGCCGGCTACGCGATGGAGCGAGTCGACGCGCTTGCCTTGCGCGGGCCGCTGACTTCGCTCGAGCAGCCGGCGCTCGGCATTTGCCTCGGCATGCAGCTGCTGTTCGAGCGAAGCGAGGAGGCGGACGCCGAGTGCCTCGGCATCATTCCAGGCGAAGTTCGCGCGCTGAGACCTGAGCCCCATCGGCCGGTGCCGCACATGGGCTGGAGCCGCGTCGAGGTCCGCGAGCCCGGCGGCGGCATCGAAGACGGCGACTATCTCTATTTCGCGCACAGCTATGCGTGCGACGACGGCCCGGCGACGGTTGCGGCAAGCGAGTACGGACGCCCGGTTCCGGCCGTCGTCCGGCACGGCAACTGGATCGGCGCGCAGTTCCACCCGGAGCGCTCCGGCGCGGCAGGCGCGCGCTTCCTTCAGAGCTTCCTTGCATGATCGTCTATCCCGCGATGGACCTGATGGGCGGGCAGGTCGTGCGCCTTCGCCAGGGCCGCTTCGAGGAGTCGACGACCTATTCGGCCGACCCGCAAAGCGCGCTTCGGGAGTTCGCCGCGGCGGGTGCACAATGGGCGCATGTCGTCGACCTGGACGGCGCCCGCGCGCGCGAACCGGTGCAGCACGAGCTGATTGCGCGCCTCGCGGCCGCCGCGGCGCTGCGCCTGCAGGTAGGCGGCGGCGTCCGTTCGCGCGAGCATGTCGAAAGCTTGCGGCGCGCGGGTGTCGCCCGCGTGGTGGTCGGAAGCGTCGCGGTGCGCCAGCCGGAGCTGGTGCGCGGTTGGATCGCCGAGTTTGGCGCCGAACGGATCACGCTGGCGCTCGACGTTCGCATGATCGGCGGGGAGCCGCAGGTCGCGATTTCCGGCTGGACGGAGAATACGGGGCTGACTTTGTGGGATGTGGCGTGCCAGTTCCCGGACGCGCGCCACCTGCTGCTGACCGACATCGGCCGCGACGGCGAGCTTGCCGGCCCCAATTTCGAGCTGCTCGAACACGCCGTGGAGCGTCTGCCGCACATGGCTGTGCAAGCGTCCGGCGGCGTCTCTTCGCTCGCCGACCTGAAGCGGCTGCGGACTGCCGGCGCGATCGTCGGCAAGGCGCTGTGGGAAGGCCGCGTGCTGCTCGAGGAGGCGCTCGACCTTGCCCGCGCGTAGGATCATCCCCTGCCTCGACGTCAAGGACGGGCGAGTCGTCAAAGGCGTGCAGTTCCGCGACCACCGCGACGCCGGCGACATCGTCGAACAGGCGATGCGCTATCGCGACGAAGGCGCCGACGAGCTCGTCTTCTACGACATTTCGGCGAGCGCCGAGGGCCGCAGCCTCGACCTCTCATGGGTGCGGCGCATCGCCGAGGTGATCGACATCCCATTCGCCGTCGCGGGCGGAATCCGCACTCGCGATTCGGCCGCCGCGTGCCTCGACGCCGGCGCCGACAAGGTGTCGGTCAACTCACCCGCGCTCGAAAGGCCCGAGTTGATCGACGAGCTCGCGCGCGACTTCGGCGCGCAATGCGTGGTGCTCGGAGTGGACAGCTTCGAGGACGGCGGCGACTATCGCGTGAAGCAATATACCGGCGACCCCTCGACGACTCGCGACACGCGGCGCCGCACGCTCGACTGGCTGCGCGAGGCGTGCAGCCGCGGCGCCGGGGAGATCGTGCTCAACTGCATGCGCCGCGACGGCCTTCGCACCGGCTACGACATCGCTCACACTGCACACGTGATCGACGCGGTGAGCGTGCCCGTGATCGCTTCCGGAGGAGCCGGCGAACCCCGCCATTTCCGCGAGGCGTTCGATGCGGGTGCAAGCGGCGCGCTTGCCGCGACCGTGTTCCACGACCGAATCATCCCCATCCCCGAGCTCAAGGAGTTTCTCGCCCGATGCGGGATCGAAATGCGCCGCTGACCGCGACGGAAATCGCCGGCCTCGCATGGGGCAAGATGGACGGGCTTCTGCCGGCAGTCGTCCAGGACCGCCGCTCGGGCCGCGTGCTGATGCTCGGCTACATGGATCGCGAAGCCCTCGACGCGACCCTCCAAAGCGGCTTCGCGACCTTCTTCAGCCGATCGAAGCAGCGCCTGTGGTGCAAGGGCGAGACCAGCGGCAACGTGCTGAAGGTGCACGCGGTGACCACCGACTGCGACGGCGACGCGCTGCTCGTGCTTGCCAATCCGCAAGGGCCGACCTGCCACGAGGGCACGCGCAGCTGCTTCGGCGACGCCTGGCTCGGCGGCCCCGGCTGGCTCGCCGAGCTGTCGGCGGTCGTTGCCGAGCGCGCGGCGTCAGGCGACGAGTCCAGTTACACCCGTCGCCTTCTCGAAGGCGGGCCGGAGCGGATCGCGCAGAAGCTCGGCGAAGAGGGCGTCGAGCTCGCGCTGGCCGCGGTGACTCGCGATTCTGCCGGCTGCGCCGAAGAAGCCGCGGACCTGCTCTATCACCTTGCCGTGTTGCTCGAGGCGCGCGGGCTGAGCTGGGACGAGGTCGTGGATGTGCTTCGCCGCCGCCACGAAACTAGCGCGCCGGACCCATGACCTCGACCGCCGCATCATAGAGCTCGCGGGTAGCGGCGGCGATCACCTGCCCCGCGGCGAAATCGGTACCGGCGGACCAGTCGCCAAACACGCCTCCGGCGCCGCGCACGACGGCAATCAGCGCAACTTAATCGTGCGGCTTGAGGCCGCACTCGACCACCAGGTCGAGCGTGCCTGCAGCGAGCCGCGCATAGGCATAGCCGTCGTGGCCATAGCGTGTGGTGCGTACCGAGGTGCGCAGAGCCTCGAACGCGTCCCAGGTCTCGCCGCTGAAGAGAAACGGATCGGTCGCCGACAGCCGCGCCGCCGAAAGCTGCGTGCAGTTGCTCGTGCCGAGCGGCTGCCTCTTGCCGCCGCTCTCGAGCCAGGCGCTGCTGCCGTCGCCCGAATATCGTTCGCCCAGACGCGGGACATCGATCACTCCGAGTATCGGCTGCTGCTGCTCCAGAAGCCCGATCAGCGTGACCCAGGTCGGAAGCCCGCACATGTAGGAACGGGTGCCGTCGATCGGGTCGAGGCTCCAGGTGAACGGACCGCTTGCCTGCCGGTCTTCGAATTCCTCGCCGGCAACGCCATGATCCGGATGCTGCCGCTCGATCAGCTCGCGCATCACCCGCTCGGCCTCGCGGTCCGCCTCGGTGACCGGGTCGAACAGGTCGCAGAGGCTTTTGTTTTCGACAGCCCCGATTGCGGATGCGCGCCCCAGCGTCTCCACGCGCGCGACGTCGGCAAGCCTCGAAGCGAAAGCGACAAGCGCGGGATCCACCATGACCGACATGCGGTGGAGAGGCGCTTGCGACGCGTCAAGGACGACCACCAACCGGCCGGCGTCGCGGCACCAAAATTCCGCACGCTCAAGCGCTTGCCAAGTAAATGGAGCAGTTAATGGCGCTGTCCGGAAGGCTGTTCGGCACAAGCTTCTTTGGGCCTGCTGCTTGGCCCGATTTGGGACGGAGTTGCTCCGCACTCACCTAAATTAGGCCGTTCAGCCAAGGGGCTTGCTTGTTGTTTATTAAGCTGTTTACTTGACCGGTCCGGGGCGACCTCGGCAACGCTTGGGAAGGGGCACCCAGGTTGTTTCAGGGGCATGACGCAAATTTTATTGCGCGTTCGCGCTCGTGGCGAGCCATTGCAAGGGCATGCTCCAGTTCGCGCTTGTCGCGGCGGCAGACGATCTTCACGGCGCGCGAGACGGGATCGACGATTCCGCTCAATGCCGCCTGCTCGTCCCTGCTCGGAATCGAGCAGTCGGGCCTTGGGCCGACGAGGATCCAGCCGAGACACTCGCCATCGCCAAGCGCGCACTGCAAGGGAATGCGGATCGGGAATGTGCGATCGGCGGCGTGACAGATCGCGCGGCTGCTGTCGGTGGGATTGAAGGTCGCAGCCCAGGCCGCGACTTCCTCGGGCGCAATCCCCCTCGTGCTGCAGACCTTGCCGTCGATCAGCACCGCGACCGACGTGGTGCGCACGCCGGCCTGGATGCGCCTCAGCACTTCCTCGAGCAGCTCGGGAAGCGGAGCGGTGACCCTGAGATCGCGCACCACCTCGGGAAGATCGTTGCGAAGCTCGACCAGCTTGCGCTGGAACTTGCGTTCCGACCAGCCGCTGATCCTGTCGCGCGCCGGTTCGACCAGGACGGTGGCGACCGCCGCCGCGAAGATCACCGGCGCCGAACCCGCGTCGCGCCCGAGCAGGTTGAGCGTGATCTCCTTCACTGCCTCGCTGGTCGCCGCGAAGATGCCGCCGATGGTGATCGTGACCAGCGCAACGGTCGCTGAACGACTGATCACCACCTCCGCGTCGTACAGCCGGAAGCGCAACAGCGCGACGAGCAGGCCCATTTGCAGCGAGAGAAAGGCCAGACCCAGGGTGAAGCCGCCCAGCACTTCGAGCGTCAGCTGGGTACCGAACGAGCCGACCCCGAGCTTGGCCATGTCGCTGAGCAGAGAGACGGCCAGGAACATGGTGTAGCCGGTGAAGCCGAACAGCGCCCATTTGATCTGCTGGCGCGCATCCGTCGTGGCGGTGCGGTGCATCCTCGCCAGCAGCGTCGCTACTCCGGCCGCCATGAACAGCATGAACACCAGCCGGTAAATGTTGCCTTCGAGGAACAGCAGGACAGGCAGGAGCGCGCAAAGCGCGACGACGACCCGGGGCCGCAGCGCCCCGAACGGGAACAGCAGGATTCCAAGAAGAAGGCAGATGTTGCCGAGGTCATAGATCGTCTGGTGGAGCAAATGCGGCACCTGGAGGACGAACCGCAGGAAGGTTGCCGAGGGTTGCTCGGCCGCGATCGTCAGCAGGATTGCCAGCGAAAGCAGCGAGCTCAGCAGGTCCTCGGGCTTGCGCCGCTGGAGGATCCACGCAGCCAGCAGAAGGAACGGGTAAGTGAGGACGTGCAGCAGGTCGAAGACCCTGAGGAAACCGCCGGGAAGCCCGAGCCCTCGAGCGGCTTCTTCGATATGCTGTTCGCCCGGCCGCACCCGGAAATCGCGCTGCGCGCCGTCGGCCGAGCGAAGCGTGATCTGCATCTCGGTTTCGTCGCCGCCTTCGACGATATTGGCGAACAGAGCATAGTCCGCCTCGGTCGCGTCGTGAGGCTGGGCCATCCCGCGCTCGGAGATCGGCACCACCTTCGCGATGGGTGTCCCGTCGATCGCGACGATGTCATCGCCGGGCCGAACGCCTGCCGCCTTGGCCGCTGATCCTACGGGGAAACGCACCTGGGTGAGGTCGTCATGCGACAGGACGAGCCCGATACGGCTGCCGAGCATCAGCGCCGAATTCTCGCTGATCGCCTTCCAGCGGTGCAGCGTCCCGCCGATCGGCCCGACCACCGCAAGCAACAAAGCGGCGAACCACAGCAGCTGGAACATGTTGAGCCACGGCTGCTTAAGGTCGGGAATCCGTTCGGGCAGCCGGGGCCACGAAACAGGCGCAACAGTGTCTGGCCGAGCGGACTCAACTGCCATTTCGGACGCGGCCCCAATGCTTTCGGCGAAGCGCATAGCATGAGCCCGCCACTTGGCTCAAACGGCGTCGGCCCCAACGCGCAACCGCGCCGAGTCCACGACGGTTGCGAGGGCTTGTCTGGCTACCCTCCTCCACATCGCTCTTCGCACAAATCACTACAAAAGCGATGCGCGAGGTCCTATGTAGCCGCCGTTCCGCGCCGCCTTAGTGCGGCGTGGCTTCACCGCACAATCGAGCCTCGTCGCACCTGACGCAGTCGGATGCGGGCGGCTTTCCGGGCATCTTGGCCTGTGTTCGACGGAGGACTAGTGGCGGAGGGCGTTCAAGAATTCCGATCGGTGGAGCAGGCGGGCGCACTGCCGGGCGGCAGCACGACATCGCCCGCGGCGACGGATTGGCCTTCGCTGCAGCGGCGGACGTTCGCGATCATCTCGCATCCCGACGCGGGCAAGACGACGCTGACGGAGAAGCTTCTCTATAGTGCCGGCGCGATCCACGAAGCTGGAGAAGTGCGCGCGCGCGGTGACCGCCGGCGCGCCCGTTCGGACTGGATGGCGATCGAGCAGCAGCGCGGGATCTCCATCACCAGTTCCGTGATGACGTTCCAGCACGGCAACATCCTGTTCAACCTGCTCGACACGCCGGGGCACCAGGACTTCTCGGAAGACACCTATCGGACCCTCACTGCCGTCGACAGCGCCATCATGGTGATTGATGCCGCAAAGGGCATCGAGGCCCAGACTCGCAAGCTGTTCGAGGTTTGCAGGCTGCGCAACATCCCGATCGTCACCTTCATCAACAAGGTGGACCGGGAAGGCCTCAGCCCTTTCGCGCTGCTCGATGAAGTCGCCGAGACCCTTCAGCTCGACGTTTCGCCGCAGAACTGGCCGACCGGAATGGGCGGTCTGTTCCACGGGCTCTACAAGTTCGCTGACGAGACGCTGCTCACTGTCGACCGGACCGAGGGGACGGAGATTGGCCAACTGGTCCAGTGTCATGGCCTGGGCGATCCGAAGATCGCGCAGATCATCCCGGCTGACGCTGCCGCTGCGCTGCGCGAGGAGGGTGGTCTGGCACGCGCTGCCTACCCCGAGTTCGACCGAACCGCGTTCGGCGCAGGCGACTCGACCCCGGTCTTCTTCGGCAGCGCGCTCAAGCTGTTCGGCGTCGGCCCGTTGCTCGACGGCCTGGCAGCATGCGCGCCCGCGCCGCAGCCACAGCCGGCCCGCCCTTCGGCGATCGATCCCTCCGATCCCAACGTCAGCGGGTTCGTGTTCAAGATCCAGGCGAACATGGATCCCAACCATCGCGACCGCGTGGCCTTTTTCAGGGTCTGCTCCGGCACCCTCACGCGAGGCATGAAGCTGAATAATTCCAGGACCGGAAAAGCCATCAGTCTTCACAATCCGATCACCTTCTTCGCACGGGACCGGGAGCTGGCGGACGTTGCCGTTGCCGGCGACATCGTCGGCATTCCAAACCACGGCACACTGCGAGTGGGCGACACGCTGACGCAAAGCGGCGATGTGGCCTTCACCGGCCTGCCGGATTTCGCGCCGGAGATCCTGCGCCGCGTCAGATTGGAAGACCCGCTGAGGGTCAAGCAGATGCGCCGCGGCCTCAGCGATCTTGCCGAGGAAGGCGTGATCCGCCTGTTCAGGCCGGCGACGGGCTCCCAATGGATTGTCGGAGTCGTGGGCGAGCTTCAGCTCGACGTGCTGAGCACGCGGCTCGAGCAGGAATATGGGGTGAAGCTCGGGTTCGAGCCCTCGCCATTCGAAGTCGCCCGCTGGATTCGCTCAGATGACCCGGGAATGCTCAAGCGCCTGATCGACAGCAACAGCTCGAAGATCGCCGAGGATCAGGACGGAGCTCCGGTCCTGATGATGCGAAACGAGTGGGAATTCAGCCGCTTGTGCGAGGAATGGCCCGAAATCCAGTTTCTCGCCGTGCGCGAGCGGCTGTGAGGGACAGGAGACGGAGCTTTCAAGATGCCGGACCGGGCAACCAATGAACCTTCATGGACGCTGGCGTCGCTCAATATGGCTGCGAACATTCGCCTTCGGCGCTGCCCATTCTGCGGCTCGGGGACGCTGGGGTTTTACGAATATACCTACTCGAAGCTCTTCACGGTGAATTGCGGCGCGTGCGGCGCACAGGGGCCGAGGCATTCGTCGCCCAGGCAGGCGCAGACGCTCTGGATGCAAGAGCGCAATGTTCGGCATCGGACACCTCGGGAAACGGATTCAGCAATGGCGGCAGCGTTTCAGCGCCCCCAAGAGGTGAAGACAGTTGATCGAGGTCAGACAGAGCAGCCAGGGTGATCCGATCGAGTTCGAAGTGATCGTCCACACCGACGGCACGAGCACCCGCCACTGGGTCACCGTCTCAAGAGCAGACTGTGATCGGCTGGGGGGAGGCAGCTGTTCCCAGAAGCGCTCCGTCGAAGCAGCTTTTCGGTTCCTTCTTGAGCGAGAGCCAAAGGAGGCGGTCCTTCGACGTTTTAACATCAGCGACATCCAGCGATACTTCCCTGAGTTCACGGAGCAGCTTCCGAAATATCTTCCGGGAACCGAAGATCGCGGCGAGGACCGCCACTTGTGAGCAACATAGCTCGCCTTCGCGGCAGACCCGGCAGATGGTGCTGGCGCAGATGCTCAAGTGATTGTCGTCGGCTGCCCCAGGAAATCCCCGGTGACGCTTGGAAGCATTCGCGAGAGCCGGATCAGCGGCTCCAGCACCGTCTGAGGATCGTCATCGACATTGGCCTGCGGGGGCAGCCACTGCTCGATATACACCCGGAGCGTCGCTCCCCCGGTGCCGGTGCCGGAGAAGCGGTAGACGATCCGAGCGCCGCTCTTCAGGTGAAAGCAATAGCCTTGGCCCGAACTGGTGGAGCCGTCGACCGGGTCTCGATATTCGAAATCGAAAGCCTCTTCGACTCCGAGCGACAATGGCGGCGTTGCAATGCGCTGCTGCAGAGCCGCGAGCAGCTTTTCCGTCGTTGCTTCAGACAGGTCTTCAAAATCATGCCGCGTGAAGTAGTTGCGGCCATAGCGGCGCCAGTGTGACCGCTGGATTTGCGCGACGGAGCTGCGCGTGCGCGCGAGGATGTTCAGCCAGAAGAGAACTGCCCAAATGCCGTCTTTCTCGCGGATATGGTCCGAACCAGTGCCGAAGCTTTCTTCGCCGCACAGCGTGATCAGCCCTGCATCAAGCAGGCTCCCGACTCGCTCGGAATTGGAGCGGCGGGATTGGTCGGCTTGCTGCTCGGCCCGCGGCTGCTGAAGTGGTAGGTCACGGCGGGGCCGTTCGCGCGCAGGTGTTTCGTGCGTCGGTCAGGTCCTGCTACTTTGCTGCATCGGCGCGGCTGGTCTCGCGGAAAGATTTCGGGTCCGCTCCGTACGCCGACCGAAAGGCGCGCGTGAAGTAGCTTCGGCTGGTGTAGCCAACCGCAATCGCGATCACCTGCACGGGAAGCTTGGTAGAACGCAGCAGGTTCGCTGCGCGGTGGAGCCTCACCTGCCTCAACAGGTCGATCGGTGGCCGCTCGAACGCTTCGGCAAAACGCTCGGCGAAAAGCGATCTGCTCATCCCGCTCGATTTCGCCAGTTCATCCAGGCTATGATCTTCCGCAGGCCGCTCGACCATTGCGAGGAGCGCCTTCAGCAGGCGAGTGTCGCGAACGCCGCCCAGAGGCAGCAACGAAAGCTCGCCTCGTTCCACCTGCGCCCGGATGGCCAGAAGCATGCACTGCTTCATCAGTGCCTCGCACAAGGGACGCGTTGCGAACCGCGGCGAATCCAGTTCCTTCAGCATGAGCTCGAATGCAGAGGCGATGTGAGGATCCGCCGATACGTTCTCCGCGGTCGGCTCGCGAAAGTGCTCGAAGAGATCGAGCCCGCCGCATTCGGCCGACATGGTTCCACATGCTGTGACGATTGCTGCCTGGCCGTCCTCGAACGAGAACTTCATCATTCCATCGCCGAGAGGAACAGCGCCCTCGCTCCACACGTGGACACCCTGCTCTCCCCCGCTTTGTGAGAGTTCATGCCCGCAGTTCCGGGGCACAAAGACCAATGCGCCGGGGCCGAATTGCGCTGTGCTGCCGTCGCTGGTCCTGAGCACGCCGCGACCCTCGAGGATGTAGTGAACCAGGATGCTGTCCATCGCCGGCAGCCGCAGTCGCTTACCGGCCGGCACCTCACAAAGTGCCATTGCGTTAAGCCGCACATCGAGCAGGCAGAGCAGCTTGTCGAGTGTCTCTGAACGCATGTCACCTGCCGCCTTCGAATCCTCAGCGCACCGATCTCCTGGGCAGTTCCCCTAATCGGACGATCGGGCACGGATTACGGACGATAGGATCCACGTGCGCAGGAACGATGCGCAGTTGCCGCTAGTTTGTAACTGTACCAGCCAAGGGTTTTTCCCAACGCTGCGAATTAGCCGCTCCGGCGCCAAATTTGGACGCGCGCCAAATCAGACGCGCGCATGTCTCGCGCCTCCTCAGTGAGCGGCTGCCACAACGGGAGATCGCACGTGTCAGCAAAGCTCGATTTCAAAGCAGCGGTCGTCGCGGGACTGATCGCGGGCGCAGTCTTCATGATGCTTGAAATGGCCCTGGTCGGAACGATCGGCGGGCAAAGCCCGTGGGGGCCGCCGCGGATGATCGCCGCAATGGCAATGGGCAAGGGCGTACTGCCGCCGCCGGGCACGTTCGACATGACGATCATGATGGTCGCAATGATGATCCACTTCATCATGTCCGTGCTTCTCGGGGTCGTCCTTGGCTGGATCATCTCGCATTGGCGGATGAGCCTCGTCACTTCGATCATCGCCGGCACGATTTTCGGCCTGGTCGTCTATTTCGTCGATTTCTACCTGATGACGGCGGTCTTTCCGTGGTTCGCCATGGCCCGCGGCGCGATCTCGATATTCGCTCATGCGATGTTCGGCCTGGTGCTTGGCTGGGCTTACCATGCGATCGCCAAGCCGAGGCTCGAGGACGAGAACCTCGGCAGAACGCGCCCGTGAAGAACATCATCTTCGCGACCGGCACCGAAGGCAGCTACCCGACGGTCCAGGGCCTCGTCCGCCCGAGCGTCAGTCGAAAAGCGGTGCCCGACGCAAACGCCGGCCAATGGAGAGGTCCAATGCACCAGCCGAGTGAATCCGCGCCCAGGGTGGAAGTTCGGCAGCTGCTGCGGGGCGCCGCCGTCGGGATTGTAGGCGGCTTGTCCGCCTCGTGGATCATGGACCGCTTCCAGGCCGTGCTGAGCGCCGCCACCAGTGATGAAGGCGGCTCGAACGACGGCAGCGAAGAAAAGCCAACGACGGTCAAAACCGCAGACATGCTGAGCGAGACGGTCACTGGCGAGCCGGTGCCCAAGGCGTACGAGGAGCCTGCCGGATCCGCGGTTCACTATGGGTTCGGCGCGTTCCTCGGCGGTCTTTATGGTGTCCTTGGTGAGTTACTGCCCGGCGTCAGGACCGGATTTGGCACTGCCTACGGCGCCGGAGTGGCGATCGTCGTGGACGAGGCGCTGGTTCCGGCTGCCGGCCTGACGCCACCGCCGCAGGACGTGCCGGTCAGGACTCATGCCCTTGGGCTGGTGTCGCACCTGGTGTTCGGAGCGGCCCTGGAAGGAACACGGCGGCTGATCGAGCAGGTGATTCCCGGCGACGCGAGCGACCCTGCTCGATGAGCACAACCGTAGGCGAATTTGTCGTCGAGCGCCTCCTCGAATGGGGCGTGACGCGGATTTTCGGCTACCCCGGGGACGGCATCAACGGCGTCATTGGAGCAATCCAGAAGGCTGAGGGAAAGATCGACCTGATCCAGGTGCGCCACGAAGAAATGGCGGCCTTCATGGCCAGTGCCTATTCGAAGTTCTCCGGCGAAATCGGTGTCTGCCTGTCGACCGGCGGACCCGGCGCGTCGCACCTGGTAACCGGCCTCTACGACGCCAAGCTCGACCACGTGCCGGTGTTCGCGATCACCGGGCAGGCGCCGCGCACGGCACGCGGCGCTCATTACCAGCAGGAAGTGAACCTCGACCGGATGTTCGCCGACGTCGCCGGCTTCGTCCAGGAAGCCGCCGTGCCGTCGCAGGTGCGGCACATCATAGACCGAGGCATGCGCATTGCACTTGGCCGCAACGCGATCTCGGTCCTCATCCTCCCGGGCGACCTGCAGGACGAGCCCTACGAAGATCCGCCGCGCCAGCATGGCTCCGTCTTCAGCGGAGTGGGTTATTCGACGCCGCTGACGATCCCGGATGAAGGGGAGCTTCGCCGAGCGGCAGCGGTCCTCAACGCCGGGGAGTAGGTGGCCATTCTCGGCGGTGCCGGCGCACTTGGCGCGTCCGACGAGGTGAGCCTGGTCGCGGACCGCCTTGGCGCCGGGGCTGCCAAGGCGCTTCTCGGCAAGGCGGCGCTGCCCGATGCGCTGCCGTGGGTGACCGGCTCGATCGGGCTCCTCGGCACCAAGCCCAGCTACGACCTGATGATGCAGTGCGACACCTTGCTCATGATCGGCTCGGGCTTTCCCTATTCGGAGTTCCTGCCCCGGGAAGGGCAGGCGCGCGGCGTCCAGATCGACATCGATCCCGGCATGCTGAGCGTGCGCTATCCGATGGAAGTGAACCTCCACGGCGACGCTGCCGAGACTCTTCGAGCGCTTCTTCCGCTCCTCGATCAGAAGACCGAAAGCAGCTGGCGTTCTTCGATCGAGGAGCAGGTCAGGGACTGGTGGAAAGTCCTCGAGGCGCGCGCGCTTGCCGCCGCAAGCCCGGTCAATCCGCAGCGGGTCACCTGGGAGCTGTCGCCGCGCCTTCCGGCAGACGCGATCATCACATGCGATTCGGGCTCGTGCGCCAACTGGTACGCCCGGGACCTGAAGATCGGCCGCGGGATGATGTGCTCGCTTTCGGGCGGGCTCGCCTCGATGGGCGCGGCCGTCCCCTACGCGATCGCTGCCAAGTTCGCGCATCCCGACCGCCCCGTCATAGCCCTGGTCGGCGACGGTGCGATGCAGATGAACAACATGGCCGAGCTGATCACCGTGTCCAAATATTGCGAGCGCTGGGCCGATCCGCGGCTGATCTGCTGTGTCTTCAACAATGAGGACCTCAACCAGGTCACATGGGAACAAAGGATCATGGAAGGCGACCCCAAATATGACGTCAGCCAGAGCCTGCCCGATGTGCCCTACCACCGCTTCGCCGAGCTGATCGGCCTCAAGGGCATCTTCGTCGACGATCCCGAAGACATGGGAACGGCGTGGGATCAGGCGCTCGCGGCAGACCGCCCGGTCGTCCTCGAGGTCAAGACCGATCCGGAAGTGCCGCCGCTGCCGCCGCACATCACTTTCGAGCAGGCGAAGAATTTCACCTCGATGATGCTCAAGGGGGACCCGGAACGAGGAGGCGTCGTGAAAAACGCGGCGCGCCAGATCCTCGCAACCGTGCTTCCCGGCCGCGATTCGGGCGACCGGGACTAATCGACAGAAGGAGACACGAGATGACTAATATGTCCGCCGAGCAGCGCCGCGAGCGCGGCACCTATCTGCCCAAGGACGAGGCGGGTCCCGGCTATCCGCGCGGCAAGACCGCGCTGCTGATCATCGATCCGGTGAACGACTTCCTTTCGGAGGGCGGCGCCGCCTGGGAGCTCACCAAGGGAACGGTGGAGCACAATAATGTCGTCAGGCACCTGCGCGAAGCGATCGAGGGCGCGCGCGAAAGAGGCATACCGGTTCTGTTCGGGCCGATGGCCTACACCGAGGAGGATTACGCGGAGCATTCGCTGCACAAGCGCAGCGGCATCAACCGCATCATGTACGAGAAGAAGATGTTCCTCGCGGGCAGCTGGGGCGCGGACTTCCACCCCGATCTGCAGCCTGGCCCCGGTGACATCATTCTCACGCCGCACAAGAGCACCGACGTGTTCATGACCGATCTTCCAGAGCATCTGGAGCGGCTCGGCACCACCCATCTCGTGATCGCCGGGATGACCGCCAATCTGTGCTGTGAATCGACCGGGCGCCATGCGGTCGAGCGCGGTTTCGACGTGACCTATTTGTCGGATGCGATCGGATCGGAAAGCATGCCGTCCTACGAGGCATCGATCCGCCTGAACTACCCGCTGCTCAGCAACGCCGTGATCACGGTCGAAGAATTCATGCAAGCGTTCGACGGCTCGAGCGACGCGCCGGTAACCGTTCAGGTCGGCGACACCGTTCGCGGCTCCGATCATGGAGAGCTCGGCACCGTCGAGGAAGTTCGACCCGCAGGGCATGAGCATGATGCGCACATGCTCGTGCCTCAGGGCCTGATCTTCGGCCGCGACACGTACATCCCGCTCGATGCCGTGGTTCAGCGTTCGGGCACCGACGTGTTCATCAACGTGCCCAAGCTGGTGGCCAGCAAGATGCCTTGGGATCAGCCGCCGACGGTAGCCGACCGCAAGGAGAAGGAGGGCCCGGCCGCTTCGTCCTTCGACCATTTGTATCGAAGCTTCAGTCCAAGCGGCGATGGAGGATCACCTTCGGCAGAGCCGGCAGCAATGTCGCCTCGCTCGACTGCGAGCTGAGCTGGTCTTGCGAGCGTCAGGAAATCCGGGATGAGCCTCAAGGCAATCGCCATCAATTGCAGCCTCAAGCATAGTGGCGGCGGGCCCTCCTCCACGGACAAGATGATCGGGTTGCTCGCCGGCGAACTGGCCAGGCATGGGGTCGAGTTCACCGAGACGATCCGGATCGTCGATCACGACGTCCTGCCGGGCGTCAGCTCGGACGAGGGGGAGGGCGACGCCTGGCCCGAAATCCGCCGCCGCATCCTCGAACAGGACATCCTCATCTTCGGCACTCCGATCTGGCTCGGGCAGATGTCGAGCCTGGCGCAGCGAGTGCTCGAGCGGATGGATGCCTTCCTCGGCGAGACCGACGATCGGGGGCGGATGCCGAGCTTCGGCAAGGTGGTAGTCGCGGCGATCGTCGGCAACGAGGACGGGGCCCATCACGTGACTGCCACCTTGTTCCAGGCGCTGAACGACGAAGGCTGGACCATTCCCGCCGGGGCTGCCTGTTACTGGGTCGGTGAAGCGATGCAGAAGACCGATTTCAAGGATCTTCCAACCGCTCCGGACAGCGTGGTGCAAAGCGCGACGATGCTGGCGTCAAATGCAGCTCACCTCGCGAACCTTTTGAAGACGCAGCCATATCCCGGGGAAGCTGCAGAGCACGCAAAAGACAGATGAGAAGGAAATTTGAGCACGGGCTCTCGACCGTGCTCGCTGAGGCGCAGCCTGACCGGCAAGCGCCAGCGACCACTTCCCTCCTGGCGAACGGCAATCCGCTGCGGCGTTGCCGATTCCTCGCAGACGGCGGTCGCCACCCAATCTCCGTAATGGGTCAAATGACGCTTGATGCCGATCGTTGCCGAGAAGCTGCCGAGCTGAGACTCAGGCGATGTACGACTTTGATTTTACTGGTGACCCCAACGGGACTCGAACCCGTGTTTTCGCCGTGAAAGGGCGACGTCCTAGACCGCTAGACGATGGGGCCTGCCGGTGGCGCCGAGCGCGTTAAGTCAGGGTCCTGCGCGGGTCAAGCAAGGGCCGCGTCCTCGAGGTGCATCTCGGCCGCATTGCCGCCGGTCCACTCGTCGCGCTTGACCGTGCCGGCAAGCCACCAGCGCCGGTCGCCCGAAGAGGAGAGAAGCGCCTGCCCGAGCTCGCTCGAGGCGCTGCGGAAGGCGATCCATTTGAAGCTCCTGCCGTCCTCCCCGCACGCGAGTCCGCGCACATGGCCGTCGCCGACGATGCCGGCGCGAAGCAGCCGCGCCGGCCCCGCGGCGACGCGCGGCGCCGGCCAGCCCGCGCCGTACGGCCCCCCGCCCTCCAGCGCATCGCACAGCCCGCCGCAGATCCCGCCGGGCACAAGCAGCGCGTCGAGCAGCAGCGCCCGCCCGCACAGCGCCTTCTCGACGTCGGCCGCCAGCCGCTCGGCAAGAAAACCGCGGAACGGCTCGAGCGCGCCCGGCGCAAGCGTCAGGCCCGCCGCCATCGCATGGCCGCCGCCCGCGACCAGCAGCCCGCAATCGCTGGCGGCAAGCACCGCTGCGCCGAGGTCCACGCCACTGATCGACCGGCCGGAGCCCTTGCCGGTGCCGTCCTCGCCTTGCGCGATCACGATCGCCGGGCGGGCGAACCTCTCCTTGAGCCTGCCAGCGACGATTCCGATCACGCCGGGGTGCCAGCCCGCGCCCATCACAATGATCACCGGCGCGCCGTTGAGCTGCTCGGCCTGGCGCTCGGCAGCCTCGCACACCTGCATTTCGATCGCGCGCCGCTCCTCGTTCAGCCGGTCGAGCTCGGCGGCGATCGTTCGCGCTTCCTCCGCATCGGTGCAGGTCAGCAGGCGCACGCCGAGGTCGGACTTGCCGACGCGCCCACCGGCATTGATCCGCGGGCCCAGCGCCCAGCCCAGGTCGCGGCAGCACGGGTCCTTCACCAGCCGCGCCGCCTCCGCCAGGGCGACCAGGCCGATGTTCTGCCGCGCCGCCATGACCCGGAGGCCTTGAGTCACGAACGCGCGGTTGAGGCTGTGGAGCTTCGCGACGTCGGCGACCGTCGCGAGCGCGCCGAGGTCGCGTCGCTCGAGCTGGCGCGGGTCGGTGCGGCGCTCGATGACCCCGCGGGCGCGACGC
>JAUJOV010000067.1 GCA_030447545.1 Sphingomicrobium sp. | reverse complement strand
TCTTCTCGATGATCGCCTGCGGCTTGCCGCTTTCCTTGGCCTTCTCGAGCGCGATTCCGCGCTCCCGCTCGACCAGGGTCGCCGGAAGCGAATCCGCGTCGAGCGCCAGCGGGTTGGCCGCCGCGACATGCATGGCGATCTGCTTGCCGAGGCTCTGCAGAGTCTCGGCCGGCGCGGCGCTCTCGAGCGCAACGAGCACGCCGATCTTGCCGAGGCCCGGAACCACCTGGTTGTGGACGTAGGGGATCACGACGCCCTCGCTTACCTCGAGCACCTGGACCCGGCGGAGCGACTGGTTCTCGCCGATCGTCGCGATGTTGTTGGTCAGCACCTCGGCGACGCTCCCGCCGCTCGGATAAGGCGCGGCCGCAAGCGCATCGATGTCGCCGTCCGAGCGCAGTGCGATCTGCGCGACGTTGCGGACGAAATCCTGGAATTGCTCGTTCTTGGCGACGAAGTCGGTCTCGGAATTGACCTCGACGACGGCCCCGCGCGTGCCTTCGACGGCGACTCCGACCAGGCCCTCGGCCGCGGTTCGGCCGGCCTTTTTGGCGGCGGCGGCAAGGCCCTTGGTGCGCAGCCAGTCGATTGCCGCTTCCATGTCGCCGTCGGTTTCGGCCAGCGCCTTCTTGCAATCCATCATGCCGGCGCCGGTGCGCTCGCGCAGTTCCTTGACGCTCGCCGCGGTGATCTCAGCCATGTGTTCGGTCCTTCTGCTCCCCTCCCGCTGACGGGAGGATCAGGTCGGGGGATGTGGGTAAGGAGAGCCCGAAGAAACAGGCCTCCCCCCGCCCCTCCCGGAAGCGGGAGGGGAACTCGCTTAAGCTTCCAGCGCCGCCTCTACGGGCGGCTCGGCCGGCTCGCCGACGTCCTCGCCGCGGGCAGTGGCCTGGCCGGTCCGGCCGCCGCTCACTGCCTCGGCCACCGCGTCGCAGTAGAGGCGGATCGCCCGGCTCGCGTCGTCATTGCCGGGAACCGGGAAGGCGATCCCGCTCGGGTCGCTGTTCGAATCGAGGATCGCGACGACCGGGATGCCGAGCACGTTGGCTTCCTTGATCGCCAGTTCTTCCTTGTTGGTGTCGACCACGAACATCACGTCCGGAAGCCCGCCCATGTCGCGGATTCCGCCGAGCGACTTCTCGAGCTTGTCGCGCTCGCGGGTCAGCTGGAGGACCTCCTTCTTGGTAAGGCCGGCAGTGTCGCCCGATAGCTGCTCCTCGAGGCTCTTCAGCCGCTTGATCGAGTTGGAGATGGTCTTCCAGTTGGTCAGCATTCCGCCCAACCAGCGATGGTTGACGAAATGCTGGCCGCACGCCTGCGCGCTTTCCGCCACCGGGTCCTGCGCCTGGCGCTTGGTGCCGACGAACAGCACCTTGCCGCCGCGCGCCACCGTCTGGGTGACGAAGTCCAGCGCGCGCGCGAACAAAGGAACGCTCTGCGACAGGTCGATGATGTGGACGCCGTTGCGGTCGCCGAAGATGTACGGCTTCATCCGCGGGTTCCAGCGATGGGTCTGGTGGCCGAAATGCGCTCCGGCCTCGAGCAATTGCTGCATCGTGACGACGTTGGTCGCCATGGGATAGTCTCCTTCCGGTTGTGCCTCGGCGGAACGAGCAACCGGCCTTCCGACCGGCACCGGTATGGGTGCTCCGCCTGTGGGATGGCCGCGCCCCTAGCTGAAGCGCCCCATGCGTTCAAGGCCCTCGGGCCCGATGGTTCGCTGACCCTGCCGGGCGGCCGGAGCTTTCCCTGGCCGCGGCGGTTGGGGGATCCATGCACAAGCAAGCGATCCTCTTCGACATCGACGGCACCTTGGTGGACAGCAACGACGCGCATGTCGAGGCATGGTGGCGAGCTTTCGCTGCCGAGGGCCATGAGATCGCTCGCTGGGCCATACACGAGCAGATCGGCAAGGGTGCCGACAATCTCCTCCCGAGCCTGTTGCCGGACAGCCCTGACGACGTCCGCGACCGGCTGGCTCGCGCTCACGGGGATATTTACAAAGGTGAATACCTGCCGCGTGTGCAGCCCTTCCCTGGTGCGAGGGAAATCCTCGTGAAAGCCGTCGCCTCCGGGCAGAAGGTCGTGCTCGCCTCATCCGCGTCGCGCGAAGAACTGGATCACTATGTGCAGCTTTTGCATGCCGGCGATCTGCTGACGGCGACGACGAGCAAGGACGAGGTGGAGCATTCCAAGCCTTCGGCCGACATTTTCGCAAGCGCTCTCGAGCGGACCGGGCACGCGGCACAAGACGCAATCGTGATCGGCGACACGCCATACGACATGGCCGCTGCGCGGGGCGCGGGCGTGGATGCCATCGCCGTTCTGTCGGGAGGCTTCTCGGAAGAGACGCTTCGCGCCTGTGCTCCTGTCGCGGTCTACGACAACGTCGGGGAGATCCTCGCGCATTACGAGAGCTCGCCGCTCCGAGGGGCTTGACAGTTAGGAACAAACCGGGAACGAAGCGCGCTGAGAAGAGGGAGAGACGAGATGATTGCAGCGCTGACGACGCTGATGTTCCTGACGGTCCTGTGGATGATCGGAGTGGTTGGGGCGGGCATCGCCGCCGAGAGCGGCCAGCGGATTACAGCGGCGGTTGGCGGCCTTCCGCGGCGGGTCTCGCCGCGGCAAGGCCGGCGCGCCGCCGCTTAACCGCGGTATAAGCGGCCATGCTGAACGGGATCATCGCTAGATAGGCAATCGCGACCGCGAGCAGGATGTGCCAGGGAGCGCGGATCAGAGCTGCGGCGATGAGCGCGATTCCGGCAAGCGCGAAAAGCCGCCAGCCGCTTCGGATGCGCAAGCTGGCCCAGCTGTAGGTCGGGATGCTCGAGATCATCAGCATCGCGATCAGCAGCGTCCAGGCCATCACCAGCTCCCACGCGCGGAACAGCTCGTTGCCGGTGACCAGCCACAGGAAGATCGGCACGAACGCGAGCCCCGCGCCGGCAGGCGCGGGGACGCCGGTGTTGAAGCCGGCGGACTTGTGCGGCTGGTCGGCGACATCGAT
>JAUJOV010000066.1 GCA_030447545.1 Sphingomicrobium sp. | reverse complement strand
GCATGATCCTCGGCATGGTGACGCCGGACAGCGGGGCGGTCGCGTTCGACGGCACCGACATCACCCAACTGCCGATGTACAAGCGCGCCCGGCTCGGCATCGGCTACCTGCCCCAGGAGCAGAGCGACTTCCGCCGTCTGACCGTCTGGCAGAACCTGCAAGCGATCCTCGAGACGCTCAACATCAGCCGCGCCGAGCGCAACCGGCGGGCCGAGCAGTTGCTCGACCAGTACGGCCTCCTCAAGCTCCGCAAGCAGCTCGCCCACACGCTGAGCGGCGGCGAGCGGCGCAAGCTGGAGATCGCCCGCACGCTCTGCACCCAGCCCAAGCTCATCCTGCTCGACGAGCCGTTCAGCGGCGTCGACCCGATCGCGGTCGAGGACCTCCAGGTCGAGGTGAAGCGGCTGCGCGAGGAGTTCCACAAGAGCGTGCTGATCACCGACCACAACGTGCCGCAGACCCTCAAGGTGTGCGACCGGGCGCTGATCATCAACGAGGGGCGGGTCTTCGCCGAGGGCACGCCGCGGCAGATCATCAACGACCCCGCCGTCCGCAGCGCCTACCTCGGCAACACGTTCCGCGGCGACGAGTTCGACGACGTCCCGCTCGCCGCCACCGCGGCATCTTCGTCACCCCCTCAAGGCGCCGCCCCGCGACCACCCCTGCGGCTCCCCCGCGCCGCGGCCGCCGAAGCCCCCCGCGCCGGGCGCTCAAACCCCGCCGCGACAGGCACAAGCGCGTGAACGCTACAAAAACCAAGTGGCACGCCCACCGCGGCCACGTAACTTCCCGCCCCGAAGCCCAACCACCCTCGGAGCTGCCTATGATCAATGTAATGCGGAAGAACCAACGGATTCTCTGGATCGTCATCGCGTTCCTCGCGATCCCGTTCGTCTTCTATTTCCAGAACGACATCCTCACCACCGAAGGCAGCCAGAACCAGGTCGGCGAGCTCTACGGCCGGCCAGTCTCAAACGTCGAATTTCAGCGCAACGCGCGGCTCTTCAGCCTGGCGCAGCAGCTCGGCATGTTCACCCTCATGCAGGATCTCGTCGCCGGCGCCCAAACGCAGGAGGAGGCGTATGTCGAGTTCACCTTCAATCGGCTGATCCTGCGTGAGCAAGCCGAGCGGCTCGGCATCCGCCCGGCGCCGCAGGAGGTGGCAAATGTCGTGCGCGAGCTGCGTCCGTTCCGCGGCGATAAAGGCTTCGACCCCGCCAAATACAACGAGTTCACGCAAACGACGCTTCCCGCGATGGGGTTCGCGGAGGGCGACATCGAAGAGCTCGCGACCGATCAGCTGGCGTTTGCCCGGCTCAAGGAAATTGTCTCGAGCGGCGTGCAGGTCGCGGAAGCAGAGAGCCGGGAGAACTACCAGCGGTCGTACGGGAAGCTAAACGTCGCGGTGGTGCGTTTGACCAACGATCAGGTCGCCAAGGATGCGCCGATTACGGACGAGGAGATCACGAAGTATTTCGAAGCGAACAAGGAGACGCTGAAGAGCGATGACAAGCGGAAGGTCAGCTTTGTCACGCTTGGGCTGAACGAAGAAGAGAAGAAGCTCGAGCCGAAGCAGCGCGTCGAGGTGCTGCAGAAGCTCGCGGACCGAACGACCGAACTCAGCCAGGCACTGCTCGAGCCAGGCGCAAACTTCCAGCAGGTCGCCACCAAGTTCGAATTGCCGGTGCAGACAACCGGCGATTTCACCAAGACTGCTCCCGATCCACTCCTCGCCGCCAACCCGCAGGTGAGCGCGGCGGCGTTCCGCCTCACCCAGCAGGAGCCGACCAGCGACGTCGTGCAAGCCGGCGACGCGTTTTACATCCTGCACCTCGCCGGCATTGATCCGGCGCGCCCGCTCACGCTGGAAGAAGCGCGGCCGAAAATCGTCGAGACCCTTCGGACGCAAAAACAGCGCGAAATGCTCACGGCGCGCGCGACCGAGATCACGAACAAGATCCGCGAAGCGATGACGGGCGGCACGCCAGTCGAGGCCGCGGCGCAGCAAGCCGGCGTGGCGGTCGAGAACGTGCCGCCATTCGCGCTCGCCGACCCGCCGACACCGAAGCCTGCCCCGGACCAGCCGCCTGCCCCGCCTGAAACGCCCGATTTGCAGAGCATCAAAGGAGCCGTGGCGGAGCTGGCGCCGGGTGAGATCAGCGCCTTCACGCCAACGCAGAACGGCGGGCTCATTGCCGTCCTCGAAAAACGTGAGCAGCCCGATCCCGCCGGCTACGAAGCGAGCAAAGCGATGTTTGCTCAGCGATTCCTCCGCAGCAAACGCGAGATCGCCTTCTACGAATGGCTGCGCGAGCGGCGCGAAGAAGCCGGCGTGAAGACCGCGGAGCCTGACCAGCAGGCGACGGTTGGCTAGCGACCCGTCGACATCTCAGCGCCTGCGATGGAAGCGCGCGACGAACTCTTCGACGACGCAAACGGCGACCTAGCGATCGGCGAGCTGGAAAGCGCGGTCGAGAAATACCGCCGCTGCGTCGAGATGGACCCGACGTTCTTCGACGGCTGGCACGCGCTCGGCATGGCGCTGATGAAGACCGGGCGTTTCCCGGAAGCGATCGAAGCGGGCAAGCGCGCCACCGAGCTGCGGCCTAACGACCAGATCGGCTGGACGAGCTTGTCGCTCTTCTACAACCGCAACGGCGACATCAAGGAAGCCGAAGCCGCCGGCGTGAAGGCGAAGATTCTCGGTTGGGGCGGCAAGATCGCGAAGGAGTAGCGCGAAACGAGGCCCACTGCTGCTCGTCCGGCGCCATGCCGTGCCGATGCCGCGTCCGCCCGTCCGAGCCTGTCATTCCGACCGGGAGTGGAGGAATCGCTAACTTCCTTCTGCTTCTGACGCGCTGAGTCTCGGAGGATGTTAGAGATGTCTCGACTTCGCTCGACACGACAGGCGTTGGATCGATGCGCCGTGCCCGTGTTTGAACCAGTCTGTGAATGCCGCGGCGCTACCAGATGCTCACGATCTTCTCCGGCGGGCGGATCATTGGCGCGCCATCAGGGATGTTGAACGCCTCCTGAAACTCCGGCGTGTTGGAAAGCG
>JAUJOV010000019.1 GCA_030447545.1 Sphingomicrobium sp. | reverse complement strand
GGGGGCGCAGGGCCGACGGGAACCTCGACCCGGCTGGTCGTCATGTCGTGCCCGGCGTGCGGATCGGTCGCGGCAGGCTGCTGCCCGGGCATCGCATGGCCGGCATGCGGGTCTGGCGCCGCGCTGGGCGGCGTCTGATGACCCGCGTGCGGGTCGGCCGCCGGCTTTTGCGCGGGGCTGTCATGGCCGGCGTGCGGGTCCGTGGCCTGCTTCTCTGCCGCCGGCTTCTTGGCTGCGGGCTTTTTCGCAGCTGGCTTCTTCGCAGCCGGCTTTTTCGCTGGCGCCTTCTTCGCAGCGGGCTTTTTCGCGGCCGGCTTCTTCGCGGCCGGTTTCTTGGGGGCCGGTTTCTTGGGGGCCGGTTTCTTGGCGGCAGGAGCCGGCGGGTGATGGTGCTGGTGCTGAGCCAGCGCCGGCGTAGTCGCGAGCGCCGAGGCAGCGAGCAGGAGCAGAAGGCGGCTCATGCCAGCGCCCCGTCGAGCGGCCGGACCGTCACTATGCGCATCATGCCCGCATGCATGTGGTAGAGTAGGTGGCAGTGGAACGCCCAATCGCCCGGCGCGTCCGCGGTCATGTCGAGATCGACGAAGCTTCCGGGAATCACTCGCACAGTGTGCTTGTACGGCTGGTGCGACCCGTGCCCGTTGACGAGCTGCCAGAAGTGCCCGTGGATATGCATCGGGTGGGTCATCATCGTGTCGTTGATCAGGCGCATCCGCACGCGCTCGTTGCGCGCCAGGCGGTAGGGCTCGGGCGCTTCGGATAGCTGCTGCCCGTCCATCGACCACATGAACCGCTCCATGTTGCCGGTCAGGTGGATGTCGATTCGGCGCGTCGGCACGCGCGTGTCGCTGTTGGGCTTGAGGGCAACCAGGTCGGTATATTTGAGAACCCGGTGCGCCACATTGTCGAGGCCGATGCCGGGATGGCCGGTGCGGTCCGTCGGCATTGGAGCGATCATGTCGACGCCCACGCCGACGGGGAAGTTCACCTTCGACTCGTCGCGCATGTCCATGCTGCCATGGTCGATCGGCGCGGCCTGGGCAATCGCGCCGTGGCCAGAGTGAGCGCCGGCAGCAGCCGCGGAAGAGCCATGGCCCATCGCCGAATGGTCCATCCCGGGCATTGCGGTCTGATCACCGCCGCCATGGCTCATTCCCATGTCGGCCATGCGCAGCACCGGCCGCTCGCGAAGCGGCGGCACCGCGGCGCGCATGCCCGACCGAGGCGCAAGGGTCGCCACGCCCATCGCCGAGCGGTCGATGCTCTCCGTCACGATCGTGTAGGGCCTGTCGGCCGGGCGGACGATCACGTCGTAGGTCTCGGCATTGCCGATCTGGAACTCGTCCACCTCGACCGGCCGAACGTTGATCCCGTCCGCCTGGACGACGGTCATCGGCAGGCCGTCGATGCGGAAGTTGAAGGTGGTCTGCGCCGCGGCGTTGATGATCCTCAGGCGCACGCGCTCGCCGGCGCGGAACAGGCCGGTCCAGTTCTCCCTGGGGGAATGGCCGTTGACGAGGAAGGTGTAGGCGGCCTCGGTCACGTCGGCGATGTCGGTCGGGTCCATGCGCATGCGCGCGAACATCTCGCGTTCTTCGGGCGTCAGCGGGTTCAGGCCCTTCAAGCGGTCCATCAGCGTCAGCTTATGGCGGTTGAAGAAGCCGCCCTCCTGCTTCAACCGAGTGAAGATCGTGTGCGGGTGGAGGAAGCTCCAGTCGGACAGCACGATCACATGCTCGCGGTCGTAGCCGACAGGGTCGGGCTCGGCGGGATCGAAGATCAGCGGGCCGTAATGGCCGACCTGCTCCTGCAGGCCCGAGTGGCTGTGGTACCAGTAGGTGCCCGACTGGATGATCGGGAACTCATAGACAAAGGTCGAGCGCGCCTTGATGCCGGGGAAGCTGACGCCCGGCACTCCGTCCATGCGGAACGGCAGAAGCACTCCGTGCCAGTGGATCGACGTGTCCTCGTCGAGCTGGTTGTGCACCGCGATGCGGACATTCTGGCCTTCCCTGAACCGCAGCAGCGGCCCCGGGATCGTTCCGTTCATCGTGATCGCGTGACCCACGCGGCCGTCAACCGCAAAAGCGCTCTGCGCGATATGGATGGCGATGTCGTTGCCGGCGAGCGTCGAGAAGCCCTTGGCCGAAAGGCCGTGGCTGACGCTCTTCGCCCACGCGGGGTAGAGCCCCGCGAAGCCCGCCGCGGCCGCGCCGGTTGCGAGGAACGCGCGCCGGTTCACCTTGAGACTGTTGTTCATGCAAATACTCGCCGCGCATCAAGCGCGTCCATCATGTTGCGGCAGAAGGGCGCCGCCGTTGCGACGGCGCCCGCCTCAAGCGCCTATCAGTGGCCGGAATGACCCTGATGCTGAGCCTGACCGGCCTGCTGGCCACCCTGACCCATCATCATCTGGCATTCCATCCGGCCGTTCACCTGCTTGCAGCACCCGCCCTGCATGCCATTCTGCATCTGGCCGTGCTGCATCTGGCCGTGCTGCATCTGACCGTGCTGCATCTGACCGTGCTGCATCTGGCCGTGCTGCTGATGTTGCGCCTGTCTGGCCTGCGGGTTCGCCGGGGCAGCCTGCGCGGCGATAGGTGCGGCGATGACAAGCGCGATCGCGCCGAAAATAGTCTTCATGTTCAAATCTCCGAATCCTGAAATGTTATACGAAAGTGAGATCAGGAGCGCTTCGGAGGGGGCGGGTCCGTGCCCGGCTCGACGCTGGAGAATGCCTCGACCAGCGCAGGCAAGGCGGGAGCTTGAGGCGGCAGCGGCTCGCCGGCGGCGCGCGCCTGGAGCGCCGGCAGGCTGGCGCAGCCGGTGCAATGCGTTGCCGTTGTGTCGGGGGTCGGCCGGCCGCTGGTCGTCGTCCCAATGCCCCGCCGCAGCGGGGGCCGCCATGGCCGGGGCCGCCGCCATGCCGATCGGCATGAGCACGAGCGCGACCAGCGCAATGAGCGTCCAGAGCCTCGCCATCGCGCCCAAGATAAGGTTGCGGCACGTCCGCGGCAATGGCGGCCCCGGCCGGGCCATTAGTGGCATGCCTTGAGCTCGCGCTTGAGCAGCCAGTAATTGACGGGCCAGGCGGCGAGGAAGCCGGCCGGCACCGCGAAGACGATCCCGCGCCAGAACATCCACGAAGCGATCGAGGAAGCGGTCATCCCACCCATCTGATAGTCGACGTAGTTCATCACGATCTCCATCACGCCGATCGAGATCACCTCGCCGATCCAGATGATCTGCAAGGCTTCGAGGAGGCCGACGCCGCGGTTCTTCATCACCGGCAGGAGGCCGAGCGTCATTCCCGTCGCGTAGGCAAGCGCGGTGGCGAGCGCGATCGTCTGCCATATGGCCAGGCCGAGGCTGACGCCGATCATCAGGCCCGCGACCTCGCCGATCACGCAGCCGGTCAGGCAGTGCAGCGTCGCCTGGGCCGAGGTCCGCAGCGATCCGCCGCCGCCATGCCCATGATGCGCGTGCGCGCCATCGCCATGGTTCCCGGGCGCGTCGGCAGGATCGCTGTGGCAGGAGGAATTGCGGTGCATGACATCACCCTCAAATCGCTGTGTCGATTCGGCAAATATGCCCCTCCGGGGCATATTGCAAGATACCCCTCCTGGGTATATAGGGCCGGCATGACCGAACATGATCCAAAGCTCGTCAACCGCCTCAACCGGATCGAAGGGCAGGTGCGCGGCATTTCGCGAATGGTCGCGGACGGCCGCTACTGCATCGACATATTGACTCAGCTTCAGGCGGTGCGCGCCGCGCTGGGCAAGATCGAGACGGCACTGCTCCAGGACCATCTCGGCAAGTGCGTCAAAGGCGCGATCACCAGTGGCGACGCCAAGGATCAGCGGGCCAAGGTGAACGAGCTGATCCAGCTGCTCGAACGCAGCCGCTGAGGCTCCGCTAGCGGGCGCAGCACCCCTCGCGGCCGCTCTCCCGCGCCTGCTGGATCGGCGGGCAGGGCACATCCGCGTAGGAGCAGAAGACGCAGCAGTCGCCTTCGAGCGGCCGGAGCACCGCGCCGCAGTGGCCGCAGTCGTAGAAATACTGGCAGGCGTCGGTCGGCATGGTCTCGCGGCTGACCCCGCCGCACTTGGGGCAGGTCAGCGTGGAGACCAGCTCGGTCACGTTCCGCCCAGCAGCCTCACCAGCGGCTGCTCGAACAGGCGCGGCCACAGCGCCGAGGTTGCAACGAAAAGCGTCGCGAGGGAGAGCATCACGATTGTCGCGCGCGAAGGCGGATCGCCGGCGCACTCGGCGCCCGAGGCACAGGCGCGGCGCCTGTGGAAATAGAGCAGCCAGCCGACGGCGATCACCAGCGCCGAAGCGATGGTCAGCGGCCAGTGGTATGGAACGAACACGGCCAGCGCTCCGGTGCCTACCCCGGCGCTGGCAAGCACCAGTGGAAGCACGCAGCACGCCCCCGCCGAGAAGAGGGCGCTCGCGCCTGCCGCCGTCCCCACGGCCGCGACGCCGCGCTCGGGCCTTCTCATCATCAGCTCAACGCCCGCGCACGACCGGAGCCGCGACGCGCCCTTCGCTCGGCGCGTCCATCGCTGGCCAGCCGTTGCGCCAGGTGATCGGGTCGATCAGCATGATGCGGCGCGTATTGACCTCGTCGGTCGCCTTCTCCCTCGGCCTGCGAGCGTCGACCGCGTGGTACACCATCCAGTCCCGCCCGGCATCGTCGGTGATCACCGAATTATGGCCCGGCGCGAACCAGGTCCCGCGCTTGGCGAGGACCACGCTGGTCGGGGCGCCGGTCGCGCTCGCCAGCGTCTGGAAGGGTCCCGTCGCGCTGCGCGAACGAGCGACCAGAACCGCGTAATTGGCATTCTTCCCGCAGCAATTGTTCCCCGAATAGAAGAGGTAGTACCAGCCGTCGCGAAGCGTCACCCAGGCGCCCTCGACCAGCTTTGAATATTCGTGCGGATCGTCCTTGATGATGGGCACGTGGTCAACCGGCCTGCTCCCGGGAGCGAACGACATCCGGTCGGGGCCAAGCTCCTGGACCTTGATCGGCCCGAATCCCGAGCCCCAGTAGAGCAGGCGCTTGCCCGTGGCGGGATCGTCGAAGGTCATCGGGTCGATGTTCACGAAGCCCTCGCCGCACTGCATCGGGGTCCCCATGTCCACGAACGGTCCCTGCGGCTGCGTAGCGGTGGCAATCGCGAGGCACAGCCCTCGCTTCTCGTCTGTCAGAGAAGCGTCCGGCTTGGCGGAATAGTACATGTAGTAGCGGCCGTTGTCGTAGTGGACGTGCGGCGCCCAGAAGTCCTGCGTGCGGCTCGCCCAGCTCGGCTTCGCGGGAAGCGCGTCCCCGAGATATTGCCACCGGACGAGGTCGGCCGAGCGCGCGACCTGCAGGTTGATCCAGCGCCCGTCGCGCTGCGTCTGCGTGGCGTAGCCGTAGTAATAGCCATCCGGCGCCTTGATCACCGTCGGATCGGGGAAGTCGGCGTCGAGCACCGGATTGGCGAAGGTCGCGGACACGGGAGCGAGCGCGAGCCCGGGCGCGGGCGCTGGCGCGGGCTGCGGGACTGCGCAGCTCCCGAGCGCTGCGAGCGCAAAGGCCGCCGCGACGGGCGTGATGAGATGCTTCATGACCGCACCATAGGCCGCTGCGCATTTCGCCGAAAGGGGTTCTCATCGCGCACCGACCTATCTATCGCGCGCGCCCATGGACCTGACACAATCGCGCCTCGCCTACCAAGTCGAGGGATTGGCCGACGGCGAGGGCACACGCTTCCTCGTCACTGCCTCGGATGGCCGCAGCCGCCGCTACCAGCTGCGGGGCGGCGAACATCAGGACTATCTCGACTTCTTCGGCGAGCTCGCGGCGGACTTTGGCACCCGCACCCCGGGGTCGGTCACGCCTCCGACCGCCGAGCCCGGCGAGATCGGCTGGCGGCCGCTGATCACCGAAAGCCTCAGCCCCAAAGTCCTGTCGGGGTACGGCGACCCGGCGGTGCTGAAGGTGGACGACGGATGGGTGCTCATCGCGACTTCGAGCGACGCACCGGATGCATTCCCGATCAGCTTTTCGCCCGACCTCGAGCAGTGGGAGCATCGGGGCTTCATCTTCCCCGAGGGTCAGACGCCGCAATGGGCGGCGACCGGGCGGCACATCGCCGATTTCTGGGCGCCGGAAATGGCGCGCGTGGGCGGCGAATATCTGGTTGCGTACACCGCTCGGCAGGCGTCGAATGCGCTCGCGATCGGCATTGCCCGCGCGCCCACGCCATTCGGGCCGTGGATCGACAATGGCGAGCCGCTGATCACCGGCGGAAAGGTGCTCTATCCCGGCACGGCGGCGAGCGGCGGAGTGATCGACTCGCACATCTTCACGGATGAAGACGGAGCGACCTACTTCTTCTGGAAGAACGACACGAACGGGCTTTGGCCGCGCCCGCTCGCGGGGCTGCTGCGCGAGCATCCGCAGCTGATCGAGCAATTGTTCGCGTCCGACGAAGACCGGCGAACTGCCGCCTTCGCAGCCGCGGTCCAGCCATGGGCGAACACTCGCCGGCCGATGGAGCGCTATTTCCTGATGCAGCCGTTGATCGAGGCGGCGCTCGACAATTGGCCGCGCGTGAAGCCGGCGCTGGTCGACTGCGGCCATGCCGGCGACATCGTCGAGGCGATGCGCACGCCGATCCACGCCCGGCGGCTTGCGCCCGACGGCCGCTCCCTCGTCGGCGAGGAAAGGATCGTGCTCGCCAACGACCTCGACTGGGAAGGCCATTTGATCGAGGGGCCGTTCGTCACTCGCCAGCAGGGCCGCTACTGGATGTTCTATGCCGGGAACGACTTTTCCACGCCCGCCTACGGGATCGGGGTCGCGGTCGCCGACCATCCGCTCGGGCCGTACGAAAAGCAGCCCGAGCCCTTGCTCAAGTCGACACGCGAATGGTGGGCGCCCGGTCACGCGTCGGTCGCCCCGGGAGCGGACGGCAGGCCGCAGCTCTTCTTCCATGCCTTCTTCCCCGAACAGGCCGGCTACAACGCCTTTCGCGCGCTGCTGACGGTCCGGCTCGGGTTCACCCGCAACGAAGTCACGCTGCGCCAGCTCTGACCGTTTGGCGAGGGCTGCCGCCGTGCTAAAGCGGGGCTGCTTCAGGAAACCCGCATCGAGAGGATCATCCGCGATGCCAATGCTTCGTAAATTGACGCGCGTTGCCGCGCTCGCCGCCGCATCCTGGTCGTTCGCAGCGGCCGCCCAGCCGTCGTTCGTGCCGGTGTTCACGGACAATTTCCCCGACCCGCACGTCATCCTGCACAATGGCGAGTTCATCGCTTACTCGACCAACGACCGACCGAACCTGCCGATGCTCCGCTCGAAGGACCTCGTCCACTGGTCGCGGGTGACGGACGCGAGCGGCAAGCCGATCGACGGAATGCCGAGGCTCGGCGCCTGGGCCAAGACCGGCTTCACTTGGGCGCCGGAGGTGATGAAGGTCGGCAACCAGTGGCTGCTCTACTATACGGCCGCGCATCGCAGCCGGAATGTCCAGTGCATCGGCGTTGCCGCGGCGGCGAGCCCCACCGGACCGTTCGTCGACACGTCGAGCCGGCCGATGGTCTGCCAATTCGACATTGGCGGAACGATCGACGCGAGCCCGTTTCGCGACGCCGACGGCAAGCTCTACCTCTACTACAAGAACGACGGGAACCGGGTCAGGCAGGACACTATGCTGTGGGGCCACGAGATGAGCCCGGACGGCCTGACGGTGATTGGGCAGCCCGCTGCGCTCGCCAAGAATGACAAGAAGTGGGAGATGAACTTGGTCGAGGCTCCGTTCATGGTGCGCGCGCCTCGTGGGTACCAGCTGTTCTACTCGGCAGCCTTCTTTGGATGGAGCGAGACGCAGCGGCTGTCGAACTATGCGACCGGCTATGCCCAATGCGCGGGTCCGCTCGGCCCGTGCACCGATGCGCCCGAGAACCCGATCTCAACAGCTTCAAGGACCGCGAGGCGGGCTGCCTCAGCGGCCCTGGTCATCCCGCGATCTTCCAGGCCGGACAGCGCCACTTCCTCGCGTTCCACGCCTGGGCGGCGACCAGCGGCTGCCGGAAAGACAGGGACGAGCGCTACCTCTACATTGCGCCCATATTCTGGAAGGATGGGCAGCCGAAGATCGGGCCGAGCCTCCGCCAGGACGGGCAGACTACGCGGTGAGCCGAACCCTTTGCAGCGCGCTGACGGCTCTGATCGCTCCGGCAGCCGAGCGGAGCGCGGCGCTTCGAAAGCCCCCGAAAAGAAATAGGGCGGCCCCGAAGGGCCGCCCCGAACTGAAGAAGATGCGTTCGCGGCGCTACAGCCGGGAGCGAACGCCGATAGAGAACACACGCTCCTCGTAGCGCACGTCGCGAGTCGTGAAGAAGCCATCCTCGGTGCCGCGGAAGTTGCGGAACGGCTTGCCCAGGATGTTCGACACGTCGGCCGCGAGCGTCACGTTGTCGTTCACTGTGTAGCTGACCGAGCCGTCAAGACGTGACACGCCCCTGGTGAACTCGGAGATCGTCCCGCCAGGGCGGTTTTCGAAGCCCTGGATGAACCGGGAACGATAATTGTACGCCAGCCGGGCGGTGAGCGGGCCCTGCTCATAGAAGCCGACGACGTTGTAGGCCCACTTGGACACGTCCGGGAACTCCACCTCTTCGGCGGCAGTGAAGCCCGGACCGGCATCGAGCTCGTTGTCGATGTAGGTCACGTTGAGCTCGGTGCCGAAGCCGTGAGCCCAGCTGGGCACGAAGCCGAAGTCAAAGAAGGTCCGGAACTGCGCCTCCGCCCCTTGCAGACGGCCCTTGGGAGCGTTGATCGGCCCTCGGATGCGCACCTCTCCGACACCGGGAAGGTCCTGGATCTCGGCCGCGTTCACGATGAAATCGTCGACGTCGCGGCGGAACAAGGCGAGCGCTCCAAAACCGGTCCGCGAGAAATAATATTCCACCGACAGGTCATAATTCTTCGACGTGATCGGGCGCAGGAACGGATTGCCGCCGTTGCCTTCCTGAACCTGCCCCGGCTGCGGTGGAGGATCGAGGCGGAGGCCCGGATTGAGCTGCGCGAAGTCCGGGCGCCGGCGAGTCTCCGTAAAGGCGGCGCGCACCTGCAGTTTGTCGGTCAGACCGACGCGGACGCTCGCATTGGGCAGATAATCGACGTAGTCATTCCTAACTTCGAGCGGAACCACTGCGTTGTTGTTTCCCGCTACGCTGTCGAGACCGAATTTGGTCTTGACCGCGCGAAGGCCGATCGCCCCCTCGATCGGGATGTCCCCGCTGTAGAAGCCGTAGCGCAGCTGCGCATAGCCGGTGTACCCCTTCTCGTTCGCGGTGTAATCGTCGAACGGCCCGGTCCTGTCCTGAGTCACCGACTCGAGCCCGGGCTCCGGGCGGCCCGGCAGGAAGCCGGCAATGTCGCGCAGGATATCGACCGAGTTGCGGATGCTACCGTAGGTCGGCAGCACCAGCGTATCGATGTGTTGGTTGCCGTCGCGGAAGCGGAAGTCGACCTCATCGAACTCCAGCGGCACGTTCGCAAAGGGCTGACCCTCACCGCGCGTCGAAAAACGCTCGGCATTGGTGAACCCGGCGTCGCGCTTATTGAAGCGCACGCCAAGATCGATCCCGCGGACCCACTCCGCAGAAACGTCCTTGAGGGTGACGTCCGCGCGCGCTTGCCAATCGTCACCCTGGGCGACGAGGTGGCGGTCGAAAAAGCCGACGTAATTATAGTTGCTCAGATCGCTCGGATCGACGCCCTCGAAGTCGAACTGCGCACCGCCGTCACCGGACCCGTCGAAGTCCACAACGAGCTGCGTGGGCGGTCTATTGAGCCGGTAATCGACGCTGTAGACCGAAAGGTCGAACTTGCTGTCGGTGCGGGCGATGTCGACTCCGAAGCGGATGCGGTCAGTGTCGTAGATGGCGCCGCCCGCGAGCTGATACGTGTTCGTTTTTGCGGCCGCAGCGCCCTGGAAACCGCCGGGAGGACAGCAGTTCGCACGGTTGGCGACCAGGCTCTCGGGATAGGCGAAGCGGTCGCCCTCGCCGTCGATCTCGACCTCCGTGTAGCTTTGATAAGCGAACAGGGGGACGAACAGCAGACGATCGGAGCCCTTGTTCCGGAAGCCCTGGTACAGCGCGTCCACGTAGAATTGCAGATCCGGATTGACCTTGTACTGGAGCGCCGCATTGGCCGAAGGACGCCGCCGCTTGCCGGTGCCCATGAACAGCCCCACGCCGACCGGGGTGCGAACCGTGGTGCCGGGGATGTTGAACGCAGGCGCTCCTCCAAGGCAACCGAAGTCGAAGTTGTCGCAGAGGACGTTGGGGTTACCGGCGCTCGGATTGAGGCCGAAAAAGTCGCCGGCGGCGAAGCGGACATTGTCCTCAAAGCGCAGCTTGGTAGAGCTGAGGTTGAGCAGAGCGCCGAACTCGCTGCCGTCACCCAATTCCCACCGGTTGGACACCAGGACGTTGCCGTTCCACGCCACGTCCTTGGCAAGATCGGCATAGGTGGTGTTGACCGAGCCCGCGAGCTCGAACCCCTTGAAGTCGAACGGACGGCGTGACCGTACGTTGACCAGGCCGGCGAGATTTCCTTCGATCTGCTCGGCGGTTTGCGACTTGAAGACCTCGAGCGCGGCGACACCGCCGGCCGGAAAGTCCTGCGGCGCAACCTGGCGCACTTCGGCGGTGAAGATGTCGCGGCCGTTGTAGGTCGTCGCGGGATCGCGCAGGCCGCGCACGAACACGTCGCCGGCTTCGGCCCCGGCCCGTTCGACCGTCACGCCCGGAATTCGCGCAATGGCTTCGGACACCGTCCGGTCCGGCAGCTTGCCGATGTCCTCGGCGACGATGGAATCGACGATCTGCTCGCTGTTGCGCTTGATGTTCTGCGACGTCTGCAACGAGCGGCGAAGGCCGGTAACGACGATTTCGCCCTCTGCCGCCTCCGCGTCCGGCGCCTGGTCCTGCCCGGTCGTGGTCTGGACCGCGTCGTCGGTCTGCGGCGAACCCTCCTCCTCCGTAGGAGCCGGCTGCGTCTGCGCCTCGACCGTGGGGTCGGGCGGCGTTGCCGGATCAGGCTGCGTCTGCGCCGATGCCGGCGAAGCGATAAGTGCAAAAACAATGGCCGAGGTCGACCACAACATGGTGCTGGTGCGCCGCATGACTCTCCCCTTCAGCCGCTCTCCCCGCAGCTCGGCACAGGTATGTCTCGCTTACAGGATTGTGACAAGCGGCATATTTCCGCTCATATCAATTCGATTCAATATGTTGCAGGGAAGGCGCAGCAGCCTAATCGAGCTGGGCGAGGAACTCGTTGACCCGCCGCTCGGCGTCGCCAAGCGCAGCGTCGATGGGCTTCTGCCCGGTGACCCCGGCGGCCATCTCCTCGCCGACGATTCCCTCGATCGCCGATTGCCGGCGGACGTGGCCGGGAAGCGGCCGGCCCATTTGCGCGAGCAGCGCGATGTCGGACCGGTGCGGCAGGGCGCGATAGTTCGGGCTCGCAAGCACCGCCTCGAACGCGGGCAAATGCCCCGTGCGGGTCCAGTCATAATTATGCTGGGCCATGAACCGGAAGAAGCGCGCGATCGCCGCCTTCTGCTCGGGGCTGCGCTTGCGCGCCGGCACCACCCAGGCATGGCCGCCGACGTACTCGAGCCGCTCGCCCCACAGCCGCGGATATGGAAAGACCGCATAGCTGTTGTAGAGCGGCCGGCCGGGAGTCACCGACTCCTCTTGGAACGATCCGATCATCCAGGTGCCGGTCGGATAGATCCCGCCCTCGCCGTTCATGAACGCGGCGATCGCGCCCGGGGTGTCCATGTCCTGTGTGCCGAGCCGCTCGACGTTGATCTGCCTGAAGAAGCTTGCGACGCGGCGGCCAATCGGCGTGGCGAGGCGGATGTGCTTGTCGTCGGGGAACAGCACTGCGCCCTGGGCCATCATGTAGGTGTACTGGTTGCGCGCAGCATAAGCGGGGTCGCCGACATTGCTCTGGATCAGATAGGGCTTGCCAGTGCGCTGCTTGAACTGGCGCGCGTGGGCGAGCAGCTCCTCGGCGGAGTTGGGGAGCACCGGCTTGCCGCCGCGCATCAGCCCGGCCTGCTCGAACAGCTTCGTATTGATGTGGAACAGCCCGCCGTGCGTGTCCAGCGGCAGTCCGTAGATGCGGTCGCCGATGGTCACTGCAAGCCGGCTCGCGGCGGTGAACTGCGCCGGGCTGATACCCGCCTGCCTCAGGTACGGCTCGACCGGCTCGAGCAGCCCGTTGCTCGAATAGTCGGAGATCACGCCGGTGTGCATGGTGACGAGGTCGGGCGGGTCGCGCGCGGCCATCTGCGCGGCGAGCTGCGGGTAGCCGGGCCAGGCGACGACGTTCGTGTCGACTTGCACGTCCGGGTTCTGCGCATTGAAGCGGTTGATCATCGTCGTGATGATCCCGCACTCCCCTTCTGCTTTGTCGACGTCGGTGCGGCCGCCATATTCGGCGCCGCACTCGCCGAAGAAGCGCTGCAGGTAGATGTGCGTCTTGTCGTCGGCCGGGCTGCAGCTGCTTAAGCCAAGCGCCAGCACGAGTGCGGCAATGATCCGCTTCATCGTATTGCGGTGCCCGCCATCGCGCGGACGATCTGCTTCTGGAAGATGATGTAGACGATGAAGATCGGGATCGAGGCGAACACCGCCTGCGCCATCAGGAAGCCGAGCCCGCTGGTCTGCGCATAGTTCATCTGCGCCGAGGCCAGGCCCACCGTCAGGGTGAAGTAGTCGCTGGTGGTGGCCGAGATCAGCGGCCACCAATACTCGTTCCAGGACGCCAGGAAGGTGAACACGCCCAGCGTGGCCTGGGCGGGAATAGTGAGCGGCAGCAGCACGCTCCAGAAGACACGGAAACGCGAAGCGCCGTCGAGCGCGGCGGCCTCGTCGAGCTCGACGGGGATGGCGCGGAAATACTGCGTCATGAAGAACACGCCGAAGGAGCTGGTCAGGCCGGGCAGCACCAGCCCGGGGTAGCTGTTGTGCAGACCCAGGTCCGCGAAGAAATGGTGCCGCGGCAGGATCACCGCCAGCTCCGGGATCGCCAGGCCCAACAGGACGAAGATGAACAAGGCCCGGCGGAAGGGGAAATCAAGCCGGGCGAAGCCGTAGCCCGCCAGCGAACACAGGACCAGGACGCCGGCGGTGGTCGCCAGCGACACGATCAGGCTGTTGATCAGCCAGCGCGTGGTGAGCTGTTGCCGAAGATCGCCAAGGCAATTCTCGAGCGTGTACGGCGCCTGCAGCGCGGCTGCGCTGTTGCCGATGAGCTCGGCATTGTCCTTCAACGACAGAAGCACCGTCCAGACGAGCGGCGCGCCAGCGATGATCGCGCCGATGCCGATCGCGGCATAGCCGAGCGGCCCGAGCCGCCCGCGATCAATGGCCGACGCCACGCGCGCCCTCCTCGCCGTCCGGTTGCGTAATATTGCGTCAGAGTCACCGCGAGGATGATCAGGAACAGGATTTCCGCGGCCGCGCTCGCATAGCCGAGCTCCCACCGGCCGAACGCGGTCTCGAACAGGAACAGCACCGCGGTTCGCGAAGCGCCGCTCGGCCCGCCGGCGGTCATCAGCTGCGACTGGCCGAAAATCTGCAGCTGCGCCGCGCGTCTGCAGCATGATGACGAGGATCGTCGTTCGCTTGAGCGCGGGCAGCGTGATGCGCCGGAATGTCGTCCAGCGGCTCGCCCGATCGAGCGCCGCCGCTTCGTACATCTCGTGCGGGATCTGCTGCAGCCCAGCCAGGAACAGAAGCATCGGAAAACCGAGCGACCACCAGATGGTTGTGAGCGCGATCGCCGGAAGCACGAGGTTCGGATGGCTGAGGAACGGCAAGGGTTCCCCTGCCGAAGCCCTGCCAGATTTCGCCGAGCAGGCCCGCGTCGGGGGCCAGCACGAAGCGCCAGATCAAGGTGACGATGGTCACCGACAGGACCGCCGAGGAGAAGAAGATCCCGCGCAGCCAGGCAGCGGCCGGTCCGGCGCGGTTGAGCGCGAGCGCGAGCGCAAGCGCGATCACGGTCAGCGGCGGAACGATCATCAATGTGGACGACGAAGGTGTTGATCAGCGACTGGTGGAAGATCGGATCGGCCGCGAGCCGCGCGTAATTGTCGAGGCCGATGAAGTCCCCGGCCCCGAACAGCTCGACCCGGTGGAGGCTGAGCCACATCCCGCGAAACAGCGGAAAGATCAGGATGATGAAGTAAAGCGTAAGGAACGGCGCGACGAACAGCAGCCCCTCCCACCGCCGGCTCGACGTCATGCCGCCTGCCTGTGGAAGCCGGTGCCGTCGGGTCCGAACAGATGCGCGGCCGCACCGTCGATCATCAGGCCGACCTCGTCGCCGACCTTGAGGCTGCTGATCCCGCTGTCCTCGCCCGTGACGGGCAAGCCGTCCTTCAGCCGCGCATAGATGATCGAACGCTCGCCGAGCCGCTCGACCAGCTCGACCGTCGCGGTGGTCGCCGGCTCGCCGCCATGCGCGACGCGGACATGCTCGGGCCGGAGCCCGACCTGAAGATCGCCGTCAGCAAGGCCCGCGCGCGGCACCTGCGTCCGCAGTATCGTCCCGTCTCCAAGCCGCACGGTCGCGAAACCGTCGCCGCCGTCCACCTGGGTCACAGGGGCGAGCGTCATCGCCGGCGAACCGACGAAGCGCGCGACGAACGTGTTCGCCGGGCGGCTGTAGATTTCCATCGGCGAAGCGACCTGCTGGATCCTGCGGTCGTTGAACACGACGATCCGGTCGGCGAGAGTCATTGCCTCGGCCTGGTCGTGCGTGACCATGATCATCGCCGCGTCCACGCGCTGGCGAAGCTGCGCGAGCTCGACTCGGGTCCTCAGCCGCAACGCGGCATCGAGGTTCGACAAGGGCTCGTCGAGCAGGAACATCTTGGGCCGCTTGACGATCGCCCGGCCGATCGCGACGCGCTGGCGCTGCCCGCCGGACAGCTGGTCGGGCTTGCGCTCGAGCAGCTCGCCCATCTCGAGCACCCGCGCCGCGTCCTCGACCAGCGAGTTGATCTCATCCCTGGGCACTCGAGCGTTCCTGAGCCCGAACGCCATGTTCTCGCGCACCGTCATGTGCGGGTAGAGCGCGTAGTGCTGGAACACCATCGCGACTCCGCGCTGGCCCGGCGGAAGGGTATCGATCCGCTTGCCCTCGAGCCACACCTCGCCGGCGTCGGCGGTCTCGAGGCCGGCGATGATCCTCAGCAATGTCGACTTGCCCGAGCCCGACGGGCCGAGGAACGCAATGAACTCGCGAGCCTCGAGCGCGAGGGACACGTCATCGAGGACCGGCGTCGCGCCGAATGACTTGCGGACGCCGTTCAGCTCAAGGCTGGGCACGCTCACTCTCCCGTTCGGGCGAGCACCTTACAGAAACCTACTTGCCCCGCAACAGGCGCGGTGGCTGGCGCGGCGGCAAAAAGAAAGCGGCGCCCCACCATCAGGCGGGACGCCGCTTTTGAACCTTCGAGGCGCTTGCCTAGAATTCGTCGCGCGCGCCGACCTGGATCCGCCAGACCGAGGACGAGGTGCTGATGAATTCCTGGTCCTCAGGATTGAAATTGGTGATCAGGTAGCGGCCCCGATTATCGAAGGGCACGAAGCGGCCCCGCTCATCCAAATTCGTGTCGACCACCGGCACCGTATTGTTGCGCCTGCGGAACACGTTCCAGCTCGAATCGAGCAGGTTGAGGAAATTGTCGAAGTCGGCGAACAGCTCGAAACGGTCATCCAGCCCCATCAGGCGGCCGGGACCAGGCAGCTGCTGGCTGAACCGCAGGTCGAGGTCGTTGAACCAGTCGTTGCGGCACGTGTTGCGCTTGATCGTGCGGCCACGCGCTTTGCGTGCGCAATCGAGCCCGTTCGCATAATCGATCAGCGCCGCGACCGCCGCGGGGTCGGATGCCGGCGAAATGTTCGGGTCGTTCGGCCCGCTCGGAATGTAGAGAAGGGCATTGTCGGAGCCCGACGCGCTGTCGTTGAACACTCCGCCGCCGCCGAAGGTCAGGCTGTACGGACGCCCTGACCGCCCGACATAGACGAAGCCGAACGACGTGTCGTAGTCGCCAAAGAATTCCTCGCGAAAGTTCACTGCCAGACTGATGTTGTGCCGGGTCTCGAACTCGGACGTGGCGATTTCCGGATCCTGGCGATCGAAGGCCGCAACGTTGTCATAGCTCGAGGTCGCGGTCGCGCTCGAGTTAAAGCGATTGTTGTTGGCGTCGGTCCAAGCGTAGCCGAGGTTGAACCGGATGTTGCCGCCGCTCGTGAAACCGCGGAAGCTTTTCGACAGGATGAACGAAGCCACGTGGCTGCTGTAGGACGGTCCGTTGGTCAGCTGGATCTCGTCGTCGCGGCCAGTCGCAAAGCAGGCGCCGGTTACGTTGGTGTAGACGGGCGGAGTGCCGCCGGTGCCCTGGAGGACCGCATCGCACCCTGCTGCAGTCGGGTCGATCGCCCGGTAGATCGGCCGACCGTCGGCGGTGAAACCGTTGTTTCCGAGCGCCGGATTGATCGTCTGGGCAAGGTCGACGAAGTTGATCGGATTGCGGAAGCGGCTGTAGATGTAATCGAGGTTCAGCCGCCAATTGTCGAAGAAGCCGCCGTTCCCGGTTCCGAAGGTGGTCACGGCCCCAAGGTTGAAGCGGGTGACGGTGGGCACCTTGAAATTGGGGTCGGTCGACTGGACGTCGGCAAGGCCCGCCCCGGCGCGGCTGGCACCGGCATCGACCGCGCATTGCGGGAAGCCCGTGAACTGACCGTTCTGCACGACGATCACCCGGCCATCGGCCGTGCGCGGCAGGCCGGCGCAGTTGCTGGAGAAGGTCGTGCCCTCCGCCGTCGAGAAGCCGTTGTTCGAAAAGGCGTTCGAGAAATAGACGACCGGATCGCCGCCCGAAAAGATGCCGAGGCCGCCCCTCACCTGGGTCGAGCGGAAGAAGGTCTCGTCCGGCACGTTATAGGTAACCGCCAGACGCGGCAGCACAAGCGTGTTGAGATCGCTGAACGAGACGCGGTTGGAAAAGCCGTAGCGCTCGATGAACGTCGGGTTCTCGCGCGGCGCGTCTCCGTCGAACCACTGCATGCGAAGGCCGGCGAGGACGTCAAGATCCTCCGTCACCCGCCATTCGTCCTGTGCGTAGAGCGAGTAGATCGTGCGGTCGAACGTGGCGCTCGCCTCGTTGATGTCGCTCGACGGCGTCACGGAAATCACCCCTCCGCCCGCGCTTCCTCCCACAACCGAGCTCGCGCGGGCGAACGGGCTCGAGAAAAAGCCGCCGGCTAGAATGCCGTTGCGCAGATCGTCGAGGTTGTTGAAGAAGAGCGTCCCCGTCGCATTGATCGCGAACAGGTTGAACACTTGGAGCCTGTTGAGCTCGGCTCCGAACGACAAATCATGGTCGCCGGCGGTGTAGTTGAGCTTGAACTTCGCCTGATCTACCTTCGTGTCGAGCTGGTTGGCCGAACGGAAGATGCCGGGACCGGAGGTCAGCAGCCCCGGACGGGCCGGTCCAATCACGCCTACTGCAATGCGCGGTATGGGGCTTCCACCCTGGGCTTCCCCGCCGCCGACCGGCCCCTGCTGGTCGCCCACTTCGGAGCGCGAGAGACGGACTTCGGTCGAAAGATTGTCGGCCCATTGGGAAAAGAAGCGCGCCGAATAATAATCGGAAATGGTGCCTTCTTCCTCGAAGCTGTTCAGCCCCGTGAGCTGCTGGCTGCCGACGTCGACTTCCTGATTGGCCTCTTCGAGGCGCTGGTAGGTTGCCTCCATTCGGTGGGCATCGGTGAGGTTGAAGTCGAGCCGGCCAAAGTAGCGGGTGCTCGCCTCATCCAGCGACCGCGGATAGCCGCCGGTCTGCTGGCCGTAGACGCTCGACAGGATGTCGGAGAATTCTTCGAACTGCGCCTGGGTGACGAAGTCCGCCTCGTTCGGGAAACCTCCGCCCGCAGGGCCGAAGTCGTTGCTGTCGCCAAGATCGGTTTGCTCATACCCGCCAAAGAAGAACAGGCGGTCGCGCCAGATCGGGCCCGACAAGGTTGCGCCCCAGCGCTTCTCCGCGAACGGCGCGGCGGTAAAATCCTCGCCGTCGATCGAATCGCCGCGCAGGTTCTCGTCGCGGTAGCTGTAGAATCCGGAGGCCTGGAAGCGGTTCTGGCCCGACCTCGTCACAACGTTGATCGCGCAGCCGGTGAAGTCGGAATATTCGACGTCGAACGGCGCAAATTCGACCGACGTCTCGCGAACTGCATCAAACGGCAGCGGAAGCGCATTGCGGGCCGCGAACGGCGTGCCGTTGAGGCCGAATACGTCCGCCTGCACGATCCCGTCGACGGTAAATGTATTGGCCCGGTCGTTGGCGCCGAGGCAGGAAATCCGGTCCACCTCATTGTCGCGATCGAGGCTGACGCGCGGGTCGATCCGGATGATGTCGCGAATGTCGCGAGTGATGCTCGGAAATGCCTCCAGCGTCTCGGAGCCGAAGGCGGTGCCCGGTCCGACGGCACGCAGCTCGACGTTGGCGCGCTGCGCCGTGACGACGATCGTATCGCCTTCGACGCCCGCCGCTTCGGCCGAAAGATCGAAGGTCAGCCTGGTGCTGCCGCCGACTGAAGTGATCACGTTCTGAACGGTCTGGCCCTGAAAACCTGGCGCAGTCGCTGTGATCGTGTAGGGGCCGCCCGGCGTCAGGTTGCGCGCCGAAAAGCGGCCGTCCGCTTCGGTCGTGTAAGTCTGGGTCGAATTCGTGCGGGTATCGGTGACGGTCACCGTTGCGTTGCCGATCGGCGCGCCGCCCGGCCCGTTCACCTGCCCGTCGACCGACGCGGTGATCTCCTGCGCATAAGCCGGCGACTGAACGGCCACCGTTGCAAACATCGGCACTGCAAGAGCTGCGCAGGTGCGCAACAGGATGGATTTCTTCACGGTTGATCCCCGACAAAAAACCTATGTGGACTCGGAGCTTGCCTCCAAGTGCGACCCCCGCCGCTAGTGATGCCTTAGGACAGTCGGGTGACAGCGGCCACGAGGCGCGGAATCAATTTTGACTCTGTTGCAGTTGGGCCACGGTCGTTTCCGCCCCGTCAGGCAGGCTGCCGGTCCAGCTTCCGCCCGAGCGTGACGAAGAGATAGATCAGCGGGGGCACCATGATGATGGACAGCACGACCTTCGCGATTCCCTGCCCGAGGATGAGATCGCCGATCGGGCGCACCCCGTAGAAGGCGATGGTGATGAAGATCAGCGTGTCGACGATCTGCGACAGGACGCTGGCAATCGCCGCCCGCACTGCGATCAGGCGTCCCTTGCCGCGCGACAGCCTCGAAAAGATGTAGACGTTGAGGGTCACCGAAACGCCGTAGGCGACGATGCCCGCCGCCATCAGCCGCCAGCTCTGGCCAAGAATGATCGGAAAAGCCTCCTTGGCGGGTTCGTACATGCCTTCATCGGTCGGCAGGCGGATGACGATGAACGTCAACAGGATGGCTGCAATCAGCGGCACGAAGCCGAGCCGCACCAGCCGATCGGCAGTCGGCCGCCCGTGAAGCTCGGCGATCGCGCTCGACGTGATCACGAGCATCAGGAAAGCGAAGATGCCGGCTTCGACAGCCAAGGGGCCAAGCGCGACCTGCTTGGCGCCCAACACTCCGGCGATGGTCACCATTCCCCCGTAGAAGATCGCGAAGGCGAACAGCGACAGCGGGATCGCGCGGCCGGCGCCCGCACCTTCTCTCGGCGCGTCAGCCGCCGCCTGCACTTCGCTCGTCATGGGCCGCTGGCGTAACGGTTCCGCGCCGAACTTCAAGGCTCGCCCGTTGACCCTCCGGCGGGGGCACGGCTACCGCACCGCCCCGTGGAAACCCCGCCGCTGGACATCGTCGCGATCGGCGACGCGATCGTCGACGTGATCGCCACGTGCGACGATTCCTTTCTTGCAGAGCACAAGCTGACCAAGGGCTCGATGCAGCTGCTCGACCCGCAAGCGGCTGACCGGCTGTACGCGGCAATGGGCCCGGCGCGCGAGGTCAGCGGCGGCTCGGCTGCCAACAGCATGGCGGGCGTGGCTGCGCTGGGCCTGAATGCCGGTTTCGTCGGCCAGGTCGCCGACGACCAGCTCGGCGACATCTTCGCCCACGACATGCGCGCGCTCGGCGTGCGGTTCGACACTCCCCCGCTGCCAAGGGGCGATGGGTCGGGCCTTCCGACGGGCCGCTGCCTGATCCTCGTCACGCCCGACGCGCAGCGGACGATGAACACCAGCCCCGGGGCGAGCCACCAGCTTACCGAACGGGTGCTGGACGAAGCGATGATCCGCGCGGCCTCGATCACCTTCCTCGAAGGCTATCTGTGGGGCCCCGAGCAGCCGCGCAAGGCGATGCTCAAGGCAGCGGGAATCGCCCACTCCGCCGGCCGAAGCGTCGCCTTCACCTTGTCGGAGAGCCTGTGCATCCCCGGGCGCCGCGAAGGCGTGATGGGCCTTATCGATTCAGCGCTCGTCGACATTCTGTTCGGCAACGAGGACGAGGTCCGTCATTTGACCGGCTGCGGTTCGCTCGGCGAATGCCTCGACTCGCTCGCCGCCAAGGTGCCGGTGCTGGTCGTCACTCGCGGCGCCGCCGGCGCGGTCGCGGTGACCCGAAGCGAGCGGGTGGAGATCCGCGCCGCGCCAGTGGCGAAAGTCGTCGACACGACTGGCGCCGGCGACTTGTTCGCGGCGGGTTTCCTCGCGGCGCGGTGCCGGGGGCGTCCGCTGCGCGGCTGCCTGGAGGCGGGCGCGACCGCCGCGGCCGAAGTGATCTCGCACTTCGGCGCGCGGCCCGAAGCGGACCTGAGGAAGCTCGTCCGGCTGTGAAGCACCTCGACCGCCTCGCCGTCTATTGCGGGTCCGCCCCGGGCAGCGACATGGTGTTCGCCGACGCGGCGCGCGCGACCGCCGCCGAGATGGTCAGCCGCAAGGTCGACCTGGTCTACGGCGGCGGCCGCCTCGGACTCATGGGCCTGATCGCCGACAGCGTCCTGGCCGAAGGCGGCCGAGTCTACGGCGTGATCCCGCAATCACTGGTCGACGTCGAGGTCGCGCACGCCGGCCTGACCGAGCTCCACACGGTCACCACCATGCACGAGCGCAAGGCGCGGATGACCGACCTGGCCGACGCCTTCCTCGCGCTTCCCGGCGGGATCGGCACGCTCGACGAGCTGTTCGAAGCGTGGAGCTGGAACGCGCTCGGCTATCACTGCAAGCCGTTCTGCCTGCTCAACGTCGCGGGCTTCTGGAACGGGCTGATCAGCTTCATCGACCATGCGACTGACAGCGGCTTCCTGTCGCAACGCCGCCGCAGCCAGCTGCTCGTCGCGGCCAACCCGGGCGAGGCGCTGGAATTGCTGGACGAAGCCGCAGCAGCCGCTACGCAGGGCATGGTCTGGTAGGCCGACGGGTTCTCGAGGGGGAGGGGCTCGACCGTGATCAATATCTGCTCAGTCTTGCCGGGATCCTCGTGATCCTCGGCATCGCCTTCGCCTTTTCCACGAACCACAAGGCGGTGCGCCCCCGCGTCGTTGCCGCCTCCTTCGCGCTGCAGGCGGGCATCGCGTTTCTCGTGCTCTGGACGCCGTGGGGCCGCGCCGCGATCGCCGGCATGGCGCAGGGCGTCTCCAACCTGCTCGGCTACGCCACCAAGGGCACCGAATTCCTGTTCGGGCCGAACGAGACCAACCCGCTCGCCAACACCTTCGCGATCGCCGCGCTGCCGGTGATCGTCTTCTTCGCCGCGCTGGTCGCGATCCTCTACTATCTTGGGATCATGCAGCGGGTCGTGCGCTGGGTCGGCGGAGCGATCGGCTGGGTGACCGGCATCAGCCGGGTCGAGGCGCTCGGCTCGGCCGCCAACATCTTCGTCGGCCAGTCCGAATCCCCGCTGGTCGTCAGGCCCTATCTGGCCGCGCTTCCCCCATCGCGCCTGTTCACGCTGATGACCGTCGGCATGGCCGGAGTGGCCGGCACCATCCTCGCCGCCTATGCGAGCCTGCTCGGCGAGCGCTACCTTCCCTACCTTCTCGCCGCCGCATTCATGTCGGCTCCGGGCGGCATATTGATGGCCAAGATCATCATGCCGGACGATCGGATCGCGGCTGGCGCAGACGAGCTTCCGCTGACCGGCGGCGCGCTCGAACAGGACCAGGTCGACGTCGCCGAGACGTTCGAAGAGGGCGAGCAGCCCGCGAACATCATCATGGCCGCCGCCCAGGGCGCGCTCACCGGAGTTCGTCTTGCAGTCGCGGTCGCGGCGATGGTGCTCGCGTTCGTCGCCCTGGTCGCGCTCGCCAACGGGCTGCTCTCCGGGCTCGGCAACATGGTCGGATTGGCCGATCTCACGTTCCAGCGGCTGGTCGGCTATCTGTTCGCGCCGGTGATGTTCCTGATCGGCATCCCGTGGGGCGAATCGGTCACCGCCGGCGGCCTGTTCGGGACCAAGGTCGTGCTCAACGAATTCGTGGCCTTCATCGACCTCGGCCAGATGCGCCCCGGGACCTTGAGCGAGCGCAGCCGGGCGATCGTGACCTTTGCGCTTACGGGCTTCGCCAATTTCAGCTCGATCGCGATCCAGATGGCGGTGACCGGCGGCCTTGCGCCCAACCAGCGGCCGGTGATCGCGCGGCTCGGAATCCGCGCGCTGATCGCCGGCAGCCTGGCCAATTTGATGAGCGCCGCGCTCGCGAGCCTGATGCTTCCCTGAGCGATTGCCGCTAAAAGGGCCCTCATGGCTACGATCAGTGCTGAGAAAATTGCGTCCGTCTCCCTGAAGGACGCCGACCGCGACCCCGACGCCTTCGCCGAGCAGATCGGCCGCAGCTTCGAGGAATATGGCTTCGCAATCATCTCCGACCACGGCATCCCCGACGCCCTGATCCATCGGGCCGAGGACAAGTCGAAGGCCTTCTTCGCCTTGCCCGACGAGGTGAAGCGCAAGTACCACATCCCCGGCGGCGGCGGAGCGCGCGGCTACACGCCCTTCGGCATCGAGACCGCCAAGGGCGGCACCGCCCACGACCTCAAGGAGTTTTGGCACGTCGGGCGCGAACTTCCGCCCGGCCACAAGTTCCGCGACCACATGCCCGACAACGTCTGGCCCGAGGAGGTCGAGTCCTTCCGCGACACCTTCCTCGAGCTCTTCGACACGTTCGACCGCACCGGCCTCAAGATCCTCCGCGCAATTGCCCGCTACCTGCGCATCGACGAAGACTATTTCGTCGACACGGTGCGTGACGGCAATTCGGTCATGCGCCTGCTCCACTATCCCCCGATCCAGGGGGAGCCGGGCAGCCACGTGCGCGCCGGTGCGCACGAGGACATCAACACCATCACCCTGCTGCTGGGCGCCGAGGAAGCGGGGCTGGAGCTGCAGACGCGAAACGGGGACTGGCTGCCGGTCTGTCCGAAGCCCGGCGAGCTCGTCGTCAACATCGGCGACATGCTTCAGCGGCTGACCAACGGCGTGCTTCGCTCGACCCCGCACCGCGTCGTCAACCCGCCGCCCGAGCGTCGCGGCTTCTCGCGTTATTCGATGCCCTTCTTCCTTCACTTTCGCTCGGATTTCCGGATCGAAGCGCTGCCTGGCACGGTGCCGCCCGGCGAGCAGCCCAAGTGGCCGCCGATCACCGCCGACGAATACCTCCAGGAGCGGCTTCGCGAGATCAAGCTGGTGTAACAGCCAAGGCGGGCTGTCCAGCGCTGCGACTTCAGCGAATCGTCAGCTTGAAGCCGCCTCCGCGAGTTCGCGATTGAGCGGAGCCCTGGGTTTGGCGGGACTGCAAGGATCCTTGTACCAGGAAGACCCCGACCAGCCCCAGTGGACCGACCCCGTTTCGCACCCGATCAGCGGGCGTCGTCGAGATTGGCCGGACCGAATCCCTGCGGGATCAAAGCCCCGATCGAATGACGCTCGATCCGGCTGCCCACGGCGTTCGACACGATGATGTCGATGTCGCGCCCCGACAGACAGGCGGCCTCCAGGATCGCCTGGCGGCAGCCGCCGCACGGCGTGCAAGACATCTCTCGCCGGTCAGGCTGCCGTCCTCGATCCCGCCTCCCGCGACTGCGACGCGTGCGACCTTGGCGAGGCCGAACCGGTGCTGCGCCCCGGTGAGCGCGCTCTGCTCCGCGCACCGGCCGCCCCGATAGCAGGCAGTCTCCATGTTCGCGCCGGTCACCACCGCGCCGTCGACCGACTCGACCGCGCAGCCCACGTGGAATTGCGAATAGGGCGCGTTGGCCTTGAGCGCCGCTTCGCGTGCAATCGCGATCAGCTCTTCGACTGTCATGGTTTCGTCCTTGTCATTGCGAGCGTAGCGAAGCAATCCAGCTGGATTGCCGCGGCACCTGCGGTGCCTCGCAATCACGTGCCCGGGAGTTTGCGTGATGAAAGCTCGGTTCCTGATCGGCCTCGCTGCTGCGGCCGCCCTGCTCGCCCCCGCCCCGGCGCTCGCCTGGGGCAGGACCGGCCACCGCGTGGTCGCAGCGGTCGCCGACGAGCATCTGAGCGGGCTGGCCCGCGCGCATGTGCGCGAGCTTCTCGGCACCGAAAGCCTGGACGAGGCCTCGTTCTGGCCCGACGAGATGCGCGCGAACCCGTCGGAGTTCTGGCAGCGCACTGCCAATCCCTGGCATTATGTGACCGTCGGCGGCTTCACCTATGACGAGGCTCCGCCAGAGGGCGATGCGCTGACTGCGCTCAGGCGGTTCAGCGCGACTCTGCGCGACCGCAATGCCAGCCGTGCGGACAAGCAGCTCGCGCTTCGCTTCATCGTCCACATCGTCGGCGATCTTCACCAGCCGCTGCACGTCGGGCGCCCGGGCGACCGCGGCGGCAACGACGTGAAGGTCAAGTGGTTCGGGCGCGACACCAACCTCCACGCGGTGTGGGACTCGGCCCTTGTCGATGAAGAGGATCTGTCCTTCACCGAATGGGCGGAGCGGCTGAACCGGCGCACCACGAGCGAGGAAGTGATCCGCTGGTGGGTGCCGGATCCGCTCGTGTGGATCACCGAGAGCGCGAAGATCCGCGATACCATCTACCCGGCCGACCCGGAACTTTCGTACCGCTATATCTACGACCACTCGCCCACCGTGCGGCGCCGGCTCGCGCAGGGCGGCGTGCGGCTCGCGGCTTATCTCAACGCACTGTTCGAGGCCCAGGCGCCTGCCGCGCGGGACCAGAGGAGGTGATGCGAAACAGCTGGATCCTTGCTCTCCTGCCGGGGCTCGCGGGCTGTGCCGCCGTGCCGCAGCCGACCGTTGCGGTTGCGCCGCCCGCCGCGGCCGCGCCTGTCGAGCTGCAGATCCTCGCTATCAACGACTTCCACGGCAACCTCGAGCCGCCAAGGATCGCGATCGATGCCACCGCGCCGGACGGGACTGCGGTCAAGGTGCCGGCAGGCGGAGTCGCGCACCTTGCCGCTGCAGCCAAAAGGCTTCGGGCCGGCCGCCCGAACAGCGTCACCGTCTCGGCGGGAGACATGATCGGGGGTTCGCCGCTCGTCTCCGCCTTCTTCCTCGACGAGCCGACGATCGAGGCGATGGAGGAGGTCGGCGTCGAATATAATGCGGTCGGCAATCACGAGTTCGACAAGGGCTCGGCCGAGCTTGTCCGAATGCAGCGCGGCGGCTGCGAGAAGCACACGACGAGGCAGCCATGCGGTCTTGAGACGTTCGACGGCGCCGAGTTCAAGTTCCTCGCCGCCAACGTGCTGACCGGCAATGGGCGCACCTTGTTTCCAGGCACGGCAATCAAGGACTTCGGAACCGTCCAACTCGGAATCATTGGAATGACCCTCAAGGAGACGGCGACGCTGGTCACCCCGGCAGGAGTCGCGGGCGTGACGTTCGCCGACGAGGCGGCAACCGCGAACGCTGCAGTCCCGGCGCTGAAGGCCGCGGGCGCGGACGCCATCCTGCTTCTCATCCACCAGGGCGGGTCAGCCAGCGGCGGCTACAACGACAAGAGCTGCCGCGACTTCGACGGCGACATCCTGCCGATCGTCGAGCGGCTGGACCCCGCCATCGACGTGGTGGTGTCGGGGCACACGCATGCGGCGTACATCTGCGAGCTTGCGCGGCCCGACCGTTCGCGGCCACTGCTGCTGACCAGTGCCGGCCGCTACGGAACACTGATCACCGACATTCGCCTGACGGTGCATCCGGTGCACGGCGTGACCGCGCAGCGCGCGGACAATGTGATCGTGCAGGGCGCCGGGTTCCGTGCGGGCGCGGCCGAAATCGCGACCAACGCGACGTTTCCCGTTTTCGCCGCCGACGCCCGCACGTCGGCGCTGGTGTCGCGCTACGCCGCCGCTTCCGCCGAGGCGGCATCGCGAGTGGTCGGGAGGCTGTCCGGACCAGCAACGCGCGAAGCGGGCGAGGATCGCGAGCACGCCGCGGGCAATTTGATCGCGGATGCGCAGCTTGCCGCCGCGCGCAGGGCCGGTGCGCAAGTCGCGTTCATCAACAGTGGAGGCGTTCGCGCGGATCTCGTCCCCGCAGCGGACGAGAGCGTCACCTACGGCCAGATTTATGCGATGCAGCCGTTCGGCAACAACATCGTCGTCAAGACGCTGACGGGCGCTCAGCTGAAGGCTCTGCTCGAAACGCAGTTCGCGAGAGTGACGAGCAGCAACGATCGGGCAAACATGCTTTTCCCGTCGGACGGCTTCTTCTTCACCTACGACCTCAGCCGGCCTCCGGGCGCCCGCATCGTGGAGATGCGGCTGCACGGTCGGGCGATCCAGCCACCTGCGCAGTACCGCGTTGCCGTCAACAGCTTCCTTGCGAGCGGCGGCGACAATTTCACCGTGCTGACGCAGGGCACCAACGCGACCGACGCGGGGCTCGACCTCGATGCGCTCGAGGCGTGGCTGAAGGCCGGCGCCACGGTGCCGCAGCTCGGCCGGATCGAGAACCGCACGCCGCGCTAGCGCAGCGGCGGCTCGTCGAAGCTCCTCAATTTGCGGCTGTGCAGCGCGTCGCCCTCGTCCTTCAGCAGCGTCAGCGCTTCGATGCCGATGCGCAGGTGCTGGCTGATCGCCCGCTCGTAGAACGCATTGGCCTGGCCGGGCAGCTTGAGCTCGCCGTGGAGCGGCTTGTCGGACACGCACAGCAAAGTCCCGTACGGCACCCGGAAGCGGTAGCCCTGGGCCGCGACGGTCGCCGACTCCATGTCGATCGCGACCGCGCGGCTCTGGTTGAACAGCCGCGACGAGCTCGTGAACCTGAGCTCCCAATTGCGGTCGTCGGTGGTCACCACCGTGCCGGTGCGAAGCCGCCGCTTGAGGCTGTCCTCGTCCTCGCCGGTGACGCTCATCGCCGATTCGAACAATGCCCGCTGCACCTCGGCGATCGCCGGCAGCGGGACTTCGGGCGGAAGCACGTCGTCGAGCAAATGGTCGTCGCGCAGATAAGCATGAGCGAGCACATAATCGCCGATCGACTGGCTGGGCCTCAAGCCGCCGCAATGGCCGATCATCAGCCACACCTCGGGCCTCAGCACCGCGACATGGTCGCAGATCGTCTTGGCGTTCGAGGGCCCAACGCCGATGTTCACGAGGGTGATCCCAGTGCCGCCCTGGGCCATTAGGTGATAGGCCGGCATCTGGTGCCGCCGCCATTGGCCCGCCGCGATCTGCTCCTCCGCATCGCTGAGCTCGCCCGCCTCGTACAGCGCACCGGGCACCGACAGCGCCAGGTAGGAGCCGTCCTTGCGCCGCAGGCTGTCGATCGCGAGCCGCACGAACTCGTCCACGTAGCGGACATAGTTGGTGAACAGCACGAACTGCTGGAAATGCTCGGCCGGAGTGCCGGTATAGTGCCTCAGTCTGGCAAGGCTGAAGTGGGTACGCGGTCCGTCGAACAGTGCAAGCGGCCGCGTCTGCCCGGCTGCGATCCAGGTGCCGTCGGCGATCTCGTCGCCGATATGCACCAGCTCGTTCGACGGAAACCAGCGCGACAACTCGGTCGTGCTCGTGTCGCCGAGCTCGAGCCGGCTGCCGTCGAGCACATAGGCATAAGGAATCTCGCTGCGTGAGCGCCCGACGGACACGGCGACGTCATAGTCGCGAGCGAGATGCTCGAGCTGTCCGACCAGATAATCGCGGAACTGCTCGGGGCAGGCGATGCTCGCCGCATAGGTGCCCGGCTGGTTGAGCCGCGCGAACGCCCGCGACGGCATCGGCGGCGCGACCTTGCCCGAATAGTCGATGCGAAGCTCGGGGTAAGCGAAGCAGCCCTCCGCGCGAGCCTTGGGGTCGGGCTTGCGGCCCGATTGCAGGTACTCGGCCAGCGCATCGCGAATATTGCCGACCGACTCGTCGTAGATCGCGGAGAGCTGGTCGACGACGGCATGCATGTTCACGGACTTCATCATCCCCGAGTGTAGCACGAACTGCGGCGACGCAAGCGCTCAGGGGTGAGCGGCGAGGAATGCGGCGGCCGCGCCGAACAGGCCCGGCTGCGGGTGGACGATCAGCTTGACCGGCATTTCGTCCATCATCCGCTCGAACCGCCCCTTGGCGATAAACCGGTCGCGAAAGCCCGACCGCGGCAGGTGCTCCGCCAGCCGAAGCCCGAGCCCGCCGGCAATCACCACCGCCTTCGCACCCTGGGCGAGCGCATAATCGCCGGCCGCTGCACCAAATGCCAGGAAGAAGCGGTCGAGCGCGGCTGCGGCAAGGCTGTCGCTGCCGCACATCGCGCCCTTCCACAGCTCCTTCTCGTCCGCCACGGCGACCGGCCGCCGCTCGATCGCGCCAAGCGCTTCATAGATGTTGACCAGCCCCCTGCCCGAGACGATCCGCTCGACCGACACTCGGCGGAAGCTCTCGCGCAGATGCTCGAGGATACTGTCCTCGAGCGAGTCGAGCGGCGCGAAGTCGATGTGGCCGCCCTCGGTCTCGATCACGTCATAGCTGCCGTCGGAATGCTTGAGCAGGCTCGCGACGCCAAGGCCCGTGCCCGGTCCGACGATGGTGATCACCCCCTCGTCCGGAAGCGCGCGTTCGGGCCCGCAGACATGGCTGTAGGCCGACCCGTCGAGCGCAGCCACCGCATGGGCGACGGCCCCGAAGTCGTTGACGATGACGAACCGCTCGACCCCGAGCTTCTCGCGCATCAGCGCCGGCCGGATCACCCATGGGTTGTTGGTGAGCTTCAGCACCTCGCCGCCAACCGGCCCGGCGAAGGCGATCGCGAGGTCGCCCGGCAGCGGCTGCTCGGTGACGCGGCGGAACTCCTCCCAGGCACGCTGAAAGCTCGCGAATTCGCTGGTCGGGATGGTGACCGGTTCGGACAGGTCGCGGACCCGCCCGTCTTCAACGGTCGCGATCGCAAAGCGCGCGTGGGTTCCGCCCACGTCGGCCGTGACGACTCCCCTCATCGCGAGCTAATTCCGGGAACGGCGGCGAATTGGCAAGTGCGACGCGGTCAGCCGGCGACGAGCGGGCAGGCGATGCCCGGCACGTCGACCTGGAACTCGAACAAGGCTCCAGCGAGCGGCTGAGCCTCGAGGTCCGTGGTCTCAAGCAGATGCCGCGCCGTGGTCGCATAGGCGGTGCGCAGGTCGCGCCCGCCGAACGCCATCTTGGTGATATTCGCCACCGGGAAGCGCACACGCTCGAGCAGCTCGCCCGCAGGCGAATAGCGGCGAGCCTCCCAGCCCGCATAGAGGCTGATCCAGATGCATCCTTCCGAGTCCACGGTAGGCCCATCGGCATGGCCTTCGGCGGGTGAGATCGAAATGAGAAGCTCCGAGGGACCAAGCGTGCCGTCTTCGCGAACGTCGGCCGCAAAAATCAGGTCGCGCACCGTGTCGACCCAGTAAAGCGTGCGTCCGTCAGGGGAGATCGCGGGCCCGTTGGTGATCGCAATTCCCGTGAGGCCCGTCGCGCGAACCTGTCCGCGCTCGTAGACGTAGAAAGCGCCGCTCTGCTCGCGCTCGCTGTCGTCCATCGTCCCGAACCACAGCCGGCCCGAAGGATCGACGATGCCGTCGTTGAGCCGGTTGGTGGGCTTGTCGGGCTCCACCTCGGCCAGGAGGTCGAAGCGGCCGTCGCTCTGGTCGAACCGGTAAAGCCCTGTTTGAAGCCCCGCGACGAAGCCGCCGTTCGCCAGCGGGAAGACGAAGCCGATCTGCTCGGGCGCGTCCCAGCTGCGCTTCTCGCCGCTCTGCGGACAATAGCGATGGACCTGCCGGCGCTTGATGTCGGTGAACCACAGCGCCCGGTCGCGCTCCACCCACACCGGCCCCTCTCCGAGCACGGTTCCCACTTCCCATATCGCGCGCGGTTCGCTCGTCATGTCCGCTACCGGCTCGGGCGATCGAGAACGCGCTGCAGCAGCCGGTCGATCGCGGCCTCGGCTTCGGGCTCGCTCAGGTCGGGCGCGTGGGCGACATTCGGAACGGTCACGACCTCGACGTCCGGGATCTCCCGCCCCATCCGCTCGACCACCGCGTCCGAAAGCAGGTCGCTGCTCTCGCCCTTGAGCACCAGCACCGGCCGCCCCGCCAGTGCGCGATAGAACGGCCAGGCGTCGGCAACCGGGCCGATGTCGCCCTGGTTGAAGGCTTGCGCGATCGCCATGTCATAGTCGAACTCGACCCCTCGGTCGGTTTCGCGGCAGACGCGCTGGACGAAGCGGAGCCACTCGGCCTTCCCGTATGCGGGATGCACGGGGCCGTGCAGCGCGTGCATCCTCGCGGCAGCCTCGTGCCAGTCGCCGAACACCACCGGCTTGCCGACATAGGTGCTGATGCGCTCGAGACCGGCCCTGTCGAGCTCCGGCCCGACGTCGTTGAGGATCGCGCCGGCAATGCGCTCCGGAGCGACCGCTGCAACCGTCATCGTCACCAGCCCGCCGAGCGACGTCCCAATGAACAGCGCGCTTGCAATCTCCAGCTCGTCGAGCAGCTGGAGCACGTCGTTCGCGTAGGTCGGCGGCACGTAGTGCGCCGGAACGGGATCCCGCTCGCTGAGGCCGCGCCCGCGGAAATCGACCGCGATCACCCGCCATTGCCCCGCGTAGCGGCGGGCGACATCCTCGAAGTCACGCGAGTTGCGCGTAAGCCCGTGGAGCATCAGGATCGGTGGACGATCTGCCTGGCCGGCATAATCGCGATAATGGAGCTTCAGCCCGTCGCGGCTGGTCCAGTAGCGGTCGGCCCAGGCTCGAGTTTGCTGTTTCGCAACGTCCATCGCGCCCCTATCGCGACCTTGTGCCTACAGAGCAATCCTACCAGCTCGACCCGCGGATCCTCGAGCTTGGGGATGCCTTCTACGATGCGGTAGAGCCCGCGCGCTTCCCGCAATGCACGCCGCGGTTCGTCAATCGCCGGTGGGCGGACCGAGTCGGCCTTGGAAAGCTGGACGACGAGCAATGGACCGCGCATTTCTGCCGCTTCGAGCCGCTGCCCGACAACTTGCCCCGGCCGCTGGCCCTGCGCTACCACGGCCACCAGTTCCGCGTGTACAATCCCGACATCGGCGACGGGCGCGGCTTCCTGTTCGGGCAGCTTCGCGACGATCGCAATCGCCTGCTCGACTTCGGCACCAAGGGGTCGGGTCAGACGCCCTACAGCCGCACCGCCGACGGGCGGCTGACGCTCAAGGGCGGAGTCCGTGAGGTCCTCGCGACCGAGATGCTCGAGGCCCTGGGCGTCAACACGTCGAAGACCTTCGCCTTGTTCGAAACGGGCGAGGCGCTGACCCGCCACGACGAGCCCTCGCCCACCCGCTCGTCGGTTCTGACGCGTCTCGGCCACGGTCATATCCGCATCGGCACGTTCCAGCGGCTCGCCTTCTACGGCGAGACGGAGAATATCGAGACGCTGGTCCGCTACTGCCTCGAGCATCTCTACGGCGACCCCGCTCCGGCCGGGCGTGAGGAGGCGGCCGTCCGGCTGTTCGAGCTCGCCGCGCAGGCGACCGCGAAGCTCGCCGCGAGCTACATGGCCGCGGGGTTCGTCCACGGCGTGCTCAACAGCGACAATATCGCGGTTACTGGCGAAAGCTTCGACTATGGGCCGTGGCGGTTCGCGCCCGAATGGGACCCGGCCTTCACCGCGGCCTATTTCGACTATCACGGTCTCTACGCCTTCGGTCGGCAGCCCGAGGCGATCCACTGGGACCTCGCCCAGCTTGCCGGCTCGCTGACGCTGCTGGCGGACGCTGCGCCGCTGTCGGACGAGCTTGGCCGTTGGGGCGAGCTTTTCGAACATGCCCTGATCTCGGCGCTGGTCCGGCGGCTCGGCATCGAGGAGCGCGGGCCCGACGCCGACCGCGCCGTTGCCGCAGCCCTGATCGCCGGGCTGCAGACCGGCGAGGTGACCATCGATCGCCTGTTCCTCGACTGGCGCGGCGGCCGCGACCCGGGCGGCCCGCTTTATGGCTCCGAGCCGTTTCGGGCGCTCGCCGCGGCGCTCGAAGGCCGCGGTCGCCAGGCCACCCATCCATACTGGTCGGACCCGGAGCCCTGCTCGATGCACATCGACGAGGTCGAGACGATCTGGTCGGCCATAGCCGAGCGCGACGACTGGACCCCGTTCGAGGCGAAGATCGCCGCAATCCGGCGCATGGGGGAAGCGATGACGGCGGACGCTGCGACCGCTTGACCGATTCAGCGCGACATGGTGGAGCCCCGCGCTGATGGCGAGCACATTGGTCTCGACGGAACCGGCGACCGGCGCCGAAATCTGGTCCGGCGCGATCGGTGATGCCGCGGTGGAAGTCGCCGCCGCTCGCGCCGCCTGGGCTGAATGGGCGGCGCATTCGGTCGCTTTTCGTATGGAGACCCTGCGCCGGTTCGCCAACGTCGTGCGCTCCCGCACCGACGAGTTCGCCGAACTGATCGCGCGCGAGAGCGGCAAGCCTCTGTGGGAAGCGCGGACCGAAATCGGCGCGGTGATCAGCAAGGTCGAAATCTCGGTCGCCGCCTATGCGGACCGAACTCCGCAGCGCAAGCTCGAGGCGGCGCTCGGAAGCAAGGTCGCGGTCCGGCACAAGCCGCAGGGCGTGCTTGGCGTTCTCGGCCCGTTCAACTTCCCCGCGCATCTGCCGAACGGCCACATCGTCCCGGCGCTGATCGCCGGCAATGCGGTGGTGTTCAAGCCGTCGGAAAAGACTCCCGCAAGTGGCGCGCTTCTGGTCGAATGCTTCCACCAGGCCGGTGTACCCGAAGGCGTGGTCCGGCTCCTCGTGGGAGGACCTGAGGAAGGCCGCGCGCTCGCCTCCCACCCGGACCTTGACGGCCTGCTGTTCACCGGCTCGGTTCGCGCGGGGATGGCGCTTCACCAGGCGTTCGCCGACCGGCCGCACAAGATCCTGGCGCTCGAGCTCGGCGGCAACAACCCGATGGTGGCCTGGAACGTCAAGGACCTCGACGCGGCCGCGGCCACCATCGTCCAGTCGGCATTTCTGTCCGCCGGCCAGCGCTGCACGGCCGCGCGGCGGCTGATCATCGAGGACGGCCAGGAAGCCGATCTCCTCGACAGGATCACCAGCCTGATGGACAGGATCATCGTCGACCAGCCGTTCGCCGACCCGCAGCCGTTCATGGGCCCGGTGATCGACACAAGCGCGGCCGACCATCTGCAGGAGCAGTGGGTCGGTCTGATGATGAAGGGCGGCCGGCCCATCCGCCGGCTCGACCGCCGCTCGGAGGACAAGCCGTTCCTCACTCCCGCGCTGATCGACGTGACCGAGACCAAGGAGCGCGTCGACGAGGAGCTGTTCGGCCCGGTGCTCCAGCTGATTCGCGTGAAGGACTTCGACGCGGCGATCGATGAGGCGAACAACACACGCTATGGGCTGGCGGCGAGCCTTCTCGGCGGAAGCCCGGAGCAATATGACCGCTTCTGGGCCAACGTTCGCGCCGGCGTGATTAACTGGAACAAGCCGACCAACGGAGCGCCCTCCAACGCTCCGTTCGGCGGCGTCGGCCTGTCGGGCAACCACCGCCCAAGCGCCTATTACGCCGCCGACTATTGCGCCTATCCAGTCACCAGCAGCGAAACCGAAACGCTTCGGGGGACGATCGGCGAAGGGCTGCGCGACCCCAATATGCTCGAAGACTGAACCGTTTGGCCGGCCGTGGCGTTGTCAATCGGCTGTGAAGGTCGATTCCCGGCTCGGAAGGGCGGTCGCCCTTGCCCTGCTCACCACCCCGGTCGGCAGTTGCGACAATTCGTTCCATCGCGATCCAAGGCAGCTCGACGCGACCGCTCTGCGCTCGGCCGCGAGCGACCCGCAGCTCAGGGCTTTCTACCAGGCGCGCGGCTGGCAGGCGGCGTGGGACGGGAAACCCAAGCGGCGCTGCTCGAAGTGCTCGACAAGGCGCCCACGCACGGGCTCAGGCGCGACCTGTTCATCAAGGACGGGCTGCCGAAGGACCGCGGCGAGCGCGACGCCGCGCTCACCGCCGCGGCGCTTCGCTATGCGTCGGCGCTGGCGCGCGGCTATGTCGATCCGACCAGGCTCGGCCGGATCTACACCGTTCCGCGGCCCAAGGCCGACGTCGCGGCCGGCCTCGCGAGCGCAGTCGAACAGGGCGACGTCGGCGGCTGGTTCGATTCGCTTGCGCCGCAGACGGACGAATATCGCGCTCTCTCGGGGGCCTTCGTCCGTTACTTGCGCCTTGCGGACGGGCCGGAGGCGGAGCCAATCCCCGCCGGAAAGGCGATCAAGCCTGGCGAGAGCGACGCGCGAATAAGGGCCATCGTCCGTTCGCTTGCCATGATCGGCTACCTGCCCGCGCCGGAAGCCGGCACCGCGCCGTCCGAGCGTTATGCGCCGGCGATCGTCGCCGCCGTTCGGCGGCTGCAAGCGGACTATGGCGCCGAACCCGACGGCGTCATCGGCAAGGCCACCATCGAGGCGCTGAACCGCGGACCCGGCGACCGCGCCCGCCAGCTCGCCGTCAACCTCGAGCGACTGCGCTGGCTCGAGCGCAATCCGCCCCCGACCCGCATCGACGTCAACACCGGCGGCGCCTATCTCGATTACTGGCGCGATGGCCAGCACCGCGACCATCGCCGAGTGGTCGTCGGCCAGCCCGATTGGGAGACGCCCGAGCTCGGCTCCCCCATCTTCCAGCTCGTCGCCCATCCTTACTGGCGAGTGCCGGATTCGATCTACAAGGACGAGCTTGCCGGCAAGAGCAGGGCCTATCTGGCCGCGCAACAGATGGAGTACCGCAACGGCCGCCTCGTCCAGCTTCCGGGCCCGAAGAATGCGCTGGGCGAGATCAAGTTCGACATGCGCAACGACCAGCTGATCTATCTTCGCGACACGCCCGCCAAGGCGCTGTTCGCGCACCCCGAACGGCATCGCAGCCACGGCTGCGTGCGAGTCCAGAATGCAGTCGATTTCGGGCTGCTGGTCGCTGGCGACGACGGCATCCTGCCCAAGTTCCAGGAAGGCCTGATGAAGCTCGACGAGACGTTCGTGAAGATGAAGACTCAAGTGCCGGTGCGGCTGATGTACCGCACGGCGTTCCTCGAGGATGGGCAGGTGCGCCTGGTCGAGGACGTGTACCGGTGGGACGACGAAGTCGCCTACGGCCTCGGCTACCTGCGCCGCCCACCGCGCGAGCGCCCGAAGCACGAGCTTGGCGTCGACGTCGGCCCCTGATCTGCCTGTTCCATGCCGCCGGTCACCATCTCAGATGGGCGACGGCCAGGTGCTCAGCTCCGCAGCTCCGGCAGATAACCCTCGTCGGTGGAATCGCTGAACTTGGTCGTGCGGCCGTCGAAGCGGACCCGGACGATGCCGGTCGAGCCATGGCGTTGCTTGGCGACGATGATCTCCGCGCGGCCGGCGACCTGGTCGATCTTTTCCTTCCACTCGTTGTACTTTGACACCTTGTCGAGATTCGTCTGCACCTCGTCCGGGGTCGGCATCTCCACCTCGACGGCCTTCAGGTAATAATCTTCGCGATAGATGAACAGGACGATGTCGGCGTCCTGCTCGATCGAGCCCGATTCCCTGAGGTCCGACAGCTGCGGCCTCTTGTCCTCGCGCTGCTCGACCGCGCGGCTCAGCTGCGACAGGCCGATCACCGGAAGGTCGAGCTCCTTGGCGAGCTGCTTCAGGCCCCTGCTGATCTCGGATATTTCCTGCACGCGGTTCTGGTCGCCGCCGCTCTTTCCAGTGCCCTGGAGCAGCTGGAGGTAGTCGACGATCACCATCCCGATATGTTTCTGCCGCTTGAGCCTCCGCGCGCGGGTGCGAAGCGCAGCGATGGTGAGACCCGGCGTGTCGTCGATGTAGAGCGGCAGGTTCTGGAGCTCCGCCGCGGCCCTTGCGAGCGAGCGGAACTCCTGCTGGCTGATCTTGCCCATGCGCAGGTTCTCGGAACTGATGCCCGACTGCTCGGCAAGGATTCGGGTGGCCAGCTGGTCCGCCGACATCTCGAGGCTGAACAGAGCGACCGGAGCGCCGGCGGACTTGGCCGGCTCGATCCCGTCATCGGTGTCGCGCTGGAAGCGCTGCGCGGCAGCGAACGCCATGTTGGTCGCGAGCGAGCTCTTGCCCATGCCCGGACGCCCGGCGACGATGATCAGGTCCGACCTGTGAAGTCCGCCGATCTTCGAATTCATCCCCTCGAGCCCGGTCGTGATTCCCGACAGGTGCCCGCCGTTGTTGAGCGCCCGCTCGGCCATTGCTAGCGCGTCCTTCGTCGCCTCGCCGAACGACTTGGCCTTGCCCTCCGCCCCGCCCTGCTCGGCGACGGTATAGAGTTCGGTCTCGGCCTTTTCGATTTGTTCGAGCGGAGCGACGTCCTCGCTGGTGTCGAGCGCGCCCTCCACCAGCTCGCGCCCGACTCCGACGAGCGCCCGAAGCAGAGCCAGATCGTAGATCTGGCGGGCGAAATCCTTCGCTCCGATGATCGCCGCGCCCGAGCCGCTGAGCTGCGCAAGATAGGCCGGCCCGCCGACCTCCTTCATCGCCTCGTCCGCCTCGAAGCTCGGACGAAGCGTGACCGGATTGGCGATCATGTTGCGGTCGGTGAGCTTGAGGATCGCATCGTAGATCCCCTCGTGCAGCGGCTCGAATAATTGGTGCGACTTGAGCTTGAGCTGCACGTCCTCGACCAGCCGGTTGTCGATCATCAGCGCGCCCAGCAGCGCGGCCTCCGCTTCGACATTCTGGGGGAGCGCTTGGGTTCCCGCCGGCGCGGCGGGCTCGGTGATCCGGATAACTTCAGCCATGGCGATCTTGTGGCCGGTGAACGGCCCCCCTCCTACCCGGAACAGAAGTAGCACAGCGGGCGCCGCTGTGGATAGGTTGTGAGTTCCCTCGCGGCGCCTTCCCGCGAAAGCCGAGATTTCGCGGGCCCGCGGCATCCACAGAAAAAGCAGGCACTGGATTGAAGGCGAGAATCGCGCCCGTTACCCCCGCTCACATGGCCATCCAATCCGACCGCTGGATTCGCGAGCAGGCGCTCGAACATGGCATGATCGAGCCGTTCGTCGAGGCCCAGCGGCGCGAGGGCTGCATCAGCTTCGGCCTGTCCTCCTACGGCTACGACGCGCGCGTTTCGGAGCATTTCAAGATCTTCACCAATGTCGACAATGCGATCGTCGACCCGAAGGATTTCGCCCACAACAGCTTCGTGGATCGGCAGACCAACGTCTGCATCATCCCGCCGAACAGCTTCGCGCTCGCCCACACCGTGGAATATTTCCGGGTGCCGCGCGACGTGATGGTGATCTGCCTGGGCAAGTCGACCTATGCGCGCTGCGGAATCATCGTGAACGTGACGCCGCTGGAGCCCGGCTGGGAAGGCCATGTGACCCTGGAATTCTCGAACACCACGCCGCTTCCGGCGAAGGTCTACGCCAACGAGGGCGCGTGCCAGTTCCTGTTCCTCAAGGGCAACGAGCCGTGCGAGGTCAGCTACGCCGACCGCGCGGGCAAATATATGGGGCAGCGCGGGGTCACCCTGCCAAAGCTTTAGATGAGGATCGAAGAGGCCGAGGCGCTCGACTCGGCAGACCCGCTGCGCGAGGCCCGCGCCCGCTTCCGGCTTGCGCAAGGCATGATCTATCTCGACGGCAATTCGCTCGGCGCGCTGCCGCAGGCCACGCCCGAGCTGCTTGCTCGAGTTGTCGAGCGCGAGTGGGGCGAGGACCTGATCGCCAGCTGGAACGCTCACGGCTGGATCGACGCGCCGGTCCGCGTCGCGGCGAAGCTCGCCCCATTGCTCGGAGCCAGGCCCAACGAGCTGCTGATCGCGGACTCGACCTCCGTGTGCCTGTTCAAGCTGCTGTCGGCAGCAGTAGGGACGCGTCCCGAGCGCTCCACCATCCTGTCGCAGCAGGGCAATTTCCCGACGGACCTGTACGTTGCGCAAGGGCTGGTGGAGCTCGTCCCGGGCCTGAAACTCGTCACACTGCCCGCAGAGCAACTGGCCGAGGGGATCGACGAGGACACCGCCGTCGTCCTCCTCACCCACGTCGACTACCGGAGCGCCGCGATCCACGACATGGCCGCCATCAATGCGGCCGCCCATGCCCAAGGCGCACTCACGTTGTGGGACCTGTCGCACAGCGCCGGAGCGATCGCGCTCGACCTCCAAAGCGACGCCTGCGACCTCGCCGTCGGCTGCGGCTACAAATATCTCAACGGCGGCCCCGGAGCGCCGGCCTTCCTCTACGTCGCCGAACAGCTCCAGGCGGAGCTTCGCTCGCCGCTCAGCGGCTGGATGGGCCATGCCGAGCCCTTCGCCTTCGCTCCCGACTATCGTCCGGCCGAGGGCATCGCGCGGTTCCTTACAGGCACTCCGTCGATCCTGACGCTGGCCGCGCTTGACGCCGGGCTGGACACGTTCGCCGGCTTCAGCATGGAGCAGATCGAGGCCAAGTCGCGGCGCCTGTCGCAGCTGTTCATCGACGAGGTGGAGGCGCGCTGCGGCCGCGAGGTGACTCTGGCCAGCCCGCGCGACCCAGCTCAGCGCGGCAGCCACGTCAGCTTTGCCCACCCGAACGGGGACGCAGTGATGCAGGCGCTGATCTCGAGCGCGGTCATCGGCGACTACCGCGAGCCCAACCTCATCCGCTTCGGCTTCGCCCCGCTCTACAACAGCTTCGCCGAGGTGGTCCGCGCAGCCGAAATCCTCGAAGGAATTCTCACCACGCGCTCGTGGGATCAGACCCGCTTCAGCGCGCGCGCGCGTGTGACCTAGGAGCCGAGCGGGATGGCTGCACGCTCACCGTCGCTTCCTGCAGGGTCGGAGGCGAGCAGGTGGCGGCCCTTGTGGATCAGGTCGACCCAGCCGGCGAAGGCCTGGCCGAAGCCTTCCGCGATCTTGCGCAGCCCTTCGTCGGCGATCGTTCCGTCAGGCCCGAACTTGTCGTCCGACACCCCGCCGAAATAAGCTTCCGGCTGCTGCATCATCGGCATGTCGAGGAACACGCAGCACTGGCGAAGGTGATGGTTGGCGCCGAAGCCGCCGATTCCCCCCGGCGAGGCGGTTGCCACAGCCGCCGGCTTCTTGGCCCAGACGCTCTGGCCGTAGGGCCGCGAACCCACGTCGATCGCATTCTTGAGCGCCGCGGGGATCGAGCGATTATACTCCGGCGTCACGAACAGCACGCCCTGGCTGCCCGCGATCTCCTCGCGGAAGCGCAGCCACGCCTCGGCAGGATTGCCGTCGAGGTCAGGGTCGTACAGCGGCAGGCCGGAGATCTCGACGATGCGGCAATCCAGGCTGTCCGGCGTTGCCGCGCACATCGCGCCGGCGATCTTCCGGTTCAGCGAATCTTCGCGGATGCTGCCGACGACGCCAGCGATTGTATAGCGATCCATGGGCGCTCCCGTCTCACGCCCATCAATGAGCCCC
>JAUJOV010000065.1 GCA_030447545.1 Sphingomicrobium sp. | reverse complement strand
CTCCTACGCTCTTCCTACTCCCGCCTCACCTCTAGTTCGCTGATTGTCTATCTTCCGTTCTCCTTAGTGGTCCTCGAGTTCGGCTCGCTGGTGTCGGACACGGGCACCGACCCGACTCCGACCAGCGGCTTCCAGCGCGTCGTCCAGCGCGCGATCCTCCACGTCCAGTCCTCGGGGCGCGACGAAGTGACCGGCGCCAACGTGCTCGTCGCCCTGTTCTCCGAGCGCGAGAGCTATGCGGTCTATTTCCTGCAGCAGCAGGACATGAGCCGGCTCGATGCCGTGACCTACATCAGCCACGGCGTCGGCAAGGGCGAGACTCCGGCCGAGCCGCGCGAGGTCGGCGCAAGCGAGGAGAAGACCGAAAAGGAGGGCAAGAAGGAAAGCGCCCTCAAGCAGTTCACCGTCGATCTCAACGAGAAGGCCAAGGCCGGCAAGGTCGACCCGCTGATCGGCCGCATGTCCGAGGTCGACCGGACGGTGCAGATCCTCTGCCGCCGGTCGAAGAACAACCCGCTCTACGTCGGCGATCCGGGCGTCGGCAAGACGGCCATCGCCGAAGGCCTCGCTCGCAAGATCATCGAAGGCGAGGTCCCCGACGTGCTCAAGGGCGCGGTCATCTACGCGCTCGACATGGGCGCGCTGCTCGCCGGCACGCGCTACCGCGGCGACTTCGAGGAGCGCCTGAAGTCGGTCGTCGGCGAGCTCGAGAAGCTTCCCGACGCGATCCTGTTCATCGACGAGATCCACACGGTGATCGGCGCCGGCGCGACCAGCGGCGGGGCGATGGACGCCTCGAACCTGTTGAAGCCCGCGCTCTCCTCGGGCGCGATCCGCTGCATCGGCTCGACCACCTACAAGGAATTCCGCAACCATTTCGAAAAGGACCGGGCGCTCCTGCGCCGGTTCCAAAAGATCGACGTCAATGAGCCCACGGTCGAGGACACGATCAAGATCATTGCGGGGTTGCGGTCTTCGTTCGAGCAGCACCACAACGTCCGCTACACGCCCGACGCGGTGAAGAGCGCGGTCGAGCTCTCGGCGCGCTACATCCACGACCGCAAGCTGCCCGACAAGGCGATCGACGTGATCGACGAGGTCGGAGCGATGCAGATGCTGGTGCCCCCGTCGCGCCGCAAGAAGATCATCACGGTCAAGGAGATCGAGGCCGTGGTCGCGACCATCGCGCGGATCCCGCCAAAGTCGGTCTCGACCGACGACAACCGCGTGCTCGAACATCTAGAGGCGGACATCAAGCCCGACGTGTTCGGCCAGGACCTCCCGATCGAGAAGCTGTCGAGCGCGATCAAGCTGTCGCGCGCGGGCCTTCGCGATCCCGACAAGCCGATCGGCAACTATCTGTTCTCCGGCCCCACCGGCGTCGGCAAGACCGAGGTCGCGCGCCAGCTCGCCTCGGTGCTCGGAGTGCCGCTGCAGCGCTTCGACATGTCCGAATATATGGAGCGGCACTCGGTCAGCCGGCTGATCGGCGCTCCTCCGGGCTATGTCGGCTACGACCAGGGCGGCCTGCTGACCGATGCGGTCGACCAGCACCCGCACTGCGTGCTGCTGCTCGACGAGATCGAAAAGGCGCACCCCGATTTGTTCAACATCCTCCTGCAGGTGATGGACAACGGCAAGCTCACCGACCACCACGGCAAGACGGTCGACTTCCGCAACACCATCCTCATCATGACCACCAATGCCGGTGCGGCCGACATGGCGCGCGAAGGCATCGGCTTCGGCGCGAGCAGCCGCGAGGACGCTCAGGAGGATGCGGTCAAGAAGATGTTCACGCCCGAGTTCCGCAACCGGCTCGATGCGATCGTGCCCTTCTCCTATTTGCCGCCGGCCGTGGTCGCCCGAGTGGTCGACAAGTTCATCCTCCAGCTCGAGCTTCAGCTCGCCGACCGCGGCGTGCACATCGAGCTCGACGACGAGGCGCGCCAGTGGCTGACCGACCGCGGCTACGACAAGCTCTACGGCGCTCGGCCGATGGCCCGGCTGGTGCAGGAGAAGATCAAGCAGCCGCTGGCCGAGGAGCTGCTGTTCGGCAAGCTGGTCAACGGCGGCGAGGTCAAGGTCCGCATCAGGGACAATGCGCCGAGCTTCGAGATCACTCCGGCGCCGCCCAAGCCGACCAAGGGCAAGAAGGCCAAGGACCAGCCCGCCGACGACAAGGCCGGCGGCGAAGCTCCCGCGGCGGAGTAGGCCTTAGCTCGCGGAGCCCCGCTAGCGCATCAGCCCCGCTGCCCGAAGCGCGTTTTCGATCACGGCCTGCGGGCCGCTCGGCGCCTCCGCCCGAGCCGATGCGGCGCGGGCCTCCGCGCGAGCGGGTTCCGGCCGGGGTATGGGCCTGGGTCGCGGCCGCGGCCTGGAGGTCGCCTGCGCCGGGTCGGCGATGCCGAAGAACCCCGCAATGCGCGCAGTGGAATCCAAGCCGACGTCAAGCATGTGCGCGCCCGCAACGCCGAGCGCCTCCTCGCCGCTGGAGTCGAGCGGCACGCCATGGGCCATCCCGGTGATCGTATACTGCTCGATCAGCGGCTCGCCGCTGGAGCCAAGCCACAGCCGGCGCGGGAAGCCCTCGACCTTGTCCACCCGCGTCGGCCTGGGATCGAGGCCGTGCAGATGCGTCCACTGAAGCACGATCGCGTCGGCATTGCTCGGCACGACCGTCGGGTCGGCGCTGCCCTGCCAGACCTGGACTCGCGGCCAGGGCCCTTCGTGCCCGCTGGCGCGGCGAACATGGGCTGCAAGCTCGGCCGCGTCGCTCTTCGCCCGGCCGCCCATGCAGTCGAACGCCTCGCTCACCCCTTCGGCACAGCCGTAAGCGACGCCGGCGAGGATCGCGCCGGCCGCGAACACGTCCGGATAGGTGGCGAGCATGACCGATGCCATGGCACCGCCGGCGCTGAGGCCGGTGACGAAGATTCGGCCGGGGTCGATGTCGTGCGCCGACTTCATCGCTTCGATCATCGAGCGGATCGAGGCCGCTTCGCCGAGGCCGCGCCGGGTATCCTTGCCCAAAAACCAGTTGAAGCAAAGCATCGGGTTGTTGGCGCGCTGCTGCT
>JAUJOV010000064.1:1362-3114 GCA_030447545.1 Sphingomicrobium sp. | reverse complement strand
TCAACCGGACAGCCACCGACACGCTGAAGCGCGTCACGCTCGAGCTTGGCGGCAAATCCCCCGTTATCGTACTTCCCGATGTCGACATCTCCAAGACCGCCGCCGGCGCGGCGCGCTCCATCTTCGCCAATTCCGGCCAGGTCTGCATCGCCGGATCGCGCCTTTATGCGCACCGCGACATCTTCGACAGCCTGATCGAGGCCGTCGCCGAGGCCGCGAACAAGTTCAAGGTCGGCCCCAGCCTCGCGCCCGACACGATGATGGGCCCGCTCGTTTCCACCGAACAGCGCGACCGGGTCATGAGCTACATCGACCAGGGCCGCAAAGCCGGCGCCTCGGTGTTCCACGGCGGCGAAGCGCCTGGAGGAGACGGCTATTTCGTCAGCCCCACCATCCTTGTCGACGTGAAGCCGGAAATGTCCGTGGTCCGGGAGGAGATCTTTGGCCCCGTCCTCGCCGCCCAGCGCTACGACGATCTCGACGAGGTCGCGCGCCAGGCGAACGACACGACCTACGGCCTCGCCGCCTCAATCTGGACCCGCGACGTTTCCGCGATGCACAAGCTCGCAGCGAAGCTCAAGGCGGGCATGGTCTGGGGCAACACCAATTCGGCCGCCGACACGTCGCTCCCGTTCGGCGGCTACAAGCAATCCGGCTTCGGGCGGGAAAGCGGCCGCTATGGGATGGAGGCTTATACCGAGCTTAAGACGGTGGCGATCGCTTTGTGAGAGGCTCGGCGCTCGCAGTGATGCTCGCCGCCTCCTTGGCCGCCCCGTCTGCAGCCCAGACCTCGGCGGAGCGGGCAAGACTCGCCGGCATCCATTCACGCGGTGCACTCATTTATCTGATCGACCGGGCAGCGTGGGTCGCCACCGACGACTTCCGGTCGAAAGCGGCTCTACGGGGCGACAAGACCCTTCGCGGCTACGTCGTCGAGCGCGCGGCGGAGGGTTTCACCGTCACCTTTTTTGCAGAGAAAGACGGCCGTCTAGTGCGCGCTTACCTCGCAAACGTCGCGCGCAATCGGTGGCTAGCAGCCAAGTCTTTCCGCCCGGCGAGCGCACACCGCTGACGCCCATCCAGATCCGCCTCGCCAAGGCGCGGCAACTTTCCGCCGGACTGGACTTTCGCCCCTGCACGGGCGCATTCAACGTGACGGCCATTCCTCCGACCACCGCCGAGGCGCCGATGGACGTCTATTACCTCAGCCCTCAGGTGAAGACAGGCGAATATCCTTTCGGTGGCCATTTCAGGGTGACCTTGGCCCGGGATGGCCGCGTGCTGGCGTCGCGGAAGTTCAGCAATGCCTGCCTGAACATGCCGGCGCCGCCAACGAGCGCCTTCCTCGGGATTAGCCACATTCTGGATCCGATCCCAACCGAGATTCACGTCTTCAACGCCCTAGCGGCGCGGAAGCCGGTGCTCGTCATTACCGGAGAGCGGACCTGGAAGGTCGACGGACGTTCGATCACCTTGCTTGAGCCGCGAAAATGAGGGCCGAACGCGCCAAATGCGCCGGGTGTGCACCGGCCCTTCCTGAACCCACTGCTTGATTGGCAACGCGTCGCCGGACGCCGCCTTATTCGCAACGCGCGTAATTGGACTCCCGGCGCTCGCGCTGAGCGCGGCGATTTTCCTTACCGACGCATTCTTCACGCTCGCGGATCTCGCGGCCGCGCTTCTCGTCGGCTTCCGATTGGCTGGTCGTAAGTACGTCGACCGTCTTTGACGCGACCTTCACAGGCAGCGTGA
>JAUJOV010000064.1:0-1262 GCA_030447545.1 Sphingomicrobium sp. | reverse complement strand
GGCAGCGTGAGGCTGATAGCCGCGGCCATCATGATACGCATACACATTCCTTCGAAGAGCGACGGCTCGCCTCCAAAATACTGTTTCCAGGCTAAAAGTCGATCGCGCCGACACCTCGCCTCAGCTTGCTTTGAGCCTCGGCACGTCGAACGAGCTCATCGGCCTTGGTCATTTCCACGTGGGGCCGCAGCGCCCTCAGCTTGTCGATGAACTTGGAGGAATCACCAACGATCACCAAAGTCGCGCGGTCGGATGAGCTCAGGCGCGCGGCCGCCTTAGTGGCGGCCCCAGCCTCGCGCCCGACACGATGATGGGCCCGCTCGTTTCGGCCGAACATCGCGACGGGGTCATGAACTACATCGACCAGGGCCGCAAAGCCGGCGCCTCGATGTTCCACGGGGGCGAAGCGCCCGAAGGAGACGGCTATTTCGTCAGCCCACCAAGCTCGCAGCGAAGCTCAAGGCGGGCATGTGGTGCGAGCGGGCGCTATCGCTCGCAGCGCGAATGTTCGGGCGCCCGCTCCTCCCGCTGGGCGCGTCGTTCTTCCCTGGCGGTGCATTCCTCACGCTTGCGGATCTCCCGTCCGCGCTTTTCGTCGGCTTCGGATTGGCTGGTGGTGAGAACGTCGACCGTCTTCGACGCCGCGCTGACCGGCAGGGTGACGATGTCGATCGCCGTCTGTGCGATACATCCGCTGAGCATCGGAGCGAGAGCAACGGCGATAAAGATACGCATCATGATCGTCTTGGCATCATCATCTTGTCTCCCCGCCAGTTTTTGTGAACTGTGCCAGTTTGGATACAACAGCAGCGAAAGCCGCACTAGTTGATCTTTCAGCGCGCCCGATTAATGCAGTTTAGTGGGCATCCGGGCAGCTTCGGCTATCGTACGAGTCGTTCACAATCCCGGGGGGGATCAATTTCGATGGACCAGTTGGATCTCGATTATTACCGTGCGCGCATCGCCGAAGAGGAGATTGCGGCGCAGCGGGCGGCGCATCCGCTCGCGGCGGAGAGCCACAAGAGGCTCGCCGAAGAATATGCCAGCCTGATCGTCGCCAACGATCCGTGCCTCGCCCTACGGGCGGAAGTCTGAGCCGCCTTATTCGGCGAGTATGTCCGGACCGAGTGGCAGCGCCATTGAGAAGCGCAGGCCCTCGCGCTTGAACTCGACCTCGGTCGTCGCACGCAGGTCATAGGGCAAGGTCCGGGTCAGGAGTTCCAGTCCGAAGCCCTGCCGCTCCGGCATGTTCGAGGGCAGTT
>JAUJOV010000018.1 GCA_030447545.1 Sphingomicrobium sp. | reverse complement strand
CCCAGCGGGTGGCGGAACAGCGCGGTGACCGCAAACCAATCGGCAAGCCCGCCGACCATCGCCGCTTCGGCAAACGCCTTGACGAAGCCGAGCCACGGATAGCGCGGCTCGAAGGCACGGGTGATGGCGAACAAGGCGGCCATGACCAACAGCAGACCGGTGGCGGCGGCTTTCATGCCGCCGGCGCCGGGCTGGGTCGGGTTGAAGCGCGCTAGGGCTGGCCTGGGCAAAGCGGAGCCGCGCCCGACGCGAAATCAATGGATGCCGGCAAGGTTCTCGGCGCCTGCAGCGCGTCCGGGCTGTCCTCGCGGGCGGTCCCACGAAGCGCCCGAGCTTGCGGGCGACCCACTGCTCGATGTCGATCGCGATGGAGAAATAGGCGGGCACCAGCACCAGCGTCAGGATGGTCGAGAAAATGAGGCCGCCAATCACGCTGATGCCCATCGGCGCGCGCCAGCTGCTGTCGCCGTGAAGCGAGAAGGCGATCAGCAACATGCCCGCGACCATCGCAACCGATGTCATGACGATCGGCTGCGCGCTTGTGGCCTGCCTCGTAGATCGCTTCGTCCTTGGGCATTCCGTGGTTCATCATCTCGACCGCGAAGTCGACGAGAAGGATCGAGTTCTTGGCGACGATTCGAGGAGCATCAGCAGCCCGATGAAAACCGGAAGCGACACCGACAATCCAGCCAGGTGGAGCGCGACCGCTGCTCCAAGCGGCGCGAGCAGCAGCGAGCCCATGTTCACGAAGGGAGCGAGGAAGCGCCGATAGAGCAGCACCAGCACCGCGAACACGAGGCCGACTCCGGCGATCACCGCGACAATGAAGTTCTTGATCAACTCGCCCTGCCACTTCTCCAGGCCCGAGGTTCAGCCGCTGAACTCCCTCCGGCAAGTTGCGCACTGACGGTAGCTGGTCGATGATTGGATAGGCCTGGGACGCTGACAAGACCCGGCTGGGATCGGCGCCGACCAGGATTCGGCGCATCTGGTTGGTGCGCGCTGGATCGCGGTACCGGGCCGGAGCCGAAGCCGATCGATGCCACCGACCTTAGCGGCACCAGGCCGCCGTCCGCGGTCGGCACCGGCGGAATTCGTCAGCGTCGCGGATCCCGCCGGTCGTTTTCCGACAGGCTCACCCGGATCGGGATCTGGCGGTCGGAAAGCGAGAACTTCGCGCTGTTCTGATCGATGTCGCCCAATGTCGCGATTCGGATCGTCTGGCTGAGCGCAGCGGTCGTCACGCCGAGGTCGGCGGCGAGATCGAAGCGAGGCGTGATGGTGATCTCGGGGCGAATGTCGTCACCGATCACTCGCGGCGCGACGAACTCCTTTCGCTGCGACATCTCCGTCGCGATCCGATAGGCTGTCTCCTCGAGCAGCTCGGGGTCGGTCGACCCGAGATAGAATGTTCAGCGCCTGGCCACGCCGCCCGGCCCGCCACCCCCTGGCTCTGGAAGTTGGCCTGGGCGTCAGCGATCGCCGCAAGCTGCGGCGTGATTTCGCGCTCGATCTCGGTCGGCCCTTCTTTCGGTCCTCCTTCAGCTTCACGTTGACGTAGCCGGGTTCGTGAAAGTGCGCTCAAACACCGTTTCGACGTCCAGGATGCTCGGCAACGGTCACCGCCACTTCGTGAACGGCGTCCTGCGTCTGTTGCAGAGTGACGCCCGGTGGCATCCGATGCGCACGTGCGGGTGTCTAGGTCGAGTCCGGCTGGAACTGCATCGGCAGCATCGCGAACAGCACAACGGTGGCGGCGAGGGTGAGGATGCCGACGCCGACCATGCCGAGCCGGTGATCGTAACGGCGTGCCTTCAATCGGCCCGCGAAGCCCTCGTGCCAGGCGGCAAAGTGAACACTGCGGGTTCTGACCCACAATCCGCTCACCCGGGCCGCGCCGTAAACGGCCGCACCGGCAAGCAAGGCAACCTGGCGGCGAGGAAGCCCGACAGGCCGATCTCGCCAAGCACCATTCGACGCCGACGAATGCTGCCATGAACGCCGCCACAAGCAGCAACCCGAAACCGATTTCGGCGAGATAGAATAGACGCGCCCGGGCACTTGGGAAGGGTTGCGATCCTCGCCTCCACCTTCTCCGTCGACAGGCTCCACTTCAGAAGCCGCAGGTAGCGGTGCATCCACGCGCCATTGGCATGCTCCTGTACGCCCTTGGCTCGAAGGAAATAGGCGGCGATCAGTGGAGTGATCATTCGCGCGACCAGCAGCGAGATGAGGACCCGCAAGTACCACCGTATAGCCGAAATTCTTGAAGAATTGGCCTGAAATGCCTGGCATCAGTGCAACCGGCAGGAACACACGCGACGATCGACATTGTCGTCGCTACGACAACCAGGCCGATCTCATCCGCGGCGTCGATCGACGCCTGGTAGGCGCTCTTCCCCATGCGCATGTGCCGCACGATATTTTCGATCTCGACGATGGCGTCATCGACCAGCACTCCCGCTACAAGCGCGAGTGCGAGCAGCGACGGGAAATTGAGGTTGATGGACATCAGATCCATGAACCAGAAGGCGGGAATTGCCGATAACGGGATCGAGACCGCGGCAATCAGGGTGGCGCGCAGGTCGCGCAGGAAAGGAACACCACCAGCACCGCCAGCACCGCGCCCTCGACCAGCGCCAGCATCGACGTCTTGTACTGCGACTTCGTGTAGTCGACGCTGTTGTTGATTTCGACGAAGCGGATCCGGCGGATCTCCTCCTGGATCTTGCGCAGCTCCTTCAAGCATCATCGTATACCGTGATGTCGCTGGCGCCCTTCGCGCGGTGAAAGTTGAACACCACGACCTCGCGGCCGTTCATGCGGGCAAGGCTCGTCTGTTCCGAAGCCGCGTCGCGAACCTCGCCGATGTCGCGCAGCCGGATCACCTGACCGCCCGGCACCGATATCTGCGTTTCGCTCAATTCGTGAGCGGACCGAAGCGTTGCCGAGCACGCGCACCGACTGACGCGAGCCGGCGATCTCGGCGCGCCCACCGGTGGCGTTGACGTTGGTTTGTCGAAGCTGAGCATTGACCTGTGCAGCAGTGATGCCGTGAGACTGCAGCGCGACGGGATCGAGAAGTACTCGCACCTCGATCGACCCCGCCGAAGCGGTTCACGTTGCCCATGCCTTCAATTCCGAGCAGTCGACGGCTGACCGTGTTGTCGATGAACCAGCTCAGCTCCTCGAGCGTCATGTCGGTGGTTTCGGCGGCGATGAAGGCGAGGTCGTCGTCGTTGACGTTGGCTCTTTGAACCTGCGGCTCGAGGATGCCCTCGGGAAGATCGCCGCAGATCTGTGCGATCGCCTCGCGAACGTCGTTGACCGCGCGGTCGGTCGGGGTTCCGATTGCGAACTGAACGAAGGTGCTCGATTGCCCCTCGTTGACGCTGCTGTTGATCTCGTCGACCCCTCGACGCTTCGCAGCGCGGCATCCACCCGCTGCGTAATCTGGTTCTCCATTTCCTCGGGCGCAGCGCCTGGCTGGGCGACGGTCACGGTCGCCGCCGGGAAATCGATGTCGGGGCTGTCGGTGACCTCCATCGTCGCGAACGAGATCAGCCCGACCAGCAGCAGCCCGATGAACAGGACGATCGGCGGTACGGGGTTGCGGATGCACCACGCCGAGATGTTGCGGAAGTTCATGTCTGGCTGAGCTCTTGGCCTGAGATCACCGCGCGGCCTGGCGCTTTGGAGCGACCTTCTGCCCGGGGGTGAGGAACGGACCGGCCGACAGCACCACCGCCTCCTGGCCGCTGAGGCCCTCGGCGATGGTCACGCCACTGTCGTCGACCGTGCCGACCTCCACGTCGCGCCTCTCGACCTCGTTCTTGGCGTTGATGATGTAGACGTAATTGCCGCGTGCATCGCTGAGCACCGCGCGCTCTGCGGAAGCAGCGGCGCAGTCGTTGCTCCCGACGAAATCTTCGCCTCTGCGAAGCCGCCCGGGCGGATCTCGGGCGCGTAGGGGGATCGCGATCCGAACTTCGCCCTGGCGGGACTGCGGGTCGATGATCGGCGACACCTGCCAGATGCGCCCGGAGACGCTTTTGCTGGTTCCAATCGGAGTGACTGACGCCGGCATGCCCACCCGGATCGCGGATATGTCCTGCTGTCCCAGCCGCGCGCGCATCTCCATTTCGCCGCCGCGGGCGAGCCGGAACAAAGCGCCCGAGCCGGGGCCGACGACTTGGCCCACCTCGACGCTGCGCTGCAGGACGAGCCCGCTCGTCGGGGCGCGGATGTCCAGTCGGCCGATGCGCGCGCGGGCGGCGTTGAGCTGCGCCACAGCCACCCGCACCCGCGCGGCCGCGGCGTCGCGCGCAGCGCTCCTGCGGTCGACGTCGGCCTTCGACACGAAGCCGCGCGCAACGAGCGCCTGCGCACGCTGCAGCTCGTTCGCAGCAAGCTGCGCGTCGGCGCGCGCGACCTGTACCTGAGCCGCGAGCTGCGCCGCCTCCTGGCTCTGCACCGACCGCTCGATCGTCGCCAGCACCTGGCCCTGGCCGACCCAGCTGCCGGCATCGACCAGCACTCGGGTAACCTGTCCGCCTTCGCCGGGCACTCCGACCGGCTGGTCGCGCCGCGCGGCGAGCGCGCCGCTGGCGACCATTGTGCGCGCGACCTGGGTCCGGCCTGGAACGACGACGGTAACGGACGGGAGCTGACCGCCGCGCCCACCTTCTCCCGCGCCGTCGCCGCCCGCCGGCTCTTGCGAGCCGCGCATGAAGAACAGGGCGAGAAGAAGTGCGACCACCGCCACAGCCGCGGCAATCATGGCCGTCCGTCTGCGCCTCGAGCGGTCGACCACCACCAGCGTATCGGAGCTTTCGAAGCCTGTCGTTTCCCTGTTCATCCTCAACATTCTTCCGGCCTTGCGCGCGAATCCGTCAGTGCCCACGCCCGAGTGTGTTACCCGAATAACTCACCCGCTGCAACAGACTTGCTGTAGTCCAGCTTGGCTACAGATTTTCGACCAACGGCGGCACTTGCGCCGCAAAGCCGCGTTGGCCCAGAAACTGCGGCCGAAACTGCAGTTTGCATGGGCATAAACAAGGGGAAGCGCAAATGGAGTCGTACGGCATCCTCGGCTGGATCGTCATTGGCGGTATCGCCGGCGCAATTGCGAAGCTGCTGATGCCGGGCAAGGATCCGGGCGGCTGCATCATCACCATCTTGCTGGGCATTGCCGGCGCGTTGCTCGCCGGTTTCCTCGGCCGGGCGATCGGCTGGTACGAGCCAGACGGGGGCGCCGGCTTCATCGCCGCGATCGTCGGAGCGTTTTTGATCCTGCTGATCTACCGAATGGTGCTGCGCCGCCGACGCTAGGCGCGCACTTGCGCCCGTTCATCCGCCGGCCATGCGGGCCGAGTGAGGCTGCTCCTCCCTTGTTTGCTGCAACGAAGGAAGGGGCAGGATGAAGAAGTCATTGATCGCTTTTGCGCTGCTTGCGGCGGTAGTTCCCGTGGGTGCCGTTGCGCAGCAAGTCGAGGTGCAGCTGCCGCCGATCGCCGGCACGCGGCTCGACGTCACCGCGACCGGCGAGGCGAACCGCACTCCCGACATCGCCATTATTTCTGCCGGCGTCGTCACGCGCGCGCCGACCGCCGCCGCGGCAATCCAGCAGAACTCGGCTCGAGTAGAGCGGATGCTCGCTGCGCTGAGGCGCGCAGGAGTCGAGGAGCGCGACATCCAGACCAGCTCGATCAGCCTCAACCCCGACTATCATTACGAGGAGAACCGGACGCCGCGGCTGATCGCCTACCAGGCGTCCAACACGCTCAACATCCGCTTCCGAGACATCGCCAACAGTGGCCGGATCCTCGACGCGCTCGTCGCCGAGGGTGCAAACCAGATCAGCGGCCCGACGCTGACGCTCGACCGCCCCGAAACGGCGCTCGATGAAGCGCGCACCAATGCGATCGCGAGGGGCCGTGCCCGCGCCGAGCTTTACGCGCGTGCCATGGGCATGCGCGTGGTGCGCGTCGTGTCGGTCAGCGAGAGCGGCGGCCATGGGCCGCCGATGCCGATGCCGGTCGCCGAGCGCTCCATGGCTATGGGGGCCGCGGACACGAAGATCGTTCCGGGCGAGCAGAAACTGCAGGTCAGTCTGTCGATGGTGTTCGAGCTTCGCTGAAGCCCCCGTCGGACTTACGTTAGAGGCCGCGCGCCGGGCGAAGGTCGGGAGCAAAAAAAAGGCCGCCCGGGACGGGCCCCCGGGCGGCCTTGCCTTGAAGCCTCAACGGCTAGTTCAGCGGATGCTCCTGCGGCGAACGAGGTTCACGATCGCCAGGAGGATGACCGCGCCGAGCAGCGCAATGAGGAATGACGTAATGTCGTCCGGCCGCGCCGCGGTTAATGTCTCCGCCGCTGAAGATCAGGCCACCGAGAAAAGCGCCGACAATGCCGACGACGATGTTCATCAATATGCCCTGTTGAGCATCGGTGCGCATGATCAAGCTGGCGAGCCAGCCGACGATGCCGCCAATGATCACCCAGATCAGAATGTTAATCATGTAGCGTTCCCTCCTGTTCGTAGGCCGCCAATACGCTACGCAGCGGCCGTGCCGCATCAAGACGCGCGATGCTTGCCCGTTGTTCCTGAATCGGGAGGAACTGTCCAGTGCTTTGCCAGCGAAAAGCGCCGGATTTGCTGGATGGATTAATGGCCGTAACGAGGCCGCGCCCGATCAGTAGCGCTGCTGGCGCTCGTACTGATCGCGGTAATGCTTGAGCCGGGTCACGCGAAGGCCCGGCATTCCGCTGCGGTCGACCGCGCGCTGCCAGCTGGTGAACTCCTCGAGGCTCAGGCGATAGCGCTTGCACGCGTCGTCGACGCTGAGCAGCCCCCCGGCCACCGCGGCGACCACCTCCGCCTTGCGCCTGACCACCCAGCGGGTCGTGTTGGGCGGCGGGAGCGAGTCGACCGTCAGCGGCTCGCCGAGCGGACCGATGACCTGCGCGGGCCTGATCTTCTGGTTCTCGAGCATCGTCTTCGTCAAATCCGTTTCTTCTTTGCCGTTGGTGTTCTTAATCGCCGTCCCTTGAAGATATTCTGAAACCCGCTGGTTAACTCTGGCCTCACAATACCTTACGTCAGGTTAACTCTGTTTTTGGGGCACCGCAGCGAAAGCTCCGCCACAGCTGTCGCGGGCTTCACGCCAGTCCGGAGCATTGGCCAGGAACCGTGCAATCGCCTCGCGTCGATCGGCCTTGCCGAGCGCCGACTGCGCACCCAGCGCCGCAAGAAGCTCGGCGGCCTCCGGCGCGGTCTCGCCCGCGGGGGTGAAATCGAGTTCCGGCCGTGACAATTCTTTCCCCCGCAAGAGCTTTGCTGTGCGAAGCCTGGAACTAGGCTAGAGGGGTGAAATTCGGGTAAAGAGCGCCGAGATATAGGCTCAATGCACATCCATTTCGGACTTGGTCGCGCTCCGCGCGAAGCGAGGATCGTCGTCGCCATGTCGGGCGGCGTCGACAGCTCGGTGGTGGCCGCGCTCGCCGCGCGCACGGGCGCGGATGTCATCGGGGTCACGCTGCAGCTCTACGATCACGGCGAGGCGGCGAAGCGCACCGGCGCGTGCTGCGCCGGGCAGGACATCTACGATGCGCGCACCGTCGCCGACCGGCTCGGCATTGCCCATTACGTGCTCGATTATGAAAGCCGCTTCCGGGAGAGCGTCATCAACCGCTTTGCCGACGAATATGCCCGCGGGCGCACGCCCGTGCCCTGCTCGTCGTGCAACCAGGGTGTGAAGTTCACCGACCTGATCGCCTTTGCCCGCGAGCTCGGCGCCGACTGCCTGGCGACCGGGCACTATGTGCGCCGGGTGGTCGAGGATGGACGAGTCGAGCTGCACAAGGGCGCTGATCCCGCGCGCGACCAGAGCTACTTCCTGTACGGCACGACCCCAGATCAGCTCGACTTTGTGCGCTTTCCACTGGGCGGCCTGCCCAAGAGCGAGGTGCGCCGGATCGCCGCGGAGGAGGGCCTCGGGGTCGCCGCCAAGCCCGACAGCCAGGACATCTGCTTCGTCCCCGACGGCGATTATGCCGCGCTGGTGCAGCGGCTCCGCCCCGAGACCATTGCGCCAGGCGAGATCGTCGACCTCCACGGCCGAGTGCTCGGCGCCCACCGAGGTGTCGTGAATTTCACGGTGGGCCAGCGCCGCGGGATCGAGATCGGCGGCCGGAAGGAGCCCCTCTACGTCGTGCGCATCGAGCCGGAGGCAAGGCGGCTGGTGGTCGGCCCGCGCCGCGCGCTGGCGGTCGACGCGATGCGGTTCGAGCAGCTCAACTGGATCGGCGAGCACCAGACTCAAGTGGGCGTGAAGGTGCGCTCGCTGGCGCCGCCGGTGCCCGCGCGGATCGAGCGCGAGTGGGTGCATTTCGAGCGGCCGGAATATGGCGTCGCGCCGGGCCAGGCGGCCGTGTTCTACGACGGCTCGCGCCTCCTCGGCGGCGGATGGATCGCCGAGACCGTGCCGGCCGAGCAGACCCTCGCCAGTGCCGCCGCCGCTTAGCGCCGGCATTCTCCTCTTTCGCGAGCGCGGCGGCAGGGCCGAGGTCCTGCTCGTCAAGCCGGGCGGGCCGTTCTGGCGCAACAAGGACGCAGGCGCCTGGATGATCCCCAAGGGACTCGTCGAAGCGGGAGAACGCCCGTGGAGACCGCGCTTCGCGAGTTCGAGGAGGAGCTGGGCGCCCGCCTCACCTGCGTTCCGTTCCCGCTGGCGAAGGTGCGGCAGGCGGGCGGCAAGTGGGTCGAAGCGTTCGCGGTAGAGGCCGATTTCGACTGCGCCACGCTGCGCAGCAACAGCTTCGCGGTGGAATGGCCGCCGCGCAGCGGCCAATTCCAGAGCTTTCCCGAAGTCGAGGAAGCGCGGTGGATGACGTTCGACGACGCCCGGACCCTGATGCTGCCGAGCCAGCTGCCGATCCTTGATGCGCTCGAGGAAAAGCTCAGCGGCTAAGCCGCGCCTTCGGCAGGACGGTGACCGCGTAGAGCACGGCTCCCGCGAGCGCGAGCAGGCCGAGCGTGCGCCACGCTTCCCACCCTGCCTGCGCCATGCCCCAGACGCACAGCGCGATGCCGAGCGCCCCAAGCACGTAGAGCAGCGGATTCACCCGGCCGCGGTCCGGCGCCCGCGGCAAGGCCGCAATCGTGACGGCGTAGACGACCAGCCGCGCGAGCGTGCTTACGACTGCGAGCCAGACAAAGCTTCCGCTGAGCGCCAGCGCGCCGGCGAGCACCGCGAGAAACAGGATCGAATTGGCCGGAGTGACGAACCGCGGGTGCACTCGCGCGAACCAGCCGGGCAGGTCGCCGCGCTCGCCCAGCGCATGAGTCACGCGCGAGGTCGAGGTCATGATCCCGTGCAGATTGCCGGTGAGCGACGCCACTGCCGCAAGCGTCAGCACGGCGGCGCCGACGGGCCCCGCAAGCCAGCTGCCAAGATCGATCAGCGGTGCCTTGTCGTCGGTCCCGCCTGCGGGAAGCGCGCTGACGAAGGCGAGCTGCACGAGGAAATAGAGCAGGGTGGTCGAGCCGATGGTCACGAAAATCGCGCGCGGCAGCACCGTCGCGGGACGCTTGGTCTCGCCTGCGGGGACCACCACATTTTCGAAGCCGACGAACGCGTAGAACACGAGCAGCGCCCCGGCCTCGAGGTCGCTTAGCGGCGGAAGCGTCCCTGGCGCGGGCCAGGGGAAGGTCAGCACCACCGCTGCGACGGCAGCCGCCAGCAAAGGCAGCGCCTTGAGCAAGGTCAGCCCGCCGAGCACCTGGAGCGCGCGCTTCACGCCGACGATGTTGATTGCCGCGAGGATCGCGCAGGTCGCGATCAGCACCGCCGCACGTGCGATGCCCTGGTCGGCGGGCGCCCACCAGCGCGCGAGATAGGCGGTCAGAACGTTGGCGTTGGCGGCGAAGCGGCGGTGCGGGCGAGGTAATAGACCCAGCCGAGCTCAAAGCCGGCGAAGCGCTTGAACACGCGGCCATATTCGGCCGGGCCGCCGCTCTCGGGAAAGGCCCCCGCGCTTCGATGCGAACGGGACGATGATCGCCAGGGACAGGACTGCAACCAGCGGAACAGCCAGGGCGAGAAGCTGCCGAAATCGGCCGCAAGCGTTGCCGGAAGGGCGAAAATGGCTGCCCCAAGCACGCCGTTGAACGACAGCAAAAAGGCGCCCGGAAGGCCGATCTTTCGCTCGAGGCGTGGCTCAGTACGAGGCTTCGCGCTCGCTCAAACTGGAACGTTCCGACAATCACGGTTCGGCACTGCCCGCCGAGAGCACCACGCGATCATCCTCGAGCCGGCAGTGGAGGACCGGTTCGCGCGCTTGCCTGGAGCGCGGTGAACCGCTCGCGGCCGAGCGGCCGGCCCAGAAGGGCACCAGCGCCGCATGCGCTGCTCCGGTCACCGGATCCTCGTTCACGCCATGATAGGCGGCGAACACGCGGCTGGCGATGTCTTGTTCGTCGCCCGGCGCAGTGACCGAGACAAGGAACGGGAGCTTCGCCAATGCCGCGAAATCGGGCCGCACCGCCCGCACCGCGCGCTCGTCGGGGAGAAGCACGATCGCATTGCCGTTCGCTTCACCGCCAACGCGAGATAGACGGCGCCTCCACCCCGAGCGCGTCCAGCAGCGCCGGCACCTCGCGCGCTTCGACGCGGTGGGCGGGCAGGTCGAGGCTCGAGCAGGTCGCCGTTGCGGCTGACCGGCAGAATGCCCGAGCGCGTTGAGAACCGCACCTTCTCGCCGCGGATCAGGATGTGGCCCGATGCAGGGTCGCATGGCCGCACAGCGCCACCTCGGTCGTCGGCGTGAACCAGCGCAGGTCGAAGTCCGCATCGTCGCGCCGGAGGGCACGGTGAACGCGGTTTCGCTGAGGTTGTTCTCGGCCGCGATCGCCTGCATCACGCCCTCGTCGAGCCAGCGGTCGAGCGGCATCACCGCGGCCGGGTTGCCGGTCAGCGGGCGCTCGGCAAAGGCGTCGACCTGGAAGAACGGCATGCCGGTCATCGCGCCTTCTCCGTGATTTCCGAGGCAGCATCGTCGCGGTCGACCTGGCCTTCGGGGTCGAGGTGGATCAGGATCTCGGTGCCGGGAAGCGCTTGAGCAACTGTTCCTCGACGCGGTCGAGCCGGTCGTGTGCCTCGCGCACCGTCCAGTGCGCCGGCACCCAGACGTGGAATTGCGCAAAACGGTGAGTCCCGCTGCTGCGCGTGCGAAGGTCGTGCAGGCCGGCAAGCTCAGGATATTCGCGCGCGGCGGCGAGGAATTGCTCGCGCTGCTGGTCGGGCCATTCGCGGTCCATCAGCTGGTCGAACGCCTCACCCGACGCGGCCCAGGCGCCGCGTGCCAGCCACAAGGCAATCGCGAGGCCGAAAACCGCGTCGGCGCCGACCAGCCCGGCGAACTGGTCGAGCACGAGCGCGAAGATCACCGCGCCGTTGAGCAGCAGGTCGGACGCATAGTGCAGCCGGTCGGTCGCGATCGCGACCGAATTGGTGCGGCGACGACGTGCCGCTGGTACGCGATGAGGCCCAGCGTCAGCGCCATCGCAGCGATGGATACCCCGATGCCGAGCTCGGCGTCGAGGGTCTGCGCTCCGCGGACCAGCCGCTCGGTCGAGCGGAAGCCGATGAACAAGGCCGATATCGAAATCAGCACGACCTGGATCAGCGCCGCGAGAGCCTCGGCCTTGCCGTGCCCGAAGCGGTGGTCGAGGTCGGCCGGCTGCGCGGCGATGCGCACGGCGAGCAGCACGACCAGGCTTGCGACCAGGTCGAACCCGCTGTCGGCAAGCGAGCCGAGCATCGCCATGGAGCCGGTTTCGAGCGCCGCCCAGCCCTTGAGCGCGATCAGCACCAAAGCGACTGCGAAGGCTCGCGAAGGCCGCTCGAGGCCAGCGATGAGCGCTCATTGCGCCTGCGCTCACGGGTAGAGCAAGCCTCGGCCCAGCCGTCCGCCTGTCGCGTAAACAGCCGTCGCTCGTGCAGCCGGTGCGGTCGGTCGGTCAGAATTCGATCAGCTCGGGGACCAGGCGGAACCCCGACCAGCGCGGTGGCCTCGGCACTGGCAATCCATCGAACCGGGCGGTCATCTGGGCGACGCGGGCTTCGAACTCGTCACGGCTCGCCAGCGGCCCGCGACTGGTACGATGCCCAGGCGCCGATCTGGGATCGCGGCTTCGGCCCGCGAAATAGCCGTCCGCTTCCTCGTCGCTGACCAGCTCGACCGCCCCTTCGGCGCGGACCTGGCGGCGCAGCGACTTCCAGTGGATCGCAAGAGCGCCCCAAGGTTCGCCGCAAGCTCGGAGCCCTTGCGGCTGTCGAGGTTGGTGAAGAAGCCGAAGCCCCGCGGGCCGATGCTTCGCAGCAGCACCAGTCGCACGGACGGGCGGCCGTCGGGTGTCGCGGTCGCGAGCGCCATGGCCTCCGGGTCGTTGGGCTCGGCCTCGCGCGCCAATACGAACCACTCGTCGAACAAAGCGAAGGGGTCGGTTGCCGCCACGCCCTGCGGCTTAGGCTTGGAGCGTGGGCCCAAGCAACCCATCTGGAAACGTGAGCAGCGTTACGGCATGGAGCGCGAATGGACCTGTATCAACGGCTGGGCGTCAAGCGCGGGGCAAGCGAGGCCGAGATCAAGAAGGCGTATCGCAGCCTCGCCAAGCAGCTCCACCCGGACCGCAACGAGGACAATCCGAACGCCGCGAAGCGCCGGCGACGTGACCGCGGCCTACGACCTCCTGTCGGACAAGGACAAGCGCGCGCGCTATGACCGCGGCGAGATCGACGAGGAAGGCAACCCGAAGATGCCGTTCGGCGGCGGCTTCGCCGGGGCCAGGGCGCGACCGGGCCAGGGCCCGGCAACGGCTTCCCGGGGAGGGTTTCAAGCCGGCAGCACCGCCTCGGCGACCTGTTCGACGGTCTGTTCCAGGAGCGGCCGCGGCAGGCGAAGCGAGGCGGACAAGGCGGCTTTGGCGGCCTCGGCGGCTTCGGCCAGCGCTCGAAAACTGCACAGAAGGGCGGCGACATCGCCTACCGGCTCACCGTCCCGTTCCTCGACGCAGCAACCTTGAAGCCTGGCGGATCACGCTTGCCGACGGCAAGGCCGATCGACCTGAAGCTTCCCAACGGGCTGGAGGAAGGAACCAAGATCCGCCTTGCGGGCAAGGGCCAGCACGGGCCCGCAGGTCCGGGCGACGGGATCGTCACCATCGCGATTGGCCCGCACGCCTTCTTCGGGCGCGACGGCAATGACATTCGGCTCGACCTGCCGGTGACTCTCAGGGAAGCCGTGCTCGGCGCCAAGGTGAAGGTGCCGACGCCGGACGGACCGGTGATGCTGACGGTCCCGAAGGGCAGCACGTCGGGCAAGGTGCTGCGCATCAAAGGCCGCGGCTTCACCGACAGGAACGGCAGGCGCGGCGACCAGCTCGTGACTCTCGAAGTCGATCTGCCGTCGGGCGACCGCGAGCTCGAGGCGTTTGCCGAGCGCTGGAACGGCCCCGGCAACCCAAGGCCTCCCTCGGGGTTTGAGGCCGCACAAGATCAATGCAGGACCATAGCCCACTCGCGCCCGAGGAACGTCGCAAAGCGCCTCGCGAGTTTCATCGCCGCTTTCGGGCGCGATGTCGCCGAGAAGCTCAGGCCCGGCACCTATCCGTTCGAAGTGCTCAAGCGCGTCGGGATCGGCGTGTACAACGACGGCTTCATCCACGCCGGCAATCTCGCCTATCTCGCGCTCCTCACCCTGTTTCCCTTCTTCATCCTGGCCGCCGCGCTGGCGAGCCTGTTCGGCGAGACGGAAAGCAGCCGCCTGACCGTCGCGACGGTGCTTTCGCAATTGCCGCCCGGCGTCGCCGACGTGCTGCGCAAGCCCGTCCAGGACGTGCTGACCGCAAGGACCGGGCCGCTGCTGTGGGTCGGCGCGCTGGTCGGCCTGTGGACCGTCGGCAGCTTCATCGAGACGATCCGGGACATCCTGCGCCGCGCCTATGGCGTCAAATATTGCGCGCCCTTCTGGGAATATCGCCTCGGCTCGATGATAATCATCGTCGGGGCGGTCCTTCTGCTGATGATCGCCTTTGCAGTGACCGTCGTGCTCCGCTCGGCCCAGTCGGCGGTCGAGGCGTGGATTCCGCTCGCCCAGGACATTTCGACCTTGCTGGGAGTCTTCCGGGTCGTGCCGGGCCTCACCCTGTTCGCCACCATTTACCTGATCTTCTTCCTGCTCACCCCGTCACGCTACCGCAGGAGCACGTGCCGCATCTGGCCGGGCGCACTGCTCATCACCGTGTGGTGGATGGGCACGGTCGAGCTTCTGCCCGCGACGATCAGCTGGGTTGGGGGCTACGCCCTCACCTACGGAAGCCTCGCCGGAGTGATGATCGCGCTGATTTTCTTCTTCATCATCGGCCTTGGCGTCGTCACCGGCGCCGAGCTCAACGCGGCGCTGGCGGACGTCAGCCCGACGGCGCTAAAGGGGGAAATCTATTCGGGTCCGTACAAGGACCAGCTCGAGGTCGAAGAACCGCAGCCAGGGGAGGACGTGGAGCTCGTGCCTGAACCAGGGGGACCGCAGCTTTGAGCGATTTGATGAAGGGCAAGCGCGGCCTCGTGATGGGCCTCGCGAACGAGCGGTCGCTGGCGTGGGGGATCGCCCGGGCGCTGGGCGGCGCCGGCGCCGAGCTCGCTTTCTCCTATCAAGGCGAAGCGCTCGAGAAGCGGGTGCGCCCGCTTGCCGCGGAGCTCGGCTCCGACCTTCTGATCGACTGCGACGTCAGTGACATGCGGGCGCTCGACCGTGCGTTTGCAGTGCTGAAGGAGCGGTGGGACGGGCTCGACTTCCTCGTTCACGCGATCGGCTATTCCGACAAGAACGAGCTCAGGGGAAAGTTCGTCGAAACCAGCGTCGACAATTTCCTGATGACCATGAACATCTCGGTCTACAGCTTCATCGCCGTAACGCAGCGGGCGCGGGCGATGATGAAGCCCGGCGGCTCGGTGCTCACGCTCACCTATTACGGCGCGGAGAAGGTGATCCCGCACTACAATGTCATGGGGGTCGCCAAGGCGGCGCTCCAATCGAGCGTCAAATATCTGGCGATGGACCTCGGGCCCGAAGGCATCCGCGTCAACGCGATTTCCGCCGGGCCGATCAAGACGCTTGCGGCAAGCGGGATCGGCGACTTCCGCTACATCATGAAGTGGAACGAATATAATTCGCCGCTCCGCCGCAACGTGACGATCGAGGATGTCGGCGGGGCCGCGCTGTACCTCCTCTCGGAACTCGCTTCGGGCGTCACGGGCGAGACCCACCACGTTGACGCAGGCTACCACGTGGTGGGCATGAAGGCCGAGGACGCGCCCGACATTTCGACGGTGTAATGGCCACCATAGCCCGCCACGTCCGGATCGTCGGCCGCGTGCAGGGCGTCTTCTTCCGCGCCTGGAGCGTCGAACAGGCCAATGAGCTCGGAGTCACCGGCTGGGTGCGCAACTGCCCGGACGCGCATGTCGAGGGCGACGAGCGAGCTGTCGAGCAGATGATCGAGCGCCTTCGACGCGGCCCGCCCGCCGCGCAGGTCGAGGACGTGCGCCTGTGGGACGTCGAGCCTTGCGAGTTCGAAGGGTTCGAGGTGCGGCACTAACCCGCGAACGGATCCCTCACCAGGATCGTGTCGTCGCGCTCGGGGGACGTGCTCACCAGCGCGACGGGGCAGCGGATCAGCTCCTCGATGCGGCGCACATATTTGATCGCCCGTGCGGGCAGGTCGGCCCAGCTGCGCGCGCCGCGCGTCGAGCCGGGCCAGCCCTCGACCTCCTCGTAGATCGGCTCGACGCGGTTCTGGTCGAATGCGTGGGGCGGCAGATAGTCGAACTCGCTGTCGCCGATGCGGTAGCCGGTGCAGATTTTCACGGTCTCGAACCCGTCGAGCACGTCGAGCTTGGTCAGCGCCACCCCGGTGATCCCGCTGACCGCGACCGACTGGCGGACAAGCACCGCGTCGAACCAGCCGCAGCGCCGCTGCCGCCCGGTCACCGTCCCGAACTCGCGGCCGCGCTCGCCGAGGCGGCGGCCGGTCTCGTCCTGAAGCTCGGTCGGGAAGGGGCCCGAGCCGACCCGCGTGGTATCGGCCTGGACGATGCCGAGCACGAAGCCGGCCGCCCCAGGTCCCGTGCCGCTCCCCGAACCGGTGGTTCCGGACACCGTGTTCGACGAGGTGACGAACGGATAGGTGCCGTGGTCGACATCGAGCAGAACGCCCTGCGCGCCCTCGAACAGGATGCGCCTGCCGCGGCGGATCGCGGCGTCGAGGTCGCGCCATACGGGCCGGGCGAACTGAAGCACGAAGTCGGCGATCTCGGCGAGGTCGTTCCTCAGCCGCTCGCGATCGACGGGAGGCTCGCCAAAGCCCGCGCGAAGCGCGTCGTGGTGGGCGCACAGGCGATCGAGCAGGGGCTCGAGCTCGTCGAGATGCGCAAGGTCGCACACGCGGATCGCGCGCCGTCCGACCTTATCCTCGTAAGCGGGGCCGATCCCGCGGCGAGTCGTGCCGATCTTTCCCGCGCCGCTCGCATCCTCGCGCAGAGCATCGAGGTCGCGGTGGAACGGCAGGATCAGGGGACAGGTCTCAGCGATCCGCAGCACGTCCGGCGTGACTTCGACGCCCTGCCCACGGATGCGCTCGACCTCGCTTTGGAGCGCCCAGGGGTCGAGCACGACGCCATTGCCGATCACCGACGGAGTGCCGGTGACGATGCCCGAGGGAAGCAGCGAGAGCTTGTACGTCTGGTCGCCCACCACCAGCGTGTGCCCCGCATTGTGGCCACCCTGGAAGCGCACAACCATTTCGGCGCGGCTCGCGAGCCAGTCGACGATCTTGCCCTTGCCCTCGTCGCCCCATTGCGCGCCGATGACTGTGACGTTGCCCAAGCCATTACCCCTGTTGACAGGTCGCGCCTGTAGGAAACAGCCGAGCGCGCGTCCATGCCTTGTTAGTGACGAAGCTCACGGAGTAGGATCAGGCTGCAAGAGGCGCGGTCCGTGCGTTTGAATTCGAGACGAGGCTTGACTCCAACAGCGCTGGCCCTGGCGCTCGCGATGGCTGCCGGGCCGGCTTTCGGGGGGTAGTGGGCACCCCCCGACTTCTCGGACGTGCACGCTCAGCCGGCCTGCGCGAACTGGCCCACCTATGATGATTTCGACTACGACCGTAAAAAACGGTTGATGGTCCGCCTCTTTCGGAGCCGCAAAGCAGAGCGGCCCCCAATCGTCATCCGGCTCGATTCCTATGACGCGATCACCGACGTAGACCGCTACTCGACCGAGTGCTTGACGCCCTTCCTCCATCAGGAGGGGTTTGCCATCGCCTCGATCGGACGTTGGCGTCCGCGCAAGGTTTCGGGCGCCGAGTTCGCACGCGATATGGCGCGCGCCGTCGGCGAAATCGTCCGCCGGGCCGACAGATACGGCTTTGATCCGGCGCGGATCATCCTGATCGGCGACGAGTGGAGCGGGCATTTCGCGGCGCTGTTCGGAACCGATCCCTCCTATCTTACGGCCGCCGGTGTTGATTTCAGCGCCTTGCGGGCGGTCCTGATCTTCGATGGCTCCGGCTTCGACATCCCTGCCCGTCTCGCGTCGGCAAGTCCGTACCGAAGGAATCAGCTGCTCCAGCTGGGCGGCAGCACTGTCGAGACGCAGCGCCACATGTCGCCCGTCGCACACCTGTCGCCGCCCAATGCCCCGCGGTTCCTCTTTCACGCCCTAAGGACTCATCCGGAGGGCGTCATGCAGGCAGAGCAATTTGCCGCTGCGCTTCGAGCGGCCGGTACTTCTGCCGAGGTCAGGCAAGTGAGTCCGAGCCGCAGGAAATTCGTGAGCACTTACATCGGATCGGATCAGCATCCGGAAAATGAGGAGCTTCGTTTCCTCAGGGAAGCAGCACGACCTTGAAGCACGCGGCGACTGGCCGGTCGCGCCCCCGCCCATTCCCGCTATAGCTCGACCGCATGAACGAGCACGCGATGATGCGCGAAAGCTACGCCGCTCTGGCCGAGCAAATGCCGAGCCACGAGGAGTTCATCGCGCGCACCTGCTCCGCGTCGGTGCAGTCGGCCGCCTGACGCCGCTCGGAACGCGCACCCTGCCGCGGCCGTTCGGCTGGTGGAGGGTCCCATGAAGCCGATGACCGAACAGCACCTCGCCTTGTTCAGAAGGCACATGGTCGAGATCATCGACATGCATTTCGACCTCGCCGGCGAGGAGATCGGTAAGGAGGCGCCCGACCCGCGCTGCGCCGCCCTCGTCGACGTGCCGCGCCACCTGTTCGTCCCCGAGACGCTGATGCTGATGTCCTACCAGGACACGCCGCTTCCGATCGGCTTTGACAAGACCATCTCCCAGCCGTTCATCGGCGCTCTGATGCTCGACCTGCTTGGACTGGAGCAGGGCGTCCGGGTGCTCGAGGTCGGCACGGCCTCGGCTACCAGGCGGCGGTGATGGCTGACATGGGCGCCCAAGTGTTCAGCGTCGAGGTCGTCGAGGAGTTCGCCGAAGCCGCCAAGGCCCGCTTGCGGCGCTCGGCTACGACGTCGAGGTGCGCGTCGGCGACGGATCGCGCGGCTGGGCCGAACATGCGCCCTTCGAGCGCATCCTCGTCACCGCCGCGGCGGCGAGCCACCTCGGCGCTCGTCGAGCAGCTCGCCGGGGGAGGCCCATGGTCATCCCGCTCGGCGGCAAGGACGTCCAGCAGCTGAGCGTCATCGAAAAGGGCGCCGACGGCGAGGTCGACACGCGCGCCGTAATGCCCGTGCGCTTCACCCAGCTCGAAGTCGCGGTCTAGCGCACCAGCTCTTCAACCATCGCGCTCGCGGCCGGCGCTTCGCCGCGCATCGGGGCGATCACCTGGGCAGCGAAGCGGTCCATCTCCTGCGCCTGCGGGCTCATCTGGAGGAGGAGCAGGTCGAGCCCCGCGGCCTCATATTCCTCGATTCGCTCGCGCACCTGCTCAAGAGTGCCGACGAGATTGGGGCCTCGAGCCCCGGTTCGTGACGGAATATTCCTGGATCTTGAGCTCGCGCTCGAGCTGCGTTCCGGACAGCCACTGCTCGAAATTGTCGAAGCCCTTCGGCGGCTGGGCCACGAGCTGCGTAATCCGCTCGAGCTCGCGCCGAGCCTCGGCCTCGCTGTCGCGCACGATCGCGAACGCGGCCATTCCGAACTGCATCTCGGACCCGCCGGCGCTGCTGCGGCGGCTCGCTCATGTCGGCAATCTTCGGGCGGATGGCCTCGACCGGGTCGCCGTGCATCACATAAGCGTCGCATTGCGATGCGATCAGCGCCTTGGCCGCCGGGCTCTCGCCGCCGGCGTAGATCGGCAGGCGCGGCTTACTCACCGGCATGGGCTCGCAGATCGCGTCCTTGAGCGTGTAGCGCTCGCCCTCGAAGGTGAAGCGTTTCTCGCTCCACAGGCCATCGACGACCTTCAGCCACTCGCTCGTGCGGGCATAGCGGTCGTCATGCTCGTCGAACTGCAGCCCGTATTGAGTCGCTTCGTCGGCCCACCAGGATGACACCACATTGAGCGAAAGTCGGCCGTTGGAGATATTGTCGATATTCGCCGCCTGCTTGGCGAACAGCGCGGGCTGGTGGAAGTTCGGGCGAACCGCGACCATCAGCTCGATGCTGTTCGTCACCGCCGCCAGCGCCGCTGCGGTCGACCAGGCGTCGCCGGTGCATCCGGCCCTTGATGTCGTTGAGGTTGAGCTCGGCGATGAGCGTCAGGTCCCAGCCGGTTTCCTCGCTGCGCTGGGTGAGCCGCCGGACATAGTCCCAGCTCGCCTCCATCCGCTCGTCCGGGCTGTTGCGCAGCCACCCGCCGAACACGGGCATCCAGTAACCGAACCTCATGCAATCACCTTCCCTATGGCCGCTTCCAGAGCGTCGACCAGCCGCTCGTGCGGGTCCCATCCGAGGACCTCGAGTGGCTTGGCGACGAAGTTGGAAAGCGCGCCGTTGATGTCGTAGAATCGGGGCGTGCCGTCGCGCTCGTCGATCATCAGCTCGACCCCCGCCGACGTCGAGCCCGGCGGCGCGAGCAATTTCCTCGGCGGCGCTGACGATCGCGCGCGAAGGCGTGACGGCTTTCATCGAAACTGCGGAGCGGCCCGGTTGCGCGCGACACAGGCATCGGCCGGGCACAGGTCGAAGCTGTCGCCGCTGCTCTCCACCTCGATCGCGTAAAAATACTCGCCGCCCAGCGTCTCGATCCTGACGATGGTTCCGCCGCGCACCGGCACGTCATCCTGGACGAGCAGCACATTGTCGATCGACTGCGGCACCGTCCCGTCGGCGACCGATTGTTCAAGCCCCTCGCGGCTGCGGTAACGCGTGATTCGCGCCCCGAGCCGCCGATGTTCGCCTTGACCAGAAGCGGAAAGCCGATGTCCTGCGAAGCTGCGACGAGGTCGGCCGCGCGGTGCACCACGCGCGTCCTCGGCACTGCATGGCCAAGGCTCGAGATGAGCGACAGCTGGCGCGCCTTCGACAGATCGATCGCGAGGACCTGCGCCCCGTTGAGCACTTTCGCGCCGCGCCGCTGCCAATGCTCGAGCAGCGCCTGCGCGTAGAAGATCGGATGCTCGGGATCGCGCGGAATCCCGACATTGCGACGCGGCTGAGGATCACGCGCGCCGGCGGCTCGCCGGCCACGGGATCGAAGCGATGATCGCCCAGATGCACCTTCTCGAGCGACAGCCCGCGCCGTTCGACCGCCGCGAACAGCAGCTCGAACCAGGACGGGTGCTCGAAGAGGATTGCTAGGTCGGCAGGCACGGGAGCAGCGCATTTGTGGTCGCCCGAGTGAAATTCAATGGCTCACTGCAACTTACCGGGGCACCCATGCCGCTCGTGTTGGGCCGAAAGCCGACATTGACCGCTAAAACGTCAGCGGCACCACCTCGCGCACTCGGGAAGGCGCCAGAGCTCGTCGGTCAGCTCCGGCGTGATCGGTTGGTCGACGGCGACCAGCGCCACGGCCTCGCCGCCGGCCTTGCGCCGGCCGAGGTTGAACGTGGCGATGTTGACGCCGGCCTGGCCGAGCGTGGTGCCAAGCGCGCCGATGAAGCCCGGCGCGTCATTGTTGACGATGTAGATCATCCTTGGCGACAGCTCGGCCTCGACCGCAACGCCGAAGATGTCGACAAGCCGCGGCGCGCGGCCGCCGAACAGGGGTCCCGGCAACCCGCTTCTCGCCGTCCTCCGTCCCGACGGTCACCGCGACGAGCGTGTGATGAGTCGCCCTCCCGGTCGTGGCGTACCTCGCGCAGGTCGAGCCCGCGCTCCTTCGCGAGGAACGGCGCGTTGACCATGTTCACCGTGTCGGAATAGGTGCCCATCAGGCCGGCGAGTACCGCGCCGGTCACCGGCTTCAGGTTGAGTTCGGCCGCCGCGCCTCGACCTCGACCGCCACCGAGCGGATGTCGCTTGCCGCCACTTGGCCCACCAGGCGCCCGAGCTTCTCGGCAAGCGCCATGTAGAACTTCAGCCGCGGCGCCTCCTCGGCGGAGAGCGACGGCATGTTGACCGCGTTGGTGATGCCGCCGAGCAGCGAAGTCGCTCATCTGCTCGGCAATCTGGATCGCGACATTGACCTGCGCCTCGGTGGTCGAAGCGCCGAGGTGCGGCGTGCAGATCAGGCCCGGCGTTCCGAACAGGGGATTGTCCTTGGCCGGCTCCTCGGCGAACACGTCGAGCGCCGCGCCCGCGACATGGCCGCCGTCGAGCGCCTCCTTCAGCGCCGCTTCGTCGATCAGCCCGCCGCGCGCGCAATTGACGATGCGAACGCCGGCTTTCGTCTTCGCCAGTGCCTCCCGCGAGAGGATCCCCCGCGTCTGGTCGGTGAGCGGCGTGTGCAGCGAGATGAAGTCGGCGCGGCGCAGGAGATCGTCGAGCTCGACCTTTTCGACCCCGAGCTCCAGCGCCCGCTCCGGACTGAGGAATGGATCGTAGGCGATCACCTTCATCTTGAGCCCGTGCGCGCGGTCGGCGACGATCGAGCCGATATTGCCGCAGCCGATCAGGGCCAGAGTCTTTGCCGCGAGCTCGACTCCGACGAAGCGATTCTTCTCCCATCGACCGGCTTGCGTCGACTGGTCGGCCGACGGGATCTCGCGAGCGAGCGCGAAGACCATGGCGATCGCATGCTCGGCGGTGGTGATCGAATTGCCGAACGGCGTGTTCATCACCACCATGCCGCGGGCGGTCGCGGCCGGCACGTCGATCGTATCCACGCCGATCCCAGCGCGGCCGATCACCTTCAGGCGCGGCACGCCGGCGTCCATGACGGGCGCAGTGACCCGCGTCGAGCTGCGCACCGCGACGCCGTCATATCCGCCGATGACCGCCTTTAGTTCGTCGGCCGAAAGGCCGGGCTTCTCGTCGACGTCGATGCCCCGCTCGCGGAAGATCGCCGCGGCTTTCGGGTCCATCTTGTCCGCGATCAACACCCGCACTTGCTCGCTCACGCGCTCGCCTCCCATGCCCAGTCGAGCCAGGGCCCGAGCGCCTCCACGTCCGCAGTGTCGACGGTCGCTCCGCACCAGATGCGCAATCCCGGCGGGGCGTCGCGGTACGCGCCCACGTCGAACGCCGCTTCCTCGGCCTCGAGCAGCTTCACCATCGCCTTCTGCCGAGCCTGGTTGGCCTCCTCGTCGGTGCGGTCGGCGAACTGGAGGCAGACCGACGTGTTCGAGCGGATCGCGGGGTCGGCCGCGAGATGCTCGATCCAGTCGGCGCCGGAGACCCAGCGGTCGAGCGCGGCCGCATTGGCATCGGCCCGCGCAATCAGCGCCTCGAGACCGCCGATCCGCTCCGCCCAGTCGAGCGCCACCAGCCAGTCCTCGACCGCGAGCAACGAGGGCGTGTTGATCGTCTCGCCCTTGAAAATGCCTTCGATCAGCGCGCCGCTTTTGGTCAGTCGGAAGATCTTGGGCAGCGGCCGTCCTGCAGGCTGTCGCTCCAGCCGCTCTACCGCGCGCGGACTGAGCACCAGCATCCCTTGCCCGCCTTCGCCGCCGAGCGCCTTTTGCCAGCTGAAGGTGCCGACATCGATCCTTCGCCAGTCGATGTCCTGCGCGAATGCACCGGAAGTCGCGTCGCAGATCGAAAGGCCGCTCCGGTGCTCGTCGATCCACTGGGCGTTGGGCACCCGCACTCCGCTGGTCGTGCCGTTCCAGGTGAAGACGACATCGCTCGCCGGGTCGATGGTCTGAAGGTCCGGAAGTTCGCCGTAAGGCGCGGTGCGTACGTCCGCCTCGAGCCTGAGCTGCTTGACCACGTCGGTCACCCAGCCCTGGCCGAAGCTTTCCCAGGCGAGCATCGTCACGGGCCTTGGGCCGAGCAGCGCCCACAGCGCCATCTCGACTGCGCCCGTGTCGGACGCAGGCACGATCCCGAGCCGGTAGTCGCGGGGCAGCTCAAGCAGCGCGTGGGTCCGCTCGATCGCCTCTTGCAGCCGCGCCTTGCCCAGCGCCGAGCGGTGCGACCGCCCGAGGCTGCGCGTGTCGATCAGCCCCGGGTGCCAGCCTGGCGGCTTGGCGCAGGGGCCGGACGAGAAGTGGGGACGCTGGGGTAGCGGGCGTGGCTTGGGCCGTCGCTCACGCGCGCCGGCGGCACTGGCTTGGTTCAAATCTACTCTCCTCGCAGAGAGCACGCGCCGCGTTGGGACGGCGTGGCCCGCGCCCGGTTCTAACGGCCAAATCGGCATGGGCAAGGCGGCGCGAAACATTCCCGCGGCCGCGCCTCCCAAAGCCGAATTTCCAGTCGGTTCCCTCTGCGGCGGCCAGTGATTCAACGGTTCACCGTGCCAATTCGGCGGTTCGTCCCGAGGAGAGCAGCCCACGGTTGAATTTGTTAACCAACCCGGGTCAGGGTCGCTTCGTCAGCAGGCGGTGGGCAACCCTCTGCAGGCATTTGGGGCTGGGGAGCTCGTTGATCGAGGGTGTTTCGGGCCGTGCGCGTGGATGCGCGCATGGACTGTTCGGGATTTGGAGCGGAGGGCTCATGACAAAGGTGCTGGCGGCAACGGGCGGCTTTTTCCGCGATCGGGACTTTTTCGTTCACGACGGCACGCGTCTGCGCCGCTTCCGCATCTCCGCTTCCATTCAGGTCGTTCTGTTCGTCGCTCTCATGGCGCTCGTCGCCTGGTCGAGCTACGCGCTTGCCCGCACGCTGACTCCCGCTCCGGCCGCTTCCGCGGCCGTTGCTCTGGTTGACGGCGACTATTCGGCGGATGTCGCCAAGCTCGCGGCGGAAACCGATCGCAAGGTCAAGCTCATCGAGCAGCGCCAGGCGGCACTCGCCGCTGCGCTTGCCAGCGAGAACGTCGATCCGGCCGCGCTCCGCAGCCTCGGCTTCTATGGCGCAGCGCCGGGCCAGGCCGGCGGCGGCGGCCCGCTCGACGGCAAGGGCGACCCGACCTTCAAGCAATTGTTCTCGAGCTGGAAGAAGCTCGACAATCTCGCCTCGGGCGCGATTGCCGTTCCGTCCGACAAGCCGGTCAAGACCGCGGCCTTCACCAGCGGCTACGGCGTCCGGTCGGACCCGTTCCGCGGCGGCGCAGCGATGCACGCCGGCATCGATCTCGCCGGCCCCGTCGGCACGCCGATCTATGCGACCGCGGACGGCACCGTTTCCGAAGCCGGCTACAACAGCGGCGGCTACGGCAACCTCATCAAGCTCAATCACGGACGCGGCATCGAGACCCGCTACGGCCACTTGTCGCGGATCATGGTCGGCCCGGGCCAGCAGGTGAAGCGCGGCCAGCTGATCGGCCACATGGGCTCGACCGGCCGCTCGACCGGCAGCCACCTCCACTATGAGGTGCGCATCGACAGCCGCCCGGTGAACCCGATCCCGTTCATGAAGTCGACCGACTATCTGCTCGCGATGCAGCGCAACGCCGGCACCGCGTCGATGGACGCGGTCGCGCTCGGTGGTCCGAACGGCGGCAAGCGCTGATCATTGCCCAATAGGGCCTGGGTTCCTATCTCGCTCGAGTGAGCGAGCCCGCCATCACCCTCACTGAAAATGCCGCGAGGCGCGTGGCGTGGATCGCCGCGCGCCAGTCCAGGCCTGCGATCCTGAGGCTCGCCGTCGACGGTGGCGGCTGCGCGGGTTTCACCTACAAGTTCGAACTCGCCGAGGCGCCCGAGCAAACCGACGCTGTCTCGATAACCGACGGCGTCAAGCTCGTGGTCGATCCCATGAGCCTTGATTTGGTGCGCGGCTCGGCGGTCGATTTCGTCGAGGACCTGGGCGGCGCCTCCTTTCGCGTGACCAATCCCAATGCGGCTTCGGGCTGCGGTTGCGGGTCCAGCTTTTCGGTCTAAGGCCGCGTAAGTGAAGCTCGCGACCTTCAACCTCAACGGAATCCGCGCGCGGCTGCCGCGCCTGATCGAATGGCTCGAGCGGGAGAAGCCCGACGTCCTGTGCCTCCAGGAACTGAAATGCGCCGACGATTCGATTCCCATCGCGGACACCGAGGGCGCGGGATACGGAGCGGTCTGGCACGGGCAGAAGGGGTTCAACGGCGTCGCCATCCTGGTGCGCGGCGATACGCCCAAGCTTCGCCGCGTCGGCCTTCCCGGCGACCCTGACGATACCCACAGCCGCTATATCGAGGCCGAGACCTGCGGCCTCGTCGTCGCCTCGCTCTATCTGCCGAACGGCAATCCCATCGGCACCGAGAAGTTCGACTACAAGCTGCGCTGGATGCAGCGGCTCGAGGCGCACGCGCTCGAGCTTCTCGAGGAGGAGCGGCCGGTGATCCTCGCCGGCGACTGGAACGTCGTGCCCGAGGACCGCGACGTCTTCTCGATGCGCGCCGCGGCCCACGACGCTCTGGTCCAGCCGGAGACCCGCGCCCGGTGGCGCAGGATCCTCCACCAGGGCTGGACCGACGCTCTGCGCGCCTTTCACCCCGACGAGGCCCGGCTCTACACCTTCTGGGACTATACCGCCGGCTGCTGGCAGCGCGACGCGGGCTTCCGCATCGACCACCTGCTCTGCTCGCCCGAGGCCGCCGACCGGCTGCTCGGGGCCGGCGTCGACAAATGGGCGCGCGCTCAGGAGAAGGCGTCGGACCACGCGCCGACATGGGTCGAGCTCGAAAGCTAGAGCGCCTTTTCGAACACCCGGTACCGGTGATTGACGCTCGATCCGGGAAGCTCCGCGATCGACAGCATTCCCGTATTTTCCTCCAGGATCCAGCCGAACTCGCCAATGGTGATGCCGAACTTGCCGATCAGCGCCAGCCGGATCTGCTCGATCAGCATCAAGGCCAGCTGGGTGCCGAGCCGCGAGTGGTGGAGCTTCTTCGCCACGCCCATCAGCGGTATCCGCGCCCGCCGCGTCCGAGGCTTCCTCAGCCGCCACAGAAGCTTCGCCCATCCCAGCGGAAACAGCTCGCCATCGAGGTCGCGGATCAGCTCGTTGACGTCGGGGATGCACAGGATGAAGGCGGCGGGCTCGCCATCGACTTCCGCGACCAGCACCAGATCCTCGTAGATGATCGGCTTCAGCTTCTTGCCTGCATAGGCGATCTCCGCCTCCGTCAGCGGAACGAAGCCCCAGTTCTGCGACCAGGCATCGTTGAGCAGGCCCATGATCACTTCCGCCTCCTGGGCGAAGCGCGCCTTGTCGACCTTGCGGATGCGGATCCGCGGGTTGCGTTCACCCGCCTGGATCAGCCGGATGACCATCGGGTCTGCCCAGCTCGAAATCTCCGCCTGGTAGGTCAGCAGGTCCGCAGCCTTGGTGTAACCCGCGGCCTCGATCCACGCGCGATACTCGGGCCGATGGTGGCCCATCATCGCCGTGGGCGGTTCTTCGTGGCCGTGGATCTCGAGCCCCAGCTCGTCCCAGATCGACAGGCTGAAAGGGCCGAGCGCGCGAGTCATTACCTCGGCCCGAAGCCAGTCCTCGGCGGCTGCGATCAGCGCCGCGGCCGCCGCTCCGTCCAGCGCCTCGAACAGGCCCCACTGGCCCGTCCCTTCGGCCATGTGCGTCTGGACGAGCTCGTCGACCTGTCCGCTGATCCGGCCCACCACGCGGCCGCCGCGCTCGGCAAGCCAGAGCTGGGCGCGGGCATGGCCGAACCACGGGTTCTTCTTCGGGTTCAGAAGTCCGTGGACTTCGTCCTTGAGCGGCGGCACCCAGGCCGGGTCGCCGCGGTATGCGTCCCAGGCGAAGTCGACGAACGCCTTGCGGTCGGCTTTGGTAGCGACCGGCCGTACGGTCAGCGCAGCGGAGCTCATCGCGGCTGGCTAGCGCGCTCCTTCGCCAATCGCCAGCCGAGTGCCGTTGCGACGCCACTTTCGCGCCACTATCTCCCGCCACATACGACGCGAACATGACTTACGTTTCAATCAACACGCTTCAGCGCGCGGGCGAGGCGGCCGCACCGGAAGTGCGCGGTGCCGTCCGGCGCAGCGCGGCCGACGACAAGGCGATGCTCAAGGCCGCCGCCGACCTGACTCGCGACCTCAACCTGCCCAGGGCGACGATCTACTGGGCCGACCTGATCGGCTCGGTGCTCGTGGGCTACGGGGCGATGGCCGCCGCATTCTTCGCGGGCTCGACTGCGCTGACGCTCGCGGCCGGCCTGGTCGCGATCCTCGCGCTGTACCGCGCCGGGAGCTTCATTCACGAGGTGACCCACCTCAAGCAGCGTGCGGTGCCGGGCTTCCGCACCGGGTGGAATGCGCTGGTCGGCATTCCGCTGCTGGTGCCATCCTTCCTCTACGAGGGAGTCCACAATCAGCATCACGCGAAGCGCTATTACGGCACCCTCGATGATCCCGAATATCTGCCGCTGGCGCTGATGAAGCCCTGGACCCTGCCGCTGTTCCTGGTCGCCGCTGCGCTCGCTCCGGTCGGAATGCTGATCCGTTTCGCCGTCCTGGCGCCGCTGTCGCTGCTGTCGTCCCGCCTCCGGCGGATCATCGTGGCGCGCTACTCGGGTCTGCAGATCAATCCGCAGTTCCGGCGTCCGCAGCCCGAAGGCGGGTTCAGGCGCCAGTGGGCGGTGCAAGAGGCCGCAGCGAGCGCCTGGGCGATCACCTTGCTGGCCCTGGTGATCAGCGGCGCCGTGCCGCTACGCGCCTTCTTGATCTTCCTCGGCGTTCACTCCGGCGTGATGCTGCTCAACCAGGTGCGCACGCTCGCCGCCCATCTGTGGGAAAATGACGGCGAGCCGATGAGCGTCACCGCCCAGTTCCTCGACAGCGTCAACGTGCCGCCGCCGGCCACGCTGCCCGTGCTGTGGGCGCCGGTGGGCCTTCGCTATCACGCGCTCCACCACCTGCTGCCGGGCCTGCCGTATCACGCACTGGGCGAAGCGCACCGCCGGCTCAGCGCGGCGCTCGATCCCGACTCGGTCTACCACCGCTCGAGCCATTCGGGCCTGTCGCGCCTCGCCGGCCAGCTCGCGGCAAGCTCGTGGCAGCAGGCGACGCGCGGCTGATCACTCCTCGCTTCGGATCAGCACCGTCTCCCCGACCAGCAGGAACAGGATGAACGGCGCCCAGGCGGCGAGCAGCGGCGGGTAAGCGCCGACATTGCCCATCGCCAGGCTGAAATTGTCCGCAACGAAATAGGCGAAGCCGAGCGCCATTCCGACGCTTGCGCGCAGCAGCACCTGGCCCGAGCGGGCGAGGCCGAACGCCGCGGTCGCGGCAAGCAGCGGCATCAGCACCGTCGACAGCGGCCCCGAAATCTTGTGCCACAGGCCGGCTTTGGCCGCGTCTGAGCGCCGGCCCGCCTGCTCGAGCTCGGCGATGCGCTCCCTCAACGTCCAGAAGTCGAGTTTCTCCGGATCGACCTTGGCGAGCCTCAGCTGGTCGGGCTCGAGTCCCGCAAGCGCCCTCATTTCGGGCTGCAGGCGCACGACGTTCATGGTCGAATCATAGACCCTGACGTTCGTCAGCTTCCACGCGCCGTCCTGCGGCTGCGCGTGCTCCGCCTGGATGATGCGCCGAAGCGTTCCGACCTCGCGGTCATAGAGCCTCACGCCCTCCGCGTGGAAATCCGGGCCCCGCCCTCCGACGTGTCGCGCCTGGAGCAGGTCGCCCTCGTGCAGCAGCCAGACGTTCGTGAGGATCCCGCTTTCCGGCGGCACCGGCTCGTAATCATTGTCGCTCCACGCCTCGACGGCGCGGGAGGAGTTGACCACCACCGTCTCGTTGAACGCGAACAGTGCGCCCGCGAGCACCAGGCTCGCGACCATCAGCGGCGCGATCAACTGGTGCGCGGATATGCCGGCGGCCTTCATCGCTACCACCTCGCTGTGCTGGTTGAGCCCGGCAAAGGCGATCAGCGTTCCCAGGAGCACCGAGAAGGGCAGGAAGCGCGAGATCAGGACAGGAACACGAAGCGACACGTAGCGCCACAGGTCCGCTTCGCCATTGCCCGGAACGGCCAGGATCTTGCCGGATTCGCCGAGCAGGTCGAGCATCATCAGGATCATGACGAGGCCGACCAGCACCGCGAGGCTGCGAGTGATGAACAGCTTCATCGTGTAGAGCGCCACTCGGCGCGACGGGAATATGCGAAGGCTCATCAAGCGCGCCCCAGCCTCCGCATCAGCCTGCGCGCGCCGCGCGCGAGTTGAGCGAACGCTCGCTCGAGTGCTCCGATCGGCTGACCGCCGGGCCGATGGGCGAGCACGTGGTACATCCAGTAGATCATCGCCGAGAGCAGGATCAGCGGAATCCACAGCGCGAGCACCGGGTCGATGCGGCCCTGCGCGCCCATCTGCTCGGCGTACTGGTTGACCTTGTGATAGGCGACGATGATCACGATGCCCACGAAGATGCCGAGCGAGGACGTGCTTCGCTTCGGCGGCACGGCGAGCGCGACCGCGAGCAGCGGGATCATCAGCATCATCAGCACTTCGACCAGGCGGAAGTGGAGCTGCGCCTGTGCCGCCAGCCGCTCGTCGCGCGGTCCCGGCCGGGCGTAGGCGTGGCGCATGAGCTCGGGAATCGTCAGCTCCTGCAGCTCCTCGTGCCCGCGGCCGCGGAAGCGGTCGATCGGCGGCAGGCTGTTCGGCCGGTCGTACAGGTCGAAGGTCAGCGTTCGCGGCGCCGGAAAGCCCGGCGAGTCCTGGATCAGCCTGCCGTTCTCCAGGCGGAACAGGATGGTGTCGGGATCATCGGTCGACAGGAACCGGCCGTGCCGTGCGGTCGCAGCGACCGACATGCCCGACTTGTCGTCCATCTGGACGAAGATGCCGTGCAGCTGGGTCCCCTCGTTTTCGCTGCGGTCGATCCTCAGCGTGAAGCGCTTGCCGAGCTGGTTGAACTCGCCGACCTTCATCGACGCGCCGAGCGCGCCCGAGCTCAGGTCGAAGCGAAGCCGCTCATAGCCATAGTGGGACCACGGCTGCACCCAGCCGACGATGAACAGGTTGAGGAGCAACAGCACGACCGCATAGGCGTAGGGCACGCGCAGCAGGCGGCCGAAGCCGAAGCCGATCCCGCGCAGGGCGTCGAGCTCCGACGACAAGGCGAGCTAGCGACAGGCGAGCAGGCCGCCGAGCAGACGCCCGAGCGGGATCCCGAGCGAGAAATATTCAGGGATCAGATTGGCGAGCATCTGCCACACGACGCTGACCGGCCCGCCGGTGGTGACGACGAAGTCGAACAGGCGAAGCATCTTGTCGAGCACCAGCAGCATCGCCGCAAGGATCAGCGTGCCCAGCAGCGGCACGGCGATGTTTCGCGCCAGGTATCGGTCGATCAGCGAAAGCGGCACGGATTATGTCGTCCCAACACCATGATTTAGCCGCAAAGCGGACCGACAGAGCGACGTGGGCCGATGTACCTTCGTGACCGGTGCTTGGCCCACGTCTGGGCTTAATAGCGGATGGTCGTCTGAATTCATGCTGAAATTGCGTTCCCCGGCCGTCCTGCTGCGAACTTCACAAGCTCCCGCGCCGCGCGCGGCTGCGCTCGGGGCCTAGGCATGCCGCGTCCCCGCATCGCTTTGCTCTCGAACCCCAAGTCGACTGGCAATCTCGCGCAGCTGTCGCGGATCCGCGACTATTGCGCCGAGCATCCCGACATTTTCCACTACGAGGTGGAGCGCGCCGAGCAGATCGGCGACGCGCTGAGGACCATCGCGCGCGTCCGGCCCAAGATGCTGATCATCAACGGCGGTGACGGCACCGTCCAGGCGGCCTTGACCGAAATGTACAACGGCGGCCATTTCGGAAGCGAGTCGCCGCCGGTCGCGGTGCTGCCGAACGGCAAGACCAACCTCATCGCGCTCGACCTCGGGGCGCAGGGCGACCCCATCCGCGCGCTCGAGCGGCTGGTGGAGATCGCCCAGGGCGACCTTGAGCGCTACATCGTGCCGCGCGAGCTGATCGCGCTCAGGCACGGCAGGGACGGCGACGATCGCCCGGTCATCGGCATGTTCCTCGGCGGCGCCGGCCTTGCCGACACGATGCTCTACTGCAGGCACAAGATCTACCCGTTGGGCCTTCCCAACAGCGTTGCGCATGTGATCACCGCGGTCGCACTGGTGGCGAAGCTGCTGCTGCGGGTGAAAGCCGGCTTCCTCCCGCCCGACGCCAGGCCGCTCAGCGTGTCGGTGCGCGAGAAGGGGGGCATGATCAGCGGGCGTTTCTCCGTGCTCGCCGTCACCACGCTCGAAAAGCTGCTGCTTTCGAGCGAGGTTGCGGGATCCAGGAGCGGCGGCCTCAAAATGCTCGCGGTGGAGGAGCGGCCGGCTTCGGTCCTGAGGGCGTTCGTGGCGACTCTCCGGGGCAAGCTCGGGCGCGCCACCCTGAGCGGAGTGCATTTCGAGCAGGCCGACGAGATCAGCATCGAGGGCGAGAACAGCGACCTGATCCTCGACGGCGAAATGTTCCGCACGCAGATCGGCCGCCCGGTGATCCTCAGCCCCGCGCAGCCGCTCTCGTTCGTCCGCCTGGCGGCTTAACCGTGGCGAGACTGCGCGACCTCGTCGCGGAGGAACTCGCCATTCCTGTCGACCCAAGCGTGCGCGCCATCGCCGAGGCGATCGCCCAGAAGCACGGGGCAGCGTCGCGAGCAGTCCTGTTCTACGGCTCGTGCCTGCGCCAGCAGCGGCTCGAAGGGCTGATGCTCGACTTCTACCTGATCGTGTCCGACTATCGCTCGGCCTATGCGAAGCGCTGGCTGGCGACCGCCAACCGGCTTGTTCCGCCCAACGTCTTCTACTTCGAGCAGGGCGCGCTTGCAGCGAAATATGCGGTTCTGAGCGAAGCCGACTTCCACCGCCTCAATGGGCCGGAGACCCGAAGCGTGTCGGTCTGGGCGCGCTTCGCTCAGCCGTCGCGGCTTGTCTGGGCGGCGGACCAGGGGGCGCGCAAGCGGGCGATCGACGCGGTCGCGAGGGCCGCACCGACCCTGCTTGCCGCCGCCGGCCGGCGCGACGGCGAGGACCCCCTCGACTGGTGGCGCCGCGCCTTCGCGCTCACCTACTCCGCCGAGCTCAGGGCCGAGCGGCGCGAGCGCATCGGCTCCGTCGTCGATGTGGAGCCCGAGCGGTACCGCCGGTTCGCCGGCGCCGCCGCTGCTGCGATCGAGCCGGCGCGTCGGTCGGTCGGCTGGGGGCGCCGGCGCATGGAAGGCAAGCACCTGTCGGTCGCGCGGCTCGCCAAGGCCAGCGCGACCTTCACCGGCGGCGTCGACTACATCGCGTGGAAGATCAACCGGCACGCGGGCACGAACATCCAGATCAAGGCGTGGCAGCGGCGGCACCCACTCTCGCCGCGATCAGCCTGCTGCCGCGGCTCCTCCGGTCCGGCGCGGTTCGCTAGGGCTCGCGACAAGGCCACGGCGACCGCGTTGGCCAGCGCATTGACGGTGAACGGCTTGCGCAGAAGCTCATGGCCGACCAGGTCGTCGGTCTCGCCCTCGCCGACATAGCCGGTGACGAACAGCACCGCGAAATCCTCGTGGTCCTTCTTCAGATAGCGGATCAGCTCGGGACCCGTCATCTCGGGCATGATCACGTCGCTGATCACCAGATCGAATGTCTGCGCCTCGAAAATGCCGATCGCCTCGGCCCCGCTTGAGCAGGCGACCGGCTGGTAGTCGAGGTCCTGAAGCGCTTCGATCGTCGAGGCGCGCACTCGCGGGTCGTCCTCGACCACCGAGGATCCGCGCGCCCGGCACCGTCGCTTCATTGTCGGCGCGCTGCGCAGCGGGATGGAGCCGCACCGGCGGCTCGAGCGCCGCCGTCCGGGGCAAATAGATGGACACGGTCGTGCCCTTGCCGACCTCGCTGTCGATGCCGACTTCGCCGCCCGACTGGTGGGCAAAGCCGAAGATCTGGCTGAGGCCAAGGCCCGTGCCCTTGCCCACCGGCTTGGTCGTGAAAAAAGGGCTCGAATGCGCGCGAGCACTTCGGCGGTCATCCCGCAGCCCGTGTCGCTGACGCTGACCTGAACATAATCGCCGGGGCGTATATCGCCCACTTCGTTCGCACCGAGCGTCGCGTTCCGCGTGGCGATCCGTAGAATTCCCTGCCCTTCCATCGCATCGCGCGCGTTGACAGCCAAATTGACGATCGCATTCTCGAGCTGATGCGGATCGACGTAGGTCGGCCATGCGTCGGGCGCGAGATCGACCTCGACGTGGATTCGCTCGCCGAGCGTGCGGTCGAGCAGGTCCGACATGCCCGACACGAGCTCGGTCGGGTCCACGCTCGGGAAGCAGCGGCTCCGAGCGGGCGAAGGACAGCAGGCGGCGGGTCAAGGCCGCGGCGCGCCGCGCCCTCCATCGCATTGTTGAGATGGTTGAGCACTTCGCGGCGCGGGCCGTTGAGCCGCCGCCGGGCGAGATCGACGCCGCCGACCACCACCGCGAGCATGTTGTTGAAGTCGTGGGCGATGCCGCCGGTCAGCTGGCCGACCGCTTCCATCTTCTGGACCTGGCGCAGCTGGGCTTCGGCCGCCTGCCGCTCCTCCGCCTCGAGCGCAGCGCCTCATTGGCTTCCATCAGCTCGCGCGTGCGCTCGGCAACCGCCTGCTCGAGCACTTCGGCGCGTTCCGACTCGGTCTCGGCAAGGCGCTTGGCGAAGGCGAACTGGCGGATCGCCTGGATCGACACCACGCCGAGGAAAATCGCCGCCAGGCCGACGAGGAGCCCGAGCCAGCTCAGATAGTCGGTCAGCCGGTCCGCTTCGGCCGAGAACATCTGCGTCTCCTCCATGCGTTCGCGAAGAAGGGCCCGCTCGGCCTGGGCGATCTCGGCCAGCTTTGCGGCGAGCAGCCCTCCGGTCGGCGATTGGGCGGCAACGTAGAAGTAGGTGGTTCCTCCGGCGCCTGCTTGGTCAGGGTGGCCCTTGCGGCCGCGGCGAACTCCTCGCCGCGCTGCTGGTAGAGCTGCTGGAGCTCGGCGAGGCGGCGGCGCTGGTCGGGGTTGCTTCGAACGAGCCGTTCCAGCTGCCGGATCTGCTGACCGGCGAGGCGCCACTGGCTGTAGTAGATGCTGCCCGATCCGCGTTCGTCCTCGTCCAGGACGAAACGCCCGAGCGCGGCTTCCGAGCGGGCCATGCTCGCGTCGACGGTGCGGGTGAGCAGGTTGACGTCGTAGGCGCGGCGTTCGCCCTCGAGCGCCAGGTCGCGGGCATTGTTTGAGATGGCGACCAGGACCACCATGGCAAGCAGGATCAGCGTGGCGACCAGCGCGCCGGCTGCAGCGCCGCCCCGCCGCCAGTCGAACTGGAGCTCCTCCCCGGCCGGTCTCATGGCGCCAGTCTAGACCTGTCCGGGACCCGACGGAAGGCGGCTTTCCCGTTCAGATGCAGCCGGTCGATCGTCCCGCCGCAGCGAACATTCCGAGTATCTCGCCAACCTGCTCCTCGCTGTGCTCGGCGCAAAGCGAGCAGCGAAGCAGCGTCATTCCCGACGGAGTGGCCGGCGGGCGGGCAAGATTGACGTAGAGGCCTTCCTTCAGAAGCGCCTCCCACATCGCCGCTCCGGTCTCGAGGTCGGGCATGATCACGGCGATGATCGCCGACTGCGGCTGATCGGTGCCGAGCGTGAAGCCGAGCTGCTTGAGGCCGGCATGAAGCCGCTTGCTGTTCTCCCACAGGTGGGCTCGCTTGGCCGAGCTGCCCGTTAGCTTGCGGATCGAGGTCGCCGCGGTGGCCACCACCGACGGAGGCAGCGAGGCGGTGAACACATAGGGGCGGCAGACCAGCCGCATGATCTCGAACTTCGGGTGGTTCGACACGCAAAAGCCGCCGACGGTGCCGACCGACTTGGAAAAGGTGCCGATGATGAAGTCCACGTCGTCGATCACGCCCTGGTCTTCGGCGACCCCGCGGCCGTTGGGGCCGATGAAGCCCATCGAATGCGCCTCGTCGACCAGCACCATTGCGCCGGCTGCCTTGGACACGGCAACCATTTCCCGAAGGGGCGCGACGTCGCCGAGCATCGAATAGACGCCTTCGAGGATGACCAGCTTGCCCGCGCCCTCGGGCACCCGCCTCAGCCTCTTTTCGAGCGCGTCCACGTCATTGTGGCGGAACGGGATGACCTGCGCGTTGCCGAGCGCGCATCCATCGTAGATCGAAGCGTGGCTGTCGATGTCGAGGATGATGTAGTCATCCTTGCCGGCGATGGTCGAGATGATCCCGAGGTTCGCCTGGTAGCCGGTCGAGAAGACCATCGCATGGTCCATCGCATAGAAATCGCGAAGCGCCTGCTCGACCTCGCGGTGGCCGACATAGGTGCCGTTGAGCACGCGACTTCCGGTGGTGCCCGAGCCGAACTCGTCCAGCGCTTTCTTGCCCGCGGCGACCACGTCGGGGTCGAAGGTCATGCCCATGTAATTGTAGGTGCCGAGAAGGATCGTCCGGCGGCCATTGCAGATTGCGACGGCCGGGCTTTCGACCCTCTCCATCACCAGGTTGAACGGGTCGGTGACGCCCTTCGCCAACAAGGCGCGCCGCTGCTCGATCAGCGGGTCGAACTTGGAGAACAGGTCGCCCGAGCCGCCGCCCTCGCGGCTTCCGCCGAGCTCCATTTCCAGGCCAGGATCGGTCATCAGTCTTCCTGGAGCTGGTCCACGGCATCGACCAGCTGGCCGACGGTCTCGATCTCGGCGACGCGGTTCATGCTGATCAAGACGTCGAACTCGTCCTCCACCGAGGCGACGAAGTCCATGACGGTGAGGCTGTCCCACTCGAGGTCGACTGCAAAGCGCGTGCCTTCGGTGATCTCGACGCCCTTCTTGTTGAACGGCTCGATGAGCGCCTCGATCCTCGAATAGGTCTCGTCCCGGTCGGTCATGTCTGGCCTCTATGCGGCAGGCGCCGCTTTCGCAACGCAATGGGGCGCGAATGGGGCGGGTGCGGGGCCTAAAGCCAGCCCTGCGCGCGGTACCAGCGGGCGGTGTCGGCGAGGCCCTGCTCGGTCGCGATTTGCGGCCGCCACAGCTCGGGCGCGGGTGCTTTTCCCGAGCTGACGACCCAGTCGGGGTGGCAGAAATAGGCGGCGCGGTCGGGGGTAAGCTTGGCCTTGTTGCGGCGCATCAGCCGGTCGAGCGTGGCGCCTAGCCGCAGAACAACGCCCGGCGTTGCAATGGACAGGGCGCGGCGGCCGACGGCCGTCGCCAGGGCCACGGCGAATTCGCGGTGGGTCCAGCCGCCGGGGCGGCCGTCGTCGACCTCGAACAGCTGCTTCATTGGCTTGGCGCTTTCAGCGAGCGTCACAAGCAGGCGCGCGAGGTCGTCGACGTGGATCAGTGACAGCTTGCCGCGCGGCGGAAGCAGGATGAGACCCGCGGCAGCCATGCGAAACAGCTCGAGTGTCTCCCGGTCGCCCGGTCCATAGACCGCCGGCGGGCGGACGATCACCCAGTCGAGCCCGGAATGCTCGACCAGATCCTCCGCGCTCGCCTTAGAGGCGCCGTAGCTCGACAGCTTCCGCTCGCGGGCGGCGAGCGACGACACGTGGACGAAGCGGCGCGTACCGGCCGCGGTCGCGGCGGCGAGCATGGCGAGCGTGCCCGTGGCGTTGCCGGCTTCGAACGCCGCGGCGCTCGGCGCGTTGATCACTCCGGCGACGTGGACGACGGCGTCGCTGCGCTCGACCAGCCGCTCGAGCGCCTCGCGGTTCTCGAGATCGCCCTCGATCCACTCGATCCCGTCCTTCGGCTGCTGCGGACGACGAGTGAGCGCTCGGACCTGGTGCCCGCGCTCCAGCGCAAGATCGAGCAGCCGGGAGCCGACGAAGCCGGTGCCGCCGGTGACGGCGAGGATCACCGGCCCGGCCTCACAGCGGCGACCAGGGCCGATCCTCGGCCGGAGCCTCTTCGCGCGCCCGCTCGCCGGGGCCGAGCCGCTCGATCACCGCGTCGAGCAAAGCCTCGATGCCCTCGCCGAGCGGGGCCGAGACCGGGAATGCGCGCGAGCCGGTTTCCTCCTCAAGCGCTTCGCGGACCTCGCAGAGCTGCTCGTCGTCGATCAGGTCGGAGCGGCTGAGCACGACGATCTCGGGCTTGTCCGCGAGCCCGGCGCCATAGCTTTCGAGCTCGGCGCGAACGACGCGCCACGCATCGACCGGGTCTTCCCCGGCGGCGTCGACCAGGTGCAGCAGCAGGCGCGTGCGCTCGACATGGCCGAGGAAGCGGTCGCCGATGCCCGCGCCTTCGGCCGCGCCCTCGATCAGCCCGGGAATGTCGGCGAGAACGAACTCGCGCCCCTTGTGGCGAACGACCCCGAGCTGCGGGCGAAGGGTGGTGAAGGGATAATCCCCGACCTTGGCGCTCGCGTTGGTGACCGAGTTGAGGAAGGTCGACTTGCCGGCGTTGGGCAGGCCGACGAGACCTGCGTCGGCAAGCAGCTTGAGGCGCAGCCAGACCCACATCTCCTCGCCCTCCTCGCCCGTCTGGTGCTGGCGGGGGGCGCGGTTGGTGGACGTCTTGTAGCTTGCGTTGCCGCGGCCGCCCATGCCGCCGCTGAGCAGGGTCAGGCGCTCGCCCTCGCGCGTGAGGTCCGCGAGCAGGCTTCGCTCCTCGTCGTCGGCGAGGATCTGCGTCCCGACCGGCACCTTGATCACCAGGTCGGGAGCGCTGGCGCCCGTGCGGTTCGCGCCGGCGCCGCCCTTGCCGCGGGCGGCGCGGAAATGCTGCGTGTAGCGAAAGTCGATCAGCGTATTGAGGCCCGGGACGGCTTCGAAGACGATGTCGCCGCCCTTGCCGCCGTCGCCGCCGTCGGGGCCGCCGAACTCGATGAACTTCTCGCGGCGGAAGCTCACCGCGCCGGGGCCGCCGGCGCCGGACTTCAGATAGATCTTCGCCTGGTCGAGGAAGTGCATCGCCCTGGCGTTAGGCGATTAGGCGCCCGCCTTCTAGGCGGCGAGCGCCTTGCCCTCGTCCACATCGATGCACTCGCCCAGGGCCAGCCAGTACAGCCGCGCGTGCGCTTCGGTCCCGCGCGCGCAGCTCATCCGCGGCGCGGTGAGGCCGACCGGCGCAAAGCCGAGCTTTTCGAGCACTCGCGCGGAGGCCGGATTGTCGATGAAGTGCGAGCCCTGGAGGCACGTCAGCCCGAGCGTGCGCGCGATGTCGATCAGCGCGGTGCAGGCCTCGGTCGCGAAGCCCTGGCCCCAATGCCCTCGCGCGATCCAATAGCCCATCTCGACCGCTCCGGAGGGGCGGCGGCCAAGGCCGCACGCGCCGACCAGCCGCGGCTCGCCGCTCGTGCGCTCGAAGATCAGAAGCGACGGGAGCACCGGGTCGCGTGGGCTTGCGAGAAAGGCTTGCGCGTCGCGAAGGCTGAAAGGCCACGGCGCAGTCGCAAGGTTGCGAACGATCCGCTCGTCGCCGATCGCCCCGGCAAGCGCCGGTGCATCCTCCGCCCAGCCGGGCCGGAGCAGCAGCCTTTGAGTCCGTGCAAACATGTCCCTTCTCCTCCCCGGCGAGGCTCCAGCGCCGCTCCGTGACGGTTTCGGGAGAAGAAAAAGGGTTGTGGGGGCTCGTTGCGGAGCAACAAAAAAGCCCCCTCACGGGGGCTTCCCTCTTCTCCCTTTGAAGATCCTTGTGAGACCTCGTCTGGGCTGCCCCCTCGTGGGGCGGCCCTTCGTCGACCGGCCCCTATTCGCTCGCTTCGGCTGCAAACGGCATGACGTGCACGTATTTGCGGCCGAGCTTGCCATCTCGGAACGCGATACAGCCGTCGGTAAGGGCAAAGAGGGTGTGATCCTTGCCGATGCCGACGTTCTGGCCGGGGTGCCATTGAGTGCCGCGTTGACGAACGATGATGTTGCCGGCGCGCGCCTGCTGGCCGCCGAACAGCTTCACGCCCAGGCGCTTGCTCTCGCTGTCGCGGCCGTTGCGGGACGAGCCGCCTGCTTTCTTGTGTGCCATGAGGGGTTACTTCTCTTTCGAGCTTTTCTTGGCGCCGCCCTTAGCGGGTGCAGCATCTTTTGTCGACGCCTTCTGGGTCTTGGGAGCGGTTTCCTTCTTCTCTGCCTTGGGCTTTTCGGCCTTGGCGGCAGGGGTCGCCGGAGCTTCCGCATCCGCAGGCGCGGCAGCCTCGGGCGCCGGAGCAGCCTCGGCCGCAGCAGCTTCGGGCTTCGCAGGCTTCGGGGCCTTTTCGGCCTTCGCCGGCTTCTCGGCCTTCTGATCGCCGATCGCGACGATCCGCAGGATCGTGTGCTGCTGGCGGTGGCCCTTCTTGCGGCGGTAGTTGTGCCGGCGGCGCTTCTTGAAGACGGTGACCTTTTCGCCCTTGGCCTGGGCAATGATCTCCGCGGCAACCTTGAGACCGTCGACCGGCTTCAGGTCCGATCCCTCTCCGGCGAGCAGCACGTCGCCAAGGTCGATCCGCTGCCCGGCATCGCCGTCCAGCTTCTCCACCACGATCTTGTCCCCGGGGGTGACGCGATATTGCTTCCCGCCCGTGCGCACGACTGCGAACATTGGCCTTGTCTCTTCTCACAGATGAACGCGCGGCGGCGCATGGCCCGACGCGGCAAAGCGAGGCGCCTATGGCAGGGGGCGGGAGGTGTCAACCGGCGGGGAGCCCTCACGAAGTGAATTGCCCTTCGGTCATCTTCGATTCCGTGACGTCGATCGACACGGCCTCAGGCCGCCCGTCGGCCGGTTCTCGCCGGCTCTACGCGCTGGCTCCCGATTGCTGCGCAATCGCTCACCTGCCCTCGGCGGCTCGAACTAGTGGCGGTGTTCGGGCCGGAGCTGGTAACGCCCGTGGTCGAACTCGCTGAAGAAGGTGCCGATCGCCGGGTGGTCGATCGGCTCGTCGCTGTCGTCCGGGACGAGGTTCTGCTGGCTTACGTAGGCGATGTAGCTCGCCTCGGCATTCTCGGCGAGCAGATGGTAGAAGGGCTGGTCCTTCGACGGGCGGACCGCCTCTGGAATCGCTTCGTACCATTCCTCGCTATTGGCGAAGACGGGATCGACGTCGAACACCACCCCGCGAAAGTCGAACAGGCGGTGGCGCACCACCTCGCCGATGGCGAAGCGTGCCTGGGGGATGTCGATCAACGGGTTCACGCCATCAGAACGTTCAAAATCCAACATGGCTGCCTATCTAGGTCCCGGGTGAGGCTAGGCAAGGACCCGAGCCGCTGCTAGAGGCGCGCGTCCGCTCGCCGCCGGATGGCCGGCCAGCCTCACATAACGCCCGCGGAGAGGTGGCTGAGTGGTCGAAAGCACCGCACTCGAAATGCGGCGTACGGGCAACCGTACCGTGGGTTCGAATCCCACCCTCTCCGCCACCTAACCGTCTCAGGCTGTTCCGGAACAAATCACGGTTCGTGGAAAGACTGGCTCAATGGGGGAGCCTCACGAAACAAAACGGCCACCCGGATGGCGGGGATGGCTTGGCTGGGTGCTCTTCGCACTGGGCGCGGCTGAGCGGATCATTGGTTGGGGCGGGAGCCTCGACTTTCTCATCTCGCGCTCCAAAGATCCCGGCTGGATAGGAGACGTAGTGAACGTCGTCGTCCTCAATACAAGCTATCTCAGTTTCTTCATGATGCTGGCGGGCGTGGCGTTCATAGTCTGGAACGAGCGCCGTCGAACTGAAAAGCTCTTGGAATCTCGCTTCGGGGGTCAACCGGCATCACCGCGCCACATTGAAATCGAGCCACGTCCATCATTTGAGCCGCCCGCACCGCCCGCGCCCCCCGAAGATCGCATCCTGCTGGGAAGCAACATCACACCGACATTTTTAACGGCTCAGCATGAGAACAAGACCTCGCTTGAGGGAGAGGCGATAACCGACAAGTATTTCGGAAAATGGATGAGATTGACCGCTTGGCTCGACAACGCCAATTTAATTGCGCCGGGCTGGCTGTCGGTGTCGCTCCAGTATCCGCGAACCATCACCCTAATGGGTGGTCATGACAGAGAGTCGCGGGGGGGTAGTAACGCTGAGTTCAAGTCTGACATTGAGCGCTTGAAGGTCCGCCGCAGAGGCGATGTGCTGACAATCGAGGGTCGGTTGAAACACATTTCAGTAGCGGGAATTGAAATGGTGGACTGTGTATTGCTGAAAGCCGAAACGGTAGCAGAGGTCAAAGGCTCAAATCAGAAGCCCCAGGCGCCTCAGTGACTGACAATAAACCTGATCGGCCTCCACCATCGCTTGCTGCGCTCAAGAGCGGTGATCCTGACGCGCTCGCAAGGCGCATAAGTTATTTGCTCAAGCGACGGCTCGATGCAATGCGGAGGCAGCGGTGAGCGCGTCCGGGCCCAACGCGATAGCCGACAAGCTGCGCGACGAGCTGGATGCTCTGGGGGCCAAAATTGAGGTGGCGACAAGTCGCGCCGAGCGCTCGCGCATCAACAAACGAATGCATCTGCTCAAAGGGCTGGTGCAGTGGTGCGAAACAAGGGCGGGCTATGTCCGCTCGGGCGCTAGTATGCTCGACTCACCAGATCGGTAATGTCTGCTTTCGACCCAAAGCAGACATTCGGCCTGACAGCTTCGCGCGAATCTCCTGTCGCTCACGACCACGAGCCACTCGCCCGAAAGCGAACGTTTGTTCAGCGATGTGCGCGATTATCTGCTTACGGGGGCTAATGCGATGACCGTTTGCTCACCGGCTGACGATCTGGCCCTTGCATCAGATCGCTTTGCCGCTGCCGCCTTGGATTCAATGATCGCAAAGCGCTTGTTTTTCCAGTCAATCAGAACTGTCAAATCTTTGAGAGCGGCCGTTCCGACCACCACCCGTGGCAAAGGGCCGAACGCCGCGCTTGAAACGGGGAGTTTCACATCGCCGATGGAGACGTGCGCAGTGATGTCTGCTCCCATCACCTCGAACTCGGTACTAACGGTGCGGGCACGGCCGATCACCTTCGGTGCGCTAGCGAGCGGTACCTCGTCCATTAGCGACTTCGGAATCATGAGCTGCCCGGGAAAGCCGGTATCGATCGCGGCTCGATAAGTTTTGCCGCCGATCGCAATGCTGGTGTGCAGGTGTCCGTTGGGTGCTAGCGGATACCATTGGGCGACCGTCGCTGTGGGCGCGTCGACAAGGCGTAGCTGCTTCGCCGCGAGATCAAGTTCCAAGATCTTGCCACTCCGGCCGAAGACGGAGTTTCCAACCAATATGTCGCCGCCAGGTATACTCTGGCTACGGGCTAGAGAGAGATTCTCGGCTTGGTAAGAGCCGAAGCGCAATGACTGCGCCTGATGCACATCGACCTCAGCCGGCGTTCCGCCTTCTGGGCCATTCACTTTGCTCTTGCCTGTGACGGCGAGCTTCAGCCGCACGGCGGTTGCTGCGGTAACGCCGCCACTATTGGTGCCGTTCGGGCCGCCTGTGTCGTAGATTACCTTCACAGGCTCGCAGTTCAGCTGCGCAGTGACAATCGGACGGCCAGTGCTGAGATCGACTGGCAGCGTGGTAGGCTCCGCCGCGGCTTGGGCTGGGAGAAGAAGCGCCAAGGGCAGAAACCTCATCAATCCCTGCACTCTCATTTTGTTCATGTTCATTTTCGATCGCCTTTATGGGACCCCTGGAGGCTAAAAGGCGGCCTATTCGAATGAAAGAGCACATTTCGAGTAGCTTGCTGCGCATAAACGATCGTAATCTCGCGCGCATCTTCTGGGACACATCGAAGCGGCGTCTTCTCCTCTCCTTAATTTGCGAGGCCAAATCTGTTTCGGAGCTTGCCCATGAAGTACAATGGTCAGTTGGCCACGTCCACTATCATGTGACAGATTTGGCTCGGCGTAAGCTGTTGAAGGTGGAACGGGAGGTCCGCCGCGGCGGCCGGCCCATTAAGTATTACCGCGCTGTGGCATCGCGCTTCCTAGTTCCCCTGGAGCTCATGGAAGCCGCTCCTGGAGAAAGCCTTGCAGCGGAGCTCCGCAGGAGCCTGTTGAACGAACTGCTCAGCTCTGATGAACCCGCAGTGCTCTTCTACGCCGAGGACGGCGCTCCACGTGCCTCCACTTTCGGTGTCAAAGGCAAGGTCGGCAAGGCGGCCGAATTCTGGCATGTGGTGCGGCTGAAGGAGGAAGCGGTACAGGCCTTTGCCGCGGAACTCGACTCGCTGATGCAACGATATGAGGCGATTTCGGGCGAGGGGCGGCCTTATCTTCTTCACGCGGCATTCGGACCCCGCCCGCCACGCTGACCCGCCGACGTCCGTTTTCCACCCAAAGCAGCATAAGCTTCTAGCGGGTGTCTGCCGGTGACTTAGCCGACGACCAGGAAGTCGGCGCCGGTAAGCGCGGTTCCCGCCGTCACCGTCGCGAACAGGACCTGCGCCGCTCCGCCCACGCCATCGGCATCGTAATAGAAGCTTGACCAGGATGTCTTCACCGCCGTGGGCCCTCTCGGCACGCTTTCCGCTTCCGCGTTCCGCGCCGGCTCCAGCGCGCAGGACGCCGATGATCGGATCATCTACGACAGCTCCACCGGCCGCATCCGGAACACGTCGCCGCCCGCGCCGCCGATCAGCGTATCGTTGCCGGCGCCGCCGATGAGGATGTCGTTGCCGATGCCACCCTCGAGCCGGTCGCTTCCTTCAGAGCCCAGTAGCGTGTCGCCGCCGTCGCCGCCCACGAGCCTGTCCCAGCCCGCGCCGCCATCGAGCACATTGGCGCCGGCATTGCCCTCGATGACATTATCAAGGGCATTGCCCGTTCCATTGATCGCATTGCTGCCGGTGAGCGTCAGGTTTTCCACATTCGCTGCAAGCGAGAAGCTGATGCTGCTCCTGACCAGATCGGTGCCGCCGGTGGAGCTGACCTCGACGGCCCGGTCGCCGGCATGGTCGACGATGTAGGTGTCGTTGCCGCCGCCGCCGCGCATGGAGTCGGCGCCGGCGCGCCCGTCGAGGGTGTTGGCCGCCGAATTGCCGTTGAGCAGGTTGCTTGCGCCGTTGCCCGTTCCGTTGATCGCATTGCTTGCCGGTGAGCGTCAGGTTTTCCACATTCGCCGCAAGCGAGAAGCTGATGCTGCTCCTGACCAGATCGGTGCCGCCGGTGGAGCTGACCTCGATCGCCCGGTCGCCGGCATTGTCGACGATGTAGGTGTCGTTGCCCGCGCCGCCGCGCATGGAGTCGGCGCCTGCTCCGCCGTCGAGATGGTCATAGCCACCACCACCGTCGAGCTCGTCACTGCCGTCGCGGCCAAGGAGCATGTCGTTGCCGACGCCGCCGCTGACCCGATCTTCGCCGTCGCCGCCCGTGACCTGGTCGTTGCCGTCGCCGGCGTCGAAGATCTGCGTGAAGTCCCAGGGGTTGCCGCTGTCGACGCTTGCCAGGTCCGGCAGGATGACGAACTCGTCGCCGCCAAGCCCATCGTATTGCAAGCCGTCGAAATCGTATGCCCCGTCAGCCAAAGCGTTGAAGTCGATCACGTCGTCGCCGGCAGTGAACAGATGCTCGACGCCATCCGCCACGTCCACTGTGAATTCAGTCGCGGATTCGGCCGAACCGTCGCTCGCGTAGACGGTGAGCACATGGTTGGTCGCCAGCTCATAGTTCACCGCCGCCGCGAGCGTCACCACGCCCGTTACAGCATCGATGGTGAAGTGGCCGAGCGTCTGGACCCTGCTGCCCGAGCTGTCGCGGAAATAATATTCGATCGAGTCGCCATCCGCGTCGCTTGAGTTGGCGCCGAGGCCGATCTCGCTGCCGACTGCCAGATGCTCGTTGATGTTCGCACCCGACACTCCGTCAACATCGGCCGGAAGCGACGGCACGTCCTGAACAGCCGTCACCAACAGGTTCGCGACCGCGATGACGGTGTCGGAGCCACCGAGCGCGCTGCCATCTCCGTCGACCAGCGCGAATGACACCGATCTTGGATCGCTCGAAGGAGCGTCGGACGGGTTTGTGTAGGTGATTGAACGAGTGAGCGCCTGCACCGCCTCATGCGTCGCCGAAGCGTTGAGGTAGACGACCAGGTCGGAACCCGCATCGCCAGTCGTGCTGAACGTGCCGATGACGACGCCGCCGCAAGTGACGTCGGTCCCGCTGACGCCGATCTGGCCCGCACCGGTGCCTTGGTTCTGAATGCTCAAGGTGCCCTCGGTCTCCGTGGCGGCGAAGCTGACGTTGAGCATGCCGCCGTCGAAGTTGGCCGAGTCGGCGTCGGTGATGCGTGCCCCGGGAGCAAGCACCACTGCGCCGGCATTTTCCGTGTAGCCGACGCTTGTGCCCGCGGTGCCGGCTGCGCCGTCGAGGAGCATAAGCGGCGCATCGTTGACGTTCGCAATCTGTTGGCCGGAGCCCTCGAATGTGGTGGTGCCGCCGAGCGAGTCGCTGGTGGTGACGACGCGCACCGTCCTGTCGACGTAGCTCTGGTCCGAGGGGATGGAGAAGGTCGCGCTGTTCGCGCCGCTTATGTCGACCCAGCTGCCATTGACCAGTTCCTGCCACTGCCATGCAGTGCCGGTTGCACCGTCGGCGTCGGCGAGGCTGTCGAGTGACGCAGTCAAGGTTCCACCCTCGGCCGCTGGACCGTTGACGACGAGGGTGCCGGTCGCTTCGTCCTCGATCGGCCGGACGGTCAGAGTGACGGTCGCCGGAGTGCTGGTCTCCGTGCCGTCGTTCGCGGTGAAGGTGAAGCTGTCCGTGCCGTGGAAGTTTGCGTTCGGGGTATAGCGCCAGGTGCCGTCGCTGTTGAACGTCAGTGTGCCGTTGGACGGGCCCTGAGCAACCGCGAACGTGAGCGTGGCGCTGTCCGGATCGATCGCACTGACCTGGCCGGCAAGTTGCGTCTCCTCGTCGCCGGAGGCAGAGTCCGGGATCCCGCTCGGCGTTGTTTGGATCGATCCGTCGGTACCATACCCGCCGAAGTTGAAGGCCGTCAGGTCGGTGGCGGTGACGCTCTGGAGAGTCGCGATCGTAATGAAGGAATGGCTAGTGCCTGACCCGTCGTAGTCGACCTGGACGAGCGTGTCCGTGCCGCTCTGCACGAGCCGCATATGGCCGGTGGCGAATGGATTGCCGCCGGGATAGCTGGGCATGGTCGAAAGGAGATCGGTCAGGTCGAAAATGTCGCCGCCGTCGCCCACCGTGAAGTCGCTGATGATTGAGCTATTACGGAAATAGGTGGGTCTAACCGTATCGCTGCCGGTGCCGGTGGTGATGGCAACATTAGAGCTGCTGACAAGGATGGTGTCGTTGTCAGCACCGCCGTCAACGGTCGCACCAGCAAAGGCATGGATGGTGTCCCTGCCGCCGCCGCCGAGCATCCTGTTCGTGCCCTGCGAATCGTAGAGGAAATCGTTGCCGTCGCCGCCCTCGAGGACGTCGTCGCCCGCGCCACTCTGCAAATTGTCGTCGCCCGCTCCGCCGTTCAGCGTGTCCGAGCCGAGTCCACCATCGAGAGAATCGTTACCGTCACCGCCATTGAGCGTGTCGTGACCGTCGTAACCAAAGAGCGCGTCATTGCCTCCAAAGCCGTTGATGACGTCGTCGCCCAATGTGCCGTCGAGCCTTTCGCCGCCCGCCCGTGCCGTCGACCGTTGGCATGTTCCCGCCCCCTTGCACCGGCCCGGCACGCGTGCAGGCCGACGCCTCGGATTCCTCCGAGCCGTAAGCGGCACCCGTACAGCCTTGAAGTTCTCTGCCCCGCCTTCCCGACTCGCGAAAGACCGATGACAATTTACGATTTGTTTACCCTCGTCCATGCCAAAGACGATTAGCCCTTGAATTATCAGCATAACCTGGGCGGTCTTCGTTTATCTGCACCCGTAGATAAGCAATGTCCGCCTTCCACCCATTGCGCACATTGGCGGCATGTTTGCTTTCGAACCCCGCTCGACCCGCTTGGGCGCATGAGCGATGGTCGCTAATGCACAAGTGCAAAGGAGGCGGGCATGCGCAAGGTCACTTATGGCGCGGCGTGCAGCGCCGACGCCTACATCGCCGGTCCGGACGAGGCGATCGACTGGATTCGCATGAGCGACGACGTCAACGCCATCATGGCCGAGAGCTGGAAGGGCGTCGACACGATCCTGATGGGCCGCAAGACCTATGAGTTCTCACTGAAGATGGGCGGCGGAGCGATGACCAAGGGCATCACCAGCTACGTTTTCTCCCGTACGATGAGCGAGAAACCCAAAGGCGCGGAACTGGTCCGCAGTGCCAGGCGGCGGCATCATCGTCATGGGCGGCGGCGAACTCGGCAGTGCGCTCATCGAGGGCGGGGTGGTCGACGAGATCGGCTTGTCCATACACCCGCTGCTGCTCGGGAACGGGACGCCCTTGTTCCGTCCGATGAGCCGGCGCGCCGACCTCGAGCTGATCGAAGGACGGCCGATTTCGCACGGCTGTGTGTTCGTTCGATACCGGGTCACGTGAATTGGAGAAGCTACGACAAACTCGCCGAGAACTCGCGCGCGCTTCTGGCGGAGCTCGATCGCACTCGCCCTCCTCGATTGATCATCGATCTGCGCGGTGGTGGCGATTACAATCATGGGCGGAGCTTCATCGAGCAGCTCGTTGCGGCTGAGGTCTGCTTTTCACGCAAAGCACACATTAGCGCCTATTCCGCCGCGCGCGGAAACGGCGGCAGCTTCGGGATGTCACGCGGCTCATGCTGAATGATCACTCGTGCGCCAATGTTCTTGGCCAGCCGATCGAACCGGTCGTGAGAAGCGAGCGTGTCCGCCCGATCGGTGTTGAATGTCGGCACCCCGCGGTTCGCGACCTGCTCCGCGAAGTGATACTGATCGCCCGATAGGAGCACCGGCCCCGACGCCAGCCTGACCAGCAGGCCAGAATGCCCCGGAGTGTGCCCGGGCAGTGTCAGAATCGTGACGCGGCCGTCTCCGAACACATCCTTGTCGCTCGTGACTTCTTCCACCTTGGCGCCGCCGGTGAGCCAGGGCGCGAAACGCGGCTTGAGCTGCTCGCGAGTTTTTACAACGTCGAAGTCCTTCTTGCCGATGAGCAATGTAGATCCAGGAAAGTCGGCCGCCTACCCGGTGTGGTCGTAGTGATAGTGGCTGATGCCCACAAAGGTCACATCCTGAGGTTTCACTCCAATCCGCGCGAGCTGAGGCACGATACGTTAGCGAAGGAAACTCCCCTGCGCGTCTTTGGCCTTGCCGGCCAACGCTCCGTCGAGCCCCGTGTCCCACAGCAGGAGCCGATCGCCGTTCTTGATGAGGTAGCAACTCGCCGCCAGTGTTCGCCGCTCTCCTGCGTAAAGCCCGGTGTCAGAAAAGCTGGCGAGATCCACGTCGAGAGTTCCGCAATCAAGCCGCCAAAGTTGCAGGGGTCGCACGGTGGTAGCCGGCGTCTGCGCAAGCGCAGTGCCAGCAATCGAAAACATGAGCGACAGCGCAAGCAGAGGTTTCATCATCTAACCATAGCGACGAAGTGTCCGCTTTCCACCCATTGCGGGCAGCTTCGCCGCCCGAGCCCTGCTCGTTCAATCTGTGCGGCGATAATCGGGAAGGGTGCCCGATTGCCGCCAGTCGCTCGCCCGCGCGTACGAGAGAAAGACGTCCGTCATGGCCCCCTGGCCGGCGTTGTAGCTCAGCCGCCTGGGCTGACGAAAGGAATATTGCCGCCCCTGCATCTGGCCCGTTCCCTACCGGAGCTGTTTCGGCTAGGCGCAGCCACGGCGAAGAGTTCGGCCCAGTTGGAGGAACATGTGAAAACGGCATCGGATTTCAGTTACATCGCGCTTGCAGCTCTCGCCGCCGTTCCGGCCGCAGCTCCCGCTCAGACCGCTTACGCGCCCGCTCCCGCGCCCGCTCCCGCGCCCGCGCCAGTGCCTGCCCAAGTGCCTGCGCAAGTCGCACCGGCTGCTTCTCTGGCCCAGATCCAGGGGGTGGTGATCCGCTATTACGACGTAAGCGGCAACACCATCCAGGCGATCCAGGCCTCGATGGATGCTCAGCGGCCCAAGGATGCGGCGACCGGAAAGGCAATCCCCGCGTCCCTGAGCTGGACGATCGGAACGAGCCTGAAGAAGGCCACGACGGGCGAGACCTGCAAGGTCACGGGTGCGACCGCGACCTTGAAAAGCGAAGTCGTGCTGCCGAGGCTGGTGAACGTGGAGGCGGTGCCCGCTCCGGTGCTTGCCCAATGGCAGGCCTTTGTCGCTTCGCTCGAGCAACAGCAGGCGGCCGCCTTGCTTCGCCCATACCAACGGCTCTCCGAAGTCGAGCGCGCGGTGATGGCGAGCAGCTGCGAAGGCGCAGCCGCAGCAGCGAGCCGGGCGATCGCGGAGATCACCAAGGCTCCGCCGCCGCCTGTAGCGGCTCCGCCGCCGCCTGCTCCGGCAGCACCGGCACAGTAAGCCCCGAACCTTGACTTGCGCGTCCGCATCCGCTTGAAGGCGCGGCTCGCACCAAAGCGACGGGAAAAAGGGCGGCTCCCGCTAACTAAGTCCGCCTGGCCGGGAGTACCTTGAACGGCTCCCGAACGAACGGAGAAGAACCATGCGTCACCGCGTCGGCGGCCGTAAGCTTCAGCGCACCTCGAGCCATCGCGCCGCCCTGTTCCGCAACATGGCCGCGGCGCTGATCAAGCACGAGCAGATCACCACCACGCTCGCCAAGGCGAAGGAGCTTCGCCCGTATGTCGAAAAGCTGGTGACGCTCGCCAAGCGCGGCGGCCTCTCCAACCGCCGCCTCGCCCAGTCGCGGCTGATGGACGATGCCCAGCTGGTTAAAGTGTTCGACGTCATCGCCCCGCGTTACGCGGCGCGGAGCGGCGGCTATGTCCGGATCATCAAGGCTGGTATCCGGGCGTCGGATTCGGCGGCGATCGCGATCATCGAGCTCGTCGACCGTGACGTTTCCGCCAAGGGCCAGGATTC
>JAUJOV010000063.1 GCA_030447545.1 Sphingomicrobium sp. | reverse complement strand
TACCGCACGCACTCGCTCCGCCGGAACAAGGCCTCGATCATCTATAAGCAAACCAGCAACTTGCTAGCCGTGCGGATCCTTAGCGCCGCGACCTCGGCCACCCTGGGGCCCGCGCCGAGGCCTCGGCCAGGGCGGCGCGATGCTTGATGCAGGTGGCCGCGGCAACGAGGCGGGCCACCTCGTCCGGGCTCAACACTGTCGGCAGCTTGCGGGGATAGGGAACACGGATCAGCTTACGCGACAGGTCCGGCCGGTCGAGCATCGTCGTGAAGAAGAACCGCAGTGCCGCGACGTGGCTGTTCATCGCGGGTGGCGGCATCCCGGCCTCGCGCTGCTCGACCTGGCCCGGCGAACATCTTCAGCCGTGGCGCTGATCGGGGAGCGCCCAAGGAAGGCTGCGAAGCGGGAAACGATCCGCAGGTAATCGTGCCGGGTCTTGGCGGAAAACCCTCGCACGGCCATGTCCTCGATCATCCGCTGACGCAGATCGAGACGCACCGGCGCAGAAAACGGCTTGTTCATGGGAACGGCTCCTCAGGCGAAAAGGAGCCGTCATGCTCAGAGCTCGCTCGTTGCCGCTCAACGCGAGTGCGACGTTGCCGTCCTTATGATCCCGTCACCCCAAGCGCCCTCCCGCGCAGCGGGTTCGTTCTTCGGCCAGATCACGCCCACGCACGAACCCGCTTCGCGGGAGTCGCTCGGCGAGGTGTTGTTTAGTGATGGTCGTGAGAGCGGTTGAGGGGAGCCGGATTGGTCTCCGCGCATAAGGGGTCACCCTTCAGCTCGAGGACGATCCGATGTCCAACCAATCCATCCTACTGCCCGTCAGCCCGCTGCGGCGGCGTATGCTCGAAGACATGGCCATGCGCGGCCTGCGCGAGGAGACGCAGCGCGACTACATCCGCTTTGTAGGCGGCTTCGCCACGTTCCTCGGACGCGCGCCGGACACGGCAACCGCCGAGGACATCCGCCGCTTCCAGGTCCATCAGACCGAGAGCGGCGTGCAGCCGCCGACGATCAACGCCTCGGTCTCGGCGCTGCGCTTCCTCTTCACCGTGACGCTGGATCGGCCCGACCTGTCGCGGCGCTTCATCCTGGTGCGCCATCCTCGCAAGCTCCCGGACGTGCTGAGCGTCGATGAGGTCGGACGGCTGCTCGAGGCGGCGCCGGGGCCCAAGCACAAGGCGGCACTCGGCACGGCCTATGGTGCGGGGCTGCGGGTATCGGAGGTGGCCGCGCTGAAGGTCGATGACATCGACTCGATGCGCATGCTGATCCGCGTCGAGCAAGGCAAAGGCCGCAAGGACCGCAACGCCATGCTGTCGCCGCAGCTCCTCGAGCTGCTTCGGCTGTGGTGGCGCGAGGGCAAGCGCCGGGGTGTCATGCTGCCTCACGGCTGGCTGTTTCCCGGCCGCAACGCGCTCGAGCCGATCTCGACCCGTCAGCTCAACCGCGCCGTCCACGAGGCGGCGGACGTCGCCGGCATCGCCAAGCGGGTCAGCCCGCACACGCTGCGGCACAGCTTCGCGACGCACCTGCTGGAGCAGGACGTCGACATCCGAGTCATCCAGGTGCTGCTCGGACACGCCAAGCTCGACACCACCGCGCTCTACGCTCGCGTCGCCACCAAGACGATCCGCGCGGTGACGAGCCCGATCGAAGCGCTCAAGCTGCTGATGGAAGGCCAGAGCCCCGGCGGCTGAGCCGCGGTGCGAGCCGGGCTCGAGGTCGCCGACGTCTTTCGTCGTCATGGGCCGGCCTGGCGGGCGGCGCACGCCCCTCACGTCGGCCTCGCCCAGCTCAAGGTGATGTCGGCGATCGAGACCTGCCGCACGGCCGCGCTGGGCGGACACGTCGAGGGCTGCCAGGACTGCGGCCACACCCGCATCGCCTACAACAGCTGCCGGAACCGGCACTGCCCGAAGTGCCAGGGCAACGCAGCGCGCGAATGGCTGGCAGCGCGCGAGGCCGACCTGCTGCCGGTCGGCTACTTCCACGTCGTCTTCACCGTGCCGGCCGAGGTCGCCGCCATCGCCTTCCACAACAAGGCGGCGGTCTACGATCTGCTGTTCCGCGCGGCGTCGCAAACCATGCTCACCATCGCGGCCGACCCGCGCCATCTCGGCGCGCGCATCGGCATCACCGCGGTGCTCCACACCTGGGGCTCGGCGATGACCCACCACCCGCACATCCACATGATCGTGCCGGGCGGCGGCCTCTCGCCCGACGGTCAACGCTGGGTGTCGTCGAAGCCGGCCTTCCTGCTGCCGGTCCGGGTTCTCGGCAAGCTGTTTCGGCGGCTGTTCATGACGCGCCTGATCGAGCTGCATGCCGCCGGCCGGCTGCACTTCTTCAGCGAGCAGGTCGGCCTTCGCGATCAACGCGCGTTCCTTCGCCATCTGGCACCCATTCGGAAGAAGAGCTGGGTCGTCTACGCCAAGCCGCCCTTCGCCAGCCCCGAGGCCGTGCTCGCCTACCTGTCGCGCTACACGCACCGCGTCGCGATCTCGAACAGGCGGCTGATCTCGCTCGACGAGGCCGGCGTCACCTTCCGCACCAAGGACTACCGTCGCGAGCGCCCCGCACGCCATCGCACCATGACGCTCACCGCCGACGAGTTCATCCGCCGCTTCCTGCTGCACGTCCTGCCGAAAGGCTTCCATCGCATCCGGCACTACGGCCTCTTCGCCAGTGCCGGCCGCAAGGCCAATGTCGCGCGCGCCAGGGAACTGCTCGCCGTTCCGCCACCCGCCATGCCGTCGCCGGCCCACACGCAGGAGCCGACCCCCTCGCCCGATCCGCGTCCACCATGTCCCTGCTGCGGCGGCCGTATGATCGTCCTCGATATCTTCACCGGCGTGGCGCAGCCACGAGGGCCGCCGGCCTCCTCCGCCTTCTCCCGGAGGAGCACGTCGTGACCCGGCACGTCCCGACACGGTCTCCCGCCGCAGCCATGCCGCTGCGGTCGCCGGGAGCCTGTGTTCCACACCGAACCAGGAGCTCTGTCACCATCCCGCCGAATCCCCCGCTGGGCGCACTTCGGGCGTGGAACGGCCGCTCCGGACGCCTCGCAGCTCGTGCATCATCACAACCGCGTCTCGCGCGGAACGGCTCAGCAACGATCAAAGCCCCATAGACGCAGCCCGCAAACCCGCGGGTTCGTGCATGGGCGGCTTTCGGACGCCGGCCCTCACCAAGCCGCTCGATCACCGCCGGCCAGCATCCGAAAACCTTCACCCTGTCGGCCATCCCCAGAGCCCGACGGAGTTCCCCAAAGCGGACGTGAACAGGATGCCGTTCGGCCCGTCGATCTATCGTGAGTGGCGGACCTGACAACGCCCTGGATTCGCCGGCTCAATCTTTCGTAATTCCGGCCTCTTCCGCTACGGCGCTGTTGCGCACACGAACCCGATCTGGCGGTTTCCCGTGTTCGGTCGGCGCGCGTAGGCGATCAGTCCGCCTCTG
>JAUJOV010000017.1:34416-68293 GCA_030447545.1 Sphingomicrobium sp. | reverse complement strand
AGTGCTTCCGCCGGCGCTTGCCGATGCGGTTCGGGCGTGCCGCCCGCACTTCCTCGGCCGCCGTGTTCCTTCTTCCTCAACCTGCTGTTCCTCGCGCCGGCGATCTACATGCTCAGGTCTACGACCGGGTGGTCGCGACCGGCGACAGGAACGACCTGCTGTTCATCACCTGGGGCTTGCCATTGCCCTCGTGACGCTGAGCGCGCTCGACGCCATCCGCCTGCGGCTGCTGGTCCGCGCCAGCGCTCAGGCTCGACGCCTTGCTCGCGCCGCAGATCCTCAGGAAAGTGCTCGGGGCCAACCCGCGCGGCTCGGTCCCGATGCGCGACTTCGACATGGTCCGCCAGATGATCGGCACGCCTGTCATCGCCGCCGTGTTCGATGCCCCGTGGACGCCGCTGTTCGTCCTCGTCGCCTTCCTGCTCCACTTCTGGATCGGCATGCTGTCCCTGGTGTCGATCTTCATCCTGCTCGGCCTCGCCTGGTGGAACCAGCGCTCCACGCGCAAGTCGAACGAGGCGGCGAACGAAACGATGGCGGCCGCCCAGATGTCGGCGCAGACGCTCTCGCTCAACAGCCAGACGGTACGCGCGCTGGGCATGTCGGGCCGGCTGATCGACCGGCAGCTCGGTGCTCGAAGCATCGGGCTCGACCGCTTCGCCGACGCGCAGTTCGCCGGCACCCGGATCGCCGCGATGAGCCGCTTCTTCCGCCTGTTCGTCCAGTCGGCCGCGCTCGGCCTCGGCGCTTTGCTCGCCATCGCCGGCCATATCTCCGCCGGCGCGATCATTGCCGCCTCGATCATCCTCAGCCGCGCGCTGCAGCCGGTCGAAGCGCTGATCAGCGGCTGGCCATCACTGAATGCGGCCGCGGCCGCGCTGCGGCACCTCGCCGACACGCTCGAGGACAGCGGGCCCCAGCGCATCTACACCAAGCTCCCGCGGCCGAGCGGCCGGCTCGAGGTCGAGCAGGTCGGAGTGCGCGGCGCCAACGGGCGGCCGGTGCTGCTCAACGTCTCGTTCGACGTCGCTCCAGCCGAGATGCTCGGCATCATCGGGCCCAGCGGCTCGGGCAAGACCACGCTCGCCCGCGTTCTTGCCGGCGCGATTGCCGCCGACGCGGGCACCGTCCGCCTCGACGGCGCGCAGCTTTCCGACTGGCAGCCGGACGAACTCGGCCGTCTGGTCGGCTACGTGCCGCAGGAACCAAGCCTGTTCGAAGGCACGATCAAGGAGAATATCGCCCGCTTCGACCCGGCCGGCGCGCAGGCCGACGAGGCGGCGGTCGAGGCCGCCCAGCGCGCCGGCGCCCACGACATGATCCTCAAGCTCGCGCAGGGCTATGACACACGCCTCGGGCCGCTCGGCTCCGGCCTGTCCTCGGGCCAGGCCCAGCGCATCGCGCTTGCCCGTGCACGCTCTACGGCGACCCTGTCCTGCTGGTGCTGGACGAACCCAACGCCTTCCTCGACGCCGAAGGCGAGGGCCGCGCTCGCCCGCACTGTCAACGAGGCCCTTGCGCGCCAGTGCTCGGTCGTGATGATTGCCCACCGCAAGGCCGTGCTCGATCGCCGCGCGCCTGCGCGCTGGAAGCCGGCCGCCCCCGCATGATCGGCCCCGCAGCCGAAGTCGCAGTCCGCCTCGCAGCCCCGCCCGCCGGGAGAACCGCATGAACGTCCACGCACCGATGATCCCGACCGAGGCCGAAGCCCGGCCCGACGACCCCCGCCGCGACATCCGCGCCGGAGCCGCGATCGTCTTCCTGTTCTTCGCCGTCCTGCTCGGCTGGGCCGCCGTCGCCCCGCTCGACGCCGGCGCCCGAGCACCGAGGCGTCGTCGCCGTGTCCGGCAACCGCCAGTCGGTCCAGCACCGCGAGGGCGGGGTCGTCACCGCCATCCACGTGCGCGAAGGCGTGATGGTCGAGGCCGGCCAGCTCCTCGTCGAAATGGCCGCCCCCGACGTTCGCGCCACCGAACGCGCGCTGACCAGCGACTATCTCCTACTGCTCGCCCAGCGCGCCCGCCTAATGGCCGAAAGCGCGGCCGACCAGCTTTCCCGTCCCGGCCGAGTTCGCCCGACCTGCGCCCCGAGGACCGCCCGCTCGCCGCCCAGGCGCGCAGCTCCAGCGCGCGCAGCTCAGCACCCGCTCCGCGTCCGTCACCGCCGCGGAATCGGTGCTCGGCCAGCGCTCGCGCCAGCTCGGCGAGCAGCAGTCCGGCTACTCGCAGCAGATATCCGCGCACTGCGCGACCAGCAGCGCCTGCTGTCCGAGGAGATCTCCGGCCTCAAGGAAATCGAGGCCAAGGGCTTCGCTTCGGCCAATCGCATCCGCGCCCTCGAACGCGCGCTCGCCGACCTCAAGGGCCGCGAAGCCGCAATGGTGTCCGAAATCGCCCGCGCCGGCGAGGCCGGGGCGAGACCCGAATGCAGGCCCTGTCGATCCGCAGCTCCACGCGGGAGCAGGTCGCGACCGAGCTTCGCGACACGCAGGCGCGCCTGTCCGAAGTCCTCCCGCGCCTCATCGCCGCCCGCGAGCAGCTCGAGCAGGCTGAGGTCCGCGCGCCCGCCTCGGGCCAGGTCGTCGGCCTCACCACCCACACCGTCGGCGGCGTCGTCGCCCCCGGCCAGACGCTGATGGACGTCGTCCCCCAGAACCGGATGCTGATCATCCAGGCGCAGGTCAATCCGCAGGACGCCGACGACGTGTTCATCGACCAGACCGCGCAGGTGCGCTTCACCAGCGTCCACGACACCACTCTGCCGCTGCTGCCGACCGGCCGGGTGCGCACGATCTCTGCCGACAGCTTCACCGAGGAGCAGACCGGCCGCACCTATTTCAGGGCCGAGATCGCCCCCGCAACAGCTGGCCACAGCGACGGTCCCCGGCCTGTCGAAGCCGTGATGAACGTGCGCAAGCGCAAGTACATCCTGGAGCCGGTGGCGCTCGCTAGAGAACTCTAGCCGAGATGCCGCAGCGGAAGCTGGCAAGCAAAGGCCAGGCAGCGCGTAGAGCCATCGAGTGCCGGCCGGCGCGCGAGCGAGCGGCCCGAGGCGCGCTGCGAGGAACGTCCCGACGTCACCCGGTTCTCGTGTGACGCCCCTCTTCACCCAATCTTGACTAGTAGGACTTCGCTGCCGAACCATCGCCATGGTCCGCAACCTCCCCACGGGCCAGCCGGCCGATGACCGCCCACGCTCGCCCGCTTCCTCGCCCAGCTCGCCGCGACCGGCAATTTCACCCTCGCCTGCTGCGAGGCGCTGGACGAAGCGGAAGAAAATCGAAGTGCTGGCGCAGGCCGTGCTCGATGCCCGCGCGCTGCCGAGCCCGCCTCAACCTCGCCGATCTCTACGATCCGGACACTATGCCGAACTGCGCAAAGCGCATCAGCGATTTAGATGGTGCGGTGGACAAGCTCTACCGGGGGCGGCCGTTCGCATCCGATCGCGAGAGCGGGTCGAGCATCTGTTTCCGCTTTATGAGGCGCTGGTCCAGCCGACCTCAGCAGCGCCGAAGGCAAACAAGCGAACGGCACGGAGGAGGCTGCGGTGGCGACCGCTTCGGCAGCCGGTAGTCGCCATCTCTTCGACATAAATTCACGATTGCTCGCGCAATCGCTCTCGCTGCTCGGTGGCTCCTACTTGACCCGTTCGACCTGCTCGAACTCCAGCTCCACAGGCGCGCGGCCGAAGATCGACACCGACACCTTCACCCGCCCGCGGTCGAAATCGAGCTCCTCGACAAGCCCGTTGAAGCTCGCGAACGGCCCGTCGAGCACCTTCACAGAATCGCCGATCTCATAGTCGACGCTGATCTTCTGCTTGGGCGCGGCGGTGGCCATTTCTTCCTTGGTCGACAGGATGCGCGCGGCCTCGGCCTCGCTGATCGCCTGGGGCTTGCCGTTGGGGCCGAGGGCCGGTGACCTTGGGCGTGTTCTTTACCAGGTGGTAGACCTGATCACTCATCGTCGGCTTGGCCAGCACGTAGCCGGGGAAGAACTTGCGGTCGTTGGTGACCTTCTTGCCGCGGCGGATCTCGGTCACCTTCTCGGTCGGGACCTCGACCGCCTCGACCTGCGTGTCGAGGCCCATCCGGCCGGCCTCGGACAGGATCGACTCGCGCACCTTGTTCTCAAAGCCCGAATAAGCGTGGATGATGTACCAGCGGGACATGGGATTACCTGTTCTGATCTCCCTCTCCCCATCGCGGGACAGGGTGGGGAGAGGGGGAGTGGTCCACGGGCATCAGGCGATCAGGCTCAGGAGCCAGCGTACGACCGTGCTGAAGAAGGTCGACCGCGAAGAAGAAGATCGCCAGCAGAGTCGTCATGATCAGCACCATGATCGCGGTTCGGAAGGTGTCGTTCCAGCTCGGCCAGACGACCTTGGAGCCTTCCGAGCGGACCTGCCGCATGAATTCGCCGGGGAGGTCTTGGCCACCTTTTCGCGCCTCTTCGAGATATAAAAACGGGTCCGCGGGGCTTCCCGCCGGACCTCGGACACACTGCATCTAGCGCGCCCGCCGCCCCGGTTCAAGCGCCAGCGCTGCGCAACGCGGGCGCGCGCGCACTCAGGCGCTGGCAGGAGTGGAGGGACTCGAACCCACGACCCTCGGTTTTGGAGACCGATGCTCTACCAACTGAGCTACACTCCTGTGCCCCGCGACTTATGCCTCCCGCCTGGGTGCGCGCAAGGGCGGGGGTGGGGGCTCGTCGCCAGAGCCAGAGGGTGGCGGCGCCGGCGGCTGCGGTCGCGATGGCTGCGGCGGCGAGTGGGTGTTTTCTGGGCTTCGAGGAAGCGGCTTTGCGGCGGACGTGGAAGTCCTGCTGGCCTTCGACCTCGCCATCCTTTTTCGGCTCGTAGAGATTGTCGCGGGCGGTCGGGTCGCCGGGCTCGTCAGGCGACTGCTGGGCCTGGACGAAGGCAGCTCCATGATCCGGTCGGTGGCGCGCGGGAACAGGCGCGCGAGCAGCGACAGCAGGAAGCCTTGGCCGCCGACGTAGAGCTGGCGGCGTGGGTGCTCGGCGGCGAACAGGATCGCCTCGGCCGCGAGCTCCAGGGCCGTAGATCACCTGCGGGATGCGCGGTGCCTCGGCCATGTGGTTGCGGGCGTGCTCAGGGAAAGGCGTGTGGATACCACCCGGCTTGATCAGGGTGACAGAGATCGGGAGCCCCTCGCGTTCGATGTCCATCCGCAGGCTCTCGGTCAGCGCGCGCACCGCGTGCTTGGCGGCGCTGTACGGGCCCTGCTCGATCACCGACCGGTCGGACAGGATGGAGCCAAGGTTGATGATCGCTCCGCCGCCGCGGCCGCAGGTGCTGCAAGGCCGACAAGGCAGCCGGCGAGCATCGCGAAATAGTCGACTTCGAACACCCGCCGGTGCTCGGCGAGGCCGATCTGCTCGATGGTGCCGTAATCGGAGACGGCCGCGCAATTGACCCAGGTGTCGAAGCCGCCGAACGTGGCCTGCGCGACTGCAGCGATGCGCGTCGCCGCGCCTTCCTCGGCGACGTCGACCGCGCAGACCGCGGCGCGCCCGCTGGCCGAAACGAGCTCGCTTGCGATCTTGTCCAGCGCCAGCCGGTTGCGGGCGACAAGCACCACCGCCGCGCCGCGGCGGACCGCCTCGCGCGCGGTGGCGAGGCCGATGCCGCTCGACGCGCCGGTGATGACGATGACCTGCTCGGACAGGGGCTTGAGCCGCGCGTGCATGCAATCACCTCCGTCAGCAGAACGCGTCGGGGCGGAGCTTGGTTCGAGCAGCCGCAAATTGGCAGCAATTCAACCCATGTTTCTGAGATTCCTGCGATTCATTTTGAACCAGCACGGCTCAGAGGGTTTTCCCGGCGCAACTGCAGGATCAGCACACCGTGAACGTCGAGACCAGGAAGCATCTGAAGCCCAGGCCGGTCGGCGACCGGCCGCCGATCAGGACCGCTCGCGCGGAGATGGTCGATGGCCGCTACGACCGCGTGCCGGAGGAGATGGACCGGCTGCTGAGGCGGCTCGAGCGGGCAAAGCAGAAGCGGGGCGCGTAGGCCCGCTGGGCCGTCACGGGAGTAAATCCCGTGACGTCGGACGTGTCTCGCTACGCGCCTTAGCTGCTTGCTCGCACGCCGTCCGGCTTTCGCCGTCTCTTCGCGCTGCTAACGGTGCTTTGCAATCGCTGCTGCGCTCGGCGGCTCAAGCTCAAGCGGCAATATCGTACGGGTTGTATTTCGCCTGACAGGTAGAGGTTGCGCGCCCTGGTGCGCGACAGCTTGCCCGAGCTGGTGCGCGGCAACGAGCGCGGCGGGACCAGCTCGACCACGGGCATGATGCCGGTGATCGCTCGGACGCGCTCCTTGATGTCCTCGCGCAGGCGGCCGCGCTCGTCGGGGTCGGACACCCGGCAGTGGACGAGGACCGCGGGCGTTTCCTCGCCCGAGGGCCCGGTGATCGCGAAGGCGGCGATGTCGCCCGACTTGAAGCCGGGCAGCTGCTCTACCGCCCACTCGATGTCCTGCGGCCAGTGGTTGCGCCCGTTGATGATGATCATGTCCTTGGCGCGGCCGACGATGAAGATGTAGCCCCTGGACATGTAGCCCATGTCGCCGGTGTCCAGGCCAACCATCGTCGCTAAGGCAGGCGGTGGTCGCCTCCGGATCGCGGAAATAGCCGACCATCACCGACGTGCCGCGGACGAACACCTTGCCGATCGCGCGGTCGAGCAGGGGCTGCCCCTCGGCCGAGCGGATCTCGATGTGCATCCCGAGCACCGGCTTGCCGCAGTTGACGATCGCGCGGAACCGCCGCGGGCGCTCGCGCGCCCCATCGTCGCCGCCGCAAAGCTCGCTTTCCTCGACCAGCTCGAGCCTGATCCCTTCGCCCGGAGGCATGAGGGAGACGGCCAAGTCCCTTCAACAAGGCCGTAGCTGGGGCAGAAGGCGCTCGCCTCGAACCCTGCGTCGGCGAAGGCGTCGACGAACGCCTGCATCACGTCGGGGCGGATCATGTCCGCGCCATTGCCGGCGAGCCGCCAGCGCGACGAGGTCGAAGCGGTCCTCGGCGCGCGTCTGCAGGAACCATTCGCCGCGCGCGAATGTCGTAGCCGAAGGTCGGCGAGTAGGAGACGCTGGTGCCCAGGTTGCGGCTGATCATGTCGAGCCAGGCGAGCGGGCGCCGGGCGAAATCCTCGGTCTTCAGATGTCGGCCGAGACCTGGTGCGACAGCGGCGAGAACAGGCAGCCGACCAGCCCCATGTCGTGATACCAGGGCAGCCCGAGATGCAGCGGTCGGTGTCCTCGACCTCCAGCCCGATGCCGTGGGCGCGCAAATTGTCGAGCAGGGCGCGGTGGGTGACCGCCACCCCGTGCGGGAAGCGCGTCGAGCCGCTCGAATATTGAAGATAGGCGATCTCGTCCGGGTTGGCAGCCGGAAACTCGGCGGCGCCCGGCGCGATCTCCTCGAAGTTGTCCCAGCCGCGCGCGTCGATCCCGCGCTCCTCGGCTGCGTCGGCTGCATAGGAGGCAAGTTCGAGGAGCGCGAGGAACAAGGCGGGGTCGCAGCTGCGGGCATCACGCGGAGCTGCTCGACGTAGGACTCGCGCCCGCCAAAGCTGGTCGGAAGCGGCAGCGGGACCGGCCACAACCCGGCGTAGACGGCGGCGAAGAAACAGGCGGCGAACTCGGCGCCGGTCTCGGCGACCAGCGCGACGCGCTCGCCGGGCTTCAGGCCGAGCGTGATGAAGCGCTGCGCATGAGCCAGGCGTCCTCGCGCAACTCCGAATAGAATAGGGGCGCACAAGTTGCCCGCGGGCATCGTGGAAGTTGAGCCCGCGCCGCCTGCGCCGCCGTCGAGCGCTTGGCCGACCGTTGCGAAATCGGCGCCGCGCCGGCAGTCCATCCAAAGTCGGAGTGGCGCCCGCTGGAGCGAGATCGCCCGTGATCGTGAAGTTTCTTTCGAGCAAGCGTCCCACCCTGAGTTCTTGCGCGCCCCGCGAATACAGCCGCCGGAGCAATGCCGCCCGTCTGCACGCGGGAAGCCTACTTTTGATGGTTGGGGACTGTGGCACAAAAAGGGCCGATGCCAGTCCCAAAGCGCCCGCCAGCGGCCGCCGCTGAGCGAAGAGTCGCTCAACGAGCTGGCGCTTGCCTACGTCGGGCGCTTCGCCACGACGCGCGCGAAACTTGCGTTCCTATCTCAAGCGCAAGCTGCGCGAGCGCGGCTGGGACGGGGAGCCGAACCCGCCGACCTGGTGAGCCGTTTTGCAGGCAGCGGCCTGGTCGACGATGCCGCCTATGCACTGTCGAAATCGCGCTCGCTGTGCGAGCGCGGCTATGGCGCGGGCCGGCTGCGCCACAACCGCTCTCGCCGCCGGTGTCGAGGAAGCGGATTCGGGCGCGGCGCGCGAACTTGCCGAGGAGCAGGCGGCCCACGCCGCGCTGCGCTTTGCCCGGCGCAGGATCGGCCCGTTCGCCGAAGCCGCGCCGGACGCCGAAGCGCGCGAGAAGGCGCTCGCAGCGATGGTCCGGGCGGACACAGCTTCGAGCTTGCCCGGATCGCTGGTCGACTGCCCGCCGGGCGAGGAGCCGGACCCCGACGACCTTCGCTACAGCCGTTAGTCGGTTTAACGACACACCAAGGCGTGTTAGTGAGGGCTCATGGTGCGCGCCCCGACCCTGCCTGCTCCCGCGCCCCGAATTGCGGACCGGGGACTTAGCCGAGCGGGATACCGACTCGCCCACGGAGCTCAGCCCCGTGGTCGGCCGGAAGTGGTTCGACGCCACGCAGGCTTCGGTTTCCTGGTCAGCGAGGCGGTCGAGGGCGACATATTGCTTCATTTCAGCGTGCTTCGTAGGCATGGCCGAAGAAGCCTTCCCGAAGGCGCGCTGGTCGAGTGCGTGGCGACGCGGCTCGACCGTGGGCTCCAGTGCAAGAAGGTCCTGTGGATCGACCTTGGCGAGGCGGTCCAGCCGGCGGCGAACGCGCGCTCGACGCCCGGCGGAGTTGACCGTAAGGCTCTCGACCAGAGGGCGGGCGAGTTCGAACCGGTCGAGGGTGAAATGGTTCAATCGAGTGAAGGGCTACGGCTTCGTCAGCCGGGTTGGACAGGACGATACGGACGTGTTCGTGCACATGGAGACGGTGCGCAATTGCGCGATCCGCGACCTGCAGCCCGGCGAGCGGCTGGAGGCGCGGATTGCCGAGGGCCCAAGGGGCTGACGGCGGTCAAGCTGCGCGTGTCCTCGTCCTCAGCGCGCTGGCCGCGGCGGGAATGGCGGGTCTGGCGGCGTGCGGGCCTGCAGCGACCAGTCCCGAAGCCGGTCTCGAGCAGCTCGCCGGCAGGGCTCGACCAAATGCCGCTGACGATCCGATCGAGCGGCCGGGTCCGCCACTTCTGGTCGAGGTCGCACGCACCGGCGCAGGAGCAGGCGCAGGGGCTGATGTTCCGCCAGTCGCTCGCCGACGATCGCGGCGCTCGCTGTTCCCTACGATCAGCCGCAGCCGGCGAGCTTCTGGATGAAGAACACCTACATCCGCTCGACATCATCTTCATCAGCCCCGACCGGACGATCGCGCGCGTTGCCGAGAATACGGTACCCCTGTCGCTGGACCCCGTGCCGTCGATCGATCCGTGTCGGCGGTGCTCGAGGTCCGCGGCGGAATGGCCTCGGAGCTTGGGATCAAGGGCGGCGACAAGGTGGAGTGGTAGTGTGTCTCCCATCCTTCCGGGGAGGGGTGAATCGAGCCAAGCCTTGGCTCGGTGCCGTTGCTCGGCTGACAGGAGAACTCGCTTCGCTCGTACCCGCGGAGAGGAGGAACTCCAACTCAGTCCACGGAAGCGGCACAGGCGGCGGCGATGGCGATCCTCGACAGAACCTTCACCTGGTGGAACGCGCGCGACCTGAACTGGCTGCTCACCAGGTTCCGGGGCGAGGAAGTTGGCCGCGACGACCGCGGCAACATCTATTACCGGCACGCGAAGAACCCCCGCCGGCGCTGGGTGATCTATCCGGCCGACAATGACGGCAGCCGAGTTCCGGCGGAATGGTCGCTGTGGCTTCGCGGCACGATCCGGACCTGCCCGACAGGCGCTTCCGCCCAGGCGCAAATGGGAAAGCCGTCCGACCCCAACGCGACCGGGACAATGGCCGCGTTCCGGCCCGACGGTTCGCTTCGCGGCGGATCCGGCCGGCCTCGACCGGCGGTCCACGAGCCCTGGACCCCCGAATGAGGCTTGTCGCTGGCGCCGTGCCGGCTCTTCTTGCGCTCGCCGCCTGCGGCCAGGGCGAGCAGCAGCAGGAGCAGCAGCAGCAGCAAGGCAGGCCGCAAGCCGCGCCTGCGCAAAACGGCGCTGCTCCCGCCCCGGCGCAGCAGGCCGGGGTCACTCCGATGGCCGAACGCGTCGCCGTCCTTGGCCTGCTCAACAAGCGCAACGGGATCGTTCGCAACCTGACCATGAAGCCGGGGCAGGCGCTGCGGGTGAGGACGCGATCGTTCGCCTGAGGGCGTGCGAGGCGAGCGCGCCGTGGGAACGCGAGAAGCTGACCGGCGCGTTCGTCCAGCTGGACGTGCAGCGGCCCGACGGCCAGTGGCAGCGCGCCTTCTCGGGCTGGCTCTACAAGGAATCGCCGTCGCTCAACGTGGTCGAGCACCCGGTCTATGACGTCTGGCCCAGAGCTGCGCGATGACATATCCCTCGGGCGAAGCCGCTCCGGCCGCGCCCGTCGCTTCGAGCAGCCGTTCAAGCGCGAGAAGGTCGGGAACGGCAGCGCGGCCGGCGCCGCGACGCGGCCCCGCGCGCCGGCGCCCGCGCGCCCGCGGCCGATCCTGCGAGCCCGCGCCTGCGGCGGCTCCGGCGCCGCCCAGCGCCGCGGACAGCAATTCGACGTAGGTCTTGCGCGGCACGGTGAGCGCGCCGAGCGATGCGAGGTGTCCGGTCATGAACTGGCAGTCGAGCAGGGTGAAGCCGCCGACCTTCAGCCGCGCGACGAGCCAGGCGAGCGCGACCTTCGAGGCGTCGGCCATCCGGCTGAACATGCTCTCGCCGAAAAAGGCGCGGCCGAGCTTCACTCCGTAGAGGCCGCCGACGAGATCGCCGCCATGCCAGACCTCGATCGAATGGGCGTGGCCCGAGCCGTGGAGGGCGAGCATCGCGCGCTCGATGTCGGCGTTGATCCAGGTCTCCTCGCGATCGGCGCAGGCGGCGATCACGGCCGGAAAGTCGCGGTCGCGCGTGACGGTGAAGCGGCCGGAGCGGATGGTGCGCCGCAGCAGGCGCGACATGTGGCACCCGTCGAGCGGGATGATCGCGCGGCTGCGCGGCTCGACCCAGAACAGGCTCGGACGCGTCGCGGCTGTCGGCCATCGGAAAGATGCCGGCCGCATAGCCCTGGAGCAACAGGCGCGGATCGAGGCCGAAAGTCACTCCGGTCAGACTATCCTCCCCCGATGCCCTGGGGAGGGACGATCCGATTTTTTCCAGAGGATCTCGCGAACCACGTCCTGCGGGCGGCACAGGCGCACGCCCTTGTCGGTCTCGACCAGCGGGCGGTTGATGAGGATCGGATGCTCGATCATCGCGTCGAGGATCTCGTCGTCGCTGATCCAGGCCGGGTGAGGCCGAACCGGCGGCGATCGGCTCCTTGGCGCGCAGCCCCTCGCGCGGGGTGATTCCGGCGCGCTGATACAGGCTCCTGAGCTCCTCGCGGCTGGGCGGGGCGCTGAGATATTCGACGACGTTCGGCTCGGCGCCGCTTTCACGCAGGATCTCGAGGGTCTTGCGCGAAGTGCCGCAGGCCGGGTTGTGGTAGATGGTGACGCTCATTGCGGGGCTCCTCTAGGCGCGTGCGACCGGTTCGCAACAGCTTCCCGCCAATGTGGTGCAATCGTGCGGCAGGTTTGTCGCGAACCCGGAACGATAGGCCCATACTGTCGTTTTCTGGGCTGTGACATGCACCCTCGCGAGGGAAAGCAGAACCCTGGGGCATGGTCCGGAAGATCAACATCTGGGAGAATGATGATGCGTAAGTCAGTTGTAGCGATCCTGCTCGCGGGCTCGATTTCGCTGAGCGCGTGCGCGACCAACAGGCCGATGGCCGGCGACGTTGCCGAAGGCGCCGCCTATGGCGCGGGCGCAGGCGTTGCGGCCGGCGCGGTCCTGCCGGGCGTGAGCGTGATCGAAGGCGCCGCGGTCGGCGCTGCGATCGGCGGTCTTGCCGGAGGCATCTGGGCCGACCGGAACAACGACGGCTATGTCGACGGCTATGTGTCCAACGGCCAGTATTATGCAGGCACTCCGCAGGGCTATGACCCGACGCTTCGCCGCGTCGCGACCGGCGCTCTCGGCGGCGCCCGCTCTCGGTGCTGCGGCCGGCGCTCGATCCCTGGCCTCGGCGTGCTCGAAGGCGCGGTGATCGGCGCTGCGGTCGGCGGTATCGCCGGCGCTGTGTGGGCCGACCGTGACAATGACGGCCGCGTCGACGGCTATGTGGCGAACGGCCAATATTATGCCGGTGCACCGTCGACAACGGCCGGCCCCCACATATACGGCTCCGGTCGGCGCGGGTGAGCGCGGATAAAATTATCGGAGCATTCGTGACGAGTAGGCGTATCGAGCGCACCGGCCGGGTCCGGCCGGTGCGCACTTTCTGCCTGGCGGCATTGCCGCGGCGGTCGCGCTTGCGCTCGGCGCGCCCGCCATGCCTGTCGGCGAGGCCAAGGCACAGAGCACTGCCAGCGCCTTGCGGCAGGGCCAGGGTATCACCGAATTCTACGCGGCGCGGGGCTGGCGGCCGCTGTGGTACTCGCAAGGTGGCCGGCAGGCCGACGTGCTGCTCGAGATCCTCGCAAGCGCGCAGATCGACGGGCTCGACCCAAGCGAATATCGCGTCGGCGATCTCACGCGCCGCGGCTGCGGCCCGCTCGGGCGATCCGCGCGCGCGGTGCGCCGGGCCGACATGATGCTGAGCGAGGCGCTGGTCGCCTATGTGCGCGACCTGCGCCGGCCGCACAGCATCAGAATCTATTATGTCGACCCCGAGTTGAGGCCGCGCCCGCCCTCGCCCCGCGCGATCCTCGAAGCGGCGGCGCGAGCGCCTCGTCGCTCGAGCGCTACACTGCCGAGATGCGCTGGATGCACCCGCTCTACGCGGAGCTTCGCCAGGCGCTTGAGCAGCCTTCGCGCCCGACCAGCGCCAGCGCATCCAGCTGAACCTCGAGCGCGCGCGCGAGCTTCCGGCAAGCGCGGGCCGGCACGTGGTGGTCAATTCCGCGGCCCAGACCGACATGTACGAGAACGGCGCGGTCGTGGACTCGATGCGCGTCGTCGTCGGCAAGCCGAAAAATGCAACGCCGATGATGACCGCGTTCATCCGCTACGCGGCGCTCAACCCTTACTGGAACGTGCCGGCCGACCTGACCGCCGAGCGGATCGCGCCCAACGTCGTCAAGCAGGGCGTGCGCTACCTGCGCGCGAAGGGCTACGAGGTGCTGTCCGACTGGGGCGAGAACCCGACGATCGTCGACCCGACGACCATCGACTGGAAGGCGGTCGCCGACGGACGCACGCAGATCCGCGTGCGCCAGCTGCCCGGTCGGAGAATGCGATGGGGCGCATGAAGTTCATGTTCCCCAACAAGGAAGGCGTGTACCTGCACGACACGTCCGAAAAGGACTTCTGAGCGAGCCCGCGCGCCTGTTCAGCGGCGGCTGCGTGCGGCTCGAGGACGCGCCCCGGCTGGCTCGCTGGCTGTGGGGCAGGGACCTCAACCCGACGGGCGCGAGCGCCGAGCTTGAGACCTGCTGCTGCCCACGCCCGTGCCGGTCTATCTCACCTATCTGACGGTCATGCCGAGCGGATCGAAGCTGGCGTTCTTCGACGACATATACGGCCGCGATGCGTCGCGCCTCGCGCAGCTGGGCGGCGCCGGGATGCTCGCTTCCAGCCGGTAGGCGTCAGCGGTTCGGAGCCCAGTCGGGATACCAGGTGACGTCCTGAGCCACCGGGCGCCCGTGGGGGTCGCGCGCCGGGCGCCAGCGCATGTAGCCGACCGCAAGCTCGCACATCAGCCCATCGGCGACGGGGTTGCCGCTCGACCGGGCGATCCGGCAGTTGGACGGCCGCCCGTCCACATTGACCTTCAGGGTCAGCCCGACCCTGCCGCTTCGCTGACCGGTCGCGGCCACGATGCGCCGGTACTGGCTGTCGGGGATCTTGCTGATGCGCTGCGCCGGAGTGAAGCCGGCTCCGCTGCCCGGGCCCGCACCCGTTCCGCCGCGGCCGCCCCCGCCGAAGCCGCTGCCCTGGCCGCCCGCACCGGTCCCCGGGCCGGGCCGGTTCGAAGCGCCCGCGGTGCGGTCGAGCCCTTCGGGCCCGCGCACGTTGGACGAGTTGACCGGAGGCGGGATGGGCAGCGGGATCGGCGGCTTGGGCGCAACGACCGGAGTGGGCCTCGACTTGATGTTGGCGGGCGCTGCTTCCTCTTCGGGCGCGCTGCTTTCCTCAGGCCTGGGCGGCGGCGGAGGCTCGGGAATCGGCGGCGGCGGAGCTTCGGGCGTGATGTCGAAGGTCTGCAGCCGCTCGACCGTCTGGCGAACGATCCGCACGTCGAGGCCGGTGAGATGACCGCGGCCAGCGCAGCGGTGCACGACGCCCACCGCGGCAAGCGCCTTGGCGCGATCCTGGCTCTGGTTTGCGCGATAGCTGGGCATCGCTCGTTCCATAATGTCAACGCATACGGCGTTCCAAAGTTTGCGAGTGTCACAGTGGAGCAATTGGGATTGGGCTGAATAGGTCGAAGCCGCTGACGGACGCCCCTCGTCAACGTGCTAGCGGATTGCCGTTTTTAGTGACGTACCGGGTTAACGCCGGTGCGGCAGGCTTTGAGCTCTGCGAGGACGATGACCAACAACTTTCAGGAAGGCCTGGCCGACACCGAGGCGCGGACCCGGTCCGAGCACCGACTGGACAACATCCGCGAACAGGGCGGCTTCTTCGTCGAGGCCGTTCGCCTGACGCGGATGCCGATGATCGTGACCGATGCCACGCTGCCGGGAAATCCGATCATCTTCGCGAGCCCGGCCTTCATTGCTCTGTCGGGCTACGAACTCGAAGAAATCACCGGCCAGGACCCGCACTTCATGAACGGCCCGGCGACGGACATGGGAACTGTCCGCAGGTATGAAGCGGCGATGGAGCAGGGCGCGACGAGAATGTCGAGATCCTCCAGTACCGCAAGAACGGAGAGCCGTTCCAGGGCAATGCTTTTCGCCAGCCCGCTCGACGATGGCCAGGGCAGGGTCCTTCATCACTTCATGTCGTACCTCGACATCAACCGTCAGTATCAGGCCCGAAAAATCGCTTCGGAGGCTGGCCCACGAGCAGGTCCAAGGTCGAAGCCCGGACAGCCGAACTGACCACGGCTAACGAAGCGCTCCAGCGGTTGGTGCATGAAGGGAGTTGTACTCCGCCGAGGTCAATCATCGGGCCAAGAACAGCCTGTCGATCGCTTCGTCGCTGCTCGGCATACAGGGCCGGCGGCACTCGGACCCCGCGGTCCGGGCATTGTTTCAGGAGGCGCAGGACCGCCTGATGGCGATGTCCGAGAGTGCACGATCTTCTGAGCAAGTCGGAGACCTCGCAGCGAGTCAATCTCGCGACCTATCTGAGCGACCTTTGCGAGGCACTGCGCCCGATCACCAAGCAGGATGACTGCGTCACGCTCAGCGTCAGCTGCCACGATCCTGTTGCATGGGGACGTCGCGATCCCGCTGGGGATCATCGCCACTGCCGGGAAACGATTACGAACGCCGTCAAATATGCGTTCCCGCCGCCGCTGTGCAGAGCCATCGCGGTTTCGGCACATCGGCGCGACGGGTCCAGCATCGAGCGCGTGTCGAGGATGACGGGCGCGGGATGGGTGACGTGCGCGAAGGGTCACTCGGCTTTGGCCTGGTGGAACCCTCGTCAAGCAGCTTCGCGGCGAGTTGCGCGTGGAGGACGAGTTGGGCGTGACCGTGGCCGTGGTGTTCAAATAGCCCGGCCCACGCGGACGTGCGATTGGCGACCGCTTCTCGGAAGGCCGTTCGCGGCAGTAGCGGCAGGTCGGCTTTCGACCCATTGCAGATGTTCGCCCGCGATGGTCCTTGTGCGTGAACGTCCAGCTTCGACCCTTCGATGGGCCACCATTGAACAGGATCACCAGGTCATCCAAGTCCCCGTTCGGCCAGACAACAAGCTCGCGCTCGTTGACGAAATTCACCTGCATGGCATCCCCGCTTTCCGGCGCGTTCCAGATGAGCGTCAGCTTGTCTCCCGGCTCTTGGCTCAAAGCATTCCGGCCACGGCTCGACAAAGACGTAGGTCGGGCGGTCCTTGCCATTCTCAAAGGTCTGCTGGGTGCGAGCCACAGCGGACAGTATCGGCCTTGCAAGGGAGCGATGCCAATGCGGACATTAAGGATCGCCTCGAAAGCAGGTAGGACGACTTCATGTCCTCATATTCATAGAAGCCTAGCCGACCGGGAATGCACGACACGAATGCGCCGTTACCCTGGCCAATGATGGCGTCCAGCGCCTCACCCAGCGGCATCTGTCGACCATCCAGAGTCTGGGTCGGCGGCCAAAACGTAGCACGTAGAAGGCGCCCCTCTCTTCCGCAGCATGGCTACGACAGGGTCAAAACATGCATCGCTGCCCTTCAGGTGCTGGCAGAAGCGGGGGTCAAGGCGCACCGAATGGTGTAGCAACTCCACCAGGTCCCGGCGGCGCTTTTCCCCAGCTCCAGCAAGGTTTCCATGCGCCGCTTGGTTGGCCCGGCAAGGAAGTCGAGGAAGCCGCGTTCGTGGTCGTTCATTGGTTGATGTAGGCGGACATGCGGCCGTCACTCAACAATGTCCGCTTTCCGCCCTTTCCGGACGTTAGCGGCTTTGATGTGCTTGCGACCGAAGCGGGCATTTGACCCGCCACAGCGTCTCTCAGGAAAGCTCACAACTCCCTCATGACAGATGCTCACGATTGGGCGACTTGTGTTCGGCAAAACCGCATAGGAGACCGGCATTGCCGTCCCGCCCGTGGCCGCTTTGGTTCTGACTGGCCTTGTCTGATAGGGTTCCCCGCGATCAACTTTATCTACTGGCCTGAAGTTCTACGATCAGGTGTTCTCCCGACCGATGGCGACAGCATCAGGATCCCGATCTTCGGCAGCATTCTCCTAACCCTCGTGCTCTCGCCCCTCATCCTTGGCGTTACTTGGCTTTGCGTGAGGAGCTACAATCGGAGACCTCTCGGCTTGGCGACAGGACAGGCCGTATCGAAGCGCATTCGCGACGCTCTTTTTTCGGGTCAGCGGCTGCATTGCTTGCCGTTGGCATCGTGAGCGATCTGAGGACCAACTGGCCGTGGTATGAGGTATCTCTTCCCCGCCTATTTCACCCTGTGGGTTCCGTGGCTGCTTGGCTTGCGAGCCGCCGTCGTCGAGAGCAACTCGAATACAAGTTTGAGCCAACCTACAGCGAACGGTAGTGTCCGCTTTCCGCCCATTGTGGACATTAGCGGAATGTCGGCTTTCGACCTGAGAAGCAGACATTCAGGATAATAGGCGTTCGGACCGAACACTCCCTAGCTGGCGAAACTTCTTCGCGTCGGCAGCAATCAGTCGATTGAGGGGCTGCAGCCCTCGCGGGCTTCCGCGATCTATGGCTCCAGCCGCTCATTCGCCCCCTTCGCGCGCTCGCGCTGGAGCCACTGCTCGAGCCACTTGATCGTATAGTCGCCGCGCAGGAACTCCTCGGCGCGCACGATTTGCTGGTGGAGCGGGACCGTGGTCTTCATGCCTTCGACCACAAACTCCTCGAGCGCCCGGCGCAGGCGCGCGATGCACTGCTCGCGGCTGGTGCCGTAGACAATCAGCTTGGCGATCATGCTGTCGTAATAGGGCGGCACTCGATAGCCGGTGTAGAGCCCGCTATCGACGCGCGTACGTGCATGCCGCCGGGCGCCACGTAATTCTTCACGACGCCGGGCGAGGGCGCGAAGGTCTGCGGGTCCTCGGCATTGATCCGGCATTCCATAGCGTGGCCGTGGAGCACAAGCTCCTCCTGGGTGACCGACAGGCCCTCGCCCTCAGCGATGCGGATCTGCTCGCGCACCAGGTCGATGTCGCTGATCATCTCGGTCACCGGATGCTCGACCTGGAGCCGCGTGTTCATTTCGATGAAGTAGAACTCGCCGTCCTCGTACAGAGAACTCGATCGTGCCGGCGCCGCGATAGGCCATGTCGGCCATGGCCTGGACCACCACCACGCGCCCATTCGCTCGCGCTGCTCGGGCGTGAGCGCGGGGGACGGGGGCTTCCTCGAGCACCTTCTGGTGGCGGCGCTGGAGCGAGCAGTCGCGCTCGCCCAGGTGAATCGCGTGGCCATCGCCGTCGCCGAACACCTGGAACTCGATGTAGCGCGGGTTGGAGAGATATTTCTCCATGTACACCGTGTCGTCGCCGAAGGCCGAGCGGGCTTCGGACGCCGCCTGGCTCATCAGGCTTTCGAGCTGCTCCTCGGCCTCGACGACCTTCATGCCGCGGCCGCCGCCGCCCGAGGCGGCCTTGATCAGGACGGGATAGCCGATCTCCTGCGCCAGCTCGCGCGCCTGCGACGCTGGTCAGCGGGCCGTCGAGCCGGGGACCAGCGGCAGGCCGACCTCGCCGCCGTGCGCTTGGCCTCGATCTTGTCGCCCATCAGGCGGATGTGGTCGGGCTTGGGCCCGACCCAGGACGATGCCGTGGCGCTCGACGATCTCGGCAAACTGGGCGTTTTCCGACAGGAAGCCGTAGCCGGGGTGGATCGCGTCGGCGTGGACGACTTCGGCGGCCGAGATGATGTTGGGGATGTTGAGATGGGTCGATCGCTCGCCTGCGGCGGGCCGATGCACACGGTCTCGTCGGCGAGGCGCACGTGCATCGCGTCGGCGTCGGCGGTCGAGTGGGCGGCGACGGTCTTGATGCCCATCTCGTGGCACGCGCGGTGGATGCGCAGAGCGATCTCGCCGCGGTTGGCGATGAGGAGCTTCGGATCGCCATCAGCCCAGGATTACCAGCGGCTGGTCGAACTCCACCGGCTGGCCGTCGCTGATCAGGATCTTCTTGAGCACGCCGCCGCCCGGCGCGGTGATCAGGTTCATCACCTTCATCGCCTCGATGATCAGCAGGGTGTCGCCTGCCTTGACCGCGACGCCGACCGCCACGAACGGCTTGGCTCCGGGCTCGGGCGACAGAGGCGGTGCCGACCATCGGCGACTTGACCGCCTCGCCGACGGGCTCGTCGTCCTGCGGCGACGGCTGGGCAGGGGCGCGGCCGATGCCGCCGGGGCTGCGGGAGAAGCGGGCGGTGCAGCCGACTGGCGCGGGGGCCGCGGCGATGACCGGAGCAGGGTCGCAGCGGACCTTGATCTTGCGCTCGCCGTCCGCGACCTCGATCTCGGTCAGATCGTTGGCGGTGAGGAGCTCGGCGAGCTCGCGCACCAGCGACGTGCGCGACGCGCATCGTGCTGCCGCCGCCGCCCCCGCGCTTTTCACCGGCGCTCTTGCCGGATCCGGCCATATGATTCCCCCTGGCTGACCTGATTGGCCTGTCGCCGCCGCTCCCTTACCGCCTGTTGCGGCGGCGTCCAGTCAAAGCGGTTTGCGCCACGGGGCCGCAGGTTCCTATCTCGCGCTTCAGATGACCACAGACACCACCGTGCAGGTCCGGATCAACGGCGAGCACCGCCGAGTGCCGGGCGGGATCACGATTGCCGAGCTGGTGAGCGAGCTCGGCTTCGACCCGGCGCGGGTCGCGGTCGAGCGCAACCTCGAGGTCGTGCCCCGCTCGACGCTGCGCGAAGCGGCGGTCGAGGACGGCGACGATTACGAAGATCGTGCGCTTCGTCGGAGGAGGCTGAGTGAACGTCCAGGCCCTGATCGAGGCCGGATACGTGGACGGTCGCGGGCCGGACCTTCCGCTCGCGGCTGATCGTCGGCACGGGCAAGTACAAGAGCCTCGAGGAGAATGCGGCGGCGGTGGAAGCTTCTGGCGCGGAGATCGTCACCGTCGCGGTGCGCCAGGTGAACATCTCCAACCCGGGCGAGCCGATGCTGACCGACTTCATCGACCCGAAGAAGGTCACCTATCTTCCCAACACCGTCGGCTGCTTCACCGCGCACGAGGCGATCCGCACGCTCAGCCTCGCGCGCGAGGCAGGCGGTTGGACGCTGGTGAAGCTCGAGGTGCTGGGCGAGGCGAAGACCCTCTACCCCGACATGCGCGAGACGCTGCGCGCGACGGAAGTGCTGGTGAACGAGGGCTTCGAGCCGATGGTCTATTGCGTCGACGATCCGATCGCGGCGAAGCAGCTCGAGGAGGCGGGCGCGGTCGCGATCATGCCGCTGGGCGCTCCGATCGGCTCGGGGGCTCGAATCCAGAACCGGGTGACCATCCGCCTGATCGTCGAGGGCGCGCATGTGCCGGTTCTGGTCGACGCAGGCGTCGGTACCGCGAGCGACGCTGCGGTGGCGATGGAGCTCGGCTGCGACGGAGTGCTGATGAACACGGCCATCGCCGAGGCCAGGGATCCGGTGATGATGGCGCGCGCGATGAAGACGGCGGTCGAGGCGGGACGGCTGGCGTATCTCGCCGGGCGAATGGGCAAGCGACGCTACGCCGACCCCAGCAGTCCGCTGGCGGGATTGATTTCGGAAACTCCTCGCGCGTCGGCTGGTTGTCGGTGCGGAGGCGGGATATGGCAGATTTCGCCGAGCTGCGCGAACGCATGGTGCGCCGCCAGATCGAGGCGCGCGGGATCAGCGACCCGGCGATCCTCGACGCCTTGCGCGAAGTGCCGCGCGAGGCGTTCGTCGCTCCTGACCATGCGCGCAAGGCCTATGACGATCGCCCGCTGCCGATCGAGGCCGGTCAGACCATCTCACAGCCCTATATCGTCGCGCTGATGATCGAGGCGGCCCAGATCCGCCCCGGCGACAAGGTGCTCGAGGTCGGCGCCGGATCCGGCTACGCGGCGGCCGTGATGAGCCGCATCGCGGGCCAGGTGATCGGCATCGAGCGGCAGCACGAGAAGCCGTCGAGGTCGCCGCGAGCGGATCGAGCGCTCGGCTACGACAATGTCCGGATCCTCGAAGGCGACGGCACGCGCGGGTGCGTGGACGAGGCGCCGTTCGACGCGATCCTCGCGGCGGCGAGCGGCAGCCACGTGCCGCAGCCGCTGGTCGACCAGCTCGCCGAGGGCGGGCGGCTGGTGATGCCGGTCGGAAAGCCGGCATGGGTGCAGGAACTGGTGAAAGTGACAAAAGGAGCCGGCGGCAAGCTGATCCACGCGAACCTCGGCGGGGTCCGCTTCGTTCCACTGATCGGCGAACAGGGATGGCGCGAAGATGCTTGATGCGCAGGTGGAGCTTCTGCCCGAGCTGATCGGAGGGCCGCCGAGAGCTTCCCGACCTCGACGATCCGGCGTTCGGGGCCTTGTTCGACCGCTTCGCGGATGCGCGCGTGGTGCTGCTGGGCGAAGCGAGCCACGGCACGAGCGAATTCTACCGTGCGCGCGCCGCGATCTCGAAGCGGCTGATCGAGCGCCACGGCTTCACCATCGTCGCGGTCGAGGCCGACTGGCCCGATGCGGCGACGATCGACCGCTATGTGCGCCACCGGCCGAAGCGCGCGCGAAGGCGAGACGGAGGCGTTCGAGCGCTTCCCGACCTGGATGTGGCGCAATGCCGAGGTCGACGAGTTCATCCGCTGGCTTCGCGCGCACAACAGCGCCCGGCCGTACGAGGAGATGACGGGCTTCTACGGGCTCGACCTGTACAACCTTCATTCCTCGATGCGCGCCGTGATCGACTTCCTCGAGCGCGAGGACCCCGAAGCGGCGAAGATCGCGCGCCGCCGCTACGGCTGCCTCGAGCCGTGGAGCGACAATCCGGCAGCTTACGGGCGGATGGCGATCTTCGAGGGCTATGCGCGATGCGAGGTGCAGGTCGCGCAGATGATGCGCGACCTGATGCAGCGCAGCTTCAATTGCCTGAGCGAGGAATGCGACGAGTGGCTCGATGCGGCCGCCAACGCGCGGCTCGTCAAGAATGCCGAGGCCTATTATCGCGTGATGTACGAGGGCGCGGCCGAGAGCTGGAATTTGCGCGACACGCACATGTTCGAGACCTTGTGCCAGCTGCTCGACGCCAAGGGCCCGAGTCGAAGGCCGTCGTGTGGGCGCACAACAGTCATATCGGCAATGCCGCGCACACCGAACATGGGCCAGCGCCGCGACGAGATCAACATCGGCCAGCTGACCAAGGAGAAGTTCGGCGACAAGGCGCGGCTGATCGGCTTCGGCACGCACACGGGCACGGTGGCGGCGGCCGACGACTGGGACGAGCCGATGCAGATCAAGCATGTCCGCCCCTCGCTCGAGGGCAGCTACGAGCGGTTGAGCCATGACTCCGGCATCGAGCGCTTCCTGCTCGACCTGCGCGAAGGCGAGCTCGACCGAAGCCTCGAGCGCGAGCTGATGGAGCAAAGGCTCGAGCGCTTCATCGGCGTCATCTACCGGCCCGAGACCGAGCGCTGGAGCCATTATTCGCACTGCACCTTGCCGAGGCAGTTCGATGCGTGGGTGTGGTTCGACGAGACGAGCGCGGTGAGCGCGCCCCGGGCGAGCAGCGCCCCGGGCGAGGACGACCTACCTGTTCGGCCTCTGAACCTGCTCGCCGCCTCAACCTTCCGGCTGTTTTGTGCCAGGCTATTGGCCGGCGCCATCCCTGAACAGCCAGCGGAGAGCGTGTGCGCAGCGATGACCGACGTCAAATGGACGATCAAGGGACGCGAATTCATCCATTGCAACTGCGCTTACGGCTGCCCGTGCCAGTTCAACGCCTTGCCGACCCGCGGAAACTGTCAGGCAGCGTCGGCGCGGCTTTCATCCCGAGATCGAGCGCGGCAGGCACGGCGAGACGAGGCTCGACGTGGCGGCAGGCAAGGCCCATGGATGATCGTCGTCCCAGACTTGCATAGCCGGCAGTGGCCGGGCTCGCCGTTCATGAAGGACGCGCGCTCTTGCGTTCCGCCGGCTCGATCATCGACGAGCGCGCCGACGAACGGCAGCGCGAGGCGCTGATCAGGACCCCGATCGTAGCAAGCGGCCTCGACACCATCGAAGGCGCAACCTTCTTCCAGGTGTTCTCGACGACTTATGCAGAGAAAGTGCATGACCCTGTGTTTGCGCCGATCGAGCTGGACATCGACATCGACGGCCGCACGGCGCGCCTGGTGATTGAAAGGCCACGCCCGCGACGGTGCATCGGGCCGGCGATGGTCGACGCGCGCGCCTTCGAGAGCCGATCCGCAATGCAGTCGACTGGCGAGGAGACCCGCGCCCAGACCCGAGCGGACGCTTTCCGGACGGCTTCGAATTTGACGTTGCGGCGATGGGGCGGGGATGGGCGAGGACGGAAGGCCCCGTCCGGCTCGAATTGTCCGACAGCCACGCCTATTTCGCAGAACGCGCTGCACATGACTGAAAGCGGTGTCGTCCATTAGCGGCCGCCACGGCGACGTCGACATCAGAACATCGCCGTCGTGCTGCGCTGGCGGCCATTAGCGCGACAGCCGGCGCGCGCACGGCTTCCGTTCGAGCGGCTGCTCTCACGCAGCGTGATCATCGTCGCCGTGGCGCTTGCCGCGGCCGTCGCGCTCGCCTGGGCCGCTCGGCTCGCCAGCTCGGCGCAAGGCGCGGCGGATGGACCACCACGCGATGGGCGCGATGCAGGTCGAGCTCTGGTCGGCCGGGCTACCTGCGCTCGAGCTTGCCGACCGTCACGGCATTCGTCGGCTATGTGGGCACTGATGATGGTCGCGGAACATGCCGCCCGCGCCCAGCTTCCATCGAGCAGCTGCTTTCACGATGATCGCTGTCGCCCTCGCGCGCGCTCCACGCGCGCATGGCGGGCGCCGAACGATCGCGTGCGGCTGTGGCACACGAGCCTGTTCGCGCTCAGCTATGTGGCGGTGTGGGCCGCTTCCATCGGCGATCGCCACGCTGGCCGCAGGCGTTGCTCGTCGGTGTCGGTCTGGTCTCCGGCGGCAGCCTCGGATGCGGGGCTGGTGTCGGCGAGCCTCGCGCTCGAGCGCGCGCTCGCCCCCGCGGCGGTGCTTGCGGCGGCGGCGCTGTACCAGCTCACCGCCGCCAAGGCCGCCTGCCTCGACCAGTGCCGCTCGCCCCTCAATTTCGTGCTTCGCTACTGGCGGCCGGGCACGGCGGGAGCGCTGAGGCTCGGCCTCGCGCACGGCGCCTATTGCGTGGGATGCTGCTGGGCGCTGATGCTTTTGCTGTTCGTCGGCGGAGTGATGAACCTCGCGTGGGTCGCGCTGCTCGGCCTCGTGGTGCTTGCCGAAAAGCTCGCTCCGCCCGCGTGGCACGCCAGCCGCTACACGGCTGGCGCGCTTGCCGCCGGCGCGGTCCTGATCCTGCTGTGATCGCTCCGTTCCGGACTCGGTTCCGCCGCTCAATTCCGCCTCGAAATCGTTCTCTTTTCGTCAGTTACGAAGGGCCGATGGACAGGCGTGATGCACACGGGTGGCACGACGGGCGGCGGTTTTCGGCAGGAACTCGACTGGCTGGTCGAGGAATTGACGAAGGCGGGCAGCGGCGAGATCGGCAGGCCCCGTGAGCGCGAGCGCGGCTTGCTCCTGAGGTCGGCCGCGCGATGCCCCGCGGCCCACAACCACTTCCTGATCGATCGGCAGAACGCGTCCTAGCGGCTACCCTCGCGCCCGCTCGCGCAGTGCCGTGATGGTCGAGGCGTGGCTGATCTGCTCGACGTCGGTCTTCAGGTGCAGCAGGCGAATGCCTTTTTCCGCCAGCGCGCGGTCGAGCGCCGGCGCGAAATCGTCCGTCCGCTCGACCGCCTCGGCTTTGCCGCCATAGGCGCGGGCAAGCGCCGCGAAGTCGGGGTTCTTGAGCTCGGTCCCCGACACGCGTGTCGGGTAGTCGCGCTCCTGGTGCATTCGGATCGTGCCGTAGCTGCGATTGTCGACGACGATCACCAGCAGGTCGGCGCCATGTTGCGCGGCGGTCGCGAGCTCCTGGCCGTTCATCAGGAAGTCGCCGTCGCCGGCGACGCACACCACCGGGCGGTCGCTGAACCTCAGCGCAGCGGCTACCGCGGCAGGGAGGCCGTAGCCCATCGTGCCCGAAGTCGGCGCAAGCTGCGTCGGCATGCAGCCGTAGCGCCAGTAGCGGTGCACCCAGCCTGAGAAATTGCCGGCGCCGTTGCAGATGATGCTGTTGGCCGGGAGCTTGTCGCGCATCGACAGCACGCAGGCGCCGAGGTCGAGCGCGATTCCGTCGGCGGGCCTGGGCTCCGACCATTCGAGCCACTCTCGGTGCGCCTCCTCGCCGCATGAGAAGCGCACGAGCTCGGGATCGGCCCAGTCGGCGACCATCTCGGCGAACTCGCCCATGTCCGAGCAGATCGGAAGGTCGGCATGATAGACTCGGCCGAGCTCGTTCGGGTCGGGGTGGACGTGGACCAGAGTCTGGCCCGGATGGTCGGGTGTAAGGAGCGTGTAGCCGTCGGTGGTGGCCTCGCCGAGGCGGCAGCCGACAGCGAGGATCAGGTCGGCGTCGCGGATTCGCTGCTGGAGCTTCGGGTTGGGACCGTAGCCGAGGTTGCCCGCGTACACGCCGCACCTGTTGTCGATTGCATCCTGGCGGCGGAAGGCGGCGGCAGTCGGGATTCCGTAGCGGTAAGCGAAGTTGGCGAAATGGTGCGCGGCGCGCGGGCTCCAGTCGGCGCCGCCGACGATCGCAACCGGCGCCGCGGCCTCCTTGAGCAGCTCGAACAAAGCCTGGATGGCTCCGGCGTCCGGCCCTTCGGCGAGCGGCGCGACGCACGGCCGGTCGGGCACGTCGACTTCGTCGCGAAGCATGTCTTCGGGAAGCGCCAGCACCACCGGCCCGGGGCGGCCCGCGGTCGCGACGCGCCAGGCTCGCGCGACATATTCGGGGATCCGCCGGGCGTCCTCGATTCGTGCGGCCCATTTGGCGATGGGGCGGAAGAAATCCGGAAAATCGATCTCCTGGAAGCCCTCGCGATCGCGGTCGGAGCGCGCGACGTCGCCGATGAACAGGATCATGGGCGTCGAGCCCTGGAAGGCGACATGGACTCCGCCGCTGGCGTTGGTCGCGCCCGGGCCGCGAGTGACGAAGGCGATTCCCGGGCGGCCGGTCATCTTGCCGTCGGCGTCGGCCATGTAGGCGACGCCGCCCTCCTGGCGGCAGACGACGAGGTCGATCTCGTTCGTGTCGTGAAGCGCGTCGAGGACCGCGAGGAAGCTCTCGCCGGGCACGGTGAAGATCCGGTCGCAGCCCTGGATCCGAAGCTGGTCGATGAGGATTCGTCCGCCGGTGCGCGTGGTCATGCGGCGTCGTCTAGCGAAGACTTGGCGCAGTGGGGAGGGGGGCTTAGGCGGCTCATATGGTGCGAAGCATATTCCCCGGCCTGCTGCTGTGCGTCCTCATCGGGCTGGTCGCGGTCGGCGTGGAGCGCGTCGAGCTGCTGGTCGCCGGCCGAGCCTGGATCGAGGCTTTGGTGCTGGCGATCCTGCTCGGGACGATCGTTCGCACTTTGTGGTCGCCCTCGAAGCTGTGGCAGCCGGGGATCGAGTTCAGCGCGAAGACCCTGCTCGAAGTCGCCGTCGTGCTGCTCGGTGCGTCGCTCAGCGCGCAGGCGATGGCCGCCGCGGGTCCCCGGCTGCTGCTGGGGATTGCGGCGGTCGTCCTAGTTTCGCTGATCGCCACCTACGCGATCGGGCGTGCGGCAGGCCTGCCGCGCAAGATGGCGCTGCTCGTCGCCAGCGGCAATTCCATCTGCGGCAATTCGGCCATCGCAGCGGTCGCTCCGGTGATCGGCGCAAGGGCGAGCGACGTCGCTTCGGCGATTGCCTTCACCGCCGTCCTCGGAGTCGCGGTCGTGCTGCTGCTTCCGTTTCTCGCCGAGCCGCTGGGCCTTGCCGCGGGCAGCTACGGGATCCTCGCGGGGCGTACCGTTTATGCAGTGCCGCAGGTGCTTGCGGCGACCGCGCCGGCCGGTGCGCTCGCCGTGCAGGTGGGCGTGGTGAAGCTCGTTCGAGTGCTGATGCTCGGTCCACTGGTGGTTGGTCTGTCGCTGGTGCGGCGCGGCGATGGCCGTGAAGCGCCGGCCGGGCGGCGCCTGCCGCCGCTGGGCAGGCTGGTGCCCTGGTTCGTCATCGGCTTCGTTCTCCTCGCACTCGCGCGCTCGCTCGGGCTGATACCCGAGCTGCTGCTTCAGCCGGTGGCCACCGCCGCCATGGCGCTGACGGTGCTGGCGATGGCGGCGCTTGGCCTTGGCGTGGACCTGCGCGGGCTCGCCGCCGCCGGCCCGCGAGTCTCGCTCGTGGTCACTTTGTCGCTGGTGCTGCTGGCGGCGATGGCCGTCGGCCTGGTGCGGGTGCTGGGCATCGGGTCCTGACGGACATCCTGTCGCAGTCCCGGATGCGCCGCTGCTCGGACAGGAGCGGGCCCGCCGCTTCGTAACGATTGCGTGCAAGCGCAATCGTGCGGCACGTTAAGACGACTGGTCATTGAGGCTCAGATGAAGCTCTTCAAGCGGATGCGCGGCTCCTACTGGCTTGCTCGTGGTGCACTTGCCGCGTCGAAAGGCGAGCACGAACGCGCAGCAATTTACCTCGACCGCAGCGTTGCCGCGGGGGAAGCGACGCATGTCACCCGTGCCTACCGAGCCTTCAATCTGATGCTCGCCGCGCGAAGAGAAGAGTCGCGGGCGGCATTTCGCGGACTGGTTTCTTCGACGGCACCGGCTAGTCCGAGGGCGGAATATGCACGGGCATACGCTCGGATGGTGCTCGCCTACTTGGATGACGATTTGATGGTGGCGGATCGGCTTGCTGCCGAGTTGAAGAATATGGACGGTCCGAAAGCCCTCCTCCCTCCCTTGGACTCACCCTCGCTTGTCGCGGCTAACGGCCTGCTGCACGACATGGGCATTGGGGATGCAGACCCGCTGGGTTTTCGTGAAGAGCGATCAGGCGTGTGTTGGATGCAGGCCGTGAAGGCTTACTCCGGAGGACAATATGAGGAGTCTCTGGAGCACATCGAACAAGCCGAGGCCGTTCGAGCAGCGACGCCAGCTCAAAAGGCGTTGAAAGCGGGATTGCTGACCCACCTCGAGCAGGCTGAGGAGGCTCAGCGGATATTCGACGAAGTGATCAGCGAGCTTGCAGGCGTGGCCGCGCACTGATGAGCGCTACATTCTGCTCTTCTGCCAATACCATCGGATCGCAGACAGCGGATTGACTCATGCACAACTGTTCGCAGAGGCAAGGCAGCTACGTGCCGAGACGAGCTTGCGACATTTCCTGCCTTTGGACCCGCCCGACCGCGATCACCTCGAAGCGCATTTCAAACGCCTGAACAACGCCTACGGCAACCCGATCATCAGGTTACGTGGGGGGCGCGCAGCCGGCGTCGCCAGCGACGGGCCCGCAACACCTCCCGCTTAAGTGTCCGCACCTGAGCAGGTCGGCAATTCAGGCCCGAGCGTGAATTGAACGCCGCCCGAGTGACCTCCATCCTGGATGAGCACGCTGTAACTGTCGCCTGTACGGAGCTTCATCGCTGCAGTTTTTACTGTGGTGCCGGCAAGCCGTTCGCCGTACCAGACTACGGGTCGCCGCCGTTGACGTGAGTCGAGATCAGGCCACACGTCCCAGGTCTCGAACGGTGCATTCCCCGTAACCCGCGCCACGTGCACCCTGCCTCGTCGGGGATGCACTCGTACGGGGCCAAACCATCGCGAGAGGGTTCCCAGTTCGAAGCCCAAACGTCCACCACTCAGACAGGGACGTACGTCAAAGGGCTCGAGAGAACATGATGTGAGCGCCAGGCTCGCCAGCAAGATGCAGGGACTGGAGCGAACGAGCCTCAAGCTTGGTGGATCGCCTTGACCACCTGGTAGGTCTCCAGGCCCTCCTTGCCGCCCTCGCTCCCGAACCCTGAGTCCTTGACCCCGCCGAACGGTGCGTCGGCGACCGAGATGCCGAAGCTGTTGATGCCCACCATCCCGGCCTCGATTGCGTCGCCGAGCAGGTTCGCGCGGCGGCCGTTCTCAGTGAAGGCGAAGGCCGCCAAGCCGTAGGGGAGCCGGTTGGCCTGCTCGATCGCCTCGTCCATGTCGCTGAACGGGCGTGACACCGCGACCGGGCCGAACGGCTCCTGGTTCATGATCTCCGCCTCGACCGGCACGTCGGCGAGAAGCGTCGGCTTGAAGAAATAGCCGCTGTCGCCCGGCTCGCCGCCGGCGAGCACCTTCGCTCCCCTCGATCGCGCATCCTCGACCAGCTTTCCGATGGCCTCGGGGCGGCGCTGGTTGGCGAGCGGGCCCATTTTCACGTCAGCGTCCAGGCCATTGCCGACCTTTACCTGCTGCGTGCGCTCGGCGAAGCCCTTCACGAAGGCGTCGTAGATGCTTTCCTGCACGTAGAAGCGGGTCGGCGAGACGCACACCTGGCCGGCGTTCCTGAACTTCTGCGGCACGACCATGTCGAGGGTCTTTTCGAGGTCGCAGTCGTCGAAGATCAGCACCGGCGCATGGCCGCCGAGCTCGAGCGTCACGCGAGTCATGCTCTCGGCGCAGAGCCCCATCAGATGCTTGCCGACCGCGATCGAGCCGGTGAAGCTGACCTTGCGGATCACCGGCGACGCGATCAGGTGGCGGCTGACCATGTCGGGAACGCCGTGGACCAGCTGGAACACGCCTTTGGGCAGGCCCGCGTCCTCGAGCGCCCTGGCGACCGCCTGGGTGCAGCCGGGCGTTTCCTCCGGCGGCTTGGAAATCACCGAGCAGCCGGCGGCGAGCGCTGCAGCGACCTTCTTGGCGAGCAGATAGATCGGGAAGTTCCATGGCGTGAAGGTCGCGACCGGCCCGACCGGTTCGTGCATGACGCGCGACAGCTGGCCGGCCGGGCGGACCAGCACTCGACCGTAGTCGCGCCTGGCTTCCTCCGCGTACCAGTCGAACAGCTGGGCCGAGCCGAGCACCTCGGCCTTGGCTTCGGCGAAGATCTTGCCCTGCTCCTGGGTCAGGGTGCGGCCGATCTCCTCGGCGCGCTGGCGAAGCAGCGAGGCGGCCTTGTGGAGGATCGCGGCGCGCTTCTCGACGTCGGTGTGGCGCCATTCGGGGTAGGCGCGCCGCGCCGCTTCGAGCGCTTCGTCGAGGTCGGCGGCGGTCGCGAGCGGAAGCTCGGCGATCGGCTCGGCGGTGACCGGGTTGACGACGGTGAAAATGTCGCGGTCCTCGCCGCTTTTCCACGCTCCGTCGATGAACAGCTTGAGGTCGGTTTCATATCCCATGGCCCGCCCTCTACGCCTGCCTTGAACGGGCTTCAACGCCCCGCTAGGCCGGCTCGCCCAAAGGGAGAGACGAATGACCAAGCAGGAGCTGGCGAAGCGCATGCAGCACGGGCGCGCCTGGGTGCCCGGCAAGCGCATCAAGCTCGACTTCGGCGATGACGGCGCGATCCTGCTCGACGGCGAGGCGCAGCGGGTCTCACAGCAGGACGGCGCGGCAGACACCGTGATCCGCATCGGCTGGGACGACTGGCGCAGGCTCGCGGCCGGCGAGCTCGACCCGATGGGCGCGTTCATGAGCGGCAGGCTCAGGATCGACGGCGACATGACGGACGCGATGCAGCTCGGAAGCGTGCTGTCGAAGCTTCGCGCCGAGCAGAACTAGCAGGAGGCGAGACGTGCAGAAGATCTATCCCCGCGCCGAGGCCGCGCTCGAGGGGCTGCTGTTCGACGGAATGACCATCGCCGCGGGCGGGTTCGGCCTGTGCGGGATCCCCGAGCGGCTGATCGACGCGATCCAGGCGAGCGGCGTCAGGGACCTCACCGTCGCCTCGAACAATGCCGGCATCGATAATGAAGGCTTGGGCAAGCTGCTGCGCACGCGCCAGGTGAAGAAGATGATCTCGTCCTATGTCGGCGAGAACAAGGAGTTCGAGCGGCAATTCCTCGCGGGCGAGCTGGAAGTGGAGTTCACGCCGCAGGGCACGCTCGCCGAGCGCATGCGCGCCGGCGGCGCCGGGATCGCCGGCTTCTACACCAAGACCGGCGTCGGAACCGTGGTCGCCGAGGGCAAGGAGACGAGGGAGTTCGACGGCGAGACCTATGTGCTCGAGCGCGGCATCCGCGCCGACCTCAGCATCGTCAAGGGCTGGAAGGCGGACGAGGCGGGCAACCTCATGTTCCGCAAGACCGCGCGCAACTTCAACCTGCCGGCCGCGACCGGCGGGCGCATTTGCGTTGCCGAGGTCGAGGAGATCGTGCCCGTCGGCAGCCTCGACCCCGACTGCATCCATCTGCCGTCGATCTCTGTGAAGCGGATGATCCTTGGCGCTCCCTACGACAAGAAGATCGAGTTCCGCACGGTGAGGCAGAGGGAGGCGGCGTGATGCTGCTCGCCCTGCTCGCAGCCGCTGCCCAGCCGCAGGCGCAGTCGCAGCAGCGGCCGACCCCGTTCGTCGTGGTGACTGAGGGCACCATTCCCGCCGCTCCGGCCGACGTTGCGAGCGTGGATTCGATCATGCGCGCGGTTTACGACGTGATCTCGGGGCCCGCGGGGCAGAAGCGCGATTGGAACCGGATGCGCTCCTTGTTCACCGCCAATGCGCGCCTGATGCCGCTTGCGCCAAGCGGGCTGAGGAGCGGCGGGGTCGAGGACTATATCGCCGTCAGCGGCCCGCGGCTCGAGGCCGAGGGCTTCATCGAGCGCGAGCTTGCGCGGCGCGTCGAGCAATATGGCGACATCGCGCATGTCTTCTCGACCTACGAGGCGCGGCGCCAGGTCGGCGGGCCGGTGATCATGCGCGGCATCAACAGCTTCCAGCTGGCGCGTCACGGCGGCCGCTGGTGGGTCGTGTCGATCATGTGGCAGAGCGAGACCCCGCAGAACCCGATCCCCCCGCACTATCTGCCGCCGGCCGGAACGGCCGAGCGCGGCTGAGAGGAACTTGTCATGGCAACAGCAGTCGAAACCAAGGGCTGGACCCGCGACCAGATGGCGGCGCGCGCGGCAAAGGAGCTGCGCGACGGCTATTACGTGAACCTCGGCATCGGCATTCCGACGCTGGTGGCGAACAACATCCCGCCGGGAATGACCGTCACTCTGCAGAGCGAGAACGGGATGCTCGGCATCGGGCCGTTCCCGTATGACGACGAGGTCGACCCCGACCTGATCAACGCCGGCAAGCAGACCATCAGCGAGCTCGCCTCGTCCTCCTATTTCGACTCGGCGGCGAGCTTCGCGATGATCCGCGGCGGCCATATCGACCTCACCGTGCTGGGCGCGATGGAGGTCAGCGAGAAGGGCGACATCGCCAACTGGATGATCCCGGGCAAGATGATCAAGGGGATGGGCGGCGCTATGGACCTGGTCGCCGGCGTCAAGAAGATCATCGTCGTCATGGAGCATGTGTCGAAGAACGGCGACCCCAAGTTCATCCCTGAGTGCACGCTTCCGCTGACGGGCAAGAACGTGGTCGACATGATCATCACCGACATGTGCGTGTTCCAGCGCGAGAATCACGACAGTCCGTTCAGGCTGATCGAGCTCGCGCCAGGAGTTTCGCGCGACGAAGTGCGCGAGAAGACGACAGCGCACTACGTGGACTAGATGCGCTCGCTCGTCGCTTGCGCTTTGGCGCTGCTCGCCGCCGCCTGCGCCGAGCGTGAGCCGACGGTGATCGACGGCTCCTCTGCGGAAAGCTTCGAGCGCACCGTCGCCGAGGCGCGGCGTGAAATCCCCGATGCCGACCGGCTCGTGTTCGACCGCGCGATCCGCACGGTCGGCGGGCGCCGCCACGCCGCCGACCCCGAGACGCTTGCGCGCGTGACGTTCGACGGCATGACGGCCGAGCAAGTGGTCGCCGCCCAGAAGGGGCGCGAGCGCTAGCGCGCCACTAAATCGGGTCCATTGCGGACCTACCCGGTCAAAGCGCGCGCGATCGCGTTAAGCATGTTCCGCAAAGGAGACGTCGTTGATGCGCGCCGCGACTCTTGCTGCCTCTCCTCGACAGATCCGCGGCATCGCCTCCGCCGCCGCGCTTGCCTGCGTCTATTTTGCCGTTGCCGGCGTTTCGATCGCGAACTTCGGAACCAATACCCCGATCTGGTTCGGCACCGCGATCGCCGTCGCATGGATGGTGGACGAGCCGCGCCGCTTGTGGCCGCTGTTCACGGCAGCCGTTTGGTTCGCTTCCGGACTCGCCGTCTCGCTGTTCGGGAGCGGGGCCGCGTGGCTGCTGTCGCTCGCGGACGCGGCTAAAACGCTGGCCGCGGTCTGGCTGATCCGGCGGCTGGGCGGCCCGACCGCGCTACTGTCGAGCGTCAGCGGCCTTTCGCGCTTCATTGCAATCTGCCTGCTGGTCCCGGCGGCCACCGCCGCCTGGGGTGCGGGGGTCCTGTGGTGGGCGGACGGTCTCGACTTCGTGCAAAATTGGATCGTGTGGTACGCGGCCACCGCGCTCGGACTGCTGGTCATCTGCCCTGTGCTGCTGATCTGGCGAACGCCCGAGCTCCGCCCGCGGCCGGATTGGGCCGAGGTTCGCCGCACGGCGCTGCTCGCATTGGTGCTGATCGTGCTTGCCGCGGCGGCGTTCAGCTCGACCTTTGCCGCGACCTTGTTCGTGCTTCTTCCTGCAGTGCTTCTGCTCGTCTGGAGCAGCGGTTTTGCCGGCCTGACGGTCGCGACTGCGGTGCTGCTGGCGGTCGGCCTGTGGCAAACGCTCAGCGGCAGCGGCGCGATTGCGATGATGA
>JAUJOV010000017.1:0-34316 GCA_030447545.1 Sphingomicrobium sp. | reverse complement strand
AGATCTATGTTGCGGCTCTTGCTCTCTCGAGCCTCCCGCTGGCGGTGGTCCTGAAGGCGCAGCGGGAGCTTTCCGCCGAGCTTGCGCGGGTCGCCGATGCCCGCAGCGAGTTCCTCGCGGCGATGAGCCACGAGATCCGCACGCCGATGACGGGCGTGCTCGGGATCGTCGATTTGCTGGAAGCCGAAAATCCGACGCCGAGGCAGCGGTCCTATCTTCAGAGCATCCGCGCGTCGGCCGGCACCTGCTCAACATCATCAACGACGTGCTCGATTTCTCGCGCATCGAGACCGGCCGGATCGAGCTCGAGACGGTCGACTTCTCGCTGCCCGCCTTGTTCGAGCAGCTGCAGTCGCTGCTTCAGCCGCTGGCGAAGGATCGCGGCATCACTCTTGGCTTCGAGCTGTCGGAGCACAGCCCGCCGGTCGTGTGCGGCGACCCGACGCGCCTGCGCCAGGTGCTGCTCAACCTCGCCGGCAACGCGATCAAGTTCACGCCCGAGGGGCGAGTCACCGTCCGCGCCAGCCACCAGCCGGTCGGCGACGGCAGGCACCGCGTACGCTTCGAAGTGGAAGATACCGGCATCGGCATTGCGGCCGACAAGCAGACGGAGATTTTCGACTCATTCACCCAGGGAGACAATTCGACCAGCCGCCGCTTCGGCGGAAGCGGCCTGGGACTTGCGATCAGCAAGCGGCTGGTCACCGCGATGGGCGGCCGCATCGGCCTTGTGAGCGAGCCGGGCGGGGGCAGCTGCTTCTGGTTCGAAGTGACGCTGGGCGCTGGCGAGGCGATCTGAGTCGCGCCCAGCGGCGGCTGGGCCGCGCACGAGCCCGAGCCGCGCCGGATCCTTCTCGTCGAGGACGTCGAGCTCAACCGCGAGATCATCCGCTCGATGCTCGAACGCGACGGCCACGAGGTGGTGGTCGCGGAAAACGGCCGAGAGGCGGTGAGGCTGGTCCGCGCATCCGACTTCGACCTGGTATTCATGGACGTCCACATGCCGGTGATGGACGGGATCGAGGCGACTCGGCTGATCCGCAAGTTCCCGCCGCCCAAATGCGACATGCCGATCATCGCGCTCACCGCCAACGTGATGGCGCCCGAGCAGCAGAAGTGCCGGGAGGCCGGGATGAACGACGTGCTGATGAAGCCGGTCGACTGGGATCGGGTGCGTTCATGCCCTGGGCGCGGTCCGCCCGACGACCCCGCCGATCCGCCAACTCCCGTTCGACGCGGCGACCTTCGCCAGGGTGGCCGAAGTCATGCCGCCGGCCGCGCTCGCCACTCACGTCGACTTGCTCGCGGCGGCGGTTGAAGAGCTTGCCGGAGCAACTTCACAAGACGACTGCCAGCTGCTTGAAGCGCGCGCGCACAAGATCGTCTCGCAGGCCGGCATGCTGGGCCTTCAGCGGCTGTCGGACCGCGCAGCGCGCCTCGAGCACGCCTGCCGGGACGCGGACGGCATCGAACTCACGCTCGAGGCCTTCCGCAGGGCTGCAGGCGATGTGTACCTGATCGGCGAGGCTAGGCCCGAACGGGTCGCCCGGCGCTCTTCCTGAGCAGCCGCTCGACGACGACGATCAGCTCGGTCGGATCGAACGGCTTGCGCAGATAGTCGTTGGCGCCGGCGCGCACCGCGATCTCCTCGTCGCGAGGGCCGCTTCGGGCCGTCAGCATCAGCACCGGCGTGCCGAACCCGGCTGCCGATGCGCGGAGTCGCCGAAGCGCGTCGATCCCGCCTATGCCCGGCATCGCGCAATCGAGGATGACGAGGTCGGGCCGCTTGATCTCGACGACGCGCAGCGCGTCCTCGCCGCTCGTGACGACCCCGACGAGATGGCCGTGGCTCGACAGCGTGGCCCGCACGATGTCGCCGATGAAGGGGTCGTCGGCCAGCAGGATCCGCGCCATGTCCGCCACTCTCCACCCCGACGGCGACCAGTCGCCGTAGCTTCGCGATTCTACGCTGCCCTTCGCGCATGGTGCCGAACAAGCCGCGCCGCTATGGAGCAATGCCGGGCAGGATCGAGCGGGGCGGCGGGCGCGTTGCGTCGCGGCCCCCGCCGCCTTATCTGCAAGCCCGGTACGAGGAAGGCAGTTCATGACCCAGTTCGATGACCGCGAGCGCGCGTTCGAGACCAAGTTCGCGCACGACGAGGAGATGAAGTTTCGAGTGCTCGCCCGCCGCAACCGGCTCCTGGGCGAATGGGCGGCGGGCAAGATGGGCCTGTCGGAGGCCGAGACCCAGTCCTACGCCAAGGACGTGGTCCGCGCGGACTTCGAGGAGGCGGGCGACGGCGACGTGATCCGCAAGGTGCTCGGCGACCTCACCGCCGCGGGCGTCGACACGAGCGAGGCCGAGATCCGCCAGACGCTCGACCACAAGTCGGTCGAGGCCAAGCGCCAGCTGATGGAAGCGCTGGGCGGCGGGTCCTAGGCAATGCCGATGGCGGCAAGCGAGATCGAGCGGCTGATCCGCGACGAACTGCCGGATGCCGAGGTGACGATCCGCGACCTTGCCGGCGACGGCGACCATTATGCCGCGCGAGTCGTCAGCGTGAGCTTCGCCGGAATGAGCCGGGTCAGGCAGCACCAGATGGTTTATCGCGCGCTCGGGGGCCGAATGGGACAGGAATTGCACGCGCTGCAGCTTGAGACTGCAGCACCAGGAGATGAGACATGAGCGATGCAGCAGGCCGCATCGACGATATCGTTAAGGCCAATGACGTGGTGCTGTTCATGAAGGGCACGCCGCTGTTTCCGCAGTGCGGCTTTTCGAGCCGCGCGGTGAGCATCCTCGATCATCTGGGAGTGCCGTTCGAGACCGTCGACGTGCTCCAGGACCCCGAGGTGCGCCAGGGCATCAAGGCCTATTCCGACTGGCCGACCATCCCGCAGCTCTACGTCAAGGGCGAGTTCGTCGGCGGCTCCGACATCATGATGGAGATGTTCCAGTCAGGCGAGCTTCAGCAGCTCGTCGGCACACAGGCGAGCTGAGCAAACAAAAAGGGACGGTGGAGGGGGACCAGAAACCGCCTCGCACCGTCCCTTTCAGTTGGTGTGGGACCAAGTGGACCCCATCTATACTGCAACGGCCGTGCCAGTTCGCAGGAATGGCAGATTTCCGCGGTTTTTCCCCAGAAGGCAGCAAAGCGACCGAGCCGATGTGTAAATCCGTCCGACAGTTTGGCCGCGCGTCCTCGCCTGGTGGCACTTTGCTGCTGCTGCCGGGTTGGGTCGGCTGATGGGCCGCGACGATCCTGATTTGGCCAGCCCGCTCGCGCCCGAGCGGCTGATCTGCGACCTCACCCAGAGCTGGTCGGACGTGGGTGGGGGCGTCGGCACCTATCTGCGCCACAAGCGCCGCCACATCCTCGACAGCACGCCGCACCGCCACCTGCTGATCGTGCCGGGCCCCGAGGACAAAGTAACCGAGGAGGGCAAAGCGATCACGGTGACGATCCGCTCGCCGCGGGTGCCGGCGAGCCCGCATTACCGGCTGATGCTGCGCAACCGCGCGGTTCGGCGAATCCTCGAGCTTTACTCGCCCGACATCATCGAGTGCCAGGACAGCTATAATCTGCCCTGGGCAGCGATCGGCCACGCCAGGCGCAATCCCGGCGTTGCGCTCGTCGCGGCCTACATGACCGATTTTCCGACCGTTTACGTCGAGCGCCCGGTCTCGAAGGTGCTCGGTTCGACGCTTGCGGGCGCAGTGGGACGGCTCGGCTACCGCTATGCGGGGACGCTCTACCGGCGGTTCGACGCGGTGTTCGCGCTCAGCGAGAATGGCGGGCGCACCAAGCTTCGCGCCTACGGCGTCGAGAATGTGGACGTCGTGCCGCTTGGCGTCGAGCTTGGCGACTTCGGTCCCGGGCGGCGCGATCCGCGGCTGCGCCGCTCGCTCGGCCTCACTGACGACCAGCCGCTGCTGATCTACGTCGGGCGGCTCGACATCGAGAAGAAGCCGCACATCGTCGCCGACGCGTTCCGCCGCCTGCCTGAAGAGCTTGGCGCACGGCTGGTGCTGCTCGGCGCAGGCCCGATCGGCGACGAGGTTGCAGCGCTTGGCGATCCGCGAATCATCACTCCGGGCTTCGTGCGCGACCGGCAGGAGCTCGCGCGCTGGCTGGCGAGCTCGGACATCTACGTGTCGGCAATGGCGTTCGAGACGTTCGGAGTGTCGATCGTCGAGGCGCAGGCCTCGGGGCTTCCGGTCGTCGGCGTCGCCGGCGGGGCGATGATCGACCGGGTGACGGACGACATCGGCCGCCTCGGGCCGGTGGACGACGCTGAAGCCATGGCTCGGAACATCCTTGCGGTGTGGCGCTCCGACCGCGTGCGGATGGCCCAGATCGCGCAGGAGCACGCGCGTCAGTACAGCTGGCAGCACAGCATGGACGCTCTGTTCGGCCGTGTGTACCCGGCCGCGCTCGCCCGGGCGGCGGAGCGCCGCCTGCTTCCCGCCTCGGGCGTCAAGGGCGCGCTGGCCAAGGCCTGAGCACTTCGCAAGGCGGCGCAGTCGTGCAACAGGGCCGCGTGGACGCGCCCTATGCAATGCTCGAGCAGGTTGAGCCCGGGATTGCCCGGCTGCTCGCGCCGAACCCGACGGCCTTCACCCATACCGGCACGCAGACCTATCTACTGGGGACAAAAGAAGTGGCGGTGATCGATCCGGGCCCCGACCTGCCCGACCACGTGGATGTGATCCTCGCTGCGATAGCCGGCCGGCGGATGGCGGCGATCCTGTGCACCCACACCCACCGCGACCACAGCCCGGCGGCTCGGCCGCTGGCGCAAGCGACCGGTGCTCCGATCATCGGCTGCGCACCGCTGTCCCTCGAAGCGGTCGGCCCGCGCGCCGACGCCGCGTTCGACGCCGACTATACGCCCGATCGCGTTCTCGAGGACGGCGAGGCAATCGAGGTGAACGGCCGCCCCATCACCGTCGTCGCGACCCCCGGCCATACGTCCAACCACCTTTGCTGAGCTTATGGCGACGCTTTGTTCACCGGCGACCATGTGATGGGCTGGTCGACGACCGTCGTCGTGCCGCCGGACGGCGACATGGCGCAATATATGGCGAGCCTCGACAAGCTGCGGCAGCGCGACGACCGAATCTATTTCCCCGCCCACGGTCCGCCGGTGACCAGGCCGAAGCAATATGTGCGCTCGCTGATCGGCCACCGGCTCCAGCGCGAGGCGCAGATCCTGCGCCTCGTCGGCGAGAAGCCGCGCGGCATTCCGGACATCGTCGCCGAGGCCTACCTGGGCTCGACCCGCGCCTGGTTGCGGCGGCCGGCGGCTCGGTGCTCGCCCATTTGCTGGACCTCGAACGCCGCGGGCTCGTTTTCACGGACGGAGAGACATGGTCCAAAGCCGCCTGAACAAGCCGCTCGCGCTCGCCGCGATTGCCGTAGCGCTGATCCTCGGCGCGCTGCTCGGCATCACCTACGGAATCGCCGACCGCATCTTCGGTGCCGGTCCCGATCCCAAGACCATCGCCAGCTCGAGCCTCGAATCGATGCGCGCGCAAAACCGGCTGGTCACCTTCGTCGCGCGCTACGTGTCGGTGACGAGCTCGCGCCAGAGCCGCTGGACTCTCGGCCGAGCGCACCCTGATCCTGCCCGGCAACGTCCGCTACGAAGTCGACCTGTCGAAGCTCACGGAGCGCGACGTGCGCTGGGACGCCGGCAGCCAGACGCTCAGCGTTCGCATGCCCGAGATCGAGATCGCCGGGCCCGAAGTCGACCTTGCGGCGGCGCGCGAATATGGCAACGGGCGCGTTCTGACGACGATCTTCGGGGGCGAGCAGCGGCTCAACGAGGCGAACCGCGCCGCCGCGGTCGCCGACTTGAGGAAGCAGGCGCAGGCCGAAGTGCCGATGCGCCTCGCCCGCAACTCGGCGCGCCAGGCGATCGAGCGCAGCTTTTCCCTTCCATTGAAGGCCGCGGGGTTCGAGGACGTCAAGGTCGTCGCCCGCTTCCCCGGCGAGGGTGCCGAGGCCGATCCTTCCTATCTCGACCGGTCGACCCCATATAATGAGGCGATCGAACAGGCGCGCAGGAGGCGCGCTGCTGAAGGGCAGAGATGACCGTCCAGGACTCCAGCCTTGAGGGGCCTCGACCTCCTCGGCGAGATCGAGCGCCTGAAACGCGAGCGAAACGCCGTGATCCTCGCGCATTATTATCAGAAGCCCGAAATCCAGGACCTCGCGGATTTCGTCGGCGACAGCCTCGACCTGTCGCGCAAGGCGGCGGCGACCGACGCCGAGGTGATCGCCTTTTGCGGCGTGCGCTTCATGGCCGAGACGGCCAAGATCCTGTCCCCTGAAAAGACCGTGATCCTGCCCGACATGGACGCCGGCTGCAGCCTCGAGGACTCATGCCCGCCCGACCAGTTCAAGGCGTTCCGCGAGGCGCACCCCGACCATATCGCGCTCACCTACATCAACTGCTCGGCCGCGGTGAAAGCGCTGAGCGACATCATCGTCACCAGCTCGTCGGCCGACGTGATCCTCAAGCAGATCCCGAAGGACCAGAAGATCATCTTCGGCCCCGACCGCCACCTGGGCGGCTATCTTGCGCGCAAGACCGGCCGCGACATGCTGCTGTGGCCGGGGGTGTGCATCGTCCACCAGGCGTTCAGCGAGACCGAGCTTCTGAAGCTCAAAGGCGAGCACCCCGGCGCCCCGTCGCCGCGCACCCCGAATGCCCGCCGCACATCGTCGACCATGCCGACCTCGTCGGCTCGACCAAGGCCATCCTCGACTTCGCGCTCACTTCGCCCGCCGACACCATCCTGGTCGCGACCGAGCCGCACATCATCCACCAGATGGAAAAGGCCGCGCCGCACAAGACCTTCATCAAGTTCCCGGCGGCGACGGGAACTGCAACTGCAACATGTGCCCGTACATGGCGCTCAACACGCTCGAGAAGCTCTACGTGAGCTTGCGCGACCTCCAGCCCCGCATCGAGCTTAGCCCCGAAATCATCGACCGCGCGCGCGTCCCCTCGAACGCATGCTCGAGATGGCGGGACGAACCGTGGGGCAGGGCGACGTGGGCCGGCCCAAGATCGGCGCGAACAGCTGCCGGCGGCTCCAGCGGCGGCACCGCGCCTGCTCGCCGCGATGAACTCGCGCACGCGCGCCTCGAGAACCGGCAGCGGCACCGAGCCCAGCGCAAGGATCATGTCGTGGAACTTGCGCTGGTCGAAGCGGCCCAAGCGCCTTTTCCGCCTCGCCGCGCAGTCGCCGGATGGTGAGCTCGCCGAGCTTGTACGACAAGGCCTGGCCAGGCCAGCTGATGTAGCGGTCGACTTCCGTCTCGACCTCGTGGCTCGACAGCGCCGTGTGCGAGGCGAGATAGTCGATCGCTTGTCTGCGCGACCAGCCGTAACGGTGGAGCCCGGTGTCGATCACCAGCCGCGCCGCACGCCACATCTCGTAGCTCTGCTGCCCGAACTTCTCGTAGGGCGTGCGGTAGATCCCCATCGGATGGCCGAGCCACTCGCTGTACAGGCCCCACCCTCGCCATAGCCCGAGAAATAGAGGTTGCGGCGGAAGCGCGGCAGCGCCTTGCCCTCGGCGGCCAGCGCGGCCTGGAAGCTGTGCCCGGGCGCGCATTCGTGAAGGGTCAGCGCGGGGATGTTGTACAGCGGCCGCGCGGGCAGATTGTACGTGTTCATCTGGCAGCTTTCGAGCCCGCCGCGGCCCGCGGTGTAGAAGGGCGCGAGCGCCTCGGCACCGGGATCAGAGTGAACCGGCGGCGCGGCAGAAGCTCGAAGAACTCGTCGAGCTTGCCGTCCACGCGCTTGGCGACATAGGCCGACACGCCGAGCAATTCGCGTCTTCGCGTAGAATTGTGGGTCGGTGCGAAGGAACTTCAGGAATTCCTCGAAGCTTGCCGTAAAGCCGCTTTCGCGCATCGTCGCGCGCATCTCGGCATTGATCCGCGCGACTTCGCCGAGCCCGATCGGCGGATTTCCTCCGGGCTCAGGCCGAGCGTCGTGAACTCGCGGATCTCCGAGCGGTAGTAGGGGTCGCCGTCGGGCAGGTCGCGCGCGGAAATGGTCTTGCGCGCACCGGGCACATAGGCGGTGCGCCAGAAATCGAGCAGCTCGCGATAAGCGGGGACGACCGCCTGCTCGATCGCCGCGCGCCTCGGCGCGAAGCGCGGCTGTCGGCGGCGCCGATGTTGCCCGGCATCGACTTGAACGCGGAGTAAAAGGCGTTCTTCACGGGCTCGGACGAACGCCGAGATCGATCCTCGCGCCCTGGATGGTCGCGGCCGGAGGCGAAGCCGCGCGCCAGCCCCGCGCGCATGTTGGCGATCTGCTCGTCGAAAAAGCGCGGCAGGTCGCGCATCCTCGCGATGTAGCGGCGGTAGTCGGCATCCTCGAGCAGCGGTCGCGCTCGTCGTGATAGGTCCAGAAGTTGCTGTCCGAATTGACCGGCATTTCCCATTCGCGAAAGCGAGCGTCGGAGATCCTCTTCGAGCATGGTGGTGAGCACCGCGGCATTGTCGCGCTCCGCGGGCGACAGCTCCGGCCAGCGGAATCGCCCGCACCTGCGCAAGCACGTCGCGGTAATGCTCGCCCGCTGCAGCTGCGTCGCCGAGGTCGACCCTCGCCAGATAGGCGGCCGCCTCGTTCTCGCCCTTCTCGTCCTGGGAAATAGCCGAATTCCTTCTGCGCCCAGTCGGCATAGGCCTCGTAGATCGCCCTCAGGCGCTGGTCGGCGGCGGTCGCGGGTGCGGGCGGCGGGCTGGTCTGCGCGAGGGCGGGGCGAGGCGAGGGCTGCCGTGGCGAGCAGCAGCGCAGCGAGCAGGGTCCTGGTCATGCTCGCAACCCTAAAGGCAAATCGGCCCCCCGCAACACGCGCATGGCCGGCCTTACTCGGCTGCCCCTCGATCCTGCCGAACGAGCGATCCGCCCAGGAGCACTGCCGCGATCTTTTGGGTCTGGCGGATGTCGTCGAGCGGATTGCCGCGCAGCAGCACCAGGTCGGCACGCGACCCGACCTTCACCTGCCCGACATCGGGCCTGCGCAGGACTCGAGCCGCGTCGATCGTCGCTGCACGCAGCGCCCGGTGCGGGGTCAGGCCGGCCCGCACCAGCAGCACGAGCTCATCCTGGACCACGCTGCAGAAGGGCGCGCAGTCAGTACCCGCAAGCACGGTTCCACCGGCTTGCGCAAACTTGCGCACGAAGCGCTCCATGTTGGGGTATGCCCGGCGGTAAAGCTCGAGGTCGGCGCCGCGATAGGTCGGCAGGCCCTCCCGCCATTGCGATGCGTCCTTGGGCAGCAGCCCCAGCCGCTTGGCAGCACCGACATGCTCGGCGTCATAGGCTACCAGATGGTCGATGATGGACATGGGTGTCGATCAGGCCCGGGATCAGGAATCCGCCGGCTCCATCGAGGATCTTCGCTCGGGGAGGGATCGGCTCGCTGCGGGCCGCGCCGACATGCCTGATTTTCCCCTCGGGGATGAGGATGGTCTGATCGCGGGTGACGAGGCCCCTGTCGACATCGACCACATGCACGTTGCGGATGACGTCCACCCGCGGCGCGTCCTCGGCCGGCGCGGGAGCTGCTGCCGCAAGCCCAGCCGCGACTAAGGCAAGCACCTGCTCGAGCAGCCTTCGAGCCATCATCAGCGGCTCTCCTTCGCCTCGACCTCCAGTGTCGCGCCGGCCGGGTGATGCTTGTCGAGGTGGCGCTTGATGATCCGCAGGTTGCGGCTGTTCGATCGGAAGAAGAAGTCGGGGATCGCTCCGACCCACGGGATCAGGCCGAACAGCCAGTCGACGCCGACATTCCCGCCCATGCGCGCGAGCTGCCACTTGGACATGCCGAGGTTGCGCGCCTCCCACGCCATATAGCCGCCGAGCAGCGCGCCCGCGGTGCTCCCCGCGAACGGCACGAGGTCGAGGATCACGTCGAGCCCGACCGGCCGGTTGATGCCGGGAATCACGATCATCCGCTCAAGCACCCGCTCGAGCGCCTCGACGCGCCTGCGCACCGCCGCTGGATCGCTCGCAAGCCGCGCGTGCGGCGGCGGCGGTGGCGGCGGTGGCGGCGGTGGCGGCGGCTCGTTCATTCGCTCCTCTCGCGCATCAGCCGCTCGGTCAGGCCGGTAAGTGTGTGGCGCGCGACTCGGTTGACTGCAAAGCCCGGCACGCGGTCGGAAACGAGCGACCAGCGGATCGGAGCCGCGATCGGCAGGAACAGCTGCTGCTCGTCGATTCGCCCGGCCGCCTGGGCAAGCATCATGTAGCGCTGCCCCGGCACGGTCGCGGTGCGCGCGCCTTCGAGCAGCTCGCCGACCTGGTCGTCGCACACCGGCACCTCGCCGCAGCGGAAAGGGCGCAGAAACCAGGCGGGCGAGCTCGACGGCGCAACCGCGTCGATCAGTTCGAGATCGGCCGGCTTTCCGGGCCCCGAAGCCTCGACCTTGATCCCGAGCCGGCCCCAATCGGCGGCGATGCGGCTGAGGAGCAGGTGTGCGCCCGGCGCGTCGGGCAGTGCGATGCGCAGGGTCGGCCGCTCGATTCCGCCGAACATGGCGGCGGCCTCGGCCGTGAGCTGAGGCCTGCGCTGCTCCATCGGCACCGCCAGCCAGTCTGGAGGAGCCGGGTCGGCGATGCCGTCGAGGCCGGGCTCGAGCACGGTCGCGCGAGGCAGCAGGCCCGGGATTCCGAGCGCGTCGATCAGCGCCTGGCGATCGAGCGCCCGGCTCAGCAGCCGGCGCAGCTCGATATTGTCGAGCGGCCCGCCCGAGCGCGCGGGCACCAGCCCGAACAGTCCGCTCGCCGGGTCGAAGCGCAGAGCGCCGCTCGGCAGGTCCGGCGTGCGCGCATAGGGGAGATCGGCAAAAGTGCCGCCGAGCACCAGGTCGGTCTTGCCCTGGACGAAGGCCTGCACCGCGCGGGGCGCGGCCGCTGCGCGAAGCTCGACCTCTTCCTGGAGCGACTCCTCGCCCTCGGGGCTGGTCAGCGTGCGCTCGAGTTCAAGGGCGCCGTCCTTGGGCTCGTCGTCAAGGATTCGGAACGGGCCGGTGCCCTGGCCCTCGAAGCTGATCGCGAACTCCGGCTGGGCGAGCAGGGTAAGCAGGTTGGGCCGGGGCGCGTGAAGGCGGACCTCGAGCACCCGGTCGGTCATCGCAACCACCTCGTCGATGGCCCCGAGCGTGTCGGCGAGCGGGCCCTTGCTGCGCGCAGCGAACTGACGCCGCAGCAGCCGCGCGACCTGGTGCGCAGTGATCCTGCGTCCCTCGCGCCACTCGCCCGACTGCAGCCGGAAGATGTAGCTGAGGCCATCGTCGCTGACCGTCCAGCGTTCGGCGAGCCCCGCCTCGATCCGGCCGCGCGCGTCGAACCGCACCAGCCCTTGCGCCACATTGCCGAGGAGCAGGGCCTCAGGCGGTGAGAGCGGGGCGGCGGCGGCGGGGTCGACGATCTTCGGCGCTTCGCCGATCACCGTCACGCGCGTTGTGCCCTCCTGCGGCCCGTCGCAGCCCGCCGCCGACCAGGCGAGCAGGAGCATCAATGCCGCACGGAGCGAGCGGCGGAGGCGCGGGGCGGGCATTACCGGTGTCTAGCCGCAAGCTCCGGTTCAGCAAATCTCTGGATATATCAGGGGGAGTGTTTTACTGGACTAAAGCACTTAGGGGTTCGAGTCCGACGATGGACAGGGTGGACAGCGACGGAATCTGGAGCCGCGGCGGCGCCAACGTCGAGGAGCTGCCCGACCCTTTCGCCCCGCTCGAGCCGCCACCCGAGCTCGAAGCCGAGCAGCTCCCGCCCGAGGAACAGCCCAAGCGCCGCCGCCGCTGGCCGCTGGTGCTCTACGCGATCTCCGGCCTGCTGCTCGTCACCCTGATCTGGCTGATCGTCACTGCGCCCTTGTCGCGCGCGCTCGAGCCGCTCGACGACCCGGCGCTCCTGATCCTGTCGGCCGAAGGGCGGCCGATCGCCCGGCGCGGCGCGATCAAGGAGGAACCGGTCGAGGTTGGCAAGCTCGACCCGCTGACCTCGGCTGCGTTCGTGGCGATCGAGGACCGGCGCTTCTACCGCCACTGGGGCATCGACCCGCGCGGCATAGGCCGCGCCGTGGTGACCAACATGCGGGCCGGCGGCGTTCGCCAGGGCGGAAGCACCATCACCCAGCAGCTCGCCAAGACCAGCTTCCTCTCGTCCGACCGAAGCCTCAAGCGCAAGGCGCAGGAGGTGATCATCGCCTTCTGGCTCGAAGGCTGGCTGACCAAGGAGGAGATCCTCTCGCGCTATCTGTCGAGCGTCTATTTCGGCGACGGAGTCTATGGCCTTCGCGCCGCTGCACGGCATTATTTCGACCGTTCGCCCGAGGATCTGTCGCTTGCGCAGGCGGCGATGCTCGCGGGCGTCGTCCAGGCGCCTTCGCGGCTCGCCCCGACTCGCAACCTCGACGGCGCACGCGACCGCGCCCGCCTGGTGCTCGATGCGATGGCCGACACCGGGGCGATCACTCGAACCCGGGCAACGGCGGCCAGTCCCGCGCGCCCGGTGCGCCGGAGCTCGCGCCTCCCAACCGGCACCTATTTCGCCGACTGGGTGGCGCCCGCCGCGAGCCGGGCATTCGAGGCGGACTTCGGCGAGGTGAAGGTGCGCACCACGCTCGACGCCGATCTCCAGCGGCTCGCGGTGCGCGCGGTCTCGGGAGCGCGGCTCGGCGATGCTCAGGCAGCACTGGTTGCGATGCGCCCCGACGGCCGAGTGGTCGCGATGATTGGCGGCCGAAGCTACAAGCAGAGCCCGTTCAACCGGGCGACACAGGCGCGCCGCCAGCCAGGCTCCGCATTCAAGCTGTTCGTCTATCTCGCCGCGCTTCGTGCGGGCTGGACCCCCGACAGCATGATCGATGACAAGCCGATCACCATCGACGGCTGGACTCCGGCCAACAACGACCGAGTCTATCGCGGCCCGATCACCCTTCGCGAAGCCTTCGCCCGATCGAGCAATGCCGCGAGCGTGCGATTGTCCGAACAGGTCGGCCGCAACAATGTGCTGCGCGCGGCGCGCGAACTCGGCATTTCGAGCAGGCTCGAGAATCACCCGAGCGTCGCGCTCGGCACCGCCGGCGTGAGCCTGCTCGAGCTCACCTCCGCTTTTGCGGCGGTCTTGGGCGCCGGCTATCCGGTGCAGCCGCGCGGTCTTCCGCAGGAGGAGGACCGCCGCGGTCTGGCGACCTTGCTCGAGGCGCGCGGGCGGCTCGATCTGCGGCGCGACCAGGCGCCGATGCTCGACCTGCTGTGGGCGGCAACGAACGAGGGCACCGGCCGCCGCGCCGCGCTTTCCGTGCCGACCTTCGGCAAGACGGGCACGAGCCAAGGCAACCGCGACGCTTTGTTCATCGGCTTTGCCGGCAACATTGTGGTGGGCGTGTGGGTCGGCCGCGACGACGACAAGCCGCTGGGCTCGAAGGTCAGCGGAGGCACGGTGGCGGCCGACATCTGGCGCAGCTTCATGGCGCCCGCGCTCAAGATCGACGGGCGCGCCAGCCGCCGCTGCCGCGCGATTTCCGGGTGCCCCGGCGCCGCGAGGAGCCGCGCGAGCCGCAGAGCCCCATCCCGCCGGAATGGAGCGAGCGCTCGCGCCCACTGCGCGAGCTGTTCAAGCATCTCGAAGAACTGCTCGGCGATGCGCGCTGAAGTTTAACGTTTGGAAACCCGGGCCTTTAAAACTTTCTCAACCCCTCAGCCCCTATTCCTCCAATCAACCTGGGCGGGACAGCGCAGGTGAGTTGGGACTGAACACTCCCGGTTCAAAGGGAATAGGAGACCAGACATGGCCAAGTTTCTGAAGCTGATCAAGAACGAGGAAGGCGCGACCGCCATCGAGTACGGCCTGATTGCCGCTCTCATCGCCGTTGCCGCGATTGCCGCTCTGTCGAACGTCGGCGGCCAGCTCGAGACGACCTTCAACAAGGTCGGCACGGAGCTGTCGTCCGCGAACGCCTAACGGTTTTCGCTTCAAGAAGAAGGGCGGCGGCGTCGAAAGGCGCCGCCGCTTTTCTTTTGCCCGAACGCCTACCAGCGGTCGCGCGTCCTTTCGCGGTCGCCCCCGGAGCGCCCGCGCTCGAAGTCGCCGTCGCGCCCGGCACTCCCGCGCTCCATCGAGCCACGGCCCTGCCAGCGCTGGTTGCGATCCCAGCTGCCGCGGTTCTTGAGCTGATCCTCGGTCAAGTCGATGTGATAGCCGCCGAGGCGCGTATCATAGGTCAGCTGGTCCCAGTCGAGCGGGTAAAAGCGGTCGTCGAGGCCCAGGAACCCGCTGCTGTGGCGAAGCACTGCGTAGAGCACCTGGCCACGAAACTTGTCGACCATGAAATTGTGGATCGCGCCGAGCCGCTCGCCGTGGCGGTCGAAGACGGGCGTGCCCTCGACCTTGTTCGAGGCGATCAGCCGCTCGGTCTCGTCGCGCGGGATTTCCGAGCGATCGTCGTCGGGGCCGAACCCCCGCTCGGAGCGGTCGCCGCGTTCCCCACGGTCGCGCTCAAAGAACGCACCGCGGTCACGATCCTCGAACTTGTCCGATCCGCGGTCGGTCATGTCCGAGCGGTCCCGGGTCCTGAGTTCGTCACGATGCCGGTCATGATGAGGCATGAAGTCCTCCTTTGCCCCTTTGCTGGAAAGCAGCGCAGACGGCTTCGGCCCGTCGGGAGGCGAGAGGGGCCGCCCGCACTCCAGGCTATCAATGGGCCTGAGACGCGAGCGTTCCCCCGCTAGTCCCGCGCAAACCGCCGGTTGTCGATTGAGGCGGGCCGCCCAGCCGCCCCCCGGCTTCACCAGCCGTTGACGCGGTCCCACACGCCCGTGACGCGTTCCTGTCCGTCGGTGACCCAGTATCGGTCATGCGCCGCCGCTGTCGCGCAGCTGTGGTTGGGCAGGATCCGCACCCGGCTGCCGACCGGGAAGCGCTCGAAGTCGATTCCGCCCGAGCGCGCGGTCACGATCCCATGCTCCTGGTTGGTGGACTCCACCGTCACGCCGTCGATGAGCTCGCCGGTCTGCCCGTCGCACACCGCGCCATAGTTCCAGTCGAGCGGCATGTCTGCGGTGCCGCGGTCGCGGCTCAGCGCAAGGAAGCCAGCGTCCACAACCACTCGGCCATGTGCGGGATTATGGCCGATCACGCTTGCAAGCACGCCGATCGCAATGTCGTCGATTGCGCAGGTGCCGAGCTGCGCCTGGACGAGGTCGCCGAACGCATAGACTCCTGCGCGCGCTTCGCTGACACCCTCCATGCTTCGGGCAAAGTGGACCGTGGGTGTCGACCCAACGCTGACGATCGGACAGGCAAAGCCCGCCGCCCGCAGCCGCTCGGCCGCCCGCACGGTCATCGACCGCTCGCGCTCGGCGACCGCCTCCATCTCCTCAAGGCTGCGGCAGCCGTAGGAGCCGCCGGCGTGAGTCATCACTCCAGCGAGCCGCGCGCCGGCGCCCGCAGAGAGAACGCGTCCGATGGCGACGAGCAGCTCGTCGTCCGGCGACACTCCCGCCCGCCGGCCGTCGCTGTCGATCTCGACCAGCGCTTCGACACAAAGCCGGTTCGCCTGGCCGAACGCCTGCACCGCCTCTGCGGCATCCAGCGTGTCGAGGATTACCCGCAGCGTGCAGCCCGCGGCGAGCAGGTCCGCGACCTGGGGCAGCTTCACCGGAGCGATCCCGACCGCATACAGGATGTCGGTCACGCCATGGGCGAAGAAATAGCGCGCTTCGGCAAGCGTCGAGACGGTGATCGGCACCTGCGCCGTTCCGCCGCCGAGAACGCGCAGCACGTCGATCGACTTCGATGTCTTGACGTGGGGACGAAGCGCGACGCCGAGCCGCTCGACCTTGTCGCGCATCCGCCGGGCGTTGGCCTCGAGCCGCGAACGGTCGAGGATCAGCGCTGGAGTGGGGATGTCGAGAAGCGACTCAGGCGCCGACGGGACGGGCGCCACCTGGTTCATCGGGCGGATGGTGGAGCCGAGGACTGCCGAACTCCTAAGGGAAAATAATCGCCACGGTGAATCGTTACCCCACCTAATAACCCCATCAGGCATTCAGAACCGCCTCTCCGCTGATCCTGCGCTTTCCTTGAGGGCCAACACTGACTGCTCCTCTACGGGGTGGCGCTTATACGCGGCCGCCGCAAGCCGCTAAAGCTGCTAAAGCTGCTAAAGATCAGAAGCCGTGCCGTTAGTGCCGTTAGTGCCGTTAGCCCGATCCGGCGTTCCCGAATCGTTCTCACTCGCCTAAGCTTGGGACATGTCCACCAAGCACATCGATACCGCGGGCGACCTGGTAAGGTTCGGGGCGAGCGTGAAGATCGAGTGCGGGGGATGCGGAGCGGCAAGGACGCTCAATGGGCCGGCGATGGTGAAGCTATGCGGCAGCGGGCCTCTGAGAGCCGCGCAGGCCCGTCTCAGGTGCAGACGCTGTAAAGCTAGGGCGGCAAGACTGGTAACCCTGCCGCCCCTGTGAACGTCAGCGCGATGCGATGCGCAGGTCCTCGTCCAGGAAAGCCTTGACGCCCGAGCCAGCCGGGATGTTCGCGCTTGTGCCTGTCATGAAAAAGCCGGCGACGGGAAGAAGCAGCACAGCACCCACAACGGCCGCCGTGCCGGTCACGCCCTTGTCGTCGAACGTTCCGCTGAGGCGGATTGAGCGATCCCCAACCCGAACATTAAGCACACGCGCTTCGATCCTGCCGGACTTGCCCCACATGCCTTTATTGCGAACGTCAGTAATCTCGCCCTCAGCCATGCTGCCAGCTGGAATCACGACGGAAGTACCCAGCATAACCGGTGATGCGACTTGCAGGCGAATGCGTTGTCCGACGCGCAGCTTCTTGCCACCAGTAGTGATGCTCTCCGCCATGATCAGCGGCACCTCGGTCCCCGAACGAAGCACCGACTCAGTCGGTGCCGACAAGATCACGGCCTGCGGCGCGGCTGGTGCGACTGCTACCGGAGCCGGCGTGTACGATTGGGCCGCCCAGGCCGGTTGTGTCGCCACGAGCGACACGAGAGCTAGACTCGTCGAAATGCGCATTGCTTTTCCCCCTGCGACTCACTCCGTCCTGGAACGAGCATTTCTTCAGAATGACCTAACCCAATTAAATTGCAATTAAATAATCAGGCGAGTCGTGCTTAACCCCGCTCGCCGAGGACCCTGGTCAGCAACATGCGCATGGCTTCAGGGCGTGTAGGCTTAGGATCGCCTTGGGCACTTATCCAACGGTCCAGCTGGGCAAGTTGGTCTGGTGGGAGGCGGACGGTCACAGGGGTTGCGCCAATCCAAGGACGCCCCCGCCTTTTTCTGACATCATCAATTGACATCGTTCTTTTCTAATGTCAGAAAAGACGAGCCGAGGCAAGGCTGGCACCTTGCTCCCGGCTCTGACCACCACCGTCTTTCGAGGAGACGATCATGGCTACCAAGCCCCATACCACCGTGAACTGGAGGGCTCTAGCAGCCTTCCTCATTGCGCTCGCCGTGGGCAGCGCGCCCATCGCAGCCAGCCTCATTGCCGACGCCGAGCTGGCTGGAAAGGCGGTGCTGTGATGGACCGCCAGAACACCATCAGCCGCCGGCAAACCCTGATCGGTATTGGCCTCGCGGGTGCGACCGCAGCCGTTCCCGTCGCAGGGGCCTCGATCGCCAAGACAGCGACGCAGCCCGACCGCAGCACCTGGAACAGGGCAGTCGCTAGATTGAAAACACGAGGAGGAATACGAGCGCATCGACGCTCACACCTCGGCAGCTCACGACGCCGCGGAGGCAGCATGCCCCCGCCGAGACGAGTTCTTCCGCCGCTACGACCTGGGCTGCGGCGTGAGCCGCGAACGTAACTTCCGAGCCGCGCACATGAGCATCGTGAACGAGCGCGTGGTTGCAAGGGGCGGCACATGACGCCGGAAGAAGAGGCAAAGCAGGCGACAGCTGACGCCTACCGCGTTGTTGACGACTTCGAGACGTGGTGCGCGCCGCGATGAGGCGTTTCGCGAGCACAGCGCGTGGGAGAAGCGCTTTGACGCAGCAGTGGACGAACGGGCGTCCGCGCAAGAAGCCGTGCTCGCGACCGATGCTCCCGATCATGAGTGCCTGCTGTTCAAGATCGAACTGCTGGCGCGGATGCTGGAAGAAGCGGACGCCGAGGACGCCGAGCGGGTCAGCACCGTTCGCAAGGACGCCCGCCGCCTCCTGACCAACGGGAGGGCATGATGGCGACCCATGCCCACGACTTCGGGAGGGCTCCGGCCCTCCCGCTTCGCCGCGCGCTCGCTCCTTGATCCCGAGTCTTCCCCGGCCGATGCTCAAGCGGTTTGTGGAACGGGCGATCGAGCGGCTGACGAGCAGGACGGCGATCCGGACCTGGAGAACGCCACCAACGCGGAGGACGAGGGGATTACTTGGCCTCGGCCATCAGCGTTTCATGGAACGGCGCCGGCTGCCCTGTCGGCGATCCGGGCGGCGGCAACGTAACCGACGAACCGCACGATCAGGAGAACGACGCCGAGGTCGAAACGTGGGCGCACCCTGACGATCATCCCGCAGAGTTGTTCATCGGTAAGCGGAGGTAATTCGGCAAGCGCACTGATCTTCCCCATCAGGAGCGCAGGGGAGTCGGCTTAGGCGTCGGTTCTCTAATGTCCGTCAATACGGTGGAAAAAAGCGGACATAACGACGCCGTTTTATCGGCGTTTTCGAGCTTGAGATGCTGAGCCGCCGCTTGATCATCAGGAGAGCCAAGTGCCAACGAGCCATGCCAACATAAATCAAGGGCGCCTCAAAGAACGACCTATTTATGGCTGTTCGACGGGAGTGGCATGACCAACGCATTTACAATGAAAGCTGTCGCGGTTTGTTGAATTCAGCGATGAGGACGTCGCTCTCCTAGACCGGCTGTCGGCGATCCCGAACCGCGCCAGCGCGGAGACGACTTGTTCGGCAGGGTGAGCGCCCCACGGTGGTCAACTTGCTGCTAGACGGTGGGCTTATCGCTACAAAGTGCTGAAGGACGGGCAACGCCAGATCGTGGGCTATCTTCTGCCCGGCGCGACGTGTGACCTTCACGTTGGCTAAGTGAGATGGAGCACAGCGTTGGTCTGCTGACAGACGCGCAAGTAGCCCAAATCCCGGCCGAGGCATCCACGTGGTGCTGGAGCAGAACCGTCGGATCGAACGGGCTCTGTGGTGTTCTACGTTGGTGGATGAAGCCATTCTCACGGGAGTGGCTAACGAACATCGGGCAGCGCGAGCCTTCGGCCGTACAGGTCATCACTTCTGCGAGCTATGGCACAGAATGCTTGCCATCGGTCTTGTGAGTGCCCACGAATTTGACATGCCCCTGACGCAGGAAGTGCTCGCCGATACGCTTGGTCTCACTTCGTTCACGTCAACCGCACTCAAGCGGCTTCGTGAAGAAGGACTTATATCCATCCAGCACAAGCGCTGACAGTCCTAAATCCTCAGGACTCACCAAGCTGACAGGGTTTGACCCAAAGCTATCTTCATCTTGGGAGGGCCTAGCCGAGGGCGAGCAGCGCGGTCCGGGCGAGCTTAACCCTCGATACGGACTAGTTCCCGAAAAGGGAATGGCGGCCACCCGGTTGCCGTCCTCATCTTCAAATTCGATGCGGTGGCCCGTGAAACAAGCGGCCGTTGCGAAGTTGCTCGCACATTAGCTCACGTGCGCCTTTGATTGCCTCGCGCGTTGCCGTCTCTACATCGCGAAGGTCGCGCCCTTCTTCATCAAGGGCAACACCATCGTCGTAAACGTGGAAAGAAGCCCGGCATAGGCATTTAAACGAATGGTGGAGCACATCGAGCCTGTTGCCTGATGCATGTCAGGCTATTTGGCGTCGGCGCAGCGGATGCGCTGGCGCATGTCCGGAATGGGTCGAAAGCAGACGTAACATGCCCGGAGAAATGGCCCCCTCTGGTCCGCCGGAGCGCTGGTCGAGATAGTTGCGCGGAAGCTGACGCTGCAAGCGATTGACATGCTGAACGCGTGGACGGCTTCGCGCGTAGACGCTCAAGGCGCGCCGCGATCATCGGCCCCTACGTGAGCATGAACCGCGGCGGGGCCAGTTGCGCTGCAAGTGCTGCCTGCGGCGCGCCCAGAAAGGTGGTAGCGCTGCGTCGGCGAGCGCGGGGCTGAGGGTCCTTCCTGGTTAGGGAGTACCTGTATGTCTTCGAGTATCGATTCACATCAATCCTTGCCCGGCCGCGCCGTCACGCGCCGCAACCCCATGAAAGTCGCCGGAGTGACTCTGGTCGGCACCAGCCTTGTGGGTCTCAGCGGCTGTGCTTCAGGCCCGCAGGCTCGCTTTGCCCAGGTTTGAAACCGAGCCATCAGCGCCGTGAGCATTGCCGGCGTTCCGGTCGACACAGCTTCACTCGGGCGGAAAGCCCGTGTTCGTCGCTCCGCCCGGGAATCTCGATCCGCTGGTCCACAGCGTTTGCCGACACATTGTTCTGGGGCGACATCATGATGGAACATGCGATGTTCATGGCGATGATGCTGCCAGGGGTCGAGCATGCAGCCCAGCGCGCGGAGGCGGAGCGGTTCCAGCGCCAGTTCGCTGACCATCTCGCGCGGCTGCGCAATAGCCGAGTAGGCCCGGGCGATCATGTCGCACTCAACACAGCGACGCTCGGCCTTACGAACGCGCTGATCCAGTTCAAGGCGCGGATGGAAGCGGCGCAGACCAGGGCAAATCCGGTCACTCGCCTGGCCGTCGCTCTACCAACACCTGCGCGAGGAAGCAGCGCGCTTCGCGCGCCGCCTCGCCCAGCTCAATCGCGGCGACGCGCGCTTCGACCGGCGCGAGGTGATCCCCTTCTGGGCCGACAAGATGGAAGAGCATTCGCTGTTCATCGCCCATCTGTTCGACCCGGACGAAAAGGCGCTGAAAAAAACGTCCGAAACCGCAGCGGGCGTGTTCGACAAGCTCGAGGAGACTGCCGCGAAAGGCCCGGCGATGCAGGGCCCAGACCATCATCAATTTCAAGGCGGTGGCCGACCGCGGCATCCGCGCTGGGCAGATCAAGAGCATCATCCACCCGGCGCTGGCCAACCACGTGCTCCGCGAGGCGATCCGCTTCAGGGACGAACTAACCCGGGCGGCCTAGGTAACCAGTCGAAAAGGCCTTCCGACTGTGACCCGATGGAGGCACAAGGCAGTCGCTGCTCAACAAAAAAAGGGCCCGCCATTGGAGGCTATGGCGGGCCCCAGATTGCGTGAGCAGTGTCTCGTACGGTGCTTCAACGCCCTTGGGTCGACCCCGTTCCGTGCTGCAGTCACCGCGCGTAATATCTGAAGGGGGTCGATGAGACGCCTCGAGCGACAGCCAGCCGCGCGTCTAGGGGTGGCGCGGCTAATGCACCGCTTTGGGCGGATCGGTCGGCCGATTGCGTGTCTGCGCGCGGAACTCCGAAGGATCCACGCCGTAAGCCTCGCTGAAAAGGCGCGAGAAGTGGCTTCGACTGGAGAAGCCGACGTTTCCTGCGATCAGCCGACTGGAAGCGGTGTCGATCGAAGCATCTGCGCCGCGTGGTGAAGCCTCGTCTTGGCGACGAACTTGGGGGTCATCTCGAAAGCATCAGTGAAAGCACGGTAGAAGCTGTCTGGCTCATCCGCGCAATCTTCGCCATGCTGTCGGCCGTGTGAGGGTCAGCTGGCCGATCGAGCACGACTGCAATGCTTCTGCCCAATCGCCTGTCGGAGAGAGCGCCGACGATGGAACTCCCCTCCCCGCCGTTTTCCAGGGTCTGCCGGATCATCAGCACGAGACAGGCTTTCATGAGCGCGCTGGTCAGTGCTCGGGCCCCGAGCTCGGGCTGCCCACTTCGTCCACCATCACTCCGAATGCCTGCTGGACGATCTGCAAGTCGGCCACATGCTGCGCGACGGGCTTGGTCAGATTGTCGAACAGACCGAACGAGCCAAACAAACTCGCATGCACGATCCTCGAGACGTAGCGCAGGTCGTACGTTCCGCCGCTCGTTGCATCCACGAAGAACAGGCCCTCGCGGGCAAGGGTGCAATTGTTCTCGGGCGACCACGTCAACGGCCGGCCCGTCGTCCAGTGAAACGCGCGGCTGGAGAGAAGGTGGGAGTACTACGATTGAGCCGGCGGGCAGACGAGAGGTTCGTAGCCCCGAATGGTCATGTAGTGGGTGCCGGCGAGCACATAATGCACCATGATCGCGTCGACCGCTTCGCCGATCAGTCGCCACCCGCGCTCCACCTGGCAAAGCGCCAGGCTTTGCACGTCAACGTCAAGCGTCACCAACAAGACGGTCCAGCAGAGCCGAATCCCGGGCCATTTTCGAATCACGCGACGAAACGATGGAGTCCATCCGGCGTATGCGTGGCGGAAAGGTCCTCGCCCGTCAGCCGTCAATTTTTAGAGTGGCTTTCTCAAGCCGCGCCTACGGGCAGGCGCAAAGCCTGGTGGAAACGGCGGAGGGGTCGCGATCATCTCTGGCGGCACAATCTCCCTGAGAGACTTCGGCTTGAGCTGAACAGGCTTCGGTCCAGGCTGAGGCTCGAAGCCGGACGGCAGAGCTGGAGCACCGCCAGGAACTGCGCAAGCTCCGGATAGCGGGCCTTCAGCGCATCCCTGCCCGCAGCCCGAAACTCCTCCATCGTTTCCACGAACTCGCACGCTCATCGTCATTCATTGCGCGCACTCAGGCGAGCGCACTTGCTGATCGAGATAAGCCTTCGCAGGCCGACCGGACAGTTGAACCAGCTCGTCATATTGCTCCGGCGTCAGGTCGACACGCTGCCCGTCAATCCTCGCGAACCGCTGGGGCATGGACAGCGGCACCGCAGGCGGCCAATCTCGCGTCTCACACGGGATCGGCACTGAGTTGCTTTGAATAGATCGGCGAGAGGATGTCCGGCCCCACCGAGTTGCCGCGCTCGATCGGCTCACCCCAAATGTCCCGCCGCACCGGCAGGCCTCTGGAGATAGCGGATGCGCGCCTTGACCGCGTCTAAGATGGTCCGAGCATCCCGCATGTGGGGATCCATTGCCTGGGCAGCCTGATGCAGCAATGGACGGCACAGCAGCAGACCCCGCCAGCCGTTGTGCCCATGCCTTGCCGAAGCGCTCCGGGTCGGACAGCGCCTCGAAGAAGTCCGACAAGCCCGAGAGCCATGTCTTCGACGTGATGTTCTTTGCGATGGCCGAGCCGAGGGTCATCGCGAAGTCGTCCCGCTCTTTCGGCGCAGCGAAGGCACCCAGCTCGGCAAAGTCGGCAGCCGCCCCGATCAGCAGCGAGAAGGGATCGAACCGCTGGAACGAGACCCACTCATCCCCAATGCGGACGCTGTAGGGCTGCCAGCCCGATTTCAGCAGCGCAGCACGCTCGCGAGGATCGGTTGGCCCGCCGCCTGTGATCCGACCGTCCAGTGCCGCCATGACAGCCGCGGTGGAGAGGCCCGAGCCTAGCGTGATCCGCGCCAGGGCTTCGTCCCTTGCCCGACCACCCTGCCGCAGCGCCTGCCGCACTTCCGGCATCGCCACGGCAAAGATCGAACGCTCGCCGGCGAACTTGAGCAGATTGATCGGAGTGCGGACGAAGGGAAGTATCAGCTTCACGCCTGAGGTTTCGTTCGCGAACCCCTGGATGTTCCTGCCGCCCCGCCCCAGCTCCTTCTGGAACGTGTAGTAACGGGCGGCATCCTGCGCCTGCTTCGTCATCTCCTCGGATGGAGCCCGCAGCAGCGCCTCATACCGCGCCTGGACAGCCTCAGCGTCGCCGCCTTCCTGAGCCGCCTTGCGGTAGGCGAGCGCACGAAGCTCCGCGCTGGAGTTGATCGTCTTCCAGAACTCGTCGGCAGCCGTCAGTGCGCGCGTCGGAGTGCGAATAACCTGCCCGAGCTTGCCCGCAATCGCGTGATAGTTGACCGCCTCGACCTTGCTGACGGCATCGGCAGGCTCGCCGGTGATAAAGCCCCGCTTCGCTGCCCTGAGCGCATCCAGAGCGCTCTCAGCCATGCCAACGGCACGAGCACCCACTTCACCCACGTAAGCGCGATCAGACGAGCGCAGCACCTTGCCGATGCCGGCCGTGAGCCCCTGTTCCGGCAGCGACATCAGCGCCGTCATCGCGTTGCCGACGAAGTTCACGACATGCGTCTTGGGACCAGACAAGAGCGAGTTGATCCACAGCTCGTTGATCTTGTCCCGCCAGCGCGGTTTCACCGCCTCACGCATGAAGTGAGACGCTTTCGCCGGGTCCTCCATCAGGTCGACTATGCGCTCGGCGGCCTGCTCGATCGTCTCCCGGCCTCCAGCGCCCTTCAGGTAGGCACGGACAGCATGCCCGCGAGCATCGCCAGCACGAGCCAGCATCTTGAACTGTTGCAGTGCTCGACCGGCCTCAGAGGTCGCGCCTGTGACTTGCTCTTCGAGCGCAACATGACGCAGCCACGCATTGCGGAATTGCGCCACGTCCTCATCGGAGCCGCCGACTGCTTTGCGAGCGAGGCCCGCCACAACCTCCCGGGACTTCTGCACGAGGACGCGGGTTGCGTAGAGCTGTTCAGCGTTGAGCGCGTGTCCCTGCCGACGCTTCAGCAAGTCTTCTGGACGAACGCCAATCTCGTTTGCGAGCCGTTGCGTTTCCTCGTTGGTGACACGTCCACGGCTGGCAGCGGAGAAGCCCCCGACGCGGCTCTGAACCTGCTGGATCAATTGCGCCACGTCTTGCGGCCGTTCCAGATGGGCAAGGTTGATGTTGCCGATTTTGCCCGTCAGCCGCGGCATTTCCTCATAAGCCTCAGCCGGCGGCGTGTTCTCCACCAGGTCATCGAGCGTGATCGTTTCACCCACTTCCTCAGCAAGCGGGGAGCCTTCGTCCGCCGCTTTGGCAATTCTGTCAGCTTCGGCCGAGGCATCGCGGAATCGGGCTACTTCGTTGAGATCGTCAGCGTGGTAGAGGCTTTCCCCCAAGTGCTCCCGGTGCAGAATGTCGACGACTTCCGCGACCGTGGGGCGCTCATTTAGCCAGCCCTCATCATAAAGGCGCTCACCAACCTCATCGAGGGTCAAACCGTCCTCGTTGTTGACGAGTTTCCCAAGGAACTGCTCGTTGCCACCGAACTCCAGCCCACGGCGCGGCGCGTTGGTAATCCCGAGATGCGTCAGCTCCCCGCCCTGGTCCTTCACGCCACCCCAGCGGCGCACTTGCTTGGTCACATCGAAGGGCCCGCGAATGCGTGTTCCCTTGAACAGGTCGCGGCCGGAAGGGACTTGCCGAACACGAAGCTCCTGCCTGGGATTGGGCGCCTCAAGCTCCCGCACTGAGCCAGGGTTGGCTCGCATTGCTTCGTCCAGACTTTCCACCTGATTGCCGGGACGCGGCAGCACGGAACGCGGATCAAGGTCCTCTGCCAGCCGTGCCATCTCTTCAGCCGACAGCCGCTCATCCATTCGCCTTGCAGCGCCGAACGGCTCCTCAAGGGCGAACCCGTTTGGAAGGGGCGGCAGGTCGAGATAATCGCGCTCACGCTCCACAGGGACAACCGGGCCAACAAGCTCCGCGCCATCATCTTCCATCCGCATTGCCGCCACGCTGCCCCGCGGCGCCGCTGTCGGGGTTTCAGCTGCCGGAACTACGGGAGCAAAGCCTTCGATAGCCCGGGGTGGGCCTGTACCGGCGCGAACCGCATCAACGCTCCGCTGAACCATCGGAGTAAGTGCGCCTGCCAAGTGCCCTAGTGCATAGCCACCGCCAGCCCCCAGAGCCGTGCCTAGAATCGCAGAAGGGGTGCGGGCTATCGGACCACCCTCACCGGCACCAGCGCCTGCCAGGCCGCCTTCAATGGCCCCCAGGCGCGCAAGCTGCATCGGAGTTCGAGCACCGGCCCCGTAGGGCAGCGCAACTGCCGACGCGACTTGCCCCCCGAAGCGAGCAACAGGATGCGCCATGTCATCGTAAGCCAGGATCGAGCGGTTCTGGTCGATGTTGTTCCAGAGAATGTCGCCGAAGCGGCGTTCTGAGTTCCAGATATTCTCGCGCTCGCCATTCAGCGACGGCAGCCCGACCGTTTGAGCAACGGCCCCAATCTCGTCCACGAAGTTGATAGGGTCAGCAACGCCACGACCGAACGCGCCGGGAGCACCATGCCCGAGGTCAGTGACCGGGGGCGGCAGCTTCGCATAAACAATCTCGGGCTCGACTTCGATCTCGCCCGCATTGCGCCGCTTGATGAAGCCCTGCGCGTCCTCTTCCCGAATCTCGAAGCCGTTGCGGCGGGCAAAGGTTACAAGGTCTGCGGCCGTCGTTTTCGGATCTTGGGCAAGGGCAACGTAGCCCGCTTCAATCTCCGGCCGCAGCCCCATGAAGGGCGTCGCCTCGCCGGCAAAGACGGCGACCCCCTTTTCGCCCGCTGCCACCGCTTGCGGCTTTTCCCACGGATCGGGGTTGCCGGCGCGGAAGGACTGTGGCGTCTGGTAGGTGTTGCCATGGGCACCGAGCAGGTTCGCCCGCGCCAGGCGTTCGGCTTCCATGTAGGGCCCGAACTGCGGCGAGCCGCGCAGGTAATTGGGCGCCGCCAGCCCCCAGCCCTGACGCAGGACCGACTGCCCAGCATCCCTGCCGTTGTTCAGCGTGACGACCGGCCGGCCGTAGCTCAGCCCGTTAGTGGAAGTGACATTGCCCTCAGGAGTCGCAAACGGAGCCAGCGCATTGCGAGCGTTGATCCCAAGCGGCACGACTGCCCCGCTCGGCGAGCGGCCGGTTTGCCGCGCTTCAAACGCGTCGACGCCGAAAAGGCGAGCGGCGTTGCCTGAGGAGAGGCCGAAGGTATCACCATCGCTGACTCGACCTGTTGGCTGGCCGGCCACCGCAGGAGCAGAGCGGGGACGGGGCGAAGCGGACGGCGCGTTAGTTGGGGCGACAAAGTTGCCGCCGCTGAGCGAGCCACGCTGGACCAGATCGAAGCCCTTGGAGGATTGAGGAAGGCCGCTGTTGGGGGTTCCGGGCGTGCCTGGAGCTGCACCCCATCCCGGAATTGCCAAGTGCCTGTGGTGGCCTTCGTCGAGAATGGTGGCGTTCCAGCCGTATTTCTTCGACAGCTCCTTCAGCCTTGCGGCCTGTTGAGTGGCCGAGAGTTTCGGGTGCAGCAGATCCACGCCATCGCCGCGGTTGTGCGCACCGGCAGTGGCAGGCTTGTAGCCTTGCGCTCTGATGCGCTGCACTGTCCTGCTCGGTGCGATAGCCGTTGGTCGCCTGAAAGCCTTCCGCCCTCAGGATGTCCCACGGATCGCGCCCCGCGGCATTGCTCGTGACAGGCACGAACCCGGGAGGGGCGGGGGTACGGCCATTACTGGACCGGCTTCCCGGTTCGCTCATCCACCCAGCGACCGTTCTTCAAGACGGCCGCCTGTCCTGTTGCCGGATTGATGGCGCGAGCCGCTGCGCCGCGGCCGCCTCGTCCCTGGTACGTTGCACTGCCGCGCACGCGAGAGTCGGTCATGTCCTGCCCGCGCACTCGATCGCGGCTTCCAATGTCCTGTCCGCGCCGCACCCGACTGTCGGTCAGATCCTGGCCACGCCGAGTGACGCCGAGCCTCAAGTTCAGCTCGCGCAGCCGCTTCGCCGCCTTGAACGCTTCGAACTCCAGTCGATCGTCAGATTTGACCTCTTCAAGGCCCGTTCGGTTTTCCAGCGCCGGGTCGCTCCACGAGCCCAGCCGATAGTCTTCCACGGCCTGCGCGTATTCCGGTGTTCCGGGCTCATATCCCTGCGCCTCGGCGTAGGCTTCGAACGCCTGCGGTCTTCTATAGAAGGGCTCAAACTTCTGAGCCTGTGGGTCCAGCATTCCCAGCGCATCGCCAACCTGCTCAACACGCGGTCGCAGATCGTCCTCGCGCTTGGCGTTGCGGTCGCGGTGCCAGCGAGCCTCTTCAGCGCTTCTCTGTTCTTCAAGCTCGCGCCGTCGCTGCATTGTCTGAGCGAACATCCCCGGCCGCCCAGCTACTCCGGCAAGCATGTCACCAAAAATGCCGGCGATGATCTGACCCTTGCTCATTCCCTTTTGGGGCGGGGGCTGCTCGGATTTTGGGGCGGCATCACGATAGGCGGCACATCGACGCGCATAGGCGACGTGAGTGTGTCCCCCCAGCGCCAGCGCAATCGGATCGGCTGCCCAGCTGCCGTTGTGGATCGGGCAGGCTCGCCGCCATTCATTGGCGGTGGCGGCGTCCCACCGGCCGCAGGGCTTGTGAAGTGAGGACCTGGCGCAGGAGCCGGCGAGGGTAGAACACACGGAACCGACAGCACCGGAGCGGAAGAGCGGGGCGCCCCCACCAGCAACGCTTGCGAGCAGTTGCCCCAGGTTGAAGCGCGGCGGGAATGGCCTTGTTAAAGGCATCAAGCTCATCGGACTGCTTCCTTTTCCATCTTGCGGACTGCGGCCTGGATGGCTTGCGCCTGCTCGGGGGTGACCGAATCCATTATGAACTGCAGCAGTGGCGCAGCCTGTCGCCGCGATCCGCCTGGAGCGTCAGGGCGGTTACAAGCATCGCGGATGCTTCCGCATCGCTGCTGCCGAAGATGGCCCCCAACAGCTCGTCCCTCTTTGCGTGATAGCGACCCAGCCGCTCATCGTACTCCACAACCAAGGCGCTCCGTGATCGAGGCCGCGGACGTTCTTTGCCTCGACCGCCTCTTTCGCGAGCCCTTCAGCCGCCGCTTTGTTCTGCTCCAGAGCGTCGATCCGAACCTGAAAGGCAGCGAGCAACGCGACCTGATCCTCTGCTCGCCCATGACTCGCCGCCAACGCCGCCAGCAATTCAAGCTGGGCCAGAGCTTCATGCTTCGGCAGGAGTGGGTTTGCCGCCAGGCCAGTGACGAGATCGAGCCAATGGTCGCGCATGCGCCGCAGCGCTGCGTGATCGCCTTGACCTGCCAACCCAACATCTTCGGGCGTCATTGGCGTGGTTCGCCTCAACTCGCGATCCCGCCAACTCGCGAGAACTGGACCGCGCTAGCACAGAATGCGAGCAAAGTCCAGCCGGCAGGCGCGCGGACGTTCGGCTAATGTCTGCTTTGGATGAAAAGCTGACGGCGGTAAGCTCGCAGGTGCGAGCGAGCGGTTGCACCCCGCTGGAACGGCGCACTTCTAGTTGCGTTGAAGGTCGTGGAAGGAGAACTCGCGATGCGGATTCCGACCGCCCTATTTGCCGCAGCAACCATTTTCCTCAGCGGATGCGCGACAGTCGCGCCTGCCCCCGGTTACGGGTCGTCGGCCGGCACCGTATCGGTTGCGGCTAAAGCCCCGCATGGTCCGTACCTTGTCGGACCCAACGGAATGAGCCTGTACCTTCTCCAAGGGACGCGCGGTACAACCGGCGCAAGCCGCTGCTCGGGCGAATGTCTGCGAGTCTGGCCTCCGCTGCTTGGAGGCGCACCCATCGTCGGACCCGGAATCAATCCGGCAATGCTCACTGTTATCCAGGAGCCGGTGGGCCTCAGCTGGCGTACATGGTGGCCGCTCTACTACTACACGCGATCGTGTCCCGGGTGACACGACTGGACAGCATGTGACGGACGCTTGGGGCACTTGGCACCTAGTGTCACCGACTGGCCAGCCAGTTACAGCACACGGACGCGGCTACTAGCGAATTGGTGCGTGACCGACCCCATTGCTAGGCCCGTAACAGGCATGTAGCGGGTGGTACGCCATGGGGGTGCACATGCCAATGTCCGCAATGGCTCGAAAGCGGACGTTAGCCTAATGTCGGAATGGGTGGAAAGCAGACATAAGGGACTGCTGTCTGCTTTGGGTGCAACGTCGGATGGCGCCTTAATGGGTGACGGAGGATTGTCACTGCTGAACAGGCAGACTAGTCCTCGGCCCGCATCCGCTATGAGCGCAACTCCGGCGCGGATGTGGAGCGGCGAGCCCCTGGTGTGAGCCAGAGGGGCTGGCCGCTCCCTTGCACCGTCACCATCTTCACCAAGCACGTCTGCCGATGTTCTAAGGTTCGGAGCTGAGGCCCGGCCGAGGAGACTCCACCGGGCCGGAAAGGGGCTCTTTCCAATGACTTAAACGCTTTCTGCGTCGCTTGGTTGCGGACGTCGACCACGGGGGTGGAATCGGACCTAAGCGGCTAATGCCTGGAATGGGTCGGAAGCAGACATAAAAAAACCTGCCACCCGCCTCCTACCGATCGCGCCGATTGCGCCACCCCCTTCGAGGATCGCGCCGCCTCCGCTCCCCACCCCAGGCCGTGCGGTCCCCCGCAGCCCAAGCCGTCTTGTTGCGCTCTTTTCGCTCCGCCCGCGTACCGCTCTGCATCATGGCTGCGGCGAGTTCAGTTTGACGTAAGCGAATGTCGGCCCACGCCATCAGGGCGGCCAGCTCACCGGGTTCGTATCCTTCCCGCTCCATCGTGGGCTGAGAACGGCGACGAATGAGTTTCGCTAGGGCCGCTTGGAGTACGTCACCATTCACGCTCGATACCCCGCGCGCGTTTTTGCCCAGGAAAGCACCGAACGGATCGACCGTATCCGCCGGCTAAGATCCTTCCTCTCCTTGGGGTCCTTCGTCGCATCCCGACGAGCCAGCAGTTCGGGAAGAAGCGCCGCGCAACGCCCGGCCACCGCATTTGGCGTGAGGCGCTCATCCTCGAGCGGCAAAGGAAACGGGCTTTCGGGGCCGCCAGGCATTTGCCGTTTGTCCGCTTCGCTAGCGACCGACATCGCCGTCTTCCCGTATCATCCTCAACAAGCGGGTTACGTTGCGCCGAAGTTCGACAGCCTCGGCAGTGAACCCGCCATGCTTCCAAGCACCATTGGCCTCACCCTTCGGGGCTCCCGATCCTCGAGCCGACCCGTGCATGCGGCATGTCCGCTTCCCGCTCACGGCTGGAGAACGGCATGACCTCCCCGTGGACCGACTGCGGGCCTGACAGCGCGGGGCGTTCCTGAGGCTCAGCGGCATGGTTCGCGCGCGCGCGTTTTCCTTCCGTTGCATCGGGTTGGCTTCCTGATTTTCGCCCCCCTCGCCTGAAGTGGACGTGTCGCTCGTCGTGGTAATGAACATGCTTCTCCACCCTAAAAGTTTGTCGTGTCGTGTTCCCGCCCTTTAGCCGCCGCATCGTGTCCAGCGTTGCCGCGTATGCCTTCGTCACCCCCGCTAGCGACGCGACAGTGCGCGGATCGGGATAGCTCCGGCATGCAAGCTCCTTGCCGACCTTCATGGACGTGAGGTGCAGTGCCACCGCTTGCGCCGCGAGCGCCGCCTCCGCCTCGCTGCGAGGCTTCAGGCTGGCAACGATCGCCAAGGCCTGTTCAAGCACTGCGTCATTCCGGCGCCGCACTTCCTCGCCGTCGTAAAGCACCTCAGGGCAAAGATCCGCGAGCTGCCGCATGAAAGCGGCGCCGACGGTAACCGTACGCGTCCCAAAGCACTCCAGCAGCAGACAGACCCACAGCTCCCAATCTCCCTCGATGTATGGGCACTCCAGGCGCTCGACGGGGCCAGAAGGCAGGCGCACCTCAGGGATCGCTGCACGCTTTTGGTGCCGCCGCTTGGCTCCCTCCGCCAAGAGGCGCAGCGCATCGGGCATGGGCTGACGCTCAGCTTCCATGGCTGGAGCCCTTTGCATCATCCAGCACGGTCCAGAAGGCAGGCACGAAGCGAGGCGCGGCACCAGAAGGCTTCCGCCACTCTCCATTCTTGAACACACCCACGTCGCGATCGGTCCAGCCACCACCGACGCCGTTGTCGATGAAGCCGATCGTCCCCTCTTCCGGCTGTTCGGATGTCGGCCGCCGAACGAACCGAATGCCCATCACGGTGAAGTTATGGATGTAGCCCCGATGCATCGTCCAAGCCCCAACAAGAGCTGCGCAGAGTTACGGCGCTTCGCTTCAGATGCGGCTGTCACTGAATCGGCCTTGATGGACCGTGGCTCCAAACATCCTCGAAGCCAGGCACCGGCTCATCGCCAGTCTCGCCGGGCGCTAGGCGGCTGCCGTCAGGGCCGAACCTCGGTTCCGTGACGGGTGTTACGGATGTTACGGATTCTATGGGGAGCGCGCGGAGATAACGCGACCATGCGTCCAAGAAGTCTCCGCGCTTATATCCCTTAGCCGTGCCCGCCGGCAGACGGATTGTCGTCGGTCTAATGTCATAGGGCCGCAGGCGACGCGCCAACCCACGAGCATCCAGTGGCTTCCCCCGCAGATCGCCCCAGGGGGCTTCGTCCAGCTTCTGTAGCTCTGTAAGTATGTGCTCTGTCGCCAGCTGATCTTCATCGGCGAAGATCGTCCGCAGGTCGTCAAGCAGTCTCACACCCAAGCTGGGCGTGCTCGACTTAGAGAGCGTAACAAGCGTAACAGCCGTCACGCGGGCCCGCTCAGGCCAATCGCCCCCAGCCGCATCTGCCACGGCCAGCAATGCTTCCCACACGTCTGCGTCCCGATCGCTGATTGCGTCCGGCATCTCCGGCCAGACACCCGTCACGGCAGGCTCGACCTCGGCAGCCCAGGCGGAGAGTCTGTCGCGCAGTGCTTCGCCTTCTTCAGCGTGGATGCGCCGACGGAACGGCTCGACGTGCTCGCCCGGAGCCCGGCGCCGCATGCGTACAATGACGCTCCTGGTGAGGATTGTGTCGGGCAGGTCGCCAAGCCCCGCAAGCGCCACCGCAGCGTAAACGGGGAAGTCCTCAAGCTCGACTGCCTTTCCCCGCACGATACAGCGCCCGACGATAGCCCCGCGACGGTGGCCGGCATTCAGCAGGCCCCGGATATCCTCATTGTCTGATGACGTTTTCGCGCCGAACAGTGTCGATTTCATCATAGAGGATCGTCGGGGCGCCATCTCCAGCGCTCACGCTGCGGTAGAGGTAGGACACTGACACATTCACCGCCGGCATCGGCCGCGGGACCAGCAGTTCAGTTACCTCCAGGGCTCGCGATTTCCCACTGCCAGGCTCAGGCGAAAGAAACGCCAAACGAGGCGTCGAATCCCACGCTGCCATCAGGTGCGCATGGGCGATCCAGAGCGTGTGAGCGACTTGCGCGTGCTCGCCGGGATAGGCGACAAACCTGCCCAGGAACGCGTGCACGTCATCAAGCAGCTCAGCGCCCGTCGCGGCATGGTCCCACGGATCGGCTTTCAGGGCGGGCTCACCGTTCATCGGGAGCCTCCACGCGCTCGATAGCGCCGGCAGCCAAGAACAGATAGGACAGCGTCTTAAGCACGTCCTCCAGATCCTCAGTTGCCGCCCTGGCGAACGTCCAGTCGCCGCTCATCTGCGCCGCAAGCCAGAAGATCGCCCTGGCGCGGCCATGCCGCGAGCGCTGGGCCCTTGCCATCGCAGAACCGTGCGCTCGGTGGATTCGGCGTCTGAGTGCCCGCTCGTTCTCTGACGCCCACGGGGCGAACGTCGCAATCGCATCAATCGGCGGAGTACCGCTTTTCTTTTCGGCAGGCGGATCAGGTTCGCTGGCGAGCGCCGCCTCGCGATGGGTGCCGGAGAGATCAGCCACGGGCGACCGCCTTTCGTGCGGCCGCCACCGCTGCACGCTCTCCTTCTGCCCGACGCAGCTGTCGGTGCTGGAAGCCCTCGACAGCCCGCAGGAGGTGCCGAGCCCAGGTTTGCAACTGGATATAGGTGGCTGTATCAAACTGAGCTTCAGCGCCGGCCAGGATGCTGCTCAGATCGAAGTCGTCACGGTTCCCGCCGTGGCGGCTTCCTTCGTGTTGGGGCGACCCCCGAAGGCCGCTCATTAGCCAACGACCGACAGCCGGCGAGCATTTTCCGCCACGCGTTTGATGCTGGGAACCGACACAAGAGTGCGCGAACCCACCTTGAAAGCCTCAAGGTCTCCGCGCCCAATCATCCGATAGATGGTGTTGCGGGAAAGGGGCTTCTCCGGACCACCGAGCGCCTTGCCGGTGTCGGGAATACTTAGACCGATCGGTTCCAATTCTACCTCCTGTCGGTGCGGCGGGGGCCGCCGTGGGACAGGAGGAAACTACGGTCTGAAAAAGGACCTCGCTAAAGGGGTTACTTAGGGCTCGGATCAGGGATCAAACAGCACCCTTACCGGGCCGATCGGCCCACGATCCCGAGAGTGCTTCCGCGCCTCTCTCAAGACCTCTTCCATGTTGCTTCGGGCATGACCGCCAAGCGCTAGAACGATGATGCGCTCATAAAAATCAGCCCAAGGTCCGAGCTTCTTAGCTAGGGGTCCACGCGTCAGCGTTGCTTTGCGACCAAACGCCTCCTCAAACACGCCTGCAA
>JAUJOV010000016.1 GCA_030447545.1 Sphingomicrobium sp. | reverse complement strand
GCCCGAGCCGACTTACGCCCATGTGCCGCTGATCCACGGCTCGGACGGGGCCAAGCTCAGCAAGCGCCACGGCGCGCTCGGGGTGCAGGAATATCGCGAGATGGGTTTCCTGCCCGAGGCCTTGTTCAATTACCTGCTGCGGCTCGGCTGGGGCCATGGCGACGAAGAGATCATCAGCCGTAGCCAAGCAGTGGAATGGTTCGACGGCGATCACATCGGCAAATCGCCCTCGCGCTTCGACCTGAAGAAGCTCGAGAATTTGAACGGCCACTACATCCGTGAAGCCGATGACCGCCGGCTGGCGGAGCTGGTTGCGCCCAGGCTCGGGCTCAGCGCCGAACAGAAGGCACTGCTCGTGCGGGCCATGCCCGAGCTCAAGGCCCGCGCGCATGACCTTGGCCAGCTTGCCGATGGAGCGCATTTCCTGTTCGCGACCCGCCCGCTCCAGCTCGACGAAGCGGCCTCATCGCTGCTCGACGAGGGCGCACGGCAGCTGCTGTGGCATGCGCACGGCGGGCTGAAGGCAAGCCCGGAGTGGAGCCACGATGCCCTGGAGCAGGCGATCCGCGAGGTTGCCGAGCGCAGGCACGTGAAGCTCGGCAAGCTCGCACAGCCGCTTCGCGCCGCGCTGACCGGCCGAATGACAAGCCCCGGAATTTTTGACGTGCTGGCTCTGCTCGGGCAGGGCGAAAGCCTCGCGCGTATTGAAGATCAGATGTTGGAGCCGAACCTATGACCGACAAGACCGCGACCCTGGGGGCCGACGGGAACAACCAGGCCTTTCCCGTCCTGGAGGGCACGGTCGGGCCCGAGGTCGTCGATATCCGCAAGTTCTACGGCCAGACGGGGATGTTCACCTACGACCCGGGCTTCACCTCGACCGCGAGCTGCCAGAGCGCGATCACCTATATCGACGGGGAAAAGGGCATCCTGCTCCACCGCGGCTATCCGATCGACCAGCTGGCCGAGCATTCGAGCTTCATGGAGGTGTGCTACCTGCTGGTACACGGCGAGCTTCCCAAGCGCGCGGAGCTCGACCGCTTCACCTACACGATCAGCCGCCACACCATGCTGCACGAGCAGCTGTCGACCTTCTACCGCGGCTTCCGGCGCGACGCCCACCCGATGGCGATCATGTGCGGCGTGGTCGGCGCCTTGTCGGCCTTTTATCACGACAGCACCGACATCACCGACCCCGAGCAGAGGATGATCGCCTCCCACCGGCTGATCGCCAAGATGCCGACGATCGCCGCAATGGCCTACAAATATTCGATTGGCCAGCCGTTCATGTACCCGGACAATTCCCTGTCCTACACCGGCAATTTCCTGCGCATGACGTTCGGCGTCCCGGCCCAGCCCTATGAGGTCAACCCGGTAATCGAGCGGGCGATGCGGCGGATCTTCATCCTCCACGCCGACCATGAGCAGAATGCGTCGACCTCGACCGTCCGCCTGGCGGGCTCGTCGGGCGCCAACCCGTTCGCCTGCATCGCCGCGGGCATCGCCTGCCTGTGGGGCCCGGCGCACGGCGGCGCCAACGAGGCAGCGCTCAACATGCTGCGCGAGATCGGGACCCCGGTACGGATTCCCGAATATATCGCGCGGGCCAAGGACAAGGACGACCCGTTCCGGCTGATGGGCTTCGGCCACCGGGTCTACAAGAACTACGACCCGCGGGCGAAGGTCATGCAGGAGACTGCGGCCGAAGTGCTTGACGATCTGGGCATCAGCGACCCAGTGCTCGACACCGCGCGCGAGCTCGAGCGGATCGCGCTCAGCGACGATTATTTCGTCGAGAAGAAGCTCTATCCGAACGTGGATTTCTATTCGGGCGTGATCCTCAACGCGATCGGCTTCCCGACCGAGATGTTCACTGCGCTGTTCGCGCTTGCGCGGACCGTCGGGTGGGTCGCGCAGTGGAACGAGATGATCTCCGACCCCGAGCAGAAGATCGGACGGCCGCGCCAGCTCTACGTCGGCGCAACGCAGCGCGATTACGTGCCGGTCGACCAGCGCGGCTAGGCCGCGGGCAGCGCAAGCGTAAAGAGGGCGCCCTGCCCGAACCTGCTTTCAAGGCTGATGTCCCCGCCCATCGAGCGGGCGAGCCGCCGCGCGATCGCCAGACCAAGGCCCGTTCCGCCTTCCGAGCCGCTCGCCCGCTCAAATCGCTCGAAGATGCGCTGCTGGTCGTCCGGGTGGATGCCGGGGCCCTGGTCGACGACGTGGACGCTGGCGAAAGCCTCGCTGCTTTCGAACGACAGCGCGACCGTGGCTCCGTCGGGCGAGTGGCGGACTGCATTGCCGACCAGGTTGACGAGGATCTGGATCACTCCGCGCGCATCGCCGCGGGCGATCAGCGGCGGCCTCCCTTCCACTTCGATCGCGATCCCGCGCGGCTCGGCCGCCGCGGCGAGCAGTCCGGCGGCTTCACTGGCAAGGGCGATCAGGTCGACCCGGTCCTGGTCCTGCGCGGCCTCTCCGTTCATCGAGCGGATCACCGACAGCAGGTGCCGGGCGGCCGCGGCAATGTCGCTCGCATAATCGCCATAGTCGCTGCGCAGCGGCCCTTCGGACTGCTGGACGATTCGGTCGGCGCTTTCGATGATTCGGTCGAGCGGCGAGCGAAGGGCTTCGTCGATCACCTGGTCGAGCGGCGACGTGCCCGGGCGAGCACCCGCGCCGGCCGGCGCGCCCTCGCCCACCGCTTCGCCCCTAAAACCGGCGAAGCGTCCGTCGGGCCCGGCGACCGGAATGCCGCGCAGGATCAGCACCTCGTCGGAGCCGCGCCGCGGCGCGCGCGCTGGCCGCCGAACTCGCTGCGCGAAGTTGCCGCGGCAAGCAGGGGAAGCTCGCCGTCCTCATTCTCCTCGAGCCTGAACAGGCGCGTCAGCGGCTGGCCGACCGCCTCCTCCGGACTCACTGCGAGCTTCTCGGCGAGCCCGGGAAGATGGAGACGATCGCGAAATCCTCGTCGGCCGCCCATTCGTCGGCCGCGCCGCCGGTCTCGACCTCCTGCTCATGGGCGACCAGCGCCGCGAGCCTCGGCGCTGCGGGCGCGCGCGTGGTCCAGCGCTCGAGCGACAAGGCGACCTCTTCGCCTTCGGGAGTGGCGCGGACCCACAGCTCGACGTCCTGCTCGGCGCCGGCGGCGATGGCCGGCCGGGAGATAGGGACCCCGAGCTTGCGCGCCATTCGAGCGATCGTCGCGATCTGCGGAAGCGCGAGCTCGGCGCCCAGCTCGGACCCCGCCTCGCGCTGAAGCGCGACCAGGTCGGGGTCGGCCGCGACCAGCCGGTCACCGGCATCGAGGCGGCCGCGGACGGGTCCGGGCTCAGACGGTGCGCTTGCCATCGTCGAACCCAAGGCGCCAAGCGCCGCCTGATAATCCATTGCGAGCTTCAGCTGCTCGCGTGCCGAGCCGACCGAGCTCGGCCTCGCTCGTCGAGTCGAAGCGGCCGATTGCGCGGCCGAGGTCGGTGACCCCGACCAGGTCGCCGAGCAGTGCGAGCAGGCTGGCGGCGAAGTTGCGCGATACTCCTGCCATGCGCAGCAGAAGCACCAGCCCGCTTTCGTCGCCGTCCACCAGATGATCCCAGGCGCAAGTGGGCGCGATTCGCGCGCGTTCGCCCAGCGCGTGCGCGAGAAAGGCGAGGTCGCCCTCCTCGGCCGCGGCTTCGAGCAGGCGTTCGTCCAGCCGCCCGGCCTGATCGAGCGCCTGGACCAGCGCGCTCGCCAGGCGTTCGACCGACTTGGCCCCGTCGCGCCGCTCGAGCAGTGCCGATGCGGCCGCGGCGAAGCGCGCGTCCGCGTCGCCCTCGGTGCCTCCGCGTGAATTGCGGCGAAGGGCCGCGGCGACGGAAAAAGCGAGCGATCGGGCGAGCGCGCTCGCCCACATCCTCAAACTCGACGCGCGGCTGCCCGAGCCGGTCGCGGCGGCGGCGGCCGCGGGCGAGGATCAGCGCCATTGCGGCTGCCGAGACGCTCTCGTTCTCATCCGCGATCAGCGCCTGGAGGAACGCGCCGCCGGGGCCGGAGCGCGAGCGGACCGCCGATGCGATCCGCTCCTCGTCCGCGCGGCGCAGAAGCATTGCAATGAGCTCGAGATGGTCGAGCAGGCCCGCGGAGCTCAGCTGGCGAAGCAGGTTCTGGTCGTCGTCGTCGTTGGCCGCCGCCCAGCCGGCGGGAAGCCCGGCACGGATCTCGTCGGCGATGGTGCCGAGCAGATCGGCGAGCATCGCGGTCATCAGCGCCCGCTCCTGCTCGGTCAGCCGGTGCTCGGGGCTTAGGAAGAAATCCTTGCGGACCGTGGCGAGGCGGTGCCGCCCGCGCGCGCGCGCGAGCGAGGTTCCTTCGTCCTCCGACGAGGCAACAATCGGCCATTCCTCGGACAGCATCGCTTTTCCGCTTATCGGATCGGGTTAGCGCGTAGTCAATTCCACCCGATGCGGTGAGCGAGATATTGCGTGAAAAACAGCGAGATGGCGGCATAGGCGAGCGCGGCCACGAGATAATGAGGTCCAGGCCCCGGCCATTGCGAAGGGGAGCGCGGCGAGGATCGCGTTGCGGCGTGAGAAGAGCCACGGCTGGAGCGGGACCCGGACGTGGGCGCGCTCGAAGCGATAGGCCTGGGCGAAGGCGGCTGCCGTGACTGCGGCCAGAAGCGCTCCCCATCCCGCGCCGTGACGCGACTCCACACCAGCCAAGCGCGAGCAGCGCCAGCCCCGCCGCCGGCCACAGCAGGCGCTTGGGGAGGATGTCGCGCCGGAGCGGCTGCAGCCGCAAGGTGGCGAGCCGCCGTGCGATCAGGTCGAGCGGGGTCGAGGCGACCAGCATCGCCAGCGCCGCCCAGTGCCAGCCGCGAGTGAAGGCGAAGGCCGCCGCGACGATCAGCCCAAGCGCAAGATGAAGCAGCCAGTCGGGACGCACCCGCGTCTCGAGCAGACGCTCGGTCGCGAGATCCTCGACCAGGGGAAGCACATAGCGGCTTGCGAAATCGGTGCGGGCGGTGCGCGACGCGGCGATCATCGAGCGCTGGAACTGCTGGAGGTCGTCGGTGCTGCGCGCGGCGGTCGGCTCGCGCTCGGGCGCGACGCGCATCAGGCCTGCGCCGTCCTGCAGCGTTCGGCGCAGCAGGGTCGAGGGCAAGTCCCAGTCGCCGACCATCGCCGCGGTCGCTCCTAGCGTGCGGCCCTCGACCAGCGCGACCCCGCTCCAGCGGCTCGCGCTGTCGATCCGCTCGAACCATTGGTGCGCCTCGTCATCGGGGACGGTCAGGACCAGCGGCTCCTGCTCGTCGGCGAGGCCCGGAAAGCAGCTCCGCGGGGGCGCGATGCCGTCGCCGATCAGAAGGATCAGCTCGCCGGCCTCGAAGCGGGTTGCCGCCTCGGCCCCGTCGCTGACCGCGATGATCGGCAGGTCCTCCTGCCGAAGCCGCTCGAACGCCTGGTTGAGCGCTGCGGGGATTCGCTCGACCAAGACCAGGATCGGCGCTGCCCCGGCAGCCGCGGCGCAGCGCACCTGATATTCGACCAGCGTTCGGCCGGCGAGCGGGAGGAGAGCGGAAAGGCCTCCCGAATCATCTTCCTGATAGGCTCCAATGAGAGCGCCCAGCGCCACTTCAAGCTTCCTCCCGGCCTTGCCGTCCTAGCAGCCGGGGAGGCCACGGCTCCAGACCTCTCTAACCGCTTTCTTGAGCCGCCAAAGCTGATAGACTGCTCACCTATGATACCCAGCCACAAGCGCGCCGACCCTCCGTCCCGTTTCGACGAGGAGGCCGCCGCGCCGCCGGCGGGCGAGCCGGAGCTGAACTCCGGGTTCGATTCGATGCACTGGCAGGAAGCCGAGACCAGCCGCGAGTTCCACGGCTCGGGCGGCCGCCAGGTGCTTGCAGGCGCCCTGGTCATCCTCGCCGCCTTGTGGGTCGGCTACCTCGCCTGGGCCGCGGGCCGCGCTCTTGCCGACCAGCCGCTGTCGTCGCCGCAGATTGCGCAATGGGTCGCGCTCGCCACCGGTCCGCTGGCGCTGATGGGCCTTGCCTGGCTGATGTTCGGCCGCACCCGCCGCAAGGAGGCGGAGCGGTTCACCCGGTCGGACGTGTCGATGCGCGCCGAAGCGCGGTCGCTCGAAGCGCTGCTCGGCGTGCTGTCGCAGCGGATCAACGACAGCCGGACCGAGCTGACGATGATCGCCCAGCATCTGATGCAGCTCGGCGACGAGGCGACCGGCAAGCTGGGCGGGATCACGCGCGAGCTGGATTCGAGCTCGGACCGGCTGGTGCGCAACGGCCAGGCGCTCGACCGGGCCGCCGAACTGGCGCGCAACGACATGGCGGTGCTTCTCGACGATCTTCCGCGGGCGGAAGCGACCACTAGAACAATGGCCGAGCAGCTGCGCACGGCCGGAAGCGAAGCCTCGCGCCAGGCCGCGGGATTTGCCGATCAGGTCGCGGTGCTGTCGGAGCGCAGCCGCCAAGCCGAGCAGGCGGTCACGGGCGCCGTCCAGGCGCTGGTTGCGCATTTGGCCGAGGTCGAAAGCGCCGGTGCGTCGGCAGCGGTCCGCGTCGGCGAAGCGGATTCGCGAATGGCGGCTACGGGCGATTCGCTTCTCGAGCGCACCGCGGCGGCGCTCGACCAGATCCGCGCCGGGATCGACACCCAGGCCGTCGCGGTCGCGGCGCTGGTCCAGCAGGCCTCGTCCGGGATCGGCCGCGCCGGAGCCGAATCCGCCGAGGCCCTCGCGGCGAGCGTCGGCCAGGCGAACAATGCGCTCGATGGGCTGACCGCGCGGGTCGCCGAGCAGGAGCGGGCATCGCAGCGCATTACGTCCGAGACGGCGCGGGCGCTGACCGAGCTCGACCAGCATTTTACCGCGCTTGCCGAGCAGGGCGACCAGAGGGCGGCAAGCTTCGTGCAGGCGCTCGGACGGGCGCGCGGCGAGCTCCAGCAGCTCGCGCAGCAGACCGGCGAGCAGGATGGCGCTCTCGAGGCGCTCGCCGGGCGGACGGCCGGGCTGCGCGCGTCTGTCGGCGAGCTTGCGGGCGAGGTGCGCGAGCAGCTTGCGACGGCAATCGGCGGCGCCGAGGCTGGTGCAAGCCGGCTGAGTCAGGCGGCGGCGACCATCCGGCCCGAGCTCGAGTGGATGCGCGAGGCCGCGGGTGAAGCCGGCGACAGGATCGCCGCGTCGGCCGCAGGCATTGCCGAGCAGCAGGACCGGTTCGCGGCGCTTCTGGCGAGCCTCGATGAGGGTGTCGGCACCGCCGAGGATCGGCTCGGCTCGCTCGCAGGCGCGATCACGTCGGCACAGGACGAGGCGCAGCGGCTCAGCAACGAGACCGCACCGGCGCTGGTCGAGGCGATGGTGCAGGTCAAGGAAGCCGCGGCGCACGCCGCCGGGCGCGCGCGCGAAGCGATTGCAGCGGTCGTTCCGGACAGCGCCGCGAGCCTGTCGGACGCGACCCGCGAAGCGCTCGAGCGTGTGATCCGCGAGCAGGTCGAAGACAGGCTGCGCGAGGTCGAGGCGCCGGCTGCCCGAGCGGTCGAGGCCGCCCGCTCGGCCTCGGATCGCCTCACCCAGCAGATGCTCACGCTCGGCCAGAGCGCCGCGGCGCTCGAGCGGCATGTGGAGCAGGTCAATTCGCAGCAGCGCGAGAAGGACAGCGAGGCGTTCGCCCGCCGCGTCGCGTTGCTCATCGATTCGATGCACTCGGCCTCGATCGACGTCGGCAAGATCCTGTCCGACGAAGTCGACGAGAAAGCCTGGGATTCGTACATCAAGGGCAATCGCGGCGTGTTCACCCGGCGCGCGGTGCGGCTGCTCGAGGGCTCCGAAACCCGCGCCATCCGCGCCCAGTACGATGCCGACCCCGAGTTCCAGCAGTCGGTCAACCGCTACGTCCACGATTTCGAGTCGATGCTCCGCAGGGTCGTCGCCGAGCGCGACGGCGGGATCATGGCGGTGACTCTCATGTCGTCCGACACGGGCAAGCTCTACGCAGCGCTCGCGCAGGCGGTCGACAAGCGTCGCTGACGCCGGTCAGTTGTAGAAGTCGAGATCCTCGGCGGTGATCCAGCCGTAGGTCCAGTTGGCGTAATAAGCCGCGAACAGGACCAGCGCGAGCAACGCAGCGCGCGCGAGATGCCGCCCGACGTGGAAGCGGTGCGGCGCGCTGTCGGCCTGTCCAGGCACCTTGGGTGATCCCGCTTCCTCGTCCGTCTTCACTCCGAACGGAAGCAGCACGAACGCGCTGCCGACGAAGAACAGGAAATAGATCGCGACGATCGAGGTCCAGCGCATTAGCCGACCTGCACGAGCATCACCTCGACCAGCGGCTTCTTGCCCGTCCATGCGGTCGCGCAGCGGCGCACCGCCAGGCGCACCGCCTCGCGCTGCTTATCCTCGTCCGTTCCGGGCTTGAAGGCCCGCCCGGCCGAATCGCTCGCATCGGCGAGGAAGTCCTCGCGGTCCTCCTCGACCGGCACTCCGAACGGCCGGATGACCGGCGGGCCGGCAAGCGCGCCGTCCGCACGCACCGGGACAGCGACCGCCACCCGCCCGCTGAAGCCCAGCCGGCGGCGCTCGCTGATCGTCGCTCCGTCTGCCGGGAGGATCACGTCGCCGTCTAGCACCAGCCGACCGACGCGCACCTCGTCGATCTTGCGCGGCCCGTCGGGCGCGAGGCGCACGAGATCGCCGTTGTGCTGCACGATCGCTCGGGGAACCCCGTGGGCCTGCGCGAACCTCGCATGTTCGGCGAGGTGCCGCGGCTCCCCATGGACGGGAACGATGATCTCGGGCCGCACCCAATCGTACATCGCCGCAAGCTCTGGCCGGCCAGGGTGGCCGGACACGTGCACATGCGCCTGCCGCTCGGTGACGATCAGCACGCCAAGGTCCGACAGAGCGTTCATGATCCGGCCGATCGCACTCTCGTTGCCCGGAATGATCTTGGACGAGAAGATCACCGTGTCGCCCTGCGAAAGCTTGAGGTCGTGGTTCCCCGCGGCAATCCGGTTGAGCGCCGCGCGCGTTTCGCCCTGCCCGCCGGTAGCGAGGATCAGCACCTGCTCGCGCGGCAGCCGCATCGCCTCGTCGAAGCTGACCGGCGGCGGGAAATCCCTGAGATAGCCGGTCGATTGCGCGACCCGCAGGATCCGCTCGAGCGAGCGGCCCGCCATGCATACGCGGCGCCCGCTCTCGGTCGCGACCCGGCCGATCGTCTGCAGCCGCGCGGCGTTCGACGCGAACGTGGTGACCAGCACCCGCCCGCCTGCCCTGGCGACCTCGGCGCGCAGCCCCTCGTGCACCGTGGCTTCGGAGCCGGAGGGCTCCTCCTGGAACACGTTGGTCGAATCGCACACCAGCGCGAGCACGCCCTCGTCGCCGATCGCCTCGAGCGGCTCGTGGCTCGAGGGCTCGCCCATCACCGGCGTCTCGTCGATCTTCCAGTCGCCGGTGTGGAACAGGCGGCCGTGCGGGCTTTCGATCAGAAGCCCGTTCCCTTCGGGGATCGAATGGGCAAGCGCGACATAGGTCACCCGGAACGGCCCGACGTCGAAACTGGCGTCGCGGTCGATCACGTGCAGCTTCACCAGCCCGGTCAGCCCCTCCTCCTCGAGCTTCTCGGCGATCAGCGCCGCGGTGAACGGCGTCGCGTAAAGCGGCGCCTTGAGGTCCGCGGCAAGATAGGGGATCGCGCCGATATGGTCCTCGTGCCCATGCGTGAGGACGATCCCTGTGAGCCGGTCGCGATGGCGCTCGATGAACTCGAGGTCGGGAAGGATCAGGTCGATGCCCGGATAGTCGGGGTCGGCGAAGGTCAGGCCGAGGTCGATCATCAGCCACTGGCCGCGGCAGCCGTAGAGATTGACGTTCATGCCGATCTCGCCCGACCCGCCGAGCGCGCAGAACAGCAGCTCTTCGCCCGGGATCATCTAAGCGACCGCAATCTTCTCATGCAGCAGGGCCAACCCCTGGATGGTCAGATCGGGTTCAACCGCGTCGAACAGCTCGGTCTTCTGGTCGAACAGGGTCGCAAGGCCCCCCGTCGCCACCACCGTGACCGGCCGCCCGATCTCGCTCTTAAGGCGCGCCACCAGCCCTTCCATCATCGCGACATAGCCCCAGTAGATGCCGGCCAGCATCTGGCTTTCGGTGGTTCGGCCGATCACCGAATCGTCCTGCGGAACGTCAATCGCAATGCGCGTAAGCTTGGCCGCGGCGCTGACCAGAGCATCGAGCGACAGGTTGATCCCGGGCGCGATGATCCCGCCCTTGTAGGCGCCGCTCGAGTCGACCACGTCGAAGGTGGTTGCCGTTCCGAAGTCGATGACGATCAGGTCGCCGGCATATTTCTCGTGCGCGGCGATGGCGTCGAGCGCTCGGTCCGCGCCGACATTGTGCGGCTCGTCGACGTCGAGCGTGATCGGCCACTCCGCCCGTCCCTGCCCCGCAATCAGCGGCTCGACGTGGAAATATTTGCTCGCGAGCACTTCGAGATTGTGGGTCGCGCGCGGGACGACCGTGCCGATGATCGCAGCGCTCACGTCCCCCTTGGCATAGCCTTCGAGCTCCAGCAGCTGATGAAGCCAGACCGCGTACTGGTCGGCCGTGCGCCGCGCTTCCGTCGCGATTCGCCAGCGCGCGCGGATTTCGCGCTTCTCGACCAGCGCGAAGACGACATTGGTGTTGCCGGCATCGATCGCGAGCAGCATGGCCGCGCCCTAGCTTCGCGTGCCGAGGTTCACAACTCGACGTCGCCCGCGCGGATCACTTCGACGTCGCCGTCGCGGCGAAGGCGAAGCGCTCCGTCGGGCTCGATCCCGTCGAATGTGCCGGTGACCGTCGCCTGCTCGCCGCCGTGCACGGTGAGCGCCGTGCCAACGGGATGAGCGCGCGCCAGCCAGGCCCGGGCGAACGCCTCGGGTTCCGAGCTTCGCCATAGCGCGACCATCCGCGCAAAGCTTCCGGCGAGCAGCGGGGCGAAGGCCGCGGGGATGATCTTGCGATCGAGCGAAGCGGCCTCGCGGTCGCCTAGCTGCGGCGCTGCGGCGAGGTTGACGCCGAAGCCGGCGACGATGCGCTCGCCGCTGCGCTCGAGCAGGATTCCGGCAAGCTTGCCACGCCCAAGCAGCAGATCGTTCGGCCATTTGAGCAGCAGCGCAAGGCCGGGCACTGCAACATCCACCGCCTCGATCAGCGCGAGCCCGGCCGCGAGCGAAAGCGACGGCGCGGGCGGGTCGCTTGGGCCAAGCTCGACCAGGGTGCTGCCGAAGAAATTGCCCTCCTCGCTCACCCATTCGCGGCCCTGGCGCCCGCGGCCCGCCTCCTGATCAAGCGCGACCAGCCAGTCGCCTTCGACGGCGTTCGAATCGTCAAGCAGATCGGCGTTGGTCGAGCCGGTGCGCTCGACGATTCGGATGCGGCTCAGAAGATCGACCCCGCAGCTCGGTCGGTGAGCGACTGGAGCGGACCGATCAGCAGATAGCCGAGCGGCGAGACCGCGACCGCCGCGAGGAAGATCAGCGCGCCCTGCACGGGCTGGCGCACGCGCGCGAAGGCCGGTGCCGCCTCGTCGAAGTACACGATCTTGACGATCTTCAGATAGTAATAAGCGCCGACGACAGTGCCGACGATCGCCGCGACCGCGAGCGCGACCAGCCCCGCATCGACCGCTGCCTGGAACACGAGCAGCTTGGGCCAGAAGCCGAACAAAGGCGGGATGCCGGCAAGGCTGAACATGAAGATCGCAAGTGCCACGGCAAATGCCGGCCGCGTCTGCGACAGGCCCGAAAGCGCGTAAATGTCCTCGACGGCCTCGCCGTCCTTGTCGCGCATCCACAGCACGCACAGGAAGGCGCCAAGCGTCATCACGACATAGACGGCCATGTAGAACAGCACCGACGAAGCGCCCACCGGAGTGCCCGCGGCGAGGCCGACCAGCGCGAAGCCGACATTGTTGATCGACGAATAAGCGAGCAGCCGCTTGATGTTGGTCTGGCCGTAAGCGGCGACTGCCCCGAGGAAGATTGAGGCGAGCGCGGCGAAGATCACGATCTGCCGCCAGGCGTCGGTCGCGGGACCGAGCGCGTCGATGCACAGGCGAACGCCGAGCAGCACCGCGGCAACCTTGGGCGCGGAGGCGAAAAAGGCGGTGACAGGGGTCGGAGCGCCTTCGTAGACGTCGGGCGTCCAGAAGTGGAACGGCACCGCGCTGATCTTGAATGCCACTCCTGCGAGCACGAACACCACGCCGAACAGCAGGCCCAGCGACGGCGGCCCGCCGCGCTCAAAGGCTGCAGCGATGCCGTTGAAGTTCATCGTTCCGCTGAAGCCGTAGAGCAGCGAGATGCCGTAGAGCAGGATGCCGCTGGCAAGCGCCCCGAGCAGGAAATATTTGAGGCCCGCTTCGGCCGAGCGGTCGTCGTTGCGCCGGTACGAGGCGAGCACATAGCCGGCCAGGCTCAGGAGCTCGAGTCCTATGTAGAGCGTCACAAGGCTGATCGCCGACACCATCACCGCGCCGCCGAGCGCGCTGAACAGGATCAGCACCGGATATTCGGGGCTGTGCTCGGTGCCGCGCTCGAACCAGCCGTGCGCCGCGATGATCGCGACGGCCGAGGCGAGGAAGATCAGCGACTTGCCGAACGCTCCGAAGAAATCGGCGGTGACGAGGCCGCCATACACTGCGCCCGCCTCGGACGGCGCGCCGATGAGCGCAAGGGTCGCGCCGATCAGCAGCAGCACCGCGGCCCAGCTGGTGAAGCCGCCGCTGCGCCGGCCGGCAAACGCGGCGACCAGCATCAGCACGATCGCGCCGATGCCGAGGATGATCTCGGGCAGGATCGGTGCGACGTTCATCAGTGCGCTGCCTCCGGGGCGTGGGTGCCGGCCGCGGGCCTGGCGGCACCGCGTGCCAGCTGCGCGTCGCCGGGCGGAGCGGCGCGCTCGACTCGCTCGAGCAGCCGGCCGACGTCGGCGCGGATCGGTCGGAGGAAGCTCTCGGGATAGATGCCCATCCACAAGACGCCGGCAGCGATCGGCGCAAGCAGCAGCCATTCGCGCGAGCTGAGGTCGCGCATCACCGCCGCTTCGGGCGTGCGCGCGACGCCGAAGCAGATCCGCCAGTAAAGCCACAGCATGTAGGCGGCGCCCAGGATGATTCCGGTGGTGGCGACGATCGCCGCCCAGCTCGACACCCTGTAGGTGCCGAGAAGGGCGAGGAACTCGCCGACGAAGCCGCTCGTGCCCGGCAGGCCGACCGCGGCCATGCTGAACAGCATGAACAGCAGCGCATAGCCCGGCATGTTGTTCGACAGCCCCCCGTAGGCGGCGATCTCGCGCGTGTGCAGGCGGTCGTAGATCACTCCGACGACCAGGAAGAGCGCGCCCGACACCAGCCCGTGGCTCAGCATCACGATCATCGCGCCTTCGATGCCCTGCCGGTTGAAGGCGAACAGTCCGAAGGTGACGAACGCCATGTGCGCGACCGAGGAATAAGCGATCAGCTTCTTCATATCCCGCTGAACCAGCGCGACGAGGCTGGTGTAGACGATCGCTATTCCGGACAGGACGAAGACCAATGGCACGTACATCGCCGAGGCTTCGGGGAACATCGGCAGCGAGAAGCGGATGAAGCCGTAGCCGCCGAGCTTCAGAAGCACGCCCGCGAGGATCACCGATCCCGCGGTCGGCGCCTGGACGTGCGCGTCGGGCAGCCAGGTGTGGACCGGCCACATCGGCATCTTCACCGCGAAGCTGGCGAAGAAGGCGAGCCACAGCCACTTTTGCGCATCCATCGGGAAGTCGTGCGCCATCAGCGCGGGGATCGACGTCGTGCCGGCCTCGCTCACCATGTAGATCATGGCGATCAGCATCAGCACCGAGCCGAGCAGGGTGTAGAGGAAGAACTTGTAGCTCGCCTTGATCCGCTCGGCGCCGCCCCAGATGCCGATGATCATGTACATCGGGATCAGCCCGCCTTCGAAGAAGACGTAGAACAGGAACAGGTCCTGAGCCGCGAAGACGCCGAGCATCAGCGATTCCATCAGCAGGAAGGCGGCCATATATTCGGGCACGCGGCGGTCGATCGCGCGCCAGCTCGCGCCGATGCAGATCGGCATCAGGAACACCGACAGCAGGATCAGGACCAGCGCGATCCCGTCTATGCCGAGCACCCAGGCAATGCCGCCGCGAAGCGCCAGGCTTTCGACGAACTGCCATTGCGCGCCCGCCGGATCGTAAGCGATCCACAGGATTATGCCGATCGCGAGGTTGGCGAGCGTCGCGGCAAGCGCGATCCACCGCGCGGCGCCGGCGCTGACGAACAGGCACGCGAAGGCCGCGAGCAGCGGCAGCGCGATCAGGATGGTCAGCAAAGGCAGGTCGGTCACCGGGCCCACCAGATCGCCCAGCTCGCGGCACCGACGAGGCCGAGCAGCATCACCAGCGCGTAGGAATAGACGTAGCCCGACTGCAGCCGATAGGTCAGGCGGTTGCCGACGCCGACCGCATAGGCCGCGCCGTGCGGGCCGAAGCGGTCGATCGTCCCCTCGTCACCGCCTTTCCAGAACAGCCGCCCGAGCCACAGCGACGGGCGTACGAAGATGGTGTCGTAGAGCTCGTCGAAATACCATTTGTTCTTCACGAATGCGTGGATGCCGGAGAACTGGCGGACGAAGCCGGCAGCAGCCGACGGCCGGCGAATGTAGTTGTGCCAGGCGATCGCAAGCCCGACGAGCATCGCAATCGTGGCGCTATATTTCACCCAGGCGGGCACCCCGTGCATCGCGTGGGCGAGATGCTCGTCGAAGGCGATGCTGCCGTGCCAGAACACGGCCGAATCCAGGAAGTAATCGTGGAACAGGAAGCCCGATGCGATCGCTCCAAGCGCGAGCAGGCCGATCGGCACCAGCATGGTCAGCGGGCTTTCGTGCGGGTGATAGCCGCCCGTGCCGGTGGGCGGCATGTGCGGGTCGTTCGAGCTGTCGCCATGCTCCTCGTCGGGATGGTCGGGATCGCCGTGCAGGCCGTGCTGGATGTGCTCCGACGCTGCCCAGCGCGGCGCGCCGAAGAAGGTCAGGAAGATGAGCCGCCACGAATAGAAGCTGGTCAGAAGCGCAGCGATCGCGCCGAGCCAGAAGGCGATCACTCCATGAACGCTTCCGCTCGCCCAGGCGCTTTCGAGGATCGCGTCCTTCGAATGGTATCCGGCAAAGCCGATGCCGGCGATTCCGACGCCGGTGATCGCGAGCGTCCCGATCACCATCACCCAGAACGTGAACGGGATTTCCTTACGAAGCGCGCCGTAGAAGCGCATGTCCTGCTCGTGGTGCATCGCATGGATCACCGAGCCCGCGCCGAGGAACAGAAGCGCCTTGAAAAAGGCGTGGGTGAACAGATGGAACATTGCCGCGCCGTATGCGCCGACGCCCGCGGCGAAGAACATGTAGCCGAGCTGCGACATGGTCGAATAAGCGATCACCCGCTTGATGTCGTTCTGCGCGGTGCCGATGGTCGCGGCGACGAATGCGGTTGCCGCGCCGACATAGACGACCGTCGCAAGCGCCGTCTCGCTGGTCTCGAACATCGGCGAGAGGCGGCAGACCATGAACACGCCCGCAGTGACCATCGTCGCGGCGTGGATCAGCGCGCTGACCGGCGTCGGGCCTTCCATCGCGTCGGGCAGCCAGGTGTGAAGGCCCAGCTGCGCCGACTTGCCCATCGCTCCGACGAACAGCAGCAGGCACAGCACGGTCATGGTGTCGACCCGCATGCCGGCAAAGCCGATCGTCGATCCCGCCATTTGCGGCGCGGCCTCGAGGATCGCGGGGATCGACAGCGTCCCGAACACCAGGAACGTGCCGAAGATGCCGAGCGAAAAGCCGAAGTCGCCGATGCGGTTGACGACAAACGCCTTCAATGCGGCGGCATTGGCCGAGGGCTTGTGGTACCAGAAGCCGATCAGCAGGTAGGAAGCGAGGCCCACCCCTTCCCAGCCGAAGAACATCTGGACGAGGTTGTCGGCCGTCACCAGCATCAGCATCGCGAAGCTGAACAGCGACAGATAGGCGAAGAAGCGCGGCTGGCCCGGGTCCTGCGCCATGTAGCCCCAGCTATAGAGGTGAACGAGGCTCGAGACCGTCGTCACCACCACCAGCATCACCGCGGTCAGCGTGTCGACGCGCAGCTCCCAGGCGACGCGCAGGTCGCCCGAGTTGATCCACTCGAGCACCGGCACGACCTGCGATTGCGCGCCGCCCGCGATGTAGGAGAGGAAGATCGGCCAGCTCAGCGCCGCTCCAAGGAACAGCGCGCCGGTGGTGATCGCCTTGGCCGCAGTCGCGCCGATCCAGCGGCCGAACAGCCCCGCGATCAGCGCCGCGAGCAGCGGCGCGAACACGATGACGATCAGCGGCTCCATCAGCCGCGCATCCGGTTGACGTCTTCGACCGCGATCGAGCCGCGGCCGCGGAAGAAGATGACCAGGATCGCAAGGCCGATCGCCGCCTCCGCGGCTGCGACGGTCAGCACGAACATCGCCATCACCTGCCCCACGATGTCCCCGAGAAAGGCGGAAAAGGCGACCAGGTTGATGTTCACGCTAAGCAGGATGAGCTCGATCGCCATCAGCATCAGGATGACGTTGCGGCGATTGAGGAAGATGCCGAGCACGCCAAGCACGAACAGGATCGCTGCGACGGTGAGATAATGCGCAAGGCTGATCACAGCTTCATTCCCTCGCCGACCGGCGGATTGGCAAGCTCGACCGCGTCCTCGGGCCGCCGGCCGATCTGCCTCGACGCGCTCTGCGGCCGCCGATCGCTGCGGCTCCGGTGCGTGAGCACGATCGCCCCGATCATTGCGACCAGAAGGATCAGCCCGGCGATCTCGAACGGGTAGAGGAAGCGCGTGTAGAGTGCCTGGCCCAGCGCTTCGATGTTCGGCTGCGCAGCCTCGCGCGGTCCCGCTCCGCTCAGCGCCGGCCCAGCGCGCCAAGCGCTTACCGCAATGATGATCTCGGCCAGAAGCACCAGAGCGATCAGCAAGCCGAACGGCAGGTTGCGGGTGAAGCCCGAGCGCAGCGCGGCGAAGTCCACGTCGAGCATCATCACCACGAACAGGAACAGCACCGCGACCGCGCCGACGTAGACGATGATCAGAAGCAAGGCGATGAACTCCGCCCCCGCGATCAGCATCAGCCCCGCCGCGTTGAAGAATGCGAGGATCAGCCACAGCACGGAGTGCACCGGATTGCGCGCAAAGATCACCGCGATCGCCGAAGCGATGGTGACCGTCGCGAACAGGTAAAAGGCGATGAGGCCGATCAAGCGATCCTCCCCTTGAGGGGGAGGTGGAGCGAAGCGCCGGAGGGGGCATGTCCGGAGAAGGAACAATCCCCCTCCGTCAGGCCTTCGGCCTGCCACCTCCCCCGACGGGGGAGGATTTGCATCCCCTGATTGAGCATGCCGCGCCGCCTAACGATACGGTGCTTCGGCGGCAAGGTTGGCGGCGATCGCCTGCTCCCACCGGTCGCCGTTGGCGAGCAGCTTGGCCTTGTCGTAGAGCAGCTCCTCGCGCGTCTCGGTCGCGAACTCGAGGTTCGGCCCCTCGACGATCGCGTCGACCGGGCAGGCCTCCTGGCACAGGCCGCAGTAGATGCACTTGACCATGTCGATGTCGTAGCGCGTGGTCCGGCGGCTGCCGTCCTCGCGCGGCTCGGCCTCGATGGTTATCGCAAGCGCCGGGCAGATCGCCTCGCACAATTTGCACGCGATGCAGCGCTCCTCGCCGTTCGGATAGCGGCGAAGCGCATGCTCGCCGCGGAAGCGCGGGCTCTGCGGCGACTTCTCGTACGGATAGTTGATCGTCGCCTTGGGCTTGAAGAAATATTTCAGCGTCAGCCAGTGCGCGCGCACCAGCTCGAACAAGGTGAAGGCCTTCAGATACTGCAGGGGCGTCATGCCGCCACTCCATAGCGGGTCAACATCAGCCAGCCCGAGACGATGATCACGAAGAAGATGCTCATCGGCAGGAAGATCTTCCAGCCGAGCCGCATCAGCTGGTCGTAGCGGTACCTCGGCACGGTCGCGCGCACCCAGCTGAACACGAAGAAGAAGAACATCATCTTGGCGAACAGCCACAGGATTCCGGGGATATCGAACCAGGGGATCAGGTCCACATTGAGCGGCGGAAGCCAGCCGCCCCAGAACAGGAGCGCGTTGAGCGCGCACATCAGGATCACGTTGCCATATTCGCCGAGCCAGAAGAGCGCGAAGCTCATCGAGCTGTATTCGGTCTGGAAGCCGGCGACGAGCTCGCTCTCCGCTTCGGTCAGGTCGAACGGCGTGCGGAAGGTCTCGGCCATCGAGCTGATCAGGAACACCACCGCCATCGGGAACAGCAAAGGATTGAAGCCGAAGCCGTTGAACAGGCCGAAGATGTGGCCCTGCTGCTGGAGCACGATGCCGGTGAGGTTGAACGTGTTGGCGTAGAGCACGACGCTGATCAGCACGAAGCCGATCGACACTTCGTAGCTCACCATCTGCGCGGCCGCCCGAAGCGCCGAGAAGAACGGATATTTCGAATTGGACGCCCAGCCCGCGGCGATGATCCCGTAAACGCCGAGCGAGCTCGCCGCGAGCACGTAGAGCAGGCCGACGTTGATGTCGGCGAGCACCACGCCATAGTCGAACGGGATCACCGCCCAGACGATCAGCGCGACCGTGAAGGTGATGATCGGCGCGATCAGGAACAGGCCCTTGTTGGCGCCCGTGGGCACGATCGTTTCCTTGAGGAACACCTTCAGGCCGTCGGCGAAGCTCTGCAGAAGGCCGAACGGACCGACGACGTTCGGTCCGCGACGAAGCGCGATCGCCGCCCAGATCTTGCGGTCGGCATAGATGATCATCGCCACCGCAAGCATCAGCGGAAAGGCGATCAAGAGGATGCCCGTGACCGTGGCGAACAACCACGACCATTCGTAGGACAGGCCCCAGGACTGGTACCAGGCGGTCATTCAGCGCTGGTGGACGATCTCTTCCGAGCAGCGGTGCATCGTCGGGCTCGCCCGGCAGATGGCGTTGGTCAGGTAGAAGTCGGCAATGGGGTAGACGACCGCGCCTTGCGCCTTCGGATCGAGCTTCGGCGGCGCCCATTCGAGCGGGATCAGCCCGTCGATGGCGAGTTGCGGAATTCCTCGACCATCCTCGCGCGCAGCACGTCGTAGCGGTCGAACGCAAGCGGCCGGCCGATGAGGTCGGAAAGCGCGCGCAAGATCGTCCAGTCCTCGCGCGCCTCGCCCGGCGGGAAGGTGGCGCGCTCGCTGAACTGCACCCGGCCTTCGAGGTTGACGTAGGTGCCGTGCTTTTCGGCATAGGCGGCGCCCGGCAGCACCAGGTCCGCCATGCGCGCGCCATTGTCGCCGTGGTGGCCGACATAGACCTTGAAGCTGCCGGCGAAGCGCGACGGGTCGACCTCGTCCGCGCCGAGCAGAAGCACCACCTGCGGCGCGGCCGCCTCGATATCCCCGATGCCGCCCGCCTGCGCATAGCCGAGGATCAGTCCGGCCATCCGCGAGGCGGCGGTGTGAAGCACGTTGAAGCCGTTCCAGCCACCCTGTCGCTTGCCGAAGGGCGAACGAGCTTGAGCGGCTCGACCAGCGCGAGTGCGGCGCCGAGCGCCCCGGCCGCGAGCGCCCGGGACCGACGATCACCGCCGGCCGCTCAGCATTCGCGAACGCGTCGGTCACCTCGCGCGGCAGCTTGCCGAGCAGCTTGAGGTCGTTGCCGATCCACGTGACCTTCGATCCCTGGTCGAACTCCGGCCCGATGGCGAAGATCTTCGCGCCCTTGCGATCGGCCTTGCGGATGCGGGTGGAGACCAGCGGCGCTTCCCAGCGCGGGTTGGTGCCGACGAGCAGGATTGCGTCGGCATCCTCGATGCCGGCGATGGTGGAGTTGAATGCCACCGCGGCCAGGTTCGACGTGTCGTACCACAGTCCGGTCTGCCGCCCTTCGAGCAGCGTCGAGCCCTGCCCCTCGAGCAGCTTGCGCGCGGCATACATGGTCTCAGCGTCGAGCAGGTCGCCAGCGATCGCGGCAACGCTTGGGCCCGCTTTCTTGAGCTTCTTCGCGAGCACGTCGAGCGCATCGCGCCACGTGGCTTCGCGCAGCTTCCCCTGTCGCGCAGCCACGGCCGGTCGAGCCGGTTGCGCACCAGCGCGTCCGCGTGGTGGCGGGTCTTGTCGGAGATCCACTCCTCGTTCACGTCGTCGTGGACGCGCGGGAGGATCTGCATCACCTGGCGCTGGCGGACGTCGAGGCGGATGTTGGAGCCGACCGCGTCCATCACGTCGATCGCCGGCACTCGGCGAAGCTCCCACGGCCGCATCTCGAAGATCTGCGGCCGCTGCAGCAGCGCTCCGACCGGGCACACGTCGCCGAGGTTGCCCGCAAGCTCGGTCGTCACCGCCCGCTCGAGATAAGACGTGATCTGGCTGTCCTCGCCCCGGTAGAGCATTCCGAGCTCGGGCACTCCGGCGACTTCCTCGGAGAAGCGGATGCAGCGCGTGCACTGGATGCAGCGGGTCATCGCCGTCTTGATCACCGGGCCCATATACTTGTCGTCGATCGCCCTCTTGTTCTCCTCGAAGCGGGAGAAGGGGCGGCCGTAGGTCATCGCCTGGTCCTGGAGGTCGCACTCGCCGCCCTGGTCGCAGATCGGGCAGTCGAGCGGGTGGTTGATGAGCAGGAACTCCATCACCCCCTCGCGCGCCTTTTTCACCATTGCGGTGTCGGTGCGGATGGTCTGGCCGTCGGCGGCGGGCAGAGCGCAGCTCGCCTGCGGCTTGGGCGGCCCCGGGGCGACCTCGACCAGGCACATGCGGCAATTGCCGGCGATCGAGAGGCGCTCGTGGTAGCAGAAGCGCGGGATCTCCTTGCCCGCAAGCTCGCACGCCTGGAGCACGGTCGCGCCCTGCGGGACCTCGATCTCGATGCGTCGACGATGACCTTAGGCATCAGCGTGACTCCCGCCTGCGAAGACGTCCTGCATGCTCGCCAGATGATAAAATGGCCCGTTGCCCGTCTTGGTACAACTGCTCATCGGCAGGCATGGCCGATCGCCGGCCGAGCCTCATCTGATCCGGCTGGAGAGCGCAGGAAATCGCGAAGCGGTCCAGTTCGCGATCAGTGGCCGATGTTCTGGATGATCGCCCGTTTGTCGAAGGTCGCCTCCTTGCCGAGGGCATCGCTGAACCAAGGCTTCAAACCAGGAGCGAGCGAACGTGCCTCCGGTGCCGCGCGAGCAGCGAGCGGCTGCCGAAAGCGCGAGAGGCCGCAACTCCTCATCATAATGGGAGGCGCGGTCCTCTTCGTCCATCAGACGGAGAGCGGGCCCCTCGCGTTGCTACGAAGTCCTCTTCGGCCTGGCTGCCGGGGAGCAGATCGAGCCAACGGCGGACCACCTACGGGTCGCGCCATGCAGGATCCGATCTTTGCCAGCACCAGGCTCACGTCGCGCTCGGACGATGACGATCCGGGTACGGCGATGATGATGATGATGGCATCGTCGTGGTCTCTTCGTCCTCGCGGACCCGGGTGCCTCCAGCATGGTGCGGAACGCCGGGCGAGCAGCACCAGCGCGATGATCGCAGCGACGGCCGCGATGATGATCGCGTCGCCATTCCGCCGCCTCCAACATCGCCCGGCGAATGCGGCGCTCGAGCTCGGGCCGGAAATGGATCGGCCCTGGATCGGCCAGGCCGCAGCGTCGCGCGCAGATCGTATGCCCCTCGATCTGCTTCGTCACGTCGAGCAATTTGTCGATGGTCGCGACGTCGGTGTCGCCGGTGCGCAGCCGCTCCATGATGCGCCACATCCAGCCGGTGCCCTCGCGGCACGGCGTGCACTGGCCGCAGCTCTCGTGCTTGTAGAAATAGGAGATGCGGGCGATCGCGCGGACGATGTCGGTGGACTTGTCCATCACGATCACCGCCGCGGTGCCGAGGCCCGAGCCGAGATCCTTGAGGCCATCGAAGTCCATCGGCGCATCGATGATCTCGTGAGCCGGCACGAGCGGCACCGACGATCCCCCCGGGATCACCGCGAGCAGGTTATCGAAGCGTCCGGATTGCTGGCGCCGCGAATGCCGCCGCCATGAAGTGAAATCAGCTCGCGAAAGCTGATCGACATGCTCTCCTCGACGACGCACGGCGTGTTGATGTGGCCCGACAGCTGGAACAGCTTGGTGCCGCTGTTCTTCTCGCGCCCGAAGCTGGTGAACCATGAAGCGCCGCGGCGAAGGATGGTCGGCACGACCGCGATCGATTCGACATTGTTGACCGTCGTCGGGCAGCCGTAGAGGCCGCGCGCCCGCGGGAACGGCGGCTTGAGACGCGGCTTGCCCTGCTTGCCCTCGAGGCTTTCGAGCATCGCCATCTCTTCGCCGCAGATGTAGGCGCCCGCGCCACGGTGGACGAACAGGTCGAAGTCGTAGCCCGACCCGGCGGCGTTCTTGCCGAGCAGGCCCGCTTCATAAGCCTCGGTGATCGCGCGCTGGAGCGCCTCGGCTTCGCGGATGAACTCGCCGCGGATGTAGATGTAGCCGGCGCGCGCGCGCATCGCGAAGCCGGCGATAAACGCGCCTTCGATCAGCTTGTGCGGATCGTGGCGGATGATCTCGCGGTCCTTGCACGATCCCGGCTCGGACTCATCGGCGTTGATCACCAGGAAGTTGGTTTGCCGGGCTTGGGCTCCTTGGGCATGAAGCCCCACTTCATGCCGGTCGGGAAGCCCGCGCCGCCGCGGCGCGAAGCCCCGACGCCTTGATCTCGTCGATGATCGCGTCCTGGCCGCGCTCATCAGCTTTGCGGTGTCGTCCCAGTCGCCGCGTTGACGCGCCGCCTTCAGCCACGGCTCCTGGAAGCCGTAGACATTGGTGAAGATGCGGTCCTTGTCGGCCAGAGGCGCGGTCGTACCCATCAGGATCCGAAGCCTCCGGTCAGGAAGTACATGAGGATGATCGCGACCACCGCGAGCACCGCGAACTTGATCATCCCGCCGATGAACTTGAGGATCAGGAATCCCGCGACGACGGCGACGATGATTGCGAGCAGCTCCATCAGCTCCTCCCTGCCCGAACGTAGGCAATCAGGGATGCCAGCCCGACCGGAAGGGCAACGATCAGCGCCATGTTGGAAGTGATGATCCTGCTCCAGCTCCATCCGTTGCCGTCGTAGGACATGAATATCCCCATCCCGAACAGGACTCCGCCTGGGCCAGAACGGGCAAGCGCTTCGAGGATCGCGGTCATGCTCTTGTGCGGATGGAGAGCCATCACGCCCCCCCCTCCGGCGGCACCATCGCGGGCCATTGGCGGTAGTCGTAATTGCGCTCGGTCATCTTTGAGCGTGGTCGGGCCGGTGGCGGTCGCTGGCCTGCCCGATCTGCGAAGCCCGGCTGCGGCAGGCCGCGAACACGTCGTCGAGGATTGCGCCCATGCTCTCCTGCGTCGTCCTCGTAATTGCGTCGTTGATCTGGACCATCGGCGCGTGTTGAACATCAGCCGAAGGTCACGACCTCGCTCACCCGGAACAGCCCGTCCGCCGTCGCAACGAACTTCTTGAGCCCGCGGCTGTAGCAGGCGTCGAACACCTCGTCGGACCGCGCCAGCTGCGGCGTCGTCGATCACACCAGCACGGGAGCACCGCCGACACCTGCCGCCCCGCCGAATATCGTGCGATGATCTCGCGACCTCGAGGCCTCGGATGTTGTTCGTCTCAAGCTCACGAGCGACGAACTCCATCACCGGCATGGGCAGCCAGACCTGCGTCTGCGTCGATGCCCCGACCTGCCGCTGCCATCAGTGCGCTCCCGATCACCGCCGACACCTGCCGCCCCGCCGAACGGCGCGCGGTGATCTCGCGCGCCTGGCGCGCCATTCTCGAACGTCCACCGAACCCGTCCCAGCGAGCAGATCTCGGGATCGTCGATGAGTCCCGCCCAGCCCGGCCATCAGCGGTCGACCTCCCCGAACACGACGTCGATCGCGCTCAGCACCGCCGTCACGTCGGCGAGCATGTGGCCCTTCATCATGAAGTCCATGGCCTGCAGGTGCGAAAAGCCCGTCGGCCTGATCTTGCAGCGATACGGACGGTTGGTCCCGTCCGCCACGAGATAGACGCCGAACTCGCCCTTGGGGCTCTCGGTCGCGACATACACCTCGCCCGCGGGCACGTGGAAGCCTTCGGTGTAGAGCTTGAAGTGGTGGATCAAGGCCTCCATCGAGGTCTTCATCTCCTCGCGCCGCGGCGGGAACACCTTGCTGTTGGCGCCGATCGGGCCGGTCGGCATCATGCGGATGCACTGCTTGGCGATCTTCACCGACTGCCGCACTTCCTCAACCCGCACCATGAAGCGGTCGTAGCAGTCGCCATTGGTGCCGATCGGGATGTCGAACTCGAGCTGCTCGTAGACCTCATACGGCTGCGAGCGCCGCAGATCCCACGGTATGCCCGACGCGCGGATCATCGGCCCGGAGAAGCCCCAGGCGATCGCGTCCTCCTTGCTGACCACGCCGATGTCGACATTGCGCTGCTTGAAGATGCGGTTGTCGGCGACCAGCGAAATCGCGTCCTCGAACAGCTTGAAGCGCGTGTCCAGCCAGTCGGCCATGTCCGCGACCAGCTTCTCCGGCAGGTCCTCGCGCACCCCGCCCACGCGAAAATAATTGGCGTGCATCCGGGCGCCCGACACGCGCTCGTAGAACTGCATGAGATCCTCGCGGATCTCGAACAGCCACAAATTGGGCGTCATCGCGCCCACGTCCATGATGTGGGCGCCAAGGTTGAGCATGTGGTTCTTGATCTGCGTCAGCTCGGCCATCAGCGTACGGATGAACTGCGCCCGCGGCGGGATCTCGAGCCCGAGCAGTTTCTCGATCGCGAGCACGAAGCTGTGCTCCATGCACATCGGCGAGCAATAATCGAGCCGGTCGAAGTAAGGCAGCGCCTGCGCGTAGGTCTTGTACTCGATCAGCTTCTCGGTCCCGCGGTGGAGCAGGCCGATGTGCGGATCGACGCGCTCGACCATCTCGCCGTCGAGCTCGAGGATCAGGCGAAGCACGCCGTGCGCGGCCGGGTGCTGCGGCCCGAAGTTGATCGTGTAATTGCCCGGGCCGTCGGGGCCGGGCGCCTCGTCCTGCGCCTGCCGATGTCGGTCCCCGTGCCGCCAGCGCCGAGGCTGACTTCCACCGTGCGCGCGCCGCTCATGCGCGCCTCCGCCCGGCCGGCGGCCGGCCGCTGCCCGTGACCATGGGGTCCGGCACGCCGCTGTCCTTGCTGACTTCCTCCTCGGCCTTGGCCGCGTTGGACTTGCGGGCATCTTTCTGCGCCTGCTCGTGGCGGGCTTGCCACCGCCGGCATCGGCCGGCGTGTCGGCCGTCTTCGGCGTCGCGGCCGCAGCTCGCCTCCATCTGGGGCGGTTCTCCGTCGGCGCGCGCCTGCGTCGGTGCTCCGGGCGCCTCGCCTTCGGCCTTTTCGTCGCCCGGAAGCCGGTACTCAGGCCCTTCCCACGGCATCAGGAAGTCGAACGTGCGAAAGTCCTGCGGCAGGCTCACCGGCTCGTAGATCACGCGCTTCTCGGCTTCCGAGTAGCGAAGCTCGACATGGCCGGTCAGCGGGAAATCCTTGCGCATCGGGTGGCCCGAAAAGCCGTAGTCGGTGAGGATCCGGCGAAGGTCGGGATTGCCGGCGAAGGCCACGCCGTAGAGGTCGAACACTTCGCGCTCGAGCCAGCCGGCGACCGGCCACAGCCCGGTAACGCTCGGCACAGGAGTGTCCGCATCGACGGTCAGCTTCACCCGGATGCGGCGGTTCAATGTGAGCGAGAGCAAGTGATAATCGACCTCGAACCGCTGGGGCGCGCTCGGGATAGTCGACCCCGGCGATCTCCATCAGCTGCTGATATTCGAGGCCCGGAGTGTCCCTGAGCGTCCGGCAGACATCGACGACGCTCTCGCGCGGAACCGTCAGCGTGATCTCGCCGACCTGTTCCTTGGCCTCGAGCAAGGCGTCGCCGAGCGCGGCCCTCGCCGCGTCCACCACGCCCTCGTCGGACGCGGTTCTGGGAACGTGGCTGACGACGCTCACCTTTCGATCGTCCCCTCGCGGCGCATCTTCCGCTGGAGCTGCAGGATGCCGTAGAGCAAGGCCTCGGCGGTCGGCGGGCAGCCGGGCACGTAGATATCCACCGGCACGATCCGGTCGCAGCCGCGCACGACCGAATAGCTGTAGTGATAATAGCCGCCGCCGTTCGCGCAGCTGCCCATCGAGATCACGTAGCGCGGCTCGCTCATCTGGTCGTAGACCCGCCTCAGCGGCGCAGCCATCTTGTTGCACAAGGTGCCGGCAACAATGATCACGTCCGATTGCCGCGGCGAGGCCCGCGGCGCGAACCCAAAACGCTCGGCGTCGTAGCGCGGCATCGACATCTGCATCATCTCGACCGCGCAGCAGGCGAGGCCGAACGTCATCCACCACAAGGAGCCGGTTCGCGCCCACTGGAACAGGTCCTCGGTCGAAGTGACGAGGAAGCCCTTGTTGTCGAGCTCCTCGCGCATCTCCTCGAGCAGCTTCATGTCCACGGACCCCGGGACCAGCCCGGCGGCCCGCGCCAGCTCCTCCTCGGTCGGCTCGCGGTTCTCGCGCGGGCTCAGCATCACTCCCATTCGAGAGCTCCCTTCTTCCACGCATAAGCCAGGCCAAGCCCAAGCTCGGCGAGGAAGATCATCATCGCGACCCAGCCCGACAGGCGCGTGAAATCGAGCGTCACCGCCCAGGGGAACAGGAATGCCGCCTCCAGGTCGAAGATGATGAACAGGATCGCGACCAGATAGAAGCGCACGTCGAACTGCGCGCGCGCATCCTCGAACGCGGGGAACCCGCACTCATATTCCTGGAGCTTCTGCGGATTGGGCGCATGCGCTCCGGTCAGGCGCGAGACCAGCATCGGCACCACCACGAAGCCGAAGGACAGCGTCAGGGCGATGCCAAGGAAGATGAGGATCGGCAGATATCCGGCGGCGACGCTGGACAAGGGGAACTCCCGGGGGCTCGAGACTTGGCGGCGCTTTAGGGCAGCGAGTAGCGCCTAGCAACCGTCTGAGGCCCCTCTCCCCTTGGGGGAGGGGGAGAGGGAGGGGCCCGTCACCGCGAAGCGGAGATGGGAGGGTGAGGGAGTGAGCGAGGAGAAGGCTACCGGAGCGCGCCGGCGATCAGCTTCTGGAGCCGGCTGTGGATTGATCCCGAGGCAGCGATATATTCGCGCCGCTCGAACGACCGGTCGGCACCACGATAATCGCTGACGAAGCCGCCCGCCTCGCGCACCAGAAGCACTCCGGCGGCCGTGTCCCACAGGTCGAGCTCGTCCTCCCAGAAGCCGTCCATCCGGCCGGCCGCGACCCAGGCAAGGTCGAGCGCGGCGGAGCCGAAGCGGCGAACGCCCGCGACCTCGGGGCCGACGGCCTCGTAGATCTTCGCCCAGCTTTCCGGGTTGCCTCGTGCGCAGTGCGGGATTCCGGTGCCGATCACGCAGTCGGCAAGGTCGCGGCGCGCACCGACCCTCAGGCGCCGGTCCTGGAGCCAGGCGCCGCGGCCCTTCTCGGCCCAGTAGCTCTCGTCGGTCAGTGGCTGATAGATCAGCCCGTGGGTGATTTCGCTGCGCCCGTCGGGCCGCTTCTCCTCGACCGCGATCGAGATCGAGAAATGGGGGATTCCGTGAAGGAAGTTGGTCGTGCCGTCGAGCGGATCGACGATCCACCGCGGCTTGGCGGGATTGCCTTCGATCGCTCCGGCCTCCTCGACCAGCAGGCCCCAGTCCGGCCGCGCTGTTCGAAGCTCGTCGACGAGCGTCTGCTCCGCGCGCTTGTCGGCCATGGAAACGAAGTCCGCGGGGCCCTTGCGGCTGACCTGGAGCTGCTCGACTTCGCCGAAGTCGCGCCGGAGCCGCGGCGCCGCCTTGCGGACGGCGCGCTCCATCACCGTGATCAGGCCGGAGTGGGCGACCAATGCCTACTCCGCCCTTCTCACATATTCCCGGTTGTAGACGTCGACGACGATCCGCGTTCCGCTCGCGATATGCGGCGGGACCATCACCCGAACGCCATTGTCGAGCACTGCCGGCTTGTAGCTCGAGCTCGCCGTCTGGCCCTTCACCACCGCGTCGGCCTCGACGATCGTCGCTTCGATCTGGTCGGGCAGCTGAACCGAGATCGGCCGCTCGTTGTAGAGCTCCATCACCACGTCCATCCCGTCCTGGAGGAATTCCGCGGCCTCGCCGAGCAGGTCCTTGGGCAGCGACACCTGGTCGTAGGTCTGCGTGTCCATGAACACGAGCATGTCGTCGTCGTGGTAGAGGAACTGGAAGTCCTTGGTGTCGAGCCGCACCCGCTCGACCGTCTCGGCGCTGCGGAAGCGCACGTTGGTCTTGCGGCCATCCATGAGGTTCTTCATCTCGACCTGCATGTAGGCGCCGCCCTTGCCGGGCTGGGTGTGCTGGATCTTCACCGCGCGCCAGATGCCGCCTTCATATTCGATGATGTTGCCGGGACGGATGTCCACGCCGCTGATCTTCATGGATCGCCTGTTCGTACGGAGTTGGAAAGGAGTGGCGCGGCTCTAGCCGCTGGCCCTCCTGCTCGCAAGCAACGCATAGGGGTTCACCGGGCTTCCGCCATGCCACTTCTCGCCGGCCTCCATCCGGTTGATCGCGAAGTGGAGGTGCGGGCCCGAAGGGTTGGCATTGCCGGTCGAGCCGACGCGGCCGAGCAGCTGCCCGCGCCTCACCCTCTGCCCCTCGGCAAGGCCGGGCGCATAGCTTGCCAGGTGGGCGTAATAATAGCTCCAGCGCGTGTCCGGCGAGCGCACGTAGACGGTGAGCCCGCCGCCGCCCTGCGAGTAGAACAGCTTCTCGACGGTTCCATTGGCCGCCGCGAGCACCGGAGTGCCGTGCGGCGCCATGATGTCGATCGCGTCGTGCCGGCGCGCTCCGCCGGCCCGCGCCTGCGTGAACGTGTCGACCAGCTGCTCGGGCCTGACGCCCTGGACCGGGATTGCAAGCCCGGCGGGGCCGACGATGATGCCTTCGGCCAGCGTGACCGGCGGCTGCGCTCCGGCATCGACGACGATCTTCTGGCCCGCGCTGTCGACCTTGCGTTCTTCGGCCGTTGGAACCATGCCGATGTTGTAGGCGAAGATCCACACCGCGCTGGTCAGGATCGCGGTGACGACCGCGGTGGAGGTGACCGCGAAGACCTTCCCCATCGTGGGCTATGCCTGGAAGATCGCCGTGAAGCCCGGCTTCATCATCCGGGAGAGGCGCATCACGTCCCAGTTGGTCATCCGGATGCAGCCGCTCGATTCCGCGCGCCCGATGGTCTGCGGCTCATCGGTGCCGTGGATCCCGTAATGCTCCTTGGTCAGGTCGAGCCAGGCGACGCCGACCGGCCCGTTGGGGCCCGGCGGCAGTTTCAGGTCTTCATCGGCCTTGGGGTTGTTGAGCAGCGCCGGCTGATAGTTGAACGGCGGCAGGAAGGCATAGGTCGTCGCCTTCCAGCGGCCGATCGGCAGCGGATACTGGCGTGAGCCCATCGTCACCGGGAAGGCGGCGACGAGCTGACGCGCATCCTGCCGGCCGCCCTCGCCTTGCTTGGCCTTCTCGCCTTTCTCGCCCGGAACCGAGCCGCGATAGACCTTGAGCACGCCCTCGCTCTTGTCGACCACGACATAGTCGCCCTGCGGCTGCTTGGCGTCGACGTTGAGCGCGTTCATCACGCTCCCGCCATTGCCCGGAACGCCCGCATAATCGCGTGAGCTCGGCACCACGTTGGGCAGCCGAAGTGTCTGCCCGGGCCCGATCTTCTTGTCCGGGCCGTTGAGCGCGACGATCGTCGCGGGCGTCGTATGATACCGCTCGGCGAGCTTCTCGAGCATGTTGCGGTAGCCGAGGAAGTTCGCTTCGGCCTGCTCCTCGGGCTCCTCGGGGAACGGATAGACATATTGGTGCCTCAGGTCATCGGGGCCGAGGCGCGCCATGATGGTCGAGGGCCGGTTGGCCGAAAGCAGCGCACGCTTGGTCTCGGCATCGAGCTCGCCGGTGGGCTTGAGCCCGCGCGCCTCCTGGAAGCTCTTTAGCGCGAGCTTGAACGATTGCCCTTCCTTGCCGTCGATCACCCCTGGCGAGAAGCCGTGAGCCGACATCAGCACCTGCGCATGGAAGAAGGTGGCGTCGATCGGCGATCCCGGGCTGCCGGGCGGCACCCAGCCGGAGCCGGCGGACGGCGCCGACTGCCCGGGCTGCGCGGACTGGCCGGACTGCGGGGACTGCTGGGGCTGCTGGGGCTGCTGGGCAACCGCGCCCGCCGTGGCCAGGGCAAGGACGGCAATCGAAGGAAGGACAATACGCAAGGCAACTCTCCCGGAGGGACGATGGTTCGTGGTTGCAACGATGCAGGACACAAGAGTTTCCAGCCGATCGCCCCTGGTCCACGTCGGCTGCTCCGGCTGGGTCTACAAGCACTGGCGCGGCATCTTCTATCCCGAAGGCCTTCCCCAGAAGCGCTGGTTCGAGCGCTACGCCGAGGACTTCGACACGGTCGAGATCAACGCGAGCTTCTACCGAGTGCCCCTGGAAGCCACCTTCACCGGCTGGCGCGACAAGGCCCCGCCGGGGTTCCGCTACGCGGTCAAGGTCAACCGCTTCATCACCCACATGAAGAAGCTGATCGACTGCGAGGAGCCGCTCGAGCGGTTCATCGCACTCGCGCGGCCGCTCGGCGAAACGCTGGGCCCGCTGCTCTACCAGCTTCCGCCGAGCCTCCACAAAGACGTGGAGCGCCTCGAAGCCTTTCTGAAGCGGCTTCCCAGCGACCTCGAGCAGGTCGTCGAGTTCCGCCACAGGAGCTGGTACGACGAGGACGTCCTCGCGCTGCTCGACCGCTACAACACCGGCTTCGTCGCCCATGATCTGAAGGGCCTGGCCTCGCCGCGCTGGGCGAGCGGCCGCACCGCCTACGTCCGCTTCCATGGCGCGGCGGGCAAATATTGGGGGCGCTATGCCGACGAGGCGCTGCTCGAATGGACCGACTGGATCGCCGAGCAATCACGCCAGGGTCGCAGCGTCTGGTGCTATTTCAACAACGACATCCATGGGGCTGCCCTGGAGGACGCCCGCACCTTGAAGTCGATGGTCGGCCAGCTCGCCCGCCGGCCATAAAAAAATCCCGGGCGAAGCAGCGCCTCGCCCGGGATCCATGTTGGCCTTGAGCCGGCTGCTTAGCCGCGCTCACCCTGCGCCGGCGGGGGCGGCGGCGGAGGCGGCGGGGGGCACACCTCGGTTGCCAGAACCACCGTGCCGTCGGGGCAGGTCTGAGTCGCCGGAGGCGCTTCGATTACAGCCGGCGGCGGAGGCGGCGGAGGCGGCGGAGGCGGCGCCAGAACTTCCGCCGCACCGAAGTTGAAGATCAGGCTGGCGAGCAGGCTGTGCGACCGGAAGCGAGTGTCGATTCCGACCGGGAACGTCTGACCGTCACCGAAATCGAAATCCTGGTTGAAGCGCAGCTGGCCGGTACGGAAGAAGCGGTACTTGAGGCCAAGGTCAATGTTCGGCGACACGGCCGCGCGAACGCCGGCGATGCCCTGGAACGCAAAGGCGCTGTCCCGGTCTCCTTCGGCTTTTCCGCGGGCGCGGCCGATACCGGCGCCTGCGTAGAAGCCGATGCCTTCGGGATCGCCGAAGTCGAGCAGGGCATTGGCCATGATCGAGCGGACGCGGACCCGGGGATTGCCGAGCTCGCGAATGGTGCCCTCTTCCGCGTCCTCGAACTCAACCTCGTCAGCGCGCGTACGCTTGAAGGCGAGCTCGCCTTCGATGCGAAACGCGCCGAAGTCGTAGCCGCCGATGATGTCGATATCGCGGCCGCGGTTGAAGTCGATGGACCGGTTGGTGTCGAAGTCCTCACCGGGCTGCTCGACTTCGATGTCGCCGTCCTTGGGGAACAGCAAGCCGGCCTCGATACCGACGTAGGGCGAGCCGTCGCGAGCGGCCGCTGGAGTGGCGATCGCGGCCAGTGCCGCAGCCGCAAGAAGATATCTGCGCATAATATACCTCGTCTTCGTTGAAAGGGTCGGCACGGGAATGTCCGTTGTGGTGCAAAGTTTCACCGGCGAATTCTTTATTCGCCAGCTGATGCAATTGTGCCACAGTAAAAGAGCCGCGTAAATCCGCAGCTTTTTTCGAACCTGGAGCGGCCGCTAACTAGCGGCACGCGCTGAACAATTTCCCGAACTGATCGACGACTGTCGCGGCGTCGTCTGCCGCCCAGACGGCCTGGCACACGGCGATGAAATCTGCGCCCGCCTCGACCAGCGGCCGGGCATTGTCGGGCGTAATCCCGCCGATCGCGACGCACGGAAGCTCGAACAGGTTCGCCCACCAGCTGAGGATCGACGGGTGCGGACGATAATGGCTGGGCTTGGTCGTCGTCGAATGGAACGCGCCGAACGCGACATAGTCGGCGCCCGCCTCGCCCGCCTCGATCGCCAAGTGCCGGCTGTCGTGGCAGGTCATCCCGATCTGGGCTCCAGGGCCGAGCAGCGCCCGCGCCTCACCCACGTCGCCGTCCTGCTGGCCGAGGTGCACGCCGTCGGCGCTGAGCCTTTTCGCAAGCGCCATGCTGTCGTTGACGATGAAGGCGGCCCCCGCGTCGGCGCAGATCCGCTGCAGCGGCTCGGCGAGCCGGGCGAGCTCATCCTCGGCAACGTCCTTCACCCTGAGCTGGAAGGCCGCGACCACCTCATTCGACGTGGCGGCTTTCAGCCGCTCCGCGAAGCCCCCGCCGACCTGCTGCGGCGAGATCAGGTATAGCTTGCAGGGCTCGGTCCGCTCGGGCGGCGGAAACTCGGCTGGATCGAACTCCTCGTCCACCGCTACGCGGCGACCTTCTCGGTCGAGGCTTCGTAGATCTCGTCGATCGCTTGGCCCAGCGTGCGGTCGAATTCCTGGTCGCTCTGGCTGTGGCGCAGGTCGGCGAGGAGCGCGCGGGAGAAGCTCGCGATCATTCCGGGGTTCTTCGCCAGCTCGCGGCACGCGTCCTCGCGGCTGAAGCCGCCGGACAGCGCCACGACGCGAAGCACCTTGGGATGCTCGACCAGCGGCTGGAACAGGTTCGGTTCGGCCGGGATCGACAGCTTCAGCATCACCCGCTCGCCTTCATGCCGGTCCAGCTGCCTCAGAATTTCCCGCAGCAGGATGCGGTCCGCCGCGCCGCGCTCCGGGCTCTTGATGTTCACCTCGGGCTCGATGATCGGCACCAGCCCAGCGCCGAGCACCTGGCGGGCGACGTCGAACTGCTGCGCGACGATCGCCGCGATGCCCTCCTCGTTGGCAAAATTGATGACCGAGCGCTCCTTGGTGCCGAACACGCCGAGGCCACTTGCGCGCGCTCAGCAGCGCGTCGAGTTTCGGGCATCGGCTTCATCAGCTGGACGCCGTTGGCCTCGGCCTCGAGGCCCTGGTCGATCTTGATGAACGGAACCACGCCCTGGTCGATCAGCGCCTGCGGGTCGGCTTGCCGGCGACCTGCCCGTCCATGGTCCGTTCGAACAGGATCGCGCCGATCACCTTGCCGCTGCCGAACGACGGCGCGGTGATGATGCGCTCGCGCATGTCGTGGATGAGGCCGAACATCTCCTCCTCGCTGCTCCAGGCGCCTTCCTCGATGCCGTAGCCGTTCAACGCCTTGGGCGTGGATCCGCCCGACTGGTCGAGCGCGCGCGATGAAGCCGTTGCCGCGTTCCATCTTGGCGATCATCTCAGACTGGTTCATTGGTCACCCTCTGTTGTTCCTGAAGGGCTGCAACGCCGGGGAGCGTACGCCCTTCCATCCATTCGAGAAACGCTCCGCCCGCAGTCGAGACGAAGCTGAAGTCCGCGGCCACGCCCGCCTGGTTGAGCGCCGCGACCGTGTCGCCGCCGCCGGCGACCGACACAAGCGAACCTTCCCTGGTCAGCGCCGCAGCGGTCCTCGCGGTCGTGCGATCGTTGCGGCGTCGAACGGCGGCGTCTCGAAAGCGCCGAGCGGGCCGTTCCAGACCAACGTGCGGCAGGTCTTGAGCACGTCGGCCAGCGCCTCGACCGCTGCGGGGCCGACGTCGAGGATCATCTCGTCCGGCGCGACTTCGTGCACGTTGACGGTGCATGCTGGGCGGATTGGGCGCGAATTCCCTGGCGACCACGACGTCGTAGGGCAGATGGATCGTGCAGCCCGCTTCCTCGGCGCGCTCGAAGATCTCATTCGCCTCGCTCGTCAGCTCATGCTCGGCGAGCGACTTGCCGACGTCCACCCCGCGCGCGGCGAGGAAGGTGTTGGCCATCCCGCCGCCGATGATCAGGTGATCGACCTTGCCGACCAGGTTGGACAGCACCGCCACCTTGGTCGACACCTTCGCTCCGCCAACCACAGCCGCCACCGGACGCTCGGGAGCGCCGAGCGCGCGTTCCAGCGCCGTCAGCTCCGCCTCCATGGCGCGGCCGGCGAAGCTCGGAAGCAGATGCGCGACACCCTCGGTGGACGCATGCGCGCGATGCGCGGCGGAGAAGGCATCGTTGACGTAATAGTCGCCGAGCGCCGCCATGCCGCGCGCGAGCTCGGGATCGTTCTTTTCCTCGCCGGCGTGGAAACGCGTGTTCTCGCAGATGCCGATCGAGCCCGGCATCATCGTCGTGATCGCCCGCTCCGCCTCCGGGCCGAGGCAATCCTCGATGAAGCGCACCGGCCGGCCGAGCAGCTCCGACAGCGGGCGGACCAGCAGCGCCGTCGACATGTCCGGGCTTCTGCCCTTGGGCCGGCCGAAATGCGACAAAAGGAGCACGATGCGCCGCGGTCGGACAGCTCGGCGAGAGTCGGCACCGCGGCGCGCAGCCGAGTGTCGTCGCTGACCGCGCCGTCCTGCATCGGCACGTTCAGGTCCACGCGCACGAGCACGCGCTTGCCCGTCAGATCCTCGGGCAGGTCGTCGAGGGTGCGGAACCGGCTCATTGCGCGCGAAACGCAGCGAACGCAGCAGCCCTACGCGTGCGCGCGTGCGCACGCCCGCGAGGGCGGGCGGGGAAGCCGGTTTGCAGCAACAAAGCATCGCGCTCATCACGGCCGCCCTTAAGCGCAAGAGCGCCTGTAGGACAGCCCAATGATCTCAGCCGAGCCGCGCCATTGCGCCGGCGGTGTCGACCATTCGGTTCGAGAACCCCCATTCATTGTCGTACCAGCTGACGACGCGCACCAGCAGCCGGCCTTCGAGCACTGCGGTCTCGAGGCTGTCGACGGTCGAGCTTGAATGCCCTGCAGCCGGCCGCTCTCGCTCGCCGCCCGAAGCGCGCCGTTGACCTCCTCGACGCTGGTCTCGCGGCCTGGCGTGAAGGTCAGGTCGACCATGCTGACGTTGGGCACCGGCACGCGAACCGCGGATCCGTCGAGCTTGCCCTTCAATTCGGGCAGCACCTCGCCGACCGCGCGCGCAGCGCCCGTGGTGGTCGGGATCATCGACATTCCGGCCGCACGCGCGCGCCGCAGGTCGGAGTGGATCTGGTCGAGGATCTTCTGGTCGTTGGTGTAGGCGTGGATGGTCGTCATCAGCCCCCGCTCGATGCCGATCGAGTCGTTCATCACCTTGGCGACGGGCGCGAGGCAGTTCGTCGTGCACGATGCGTTCGACACGATCCGGTGATCGGCGGTGAGCTTGTCGTCGTTGACGCCGTAGACGACCGTCAGGTCGACGCCCTTTGCGGGAGCCGAAATCAGCACTCGCTTCGCGCCCGCCTGGAGATGCTTCTCGCCGCCCTCGCGGCTGGTGAAGAAGCCGGTGCACTCGAGCGCGAGCTCGACGCCATTGTCGCCGTGGGGAAGCTTTGCCGGGTCCTTCTCGGCGGTGACAAGGATGCGCTTGCCATCGACGATGATGGCATTCTCCTCGGCGCTGACCTCGCCCGGGAAGCGGCCGTGGACGCTATCGCGCTTGAACAGCCAGGCGTTCGCCTTGGCGTCGGCGAGGTCGTTGACCGACACCAGCTCGAGCCCGCAGTCGGGCCGCTCGAGGATCGCTCGCGCGACCAGCCGGCCGATGCGGCCGAAGCCGTTGATTGCAACTCTCGTCATTTCGCTTCCCTCTTCTCAAGCGTGTCGATCACGCGGTGCGCGATCGCGCCGGGCGTCAGCCCGAAATGCTCGTACGCGTCCTCATAGGGCGCCGAGACCCCGTAGCGGTCGAGCCCGATGCGAAGGCCGTGGAGGCCCGTGTAGCGCTCCCAGCCGAATGTCGCGCCCGCCTCGATCGAGACGCGCAGCACCTCGCGGTTCGACACGTCGGGCAGGATGTCCTCGCGATAGTCGGCCGACTGGGCGTCGAAGCGCTCGGTGCACGGCATCGACACGACCTCGGCGCCGATCCCCTGCGCCTCGAGCCGCTCGGCCACCCCGAGCGCGATCTCGACTTCCGAGCCGGTCGCGATCAGGATCGCCTTGCGGGGGCCTTGAGCCGCCTTCAGCCGGTAGGCACCGCGGGCGCACAGGTTCTCGCCCCCTGCCCCGGTCCGCACCGGCTTCAGGTTCTGCCGGGTGAGCGCGAGCACGCTCGGCCCGTCGCTGGCCAGCGCCAGCGCCCAGCATTCCGCGGTCTCGACCGCGTCGGCGGGGCGGAAGACCTCCAGCCCCGGCATCGCCCGCAGGCTCTGCAGATGCTCGATCGGCTGGTGCGTCGGGCCGTCCTCGCCGAGCCCGATCGAATCGTGAGTCATCACGTAGATGACTCGAGCGCGCTGCAGCGCCGACAGGCGGATGGTCGGGCGGCAATAATCGGTGAACACGAGGAAAGTGCCGCCATAGGGGATCACGCCGCCGTGAAGCGCCATCCCGTTCATCGCCGCGGCCATGCCGAATTCGCGGATTCCGTAATAGATGTAGCGGCCCGCATAATTGTCGGCGGTCAGCGGCTCGAGCCCCTTGGTCTTCGTATTGTTCGAGCCGGTGAGGTCGGCCGAGCCGCCGATGGTCGACGGGACCGCGGCATTGATCGCCTCGAGCGCCATTTCCGACGCCTTGCGGGTGGCGACGGTCGGCGGGTCTGCCACCAGCTTGTCGACATAGGGCTTGAGCCAGCTGTCGTCGGCCTGACCCGCCACGCGCTTGAGGAACTCCTCGCCGGCCTGGCTTGCGTCGAGCCGCTGCTTCCACTCGGCATGCGCCGAAGCGCCCGGCCTGGCTTGCGTCGAGCCGCTGCTTCCACTCGGCATGCGCCGAAGCGCCGCTGCGGCCGGCCTCGCGCCAGGCGGCGAGCACGTCGTCGGGCACGGTGAATTCGACCGGGTCCAGCCCCAGCTCCGCCCGCGCGGCCTCGACCTCGTCCTTGCCCAGCGCGGCGCCGTGGGTCGCGGCGGTGCCCTGCTGGTGGGGAGCGCCGAAGCCGATGATCGTTCGGCAGCGGATGATCGACGGGCGCTGGTCCGCCTTCGCCTCGTCAATCGCGCGCGACACGTCGTCGGCGTCGAGCCCGTCGCATTCGGCCGTGTGCCAGCCATAGGCCGCGTGCCGGGCGAGCACGTCCTCGCTTCGCGACAGATCGGTCGAGCCGTCGATGGTGATCCGGTTGTCGTCCCACAGCACGATCAGCCGCGACAGCTTCAAATGCCCGGCGAGCCCCGCCGCCTCATGGTTGACGCCCTCCATCAAATCGCCGTCGCCGGCGATCACATAGACCCGGTGATCGACCAGCGCGTCGCCGTAGAGCGCGTTCAGGTGCCGCTCGGCGATCGCCATTCCGAGGGCCATCGCCAGCCCCTGGCCGAGCGGGCCGGTGGTCACTTCCACGCCGGGAAGCTCGAAATTCTCAGGGTGCCCCGCGCACGGGCTGCCCAGCTGGCGGAAACGCCGAATGTCGTCGAGCGTCGGGTGCTCGTAACCGGTCAAATAAAGCAGCGCGTAGATCAGCATCGAGCCGTGGCCGGCCGAGAGCACGAAGCGGTCGCGGTCGGGCCAGTACGGATCGGCGGGATCGAACTTCAGGTGCCGGGTGAACAGCGCCGTCGCCGCATCGGCCATGCCCATCGGCATTCCAGGATGCCCGCTGTTGGCCGTTTCCACGGCGTCCATCGCCAGCGCCCGGATCGCGTTGGCAAGTCGGCGTGGGGTCGGCTGCAAGGCTTGGCTCATGGGACGCGACGGCCCTTGGCCGGTGAGCAGTGAGCCGTCAACCGTGCGGCCGCTCGTGAACCGTCTTGCCGGAAACCCCCGTCTTGCGTAGCGGATGAGCGATGGACGAGGAGCGCCTGGCATCCGCACTGGAGCGCGCCGAGCGTGCGCTCGGGCGCATCGAGCGCTCGCTCGACGAGGCGCGGCGAGCGGACAGTCGCGACGAGCAGCTGCGCGCCCGGGTGCGCGAGGCGGTCGCCGAGCTCGACCAGCTGATCCGCGAGGCAAGCTGATGGCGGAAGTGGACCTGTTCATCGCCGGCCGCTCCTATCGCGTCGCCTGCCGCGAGGGCGAGGAGGATGCGCTGCGCAAGGCCGCGGCGCTGGTCGATGCCAAGAGCCGCGAGGCGCTCGCCGGCCTCGGCACATTGTCGGAGGCGCGCCAGCTGCTGTTCGCCGGCCTCCTGCTTGCCGATGAGATGATCGACGACGACGACGGCCCTGCTCCGGAGGCGGCGGCGCCCCCTCGACCCACGCTCGATCCAGCGCTTGCGACACGCGCCGAACGGCTCGCCGAGCGGCTCGAATCGCTTGCGCAGGGCCTTGAGGCCGACGCCGCGCGCACCTAGATAGAGGCTGACGGGTACTGCCCGGTACGAGCCTTAGATATCCCTGAGGCGATTACAGATCCTTGGGAGCTGTCCCTGTTCGGGCCCTGGTCCGATGCATACGGCGCCCACCTGACGTTTGTGGCGTCAGAGGATTTCCGGCAAACGGCCATGGTGGTCCCGTCACCCCCCATCCCGCCCGGTCCCGAACCGGAGCTTCCCTCGCCCAAGGAAGTGCTTCGAAGCGCCGCGCTCGAGGCGCGCAAGGCGTTCGCCCGAACGCTCGACGACACAGGGCGCACCAGGCTCGAGCAGAAGCTTGCCGAGCATCTGACCTCGCTGTGCGCCCATGCGCGCGTCGTCGGCGGCTATTCGCCCATGGGAAGCGAGATCAGCCCGCTGATCGCCATGGAGGAAGCGCGCTCGGTCGGAGCGATCGTCTCCTTCCCGGCCTTTTCGAACCCGGCCAAGCCGTTCCGCTTCCTTGCCGGCGATCCCTCGGTCAGCGGCCCCTTCGGGATCCTCCAGCCCAAGGCCAGCGCTCCGCCGGTCGAGCCCGACCTGATCCTGGTCCCGCTGATCGCAGTCGACGGCACGGGCACGCGCCTCGGCCGCGGCAAGGGCCATTACGACCGCGTGCTCGGCCGGATGCGCAAGGCCGGCGCCAAGCTGATCGGAGTCGGCTGGCCGATGCAGCGGCTCGACTGCGTGATCCCGCGCGACGAGTGGGACATTCCGCTCGACGCCTTTGCCAGCCCCGACGGGCTCGAATGGTTCGACCGCCAGGCTAGGTCGCGCGATGAAGGTCCGGATCGGACGCAACCATAATCTGGCGTTAGCGCTCCCACCGTTAACCGGGCGCAGCATCTGCCGGGGAATTTCCAGTGCTGCGGGTATATTCGTCCATTGCGCATGGCCATGATCTTCGCCTCGTCGTCGTCGCGGGCCTGATCTGCCTGCTCGCGAGCTGGACGGCCCTCGGCGCCTTTCAGCAGGCGCGCCAGCGGCCGAGGTGGTTGGTGTGGATCGGCCTTGCGTCGCTTGTTTCAGGGATCGGCATCTGGGCGACTCATTTCATAGCCATGCTCGCGTTCCGCCCGGGCGTGGACATCGGCTACGAGGTGTGGACGACGGTGCTTTCGGTCGTCGCCGCGGTGCTCATCTCCGGCGTCGGCTGGACCGTCGCCCTGAGCCGGCATGCCGCTGCTCCTGCCGCCGCGGGCGCGATCATCGGTGTGGGAGTGGCGACCATGCACTATACGGGCATGGCCGCGGTTTCGCTGGCCGGTCACATCCATTGGGACAAGCCGTTCGTGCTCGCCTCCGTGGCGCTCGGCCTGATGCTCGCGTCGGGCGCGCTCATCGTCCACTGTCGTACCCGCCAGAGCCGGTCGTGGGCGGCGGGGGTAGTTCTGACGCTGGCCATATGCACCCTGCACTTCACGGCGATGGCCGCCGCGGTCATTCATCCAGACCAGCAGGTCGCGGTTCCGGCCGAACTGGTCAACAATTCCACCCTGGCCCTTGCCGTCAAAAGCGCAGCACTGCTGGTTGTCGGGATCAGCTTCGGGCTGATCCTCGCAGACCGGGGAATCGCCAGGGCGCAGCTCAAGGCCGAACTTGCCGAAGAAGTGCTTCGCAGCGCCGTCGAGCGCGAGCGGCTCTCCGCCGAAGTGCAGCGGCAGGCGGACATCAGCAATGCCGCGCTCAACAACATGGTGCAGGGCCTTTCGATGTTCGATGCCCAGGGCCGGCTGGTGACCCACAATCGCCGCTATGCGGAAATCTACAGCCTTCCCGACGATCTGCTCGTCCCGGGAACGTCAATGAAGGCGCTGCTGGACCATCTTGTCTCCACCGGCGACTCTCCCCGCGACGCTCTCGAGCGCGCGGCCAGCGACCCGAACTTCGAACGCTCGACGACCGAGATCCAGCTGCTCAGCGGGCGGATCATCAACATCCAGCGAAGGCCACTTCCGCAAGGAGGATGGGTTGCGACTCACGAGGACGTGACCGAGATACGCGAAGCCACGCGCCAAATTGCCTTCCTCGCGGCTCATGATGCGCTGACCGGTCTCCCCAACCGGGTTGCATTCGCCGAGAGGCTCGCGGCTGCCGCAGCCTCTTCGGCGGTCCACGACGGCTTTGCCGTCCACACGATCGACCTCGACCGATTCAAGGAAGTCAACGACACGCTCGGCCACCCCATCGGCGACGAGATCCTCAAGCAGGTTGCCGCGCGAATTCGCAGCGCCACGTGCGCCACCGACTTCGTAACACGGCTGGGCGGCGATGAATTTGCCGTCCTGCAGCTGGGCGTCTCGCGGCAAAGCGACGCCTCGGCGCTTGCACGCAGGATCGTCGAGAAGCTCGCCCAGCCGTTCCGCTTCGATGGGCACACGATTGCGATGGGCGCCAGCGTCGGCATCGCGCGCGCGCCCGAGCATGCAACGGACGGTGACGAATTGCTGAAGCTCAGCGACCTCGCGCTATACCGGGCGAAATCCGACAGCCGCGGCACATTTCGCTTCTTCGAGCCGGGCATGGACGCGCGCCTGCGGGGCCGGCGCAAGCTCGAGATGGACCTGATCGAGGCGATCCAGGATCAGCAGCTGGAGGTCTATTACCAGCCGCGCCTCGACGTGGAAAAAGGCTCGATCGGGTGCTTCGAAGCCCTGGTGCGGTGGAACCATCCGACTGCCGGCATGGTGCAGCCGGCCGACTTCATTCCGCTCGCCGAGGAGACCGGCCTCATCATCCCGATGGGCGAGTGGGTGCTTCGGCAGGCGTGCCGCGATGCCGCAAGCTGGCAGCCGGGCGTGCGCGTCGCAGTCAACCTGTCGCCCGCCCAGTTCAAGCGCGGCGACCTGATCGCAATGACCGCAAGCGCACTCGCCGCGGCGGGACTGAGCCCGGCCCGTCTCGAGCTCGAGGTCACCGAAAGCGTGCTTCTGAACGACGAGGAGTGGGTCCGCAGAGTGCTTCGCCGCCTGACCCAAATGGGCGTGAGCATCTCGATGGACGATTTCGGAACCGGCTATTCAAGCCTCAGCTATCTGCGCAGCTTCCCGTTCAGCAAGATCAAGATCGACCGCAGCTTCGTCGCCGACCTGGTCGAGTCTCCCGATTGCCTGGCAATCGTCCACGCCACGATCGACCTTGCGCAGAAGCTCGGCATGACGACCACCGCCCAGGGCGTCGAAACGCGCGAGCAGATGGAGACCCTTGCAGCCCACGGCTGCACCGAATCCAGGGCTTCCACGTGAGCCCCGCCGTTCCGCGGGCGCGAGTGCCCCAATTGCTGAGCGCCTACAACGACTGGAACGGGCACCTGCGCGTCGCGAGCTGACGCGCAGGTGCAATCCGGCGGGGTGCAACCAGCAGGTCGCGGTGCGCTGCACGCACAGCGAGCTGGTCAGCCACCCGATGCGCAGCGGGCGGTGCTCGCCGCGCTCGAGGAGGGCTGATCGGCTTAGGCGCGGCGCGCGCCCTTCTCGCCGCGCCTGCCGTTGAACGGCGCACCGTGCCTCCGGCCGGCCGCGGAATGGCGGTCGTGGCGGCGCGCAGATGATGCGGGGGCGCTCGACCGTACCCGCGCGGCTTCGGCCGCGAGATTGGGCGGAAGCGGCGCGCGCTCGATGCTCTGCCTCGTCAGCTTCTCGATGTCGCGCAGGAACGCGCGCTCGTCGTCGCTGCAGAAGGAGACGGCAAAGCCTGCCGCCCCGGCGCGCGCGGTGCGGCCGATGCGGTGGACATATTGCTCGGGCACGTTGGGCAGCTCGAAATTGATCACGTGGCTAACCCCGCTGACGTCGATCCCGCGCGCGGCGATGTCGGTCGCGATCAGGATCGGCACCTCGCCCGTCTTGAATGCGGCGAGTGCCTTCTCGCGCTGCGGCTGGCTCTTGTTGCCGTGGATCGCCGCGGCCGGAATGCCGCTTGCGCCAAGCTGCTTCACCACCCGGTCGGCGCCATGCTTGGTGCGGGTGAAGATCAGCACGCGCTCCATGTTGCCGCGCTCGGCGAAGCCGAAACGCAGCATGATAGTCAGCAGCGCCTGCTTTTCGCTCTGCTGCACGAAGCTCACGAACTGGTCGACGCGGTCGGCCGTGGTCGCGGCCGGAGTGACCCGCACCTCGGCCGGGTTGCTGAGGAACTTGCCGGCAAGCTCGCGCACCGTCTTGGGCATGGTGGCCGAGAAAAACAGGGTCTGGCGCTGCTCGGGCACCATCTTCACGATCGCCCTCAATGCATGGATGAAGCCGAGGTCGAGCATCTGGTCGGCCTCGTCGAGCACCAGGATCTCGACTTCGCGCAGCGACAGATAGCGCTGCTCCGTCAGGTCGATCAGCCGGCCCGGCGTCGCGACGAGGATGTCGACGCCGCGCTCGAGCGCCCGGCGCTGCTTGCCGATCGGAACGCCGCCGAACGCGGTGGTGACCGACAGGCGCGAGCCGCGGCTGTAGCCTTCCGCGCTTGCGGCGATCTGGCTTGCAAGCTCGCGCGTCGGCGCAAGCACCAGCATCCGGCACGTCGCGGGCCGCGGTGCGCGCCGGGCGGCCGCGAGCCGCTCGATCGACGGAAGCATGAACGCAGCGGTCTTGCCGGTGCCGGTCTGCGCGACGCCGAGGAGGTCGCGGCCGGTAAGGATGGTCGGGATGGCCTCGACCTGGATCGGCGTCGCGTTGCTGTATTGCTTGCTGGCGAGCGCCTGGAGCACGGACTTCGACAGCCCGAGATTTTCAAAAGACATGATGTTCCTATTCGTAACTTCAACATGCTCACCGAGCGCACGTCGTGCGTTCGGCAAAGCGCAGGGTTCTGAACGACCCGCGTGACATGGGAAGCTCTTGGGAAAAGACGAAGCTGAGCCGCGGCCGTAGCCTGTTCACGCTGCAATGGGGCTTCGCTGATGCGCCTATGTGGGCATCAGGCCTTTAAAGTCAATGAACGTCACTGACCGCGATTGTGCTGCCGCGGCCACACATAGAGCAGTTTTTGCTGCAATGCGGCGAACACGCCTTCGCTTGCATGACGATTTGGGTAAGCTTTCGAGCGGCGGGCAGCCGAGGGGGGCTGCGACCCGCCTGGGGGAGATTTGCCATGATCCGTCATCCGCGCGCTCTGCTTCTGTCGACGCTGTCGTCGCTCGCTTTCGCCGCCGCTCCAGCAGCCGCGCAGAACCAGGACCCGCCGACGGAGGAGACGGAAACCACGCAGGAAGAGGCTGCGACCGGAGAGACGATCATCGTCACCGGCACCCGCCGCACCGACCGCACGCTCGCCGAAAGCCCGGTGCCGATCGACGTCATCAGCAGCGAGACGATGACCGACACCGGCTACACCGAGGTCAACCGGATCCTCAACCAGGTGGTGCCGTCGTTCAACTTCCCACAGCCGTCGGTGACCGACGGCACCGACGTGCTGCGCCCGGCGACTCTTCGCGGGCTGTCGCCCGACCAGACCCTGGTCCTCATCAACGGCAAGCGCCGCCACCCTTCCGCGCTGCTCAACATCAACGGCTCGGTCGGCCGAGGCTCGGCTGCAGTCGACCTCAATACCATCCCGCCGCTGGCGATCGACCGCATCGAGGTGCTCCGCGACGGCGCCTCGTCGCAGTACGGCTCGGACGCGATCGCCGGAGTGATCAACGTCCAGCTGCGCCGCCGCCCCGGCGGACGCGCCCAGGTCACCTACGGCAAGTACATCACCTCGCTCGAGGACGTGCCCGCGGTCAGCGGTGTCGCCCGCGGCGACAATGGCGAGCCGATCCTCGACGCGGACGGCAATTTCGTGCTGATCGAGGAGGACCATGACCGCAAGGCGCGTGACGGCGAGACGGCGACGCTCGGCGCGCACTACGGCTTCAGGATCGGCAGCAGCGGCTTCCTCAATCTCACCGGCGAGTACAAGGATCGCAACGACACCAACCGCTCGGGACCGGACCCGCGGCGCCAGTTCCCGACCATCAACGGTGCGTCCGACCCGCGCGAGTTCACCTTCGACCGCGTGAGCCACCGCTACGGCGACGCCGAGACCGAGGACTTCAACCTGTTCTTCAACGCCGGGACGGACATCACCCAGGCCGTCGAGCTCTACGCGTTCGGCAGCTATGGCAAGCGCGAAGGCGAAAGCGCCGGCTTCTACCGGCGGGCGCTCGATGCCAGGAACCGCAACTTCTCGGCGTCGACGACGACCTTCGTCCCCTTCTATCCCGAGGGCTTCCTGCCGCTGATCACCAGCGACATCGAGGACTATTCGCTTGCAGCCGGAGTGCGCGGCGACATCGCCGGTTGGAACTGGGACCTGAGCCACGTCTACGGCCACAACGGCTTCGAGTTCGGCGTGGAGAACAGCTTCAACACCTCGTTCGGCGAGGCAAGCCAGACCGAGTTCGACGCCGGCGGGCTCGAATTCGGCCAGCACGTCACCAACCTCGACCTTCAGCGCACGCTTGCCGTGACGTTCTTCAAGGAGCTCAGCCTCGCCATCGGCGCCGAACTTCGCCATGAGAATTTCGACATCAACGCGGGCGAGCCGCAGAGCTATGCCGGCGGCCCGTTCGTGGCGTTCGGCGCACCCGCCGGTGCACAGGTGTTCCCCGGCTTCCAGCCGGCGAACGAGGTCAACGCGAAGCGCAACAGCAAGGCGGTTTACGCCGAGTTCGACGCTGACGTCAGCGAAGCTCTGACCGCGCAGCTTGCCGGCCGCTTCGAGGACTATTCGGACTTCGGATCGACCTTCAACTGGAAGCTTGCCAGCCGCTTCGCGCCCGTGGAGTGGGGCTCCGTGCGAGGATCGGTGTCGACCGGCTTTCGCGCGCCTTCGCTGCACCAGCAATTCTACGCGACCAACTCGACCAACAACGTCAACGGCGTGCTGCTCGAGATCGGCACCTTCCCGGTCAGCAGCCCGGTCGCCCAGGCGCTCGGCTCACAGCCGCTCGAGCCCGAGGAGTCGCTCAACTGGGGCGTCGGCGCGACTCTCACGCCGGGCAATTTCAACCTCACCATCGACTATTACACGGTCAAGATCGACGACCGCGTGGTGGTGACCGAGAATTTGCAGGGCGCGGAGGTCATTGCGCTTCTGCAGGCAGCGGGCTTCAACAACATCACCTCGGCGCGCTTCTTCATCAACGGCATCGACACGCGCACCCGGGGCCTCGACATCGTCGCCACCTACGGGCTGCGCGGGACCAGCCTCGGCAATTTCAACTTCACCGCCGGATACAACCGGAACAGGACCAAGATCACCGATCGCGCGGAGCTTCCGACGCTTCCGGGCCTGACCCTGTTCGGGCGGCAGGAGTCGCTGCGCATCGAACGCGGCCAGCCGCGCGACAAGATCAACCTGGGTGTCGACTGGGACCGCGACATGTTCGGGGCGACGCTTCGCACCAACCGCTATGGCCGGGTGCTGGTGCCGGGCGGAAGCGAGGCGACCGACTTCGACATCGAGCCCAAGTGGGTGACGGACGCCGAGGTCCGGGTGAAGCCGATGGACATGCTCGAGGTCGCGGTGGGAGCGAACAACCTGTTCGACGTCTATCCGACGCGCTCGCCGTTCGGCGGCCCGTTCGGGGTGGTCAGCGCCTTCTTCCCCTACTCGCAATTCTCGCCGTTCGGCTTCAACGGCCGCTTCCTCTACGGCCGCGTATCGGTGGAATTCTAGGCAGCTGCGCCCCTGCCCGTCTCGGCAGGAGCCAGGTTCGGAAGGCACTGACCGGCGTCCGGTGGAAAGCGGACCTTAAGGCTCGATCTCGACCACGTCGCGAAATAGCAGGCTCGCGATCAGCGCTCCGCTTTCGTCCTCCACCTCCACTCGGTGGTTTAGGCCGAGGTGGCCTTTGAGCACCTCGGCGCAGGCCATCTCACGCGCGCTCAGCAAGGCCCTGCTTCGCGCGGCCTCTGCGTCGGGAAGCTCCTGCCCCTCCTCGTCGCGCACGACGATGTCGTCGTACAGGTGGAAAAAGAACCTCGGCACCAGCGCGCTAACGGCTCGCCGGGCGGCAAGTTGCATCCACTTGACGAGTGTTGGTCCACTCCCGTGCAGCTTGCGCTCAGGCGTCGGCGAGCCGCGATTGCCTGTCGAGAAGCAGGTAGGCGGGGTCGAAGTCGGCGACCTCGGTGAGGCGATCCCAATCCCGCACGTGGAGGGTTCGCCCTTCGCTGTGAATGATGCCCTCGGCGCGAAGTGCCTGGATCGTTCGGTTCACATGCACTGCGGTCAGCCCGGTAGCGTCGGAAAGCTGCTGCTGGGTGATCTCGAACGCGAAGCAGGTCCGACTGCCCAGCCGAGCCTCCTCCATGCGTATTCCCGTCTCGCACAACAGATGCGCAATGCGCGCGCGCGCATCCCTGCGGCCGACGTTGCCGACCCATTGGCGAGCACCGATGCGTCCGCGGTGACGTCCGTCCAGAACGCCATTGCGACTGCCGGATAGTCGCGCGCCAGCTGGCGAAGCTCGCGGTGCGGCACGCGCAGAACAGTCGTGGTGGTGAGAGCTGCAATGCCCCACCCCGCCGTCGGCGCGACGACGGAATGCAGGTCGCACATGTCGCCAAGGATGTAGAGGCAGGTGATCTGCCTGCGGCCGTCGGCCATCTGGTCGAACCGAGCGGCAAGGCCATCGGCGACCAGGCACGCGTGGTCGACCGTCTCGCCGGGCGAGACGACGTCGGAATTGGCGCGGACCTGATGGGAGTGGCTGGTGAGGCCGAGGATCGCCTGCTGCTCGTCAGCGGTGAGCGCGGAACGAATGAGCAGGCGCTCGACAAAGCGCGACAACGCGGACTGATTTGACGAGGCCATTACCGTGCTCCGCCGAACGCAGGCAGGAGCACATTTGTCTCCTAGCCACCGGACACCCGGGCATTCACCGGCGGATACTCGGCTTTTAACACCGATCAGTCCGATCGCCTAATCGGCGCGTCTTGCGCGATTTGGACGAACAGAGGGCGCCGCGAGTCCAGACAAGCGGCGCCCTTTTGGCTTCCTAGAGCACGAAGTCGGTCGACGCGAGCGCGTGCAGGCCATCCACGCGGATTGCGAAGTCGGCCACGCCGTCTCCGTTGGTGTCGCCGTAGACGAAGGTATGGGTGCTGGTCTGCTCGTAGCGCAGCTCGCCCGCAGTGCCGCTGAATGCCGCCGTACCGATGAAGGCGAACGCCTGATCGCCGGTGAGGTTGTCGTTGGCGTCGACGAGGCTGAGGCTCAGCCTGTCGCCCTGGCTGCGAGAGAAGTCGTGGACCTGGTCGGCGGTGGAAGTCGTCGCGCCGCCGAAGTGGCCGTCATCGAAAATGAACTTGTCGCCGCCGGCACCGCCGTACATCCGGTCCTGCCCGACGCCGCCGTTGAGCAGGTCGGATCCATCCCCGCCGTACAGGAGGTCGGCACCGTCCTCGCCGTACAGATTGTCGTTGCCGGCGCCGCCGTAGAGCCGGTCGGCCCCGAGCCCGCCGTAGAGCCGGTCGTTGCCGTCGAGCCCGGAGAGGCGGTCGTCGCCGGCGTAGCCGTAGAGGCTGTTGGCCCCGCCATTGCCGGTCATCGCGTTGGCAAGATCATTGCCCTTGCCGACGATATTGCCGGTGCCGGTGAGCGTCAGGTTCTCGACGTTTGCCCGCAGCGTATGGCTCACCGAGGAATGGACCGTGTCGGTGCCCTCGCCGGCATTTTCGTAAGCCGCGTCGGTCGAGGCGTTGACGAAAAAGCTGTCGTTGCCGCCGCCGCCGTACATCTTGTCGCCACCCGCGCCGCAGTCGAGTCGGTCGTTGCCCGCACCGCCTCTCAGCACGTCGGCGCCGTCCAGCCCGTACAGCTTGTTTGCCGCGGAGTTGCCGTTCAGATTGTTGGCAAGCTCGTTGCCGGTGCCGTTCAAATTGTTCGTGCCGAGAAGCGTCAGCCGCTCGAGATTGGCTCTCAGGGTGTGAGTGACCGTCGAATAGACATGGTCGGTGCCCTCGCCCGCCAGCTCGACGGTCACGTCGCTGCCGCTGTCGACATAATAGCTGTCGTTGCCCAGGCCGCCCGTCATCGTGTCGACGCCGGCTCCACCATCGAGCCGGTCGTTGCCGGCATTGCCGGTGAGCGTATCGTCGCCGCCGAGCCCGTAGAGCGCGTTGGCGGCCGAATTGCCGTACAGCGCATTGGCGATCGCATTGCCGGTGGCGCTGATCGCGCTCGTGCCGCGCAGCGTCAGGCGCTCGATGTTCGCGCCCAGCACATGGGTCACGTTCGAATGGACATGGTCGACGCCCTGGCCGGCGAGCTCGACGACCGAATCCCCGGCCGCGTCGACATAGAAGGTGTCGTCGCCGGCGCCTCCGAGCATCTGGTCGGCACCGCCGGCACCATCGAGCGAGTCATTGCCGGCGCCGCCCTCGAGGCGGTTCGCGCCGGCGTTGCCGGTAATCGTGTCGGCATAGCCGCTGCCGACGACATTCTCGATCTCCAGCAGCGTGTCGACGCCGATCCGCGCGGCATCGTTCGCGCCGACCGACTGCGCCGACTGGCGGGCCAGGTTCACGCTGACCGCGGCGCTCGCGCCGGCATAGCTGGCAGTGTCGACGCCGCTTCCGCCGCTCAGTCGGTCGTCGCCGGCGCCGCCGACGAGCAGGTCACTTCCGCCAAGGCCGTAAAGCTGGTCGTTGCCCGCGCGGCCCTCGAGGCTGTTCGCGACGGCATTGCCACGGATCTCGTCGGCGCCGCTGCCGCCGATCGCATTTTCGATCGTGGTGCCGCGGGCAATCGTGACATTGCCTCTGAGGCCGCCGACGTTGGAAAAGGATTCCGACTCCAGGTTGATCAGCTGCGCATGGCCGAAGCCCGAATAGTCGAGCGTGTCGGTGCCGCCGTTGTCGAACACCGTGTAGGCGACACCGGGATTGCTCTGCGCATCGAACACCGGGCGCCCCGCGTTCGAGTTGAAGCCGTAGGTGGTGTCCCCCGTCCTCGTCGTGGTCGAAAGGCCGTAGAGCGTCGACATCGCCACGATGTCCG
>JAUJOV010000062.1 GCA_030447545.1 Sphingomicrobium sp. | reverse complement strand
GAACGCCGCGCTTGGTTAACGAAAGAGTAGGAGGTTCGCCCTATTCCGGATCGAAATCGATCAAGAACGGGTGGGGCATGGCGACGCAAGGCATCGAGGAAGTCACCGAGAACGCAATCCGCAGCGTCGCTCGCGATTGCGGCTCGCTATCGATGGAATGCAGCGACGTGTCGGGCTACGTGCGTGACGTCGGCAAGCGCATCAGCGACCATCTGAAGATGCTCGACCAGCTCGAGGAAGTGACGACGCGGCTGCTCGCCGACCAAGCGCGCGTATCTGACTCGACCGACGAGGCACGGCTGCTGTCCGAGCAGGCGCGGGCCAAGCTCGAAGCGGGCCGCGAGGCCATCGACGGCACCATCTCCGGCTTCAAGGGGCTGACCGAGCTCGTCGTCCAGTTGGGCGAGCGCATGGCCGGCTTCGCCTCGGCCATGAACCAGGTGCAGACCGTCTCCTCGACCATCGAGACGATCGCGCGCAAGACCAACATGCTCGCGCTCAATGCGACGATCGAGGCGGCGCGCGCGGGCGATGCCGGCCGCAGCTTCGCGGTCGTCGCGGCCGAGGTGAAGAAGCTCGCTCACGACACGCGCGCCGCGACCAGCCAGATCGGCCAGACCATCGGCGAGCTTACGCGCGAAGCGGGCGCCGTCACGGCCGAGATCAAGACCGGCGTCGAGCGCAGCCGCGCCGCGCAGGGCGGCTTCCGCCAGATCGGCGAGACGGTCCGCGAAGTCAGCGAGATCGTGGCCATGGTCGACCGCCAGACCGAAGGCATCGCTTACTCGACCAGCATGATCCAGACGAGCGTCGACCGCGTGAAGGCGGGACTCTCGGACTTCGCCGGCGACGCGCGCGAGAACGGCAGCCAGCTGCTCTCGGCCCAGAACCGCCTCGCGCATCTCGAAATGCTGTCGAACACGATGCTCGACACGCTTGCCAATTCTGGCGCCGAGATCGACGACACGCCGTTCATCCTCAAGGCCCAGGAAGCGATGCGCGCGATCGCAGCGGCGCTCGAGCGCGGCATCGACAATGGCGAGCTCGGCATGGATGACGTGTTCGACCGCGATTACAGGCTGATCGAGGGCAGTAACCCGCCCCAGTACGACACGCGCCTGTGCAATTTCGCCGACCGCCACATCCGGCCGATCCTCGACCGAGTGAAGGGCAGCGACGAGCGTCTGATCGGCTCCGCGATCACCGACGTGAACGGCTATCTGCCGACGCATTTGTCGGAGCGCAGCCACACGCCCGGGCCCGATCCGGTTTGGAACGACGCTCATTGCCGTAACAAGCGCATCTTCATGGACGAGACCACGCGCGCCGCGATCATCAGCGAGAAACCCGCGATGCTTGCGACCTACCGGATGGAGCTCGGCGACAAGTTCATCCCGGTGAAGAATGTGTTCGTGCCGCTGTGGGTGAAGGGCCGCCGCTGGGGCAATTACGAGCTCGCCTACCGCGACGATTGACGCATGGGTGCCGGCGCGCAGCGCCTGGCCACGCAATCAGCGGTTGCCGCTCATCAGCAACGCCCAGCCGAGGAGTGCAACTGCCAGGCTGAGCGAACTCGCCATGATCACCAAGCCGAGGGGCCGCAGCATTCGATGCTCCCACGCCATCAGCGGCTTGTTGCTGCCCAGCCGGAGCATCACGAACCCGGCGAGAAAGCCGAACAGGAAGGCGGAGAGGAGCAGGCCCGACGATGGCGACACGTCACCGCCCCCGGCCGCGCCGGAGGGATCGCACAAGAGGGGCGAAGCGACACACTGACAGCCTCTTCACACCGGAACGCGATTGTCCGCAACGGGTGGAAAGCGGATATTAGGCTTTGCGCTCCCGCGAGACGTCTTCTATCCCGCTGCCTGGAGCAAGGCCGAGTGGATCGACTACCCGGAAATCCCATGCAGGCCGACGCTCCGCTCGTCACGGTCGTGGTTCCCGGCCTCGAGCACCAGCTTGATCAGATACTCGAGCGGCGGCGTCGAGATTCTCACCAGCCCGCCCGGCCTAAGCACCCGGCCGCACTCCTGCAGCATGTTGAACGCGGCCCCGAGCGGCACATGCTCGATCATGTGCTCGGAAAAAATGAGGTCGAAGCTGTCGCTGGGGATCGGGAAGGGTCGCGACGCGTCCAGATACATCACCGAGAGCGGCGCCCGAGGCTCATATTCGGTATTCAGCCAGCCCTCGAGGGGATTGCCTCCGCACCCGATGTGCAGCTTGCGCACAGCATGGCGGCCCAGATAGTCGCGGGCCATTCGGCGCGTGTGCCAATCGGACGCCCGGACGCGCTGCTGTACGAAATAGTAGCTCCTGCGCGCCAGGCGATACGGCAGGCTTCTTTTGATCCAGCGGTTGCTGTCCGCGGCAGCGAGATTCATCGGACAGACGTTGGCGTGCGAACCGAATGTTCGCAATGGGTTAAAAGCGGATGTCAGCCGCGCCTTCGGCAGGCGCAGCCTACCAGTCGCCGCGCGCGCTCGCCCTGGCTTCGAGCAGATCGAGCAGGCCAAGGTGCTGCAGCAGCAGCTGCTCGCCACCGAAGGCGAGCGCCCGCTCGCCGGCGGGACCGTCGGCGGCCGCGTTGATCACCGCGACCACGGAAGCTTCGTCGGGAAGCGCCGGGGCAGTGGGCTCGATCCCGGCCCGCGTCGCCGCTCGGTCCAGCAGGCGGCGGATCGGCCACCAGTCGCCGACGAGCGCCGCCGACGCGCCGAGAGCACAGCCGCGCCGCTCCGAGGTCGCGAGGATCTCGAGCGCATTGCGCTGGGCGGCAAGCGAGCTTTCCGTCTCCGCCGCGCCCGGAGTGCTCGGGATCGGGCCGACCGCGGAGGTCAGGCGAACAAGATAAAGCCGCTCGCGCTTAAACGCTTCAGCGGCGCGCGCCAGCCAGTCGCGAGCGCTCGCATCCGGCGAATGGACGTGCGCGAGCTCGATGAGGCTTGGGTGGCGGCCGTGGATGCTGCACAGCAGATGCACGGCATCGGAAAGGTCACGCGCGGAATGCGCGCTCCACGCGTCGAGCAGCGCCGCAACATGACGATGACGCGCCGAGCCCGCCGCGGCGACCCGCGCGAGATGCGCCTCGGCAACGCTGACCGATGGACGGCCGACGGTGCGATTGATCGCCATTCCATTCCCTTCATCTCAAATGGGCAGGGCGGAGCCTCAATCGCGCGACCCTAGCCTCGCGGGCGTAAAGATGAGGTTAGCGCCGCGCCTCCCGTCAGGCCGCGATCAGCTCCGGCTCGCGCTCCTGCGCCACGCCGACGGCGAGCGTGCTTCCTCGGAAGTCGCAGCGCAGCCGCCTTAGCGGGCTTGCCCGGTTTGCCCGCCCGCCGCCGCCGAGGGCACTGCATCACGCAGGCGCCTGCGCCCGAGCGTGGGCTCCTCCTCGAGTTCGGCCTCGGCCATGATTTCCGAGCGCAACTGCGCGCGTTTTTCGTGGATGCTGGCGAGCCCCGGCCCCAGTGATACCCCCAGGTCGACCGTCGCCGCCTCCGAGAGCTGG
>JAUJOV010000061.1 GCA_030447545.1 Sphingomicrobium sp. | reverse complement strand
GAGACCGGGCGACTAGGCACGCATGCTATCCGGGGGCGGCACATGAGCGGCGGTCCGCTATCGATGCCCCGATCCTGCATTGTTAGCAAACACACCATTGATTAGCAGGGCCGCGAACACCGCGCCGAGCGTGTCCATTGCTAGATCCATCAGCGTGTCGTGCCGTCCTCCGATAATCCCGATGAGCCATTCGAAAGCCTCCCAGAGCACGCCGAGCACGACCGCTAGGGCAACCAGCGAGATGAAAAACGTCGCTGACGGCGCAAGCCGACCAGCCGTGACCGCCGCTTTGCCAATTGCTGAGATGACGGCGAAAGTGCTGAACAGGTGCACGATCTCGTCGAAAACGGTCTCGTCGTGCCAAAGCGAGAAAACATAGCCGGCCACGTTCGCCAGCGCGGCCAGCCCGAGCACAACAGCGTAGAACAGTCGGCCTTTGAGAACTCGCAACATCGCTGCACGGGTGATTTGAGGAGTGGGCGTGAGGGCTGTTCATCGCCCGGTTTGCTAATGTCCGCAATGGGTCGAAAGTGGACGTTGGCGAATGTCCGCAATGGGTAGAATTTAGACGTAAGCCCCTAGTCGGGGCAAACATTCAGGATAGTTCATGGACTGCTTTACCAGCGTCTATACCGGCTGCCTTAAGGTGGGGTCCCAGCCGCCCTGCCGCGGCCAGGAAGAACATGCGGAAGTCGGAGACGAGGGACCAGAGAGGATAAGTGAAGGTCGCCGGGCGGTTCCGTTCGACCAGGGCATGGCTGCCCCAGGCGAACCCATAGCCGGCGATCGGGATCGACAGCAGCCACAACCAATTGCCGGTAATGATAAGAAGGCCACTTAGCGCGAGGACGAGCGCAGTTCCGACATAATGCATCATCCTAGTCTGCGGCTTCGCATGCTCGCGCAGGTAGAAGGGCCAGAATTCAGCGTACGTTGCGCAAGTTCGCTCGCTCATCTTAGTTCCTCCCGGCGTAGTGCGTTAACGGTGAAAATATCCGAGGCCTCAAGCTTCCGCATTAGTAGCTCTGGGCCTCAGCATACCATAATCTGGAACTGGCTGAACGGGAGATAAGATGAAGCGGACTCCTCTTTGGCTTGCCGCCGCGCTGGCGCTGCTGATGCTTGCAATGGGCCTCAAGGACCAGTTGCTGACGCTTCCCGCAGTGCGTCAGACAGCGGCGCATGGGCAGTTCGACACGAACCGCGCAATGGCGCGGCTGCGGCGCATCCTCTCGGACGAACGGCCGCACATCGTCGACAGCGCCGCCAATGACGCGGTGCGCGCGCGTCTCATAACCGAACTGCGCGCGATTGGGCTCGATCCGCAGGTCAGCGACGGCGTCACCTGCAACAGCAAGAGCGGCACCCGGACGGTGAACTGCGCCCGGATCCGCAACGTCACCGCGACGATCGGTCCGCCCGAGGGGCGCCACGTCCTCTTCGTGTCGCATTACGACAGCGCGGCGGTGGCGCCCGGCGCGAGCGACGACGGCATCGGCATGGCGGCGATGCTCGAGACGGCGGCGCAACTTCGCGGGCGGTCGCTCGCCCGTCCCGTCACCTTCCTGTTCGATGAGGGCGAGGAAGGCGGGCTGATCGGCGCGCGGGCTTTCCTGGAGCGGAGCCCGATCGCGCCGCGGGTGGATACGCTGGTGAATCTCGAATCCCGCGGCGTCGAAGGGCCCGGGATCATGTTCGAGACGAGCCGGCCCAATGCACCGGCAATCGAGCTTTTCGCGCGCGCGGCTGAGCGGCCGGTCGCCAATTCGCTCACGACCGATTTCTACCGCATGGTGCCGAATTCGACCGACGTCGCCGTCTTTCAGGAGCGGGACTGGGCCATCCTCAACTTCGCAGTGATCGGCAACGAAACTCGCTACCACAGCCCGGGCGACACGCTCGCTGCGATGGACCTGCGCAGCCTCCAGCATATGGGCGACCAGGCGCTCTCGCTGGCGCAGATGCTGGGCTCGGGTGAGTCGCCTCGGGCAAACGGGCAGAGCCTCTATACAGATATTGCAGGGAGGTTCTTGATCGTGCTTCCGGCGCTCGCGGGCTTTATCCTTCTCGGGCTCCTCATCCTGTTCTTCGCCGGCTTGGGCTGGAGGCGGCGGCGCGGCCTCGGCCTTGCCGTGCTGCTCGTCATCGCCGCCATTGTCGATGCGGCGCTCCTCGCCTGGCTCGCGCAGAAGCTGCTCGGGCTGCTGCGCGAGGGCGATTACTGGCGCGGCTATCCGAAGGCGACCGGCATCGCAGTCTACGTCTCCGCCCTCGCCTCCTCGCTTGCGGCGCTGGCACTGGTGCGGAGGACGGGCACCGATCGGCTGAGGGCCGCCTTCTGGCTCGTCTTCCTTCTGCTCGGCGCCACGATCAGCTTCGTCGCTCCGGGCGCCGCCATCCTCTTCCTGCTGCCGCCGCTAGCCGTCGCGGCAGGCATCGCGCTAGAGCGCTGGGCGTCGGGTGCGGAGCGAGTGGGCGCGATTGCCGCCGCGCTCATACTGTTCATCACCTTCGGTGCCGTGCTCGATCTTATCGAGACTTTGCTCAGCTACGGCGCAGCATGGTCCTACGCGGCTGTCGCGGCGATCATCCTGCTGCCGGCGCTGATCGAGCTCGTGCCGCTGCTGAGGCGCGCTTCCATGAAGCCGATCCTCGCCCCGGCCGCAGTCATCACCCTCGCCGCCTGGACGGTCGTCGGCTTTGTTCCTGCCTATAGCGAGGATCGGCAGCAGCTCTTCACGGTCGAATATCTGTGGGACGAGACGGGGCGGCGCGGGCGCTGGATGGTCGATAATGACGGCGCGTCCTTGCCAAAAGGCTTCACGGCCGCGGCCCGGTGGCAGCGGAACGTAGAGGTGCCCTATTCGACCCGCAGGCGGTGGGCGGCCGTCGCGCCCGCAGTGCGGGTCCCCGCTCCTACCGCCGAGATCCTGTCGCAGCCGAGTGTGCCCGAAGGCCGGCGTGTCTCGCTTCGCCTACGCACAAGCGGAGCGACCACAATCAGCTTGCGCGCGCCCGCGCAAGCGCGCCTTCGGGCCGTCAGCGTCATCGGCTCTTCGCGGACGTTCGGCAGCGAGGAAGTCGATTCTCCCTACACCCTTCGCTGCCGCGGCAGGAGCTGCGACGGGATGGTGGTCGAACTCCTGATCGGAAGCCGGGAGCCACAGGAATGGACCGTGATCGGCACCCATGCCGCCCTTCCGCAGGCAGCGCAGCCGCTGCTCGCGGCCCGCCCCCGTTTCTCCCGCCCCCAATATAATCCGGACGGATCGTACGCTGTCGTGCGGCTACGGATCTAGGACAGGGAAAAGGGCGGCCGCGATGGACGGCCCTATCCTCGCGTCGCCCGCAGACGCTTCTAGCCTTCTGCTGGCCTCTGATCGCTCGGTGACCTCTAATGTCCGGAATGGTCGAAAGCGGACATTCCGCTATGTCCGCAATGGGTCGAAAGCCGACATAAGGCTAATGTCCGGTTTGGGTGGAAAGCGGACATTCAGTCGGAAGGCCTTGTCAGTCCAGATGGACCTGTT
>JAUJOV010000001.1 GCA_030447545.1 Sphingomicrobium sp. | reverse complement strand
TATATGCCAGCGAGTCCTGGGCTTGCGCGGCCTTCATCGCTTCGGACTGCCAGCCGAGGATGTAGATCCCAAAGGCGATCCCGATCAGATTGTTGATGAACAGGAAGCTCGCCGACGCCGTCGCGCGCATCGAGGGCACGACGATGTGCTGGATGGCGGTGATCACCGGGCCGAGCCAGGCGAGCGCGAGCATCTGGCCGATCGTGAACAGGAGCCAGGCGACCTCGAGGCTCGGCGCGAACAGCCCCAGAGCAATGATCGGCGCGGCGATGAGGAAGCAGACCGCCGGGATCAGCGCGTAGCCCGCTGGGCGAGAGGCGCCGAGCCGGTCGCCGAGCCACCCGCCGAGCCAGGTTCCCGCGACCCCGCCGACGAGCACGATCGAGCCGTAGAACCAGCCCACGTCCTCGACCGGCAGCCCGAAGGTGCGGTTGAAGAAGCTGGGAAGCCAGAAGATCAGGCCGTAGCCGAGGATCGATCCTGACGCGGCGCCGAAGGAGAGCAGCCAAAAGCTGGGCGTGCGAAACAGCGTAGCGGCAACTTCGCGCGCCGGCGGCGCCTGGTGGGGCGGCGGCGCGTCGATGATCGCTGCTGCAGGGCGCGCGTCGAGGCGGCCGCGCTCGGGCTCGGGGATCAGAAGCTTGATCAGAAGCGCCGCGGGAAGCCCGAGCAGGCCGACGATCACGAACGCTGCGCGCCACGACAGGTTGGCGGCGAGCCAGCCGCCGAAGAACACGCCGAGCGCCGAGCCGATCGGAATTCCGAGGCTGAAGAAGGCGAGCGCGCGCGAGCGCTTCTCGCGCGGGAAATAGTCGGAGATCAGCGAGTAGGAGGGGGCGATGCCGCCTGCTTCGCCGACCGCCACGCCCATCCGCGCGACGACCAGCTGGGTGTAGTTCTGGACGAGGCCGCAGACGGCAGTGAACAGGCTCCACAGCGCGACTGCTGCGGCGATGATGTTCACCCGGCTCTTGCGGTCGGCGAGCCAGGCGATGGGGATGGCGATGGTCGCGTAGAAGATGCCGAAGGCGACGCCGAGCTGGCTCAGCGCGGTGTCGCTGAGCTCGAATTCCTCGCGGATCGGGACTGCCAGGACCCCGACGATGTTGCGGTCGACGAAGTTGAAGATGTAGGCGAACAGAAGGAGCAGGAGCACGCGCGCGCGAAGCGCTCGTGCCCCTGCATCCTCGATCGGGCGATCGTTCAGAAGTTCACCCCGAGCGAAACGAACACCTGCCGCGGAGCGCCGTAGAAGGCGGTGAGGACGCCCTCGCGGCCGAGCGTGGGGACGACGTTGCCGGTCGTGGGGTTGCGGATGAAGTCGCCGCTGAACGGGTCCTGCGCGAGGAAATTGTATCCGGACACCACGTACCTCTTGTCGGTCAGGTTCTTGCCGTGAAGGCCGACCGTATAGCGCCGGTCGCCCGAGCGCCACACGAGGTTCGCGTCCCACGAGGCGAAGCCGGACTGGTCCAGCCCGGGGCTGCGCAGCTCGAACTGCTGGGTCCTGCTGCGGTACGACAAGGTGGTGTTGGCGTTGATCCGGCCGCCGGCGGCGGGGACTTCGTAGTCGAGCGAGCCGCTCATCGTCCACTTGGGCGTGTTCTGGATCTCGCGGAAGTCGGCGACGTCGACGGGACCCTGGCCGGCGATATTGGTGATGAACTCCCGGTATTCGGCATCGAGGTAGCCGAGCGAGCCGGCAAAGCCGAAGCGGTCGCCGGCAGCCGCCATGTCCTCGGCGAGCAGGGCATTCGTCTCGACCTCGATGCCGCGGAAGCGCGCCTTGCCCGCGTTGGTGGTGATTCCGCAGAAGGTCTGCACGCCGCCGACGACGCAGCCCGCCGAGCCCGGCACCTGGACGTCCTCGTAGTCCGCCTGGAAAGCGGCCACTGCCCAGCGCAGCCGCCGACCGAGCCCGGCGCCCTTCCAGCCGATCTCGTAGCTGTCGACCGTCTCGGGATCGAACGCCATGAACTCGAACACGTCCTCGGGCGACTGGCTCGGCGCCTGGGTCGACTGGCCGCGCGGGTCGAAGCCGCCGCCTTTGAAGCCGCGCTGGTAGCTCGCGTAGATGTTGTGGTCCCGGTTGGGCTTGTAGCTGACCGACGCTCGGGGGGTCCACGCCGTGTCCTTGCGGCGCCCTTCGAAGTCGGAAGTGGTCGCGATGACCGTGCCCGTCTGGTCGAACTCGCCGACCCCGCCGAGCTCGGGCGAGCCGCCGCGGATCAGCGTCTGGCGCAGGATGTCCGCGTGACGCTTGTCGTTGGTGTAGCGAAGGCCGGCCGAAAGGCTGATCTGCTCCGTCACGTCATAGGTGAAGTCGCCAAAGCCCGCCCATGCCTTCGTGTCGACGTCGCCGCGAGTGGCTGCCGTGAGGCCGAGCCCCGGGACAAGCGTGTAGAGCCGCACGTCGAACACGTTGAAGGCGTTGGCGTTGAGGTAATAGGCGCCGACCACGCCGGCGAGCGGCCCGCGTTCGATGACCGCCTGCAATTCCTGGCTGAACTGGCGGTTCTTGTAGATTGCAGGGACGTCGAAATCGATCGCGCGAAGAGCGTCGAAGTCGATCGGCGTGTCGCTCCGGTCTTTGCGCCAGGCGGTGATCGAACGCAGCTTCAGCCAGTCGTTGACGCCGATCTCGCCATGGAGGGCAAGCCCGCCGCCGCGCACCTTCTGCCTCGGGTCCTCGAGCCCTCCGCGGCTGTCGAACTCATTGTCGAGCACCGGAGCGCCGCTGGCGAGACCGGGGATCAGCCGGTGGCCGCCGCGCGGGTTGCTGCGGTCGAGCGTATAGTCGCCCGAGAGCCGGAAGAATGCGCTTTGCGTAGGCTCGAGCTCGGCGGTGCCGCGCACCGCCCACAGGTCGCGGTTGTAGTTCTCCTCGCGCGTGGTGCGGTTGTCGCCGAAACCGCCGCGGCTGAGCCGGGCGCCGGCAACGCCGATTTTCGCGCCCGTCGCGACGGGGGTGGACGCACTGACGATGAGGTCGGCCTGCTTGTACATGCCAAGATTGGCGCGGGCGCTGATTCTCGGCTCGTCCGCAAGCCGGCGAGTCACATATTTCACCGCGCCGCCAATGGTGTTGCGGCCGTAGAGCGTGCCCTGCGGACCGCGCAGGATCTCGATGCGCTCGACGTCGTAGATGTCGAGAAGCGCGCCCTGCGGCCGGTTGAGATAGACGTCATCGAGGTAGATGCCGACGCCCTGCTCGAAGCCGGCGACCGGGTCCTGCTGGCCGACGCCGCGGATGAAGGCGGTCAGCGTCGTGTTGCTGCCGCGCGACGTCTCGAGGTTCACGTTGGGCGTGGTGTCGGCGACGTCGCTGATGTCGAGCGCCCCTGGCCGGTCGAGCTGCTCGCCCGAATAAGCCGTGACCGCGATCGGAACGTCCTGAAGCACTTCGGTACGGCGCCGGGCGGTGACGACGATGTCCTGCGAATTCCCTGAGCCGGCTGGTCCTGAGTGACCGCGTCGGCCGGCGGCGTGCCCTCCTCGGTCGGCACTTCCGCCCCCGGCGCGGGATCGGCCGGCGGCGGCGCGTTCTGGGCGCTCGCCGGCTGAGCGGCGCAAGCGCCGCGGTGCAAATCGACCCCAGCATCGCGCAGCGGGCGCCGCGCAGCCACGTCATCCTCATTGAAACCTCCCCTGCTTGTCCCCTGAAGCGGCCATTTGCATCGCCGCCCGTTTAGGGTTATGAAATCTGAACCAGCTTTCAACTTTGCATGAAGCGTCCGGCGGGACAAGGGGTGATTTTGGGGGGCAATTTGGCACAAGGTCGCGAGACGAGCGGCGCCGGGGCGGCTGGTGCCCTGGACGAAGGCAAAGCCCGCCGGCGCGCCAGCCAATAGCGCGGCCAGCGACGGCAAGGCGCCGCGCACCGCGCGCGGCGAGCGAACGCTGCGCAAGATCCTCAACGCAGCCCTCGAGGAGTTCGGCGAAAAGGGCTTCTCGGAAGGCTCGATCGTCGGGATCACCAGCCGCGCGCGCGTCGCGCTCGGCACCTTCTACACCTATTTCGACAGCAAGGAGGCGGTGTTCCGCGAGCTCGTTCGCGACATGTCCGAGCAGGTCCGCGACGAGGTCGCCCCGGCGCTCAAGGACTCGACAGACGCCCTTGACGGCGAGGGCCGCGCGCTGGCCGCCTTCCTTCCAGTTCGTGCGCTCGCACCGCCAGGTCTACCGGATCATCGACGAAGCCGAATTCGTCGACCCCGAGGGATTTCGCCGGCATTATGAGACCACGGCCCAGCGCATCGCCGCGCGGCTGGACGCCGGCAGGGCGAAGGGCGAAGTCGCCGCGAGCGAGTCGAAGCTCGCGACCGAGGTCGAGGCCTGGGCGATCATGGGAATGAACGTGTTCCTGGGGCTTCGCTTCGGCGTGTGGGGCAAGGAGAAGCCCGCCGAGGTCAGCCGGGTCGCCAACCGGCTGCTGCGCGAAGGCCTCGAGCCCTAGGCGACGAGTCCGCGCGCCGCGAGCGCCGCGAAGGCGTCGACGTCCTCCTCGTCATGGTAGAGGCCGAGACCGATGCGAAGCACGTCGGCACGAACGTCGGTGATGCAGTTGCGTGCTTCGAGAGCGGCTTTCCAACGCTGCGCCTCGCGGCTGCGAAACGCGAGGAAGCGCGCCTCGCCGGGCCGGTTCAGCCGCTCCGCGCGCAGCAGGGTCGCGCCGAGCGCGTCGACCAGCCGCTCCTGCAGGCGCCGGACCTGGGCGGAGATGCGCTCGGTCGTGAGGCCGTTCTCGTCGAGCATCCGGCGGACCGCATTGAAGCGGTAGAGCCCCGATGGATCGAACGTCGCGCCTATGAAGCGCATCGCGTCCTTCGCATACCCCATGCGGCCCGGCGGAAGGGTCAGATCCTCGAACTCGGCGAACCAGCCGGTGATCGGCGGCCTGGGGCCGAAGCCCGCGGGCGCATGGAGGAAGGCACAGCCCTCGCCCGACATCGCATATTTGTAGCCGCCGCCGAGATAGAAGGCCGTGCGGCCGGCGGCGGCCGACACGCCCTCCCCTTCGGTGCTGCGCACCTCGGCCCCTCCGGCGAGCGGCGAGGGGAATGGCCATGAACGCGTGGTAGCCGTCGATCACCACCCACGGCCCTTCGGGTCGCCCGAGCGCCGCCAGCTCCTCGATGCGCTCGAAGCGGCGGCCGCTTGCGAACAGCACATGGCTGACGAAGATCAGGTCAGGCGTGCCGCTGCGGGCGCGATCGAGGAAGCGCTCGGAAAAACCGTCGAACGGCTCGGCCGCAATGCGCTCGACCTCGGCCTCGCCGCTTTCCTCCCACCGCGCGAACTGGCGGCGGGCGCTGTGGAACTCGCCGTCGCTGGTGAGGACTCGCACCGGCCTTGGCGCGGGCACGGCCGCGAACAGCCGGACCAGAAGCTCGTGGGTGTTCGGCGCGAACACGATCGAGTCGGCTGCCCGCTGCCGAGCTCCGCGGCGACGTGGCGCTGCGCCTCGGGCCAGACCTCGCCCATGATCCGGTCCCACTTGCGGTCGGCGAGGCGCGCGGCGTCGTCCCAGCAGTCGGCCTGGCCCTCGAAGCTCGCGTCGGGCCACAGGTGATGGCTGTGCGCGGCCATGTGCAGCCGGTCGGAGTCGGCCGACAGGCTCCGCGAGAACAACGGCTTGAAACTCAAAGCCCCGTCCGCCTCATAAAGCCGTTCTCAGGGACCACAGCTCCGGAAAGGCGCGCTTGCCCAGCGTCGAGCGCAAATAGGCCGCGCCGGGCGAGCCGCCGGTGCCCACCTTGTTGCCGATGATCCGCTCGACCGTGAGCACATGCTTGTGCCGCCAGCCGGCGAGCGCGTCATCCATGTCCACGAGCTTCTCGGCGAGCTGGTAGAGGTCGAACCAGCGGTCGGCGTCGCGGTACACCTCGACCCAGGCGGCGGCGAGCGCCTCTTCCGACCTGTCGCCGAGGTCGAAGCCGGCGCGCTCGAGCGCGGCATGGCTCGAGTCCCGCAGGCTGTCGCGTTCGAGCGCGGCGACGAGGCGCGCGTGCGCCTGGCCGTCGGCCGTGTAGTGGCTGAGATATGCGGGGTCCTTGAGGCCGATGCGATATTCGAGCTCGCGAAACTGGGCCGACTGGAAGCCCGAAGAGGTGCCGAGCACTTCGCGGAAGGCGAGATAGTCGACCGGCGTCAGGGTCGCGAGCACGTCCCACGACAGGGTCATCACCGACTGTATGCGGCTTACCCGGGCAAGCGCCTTGTACGCGGGGGCAAAGCGGTCCTCGCCGACCAGGGCGATGGCAAGCTCGAGCTCGTGGAGCATCTGCTTGATCCACAGCTCCTTGGTCTGGTGGATGACGATGAACAGCATTTCATCGTGAAGGTGCGACAGCGGCCTTTGCGCGCCGAGCAGCTGGTCGAGCGCCAGATAGTCGGCATAGGTCATGCCGGCGGGCGTTGCGGTCATGGGCCAGGCTTAGGCCAAACGCGTCCGCCCGCAAAGGCGTTGGGGTTACTTCGGGCTTACTGCCCCGGGCGTCTCGAGCCGGGGAGACCCGGCTGGGTGATCGTGCCGATGCCGCCGAACAGCTCCTCGAAGAAGCCCTGCTTGCGGCCGAGCGTCGGAGTCTTGTCGTCGGCCGGGTCGACCATGGCGACGAGGCTCTCGTCCATCTTGCGCACGGCGATGACGTTGCCGGCCTGGTCGAAGCGCACGTGAAGCACGGTCTGGTCGGTGACTCGCGGGTTGCGGAATGCGAATGCGCGCGTGTCGCGGGCGACATAATACCAGTCGTTCTGGTCGAACGTGCCGGTGAAGGTCGGCCGGCCGAGCGTCTGCTCGACCGATTGCTTGTTGTCGGTGCCGACCGCGATCGAATTGGCGAGCTCCTCGTCCATCACATAGCCGCGATGCTCGCGCGTGCTCAGCGTGCACCCGGCGAGCAGGCTCGCCGCGAGGAGCGCCGCCGCGCCTTTGATGACCGCAGACTTCATGATCCAACTCCTAAAGGGAACCGCTCGCTTGAATGGGCAGCGGGCCTCCTCAATATGCGGGGGCACGGTCGAGGCGCAAGCCTCGGCAGCCCTTCGAGCCGGGAGTCCTATGCTTCGCCGCCTGTTCGCACGATTAACGGGGGACCCCCGGCGCGGGCAGGCGCTGTTCGGCGCGGCGGTGGCCGAGGCACGCCGGGCGGACTGGTTCGTCGAAGGCGAGGTGCCGGACACCGTAGAGGGGCGCTTTGCGGTGCTTGCGACGGTGGTTGCACTGTTCGTCGTGCGGCTCGAGCGGGACGATGCCGAGGGCGAGGGTGCCAGCGCCGCGCTGACCGAACGGTTCGTCGAAGCGCTGGACGTCGAGATTCGCGAGATGGGCGTGGGCGATCCGGCGCTTGGCAAGCAGGTGCGGCGGCTCGTCGGAGCGCTTGCCGGACGGGTCGAGCGCTGGCGCTCGGTGGTCGAGAGCGGCGAAGGCTGGACGGCCGAAGTCGAGCGCAGCCTCTATTCGGACGAAGCGCTCGAACGGCAGCCGGTCCGGCACTGCGAGGCCATGCTCCAGCAGCTGTGGCAGCGGCTTGCGGCGAGCAGGCTCGAGGCACTGGTGCGCGGGAGACTGGCATGAGCGGCGATTTCGCCCACCGGCTCGAGCTTCACCGGATCCGCGACGGCGAGCGAATCGAGCTCGTCGCCGACGAGGCCGAGCGGCGCAGGATCGCCGATCGGCTGGGCCTGAGCTCGCTCGAGCGGCTCGACGCGCATGTGACGCTCGAGCGCAATGGCGAGGTGGTGAGCGCGCGCGGGCGGTTGAGGGCGGCGCTCGAGCAGAGCTGCGTGGTCACCGGCGAGGCTGTCGCCGCTCATGTCGACGAGCCGTTCGAGCTGATGTTCGTGCCGGAGCCGGAGCCGACGGCCGGCGAGGAGGAGATCGAGCTTGGCGAGGGCGACTGCGACGTCGTGTTTCACGACGGCTCGGCGATCGACCTGGGCGGAGCGATTGCCGACACGCTGGCGCTCGGGGTCGATCCCTATCCGAGGAGCGCGGCGGCCGACGCGGCGCTGAGGGAAGCGGGCGTGATGGGCGAAGCCGAGGCGGGGCCGTTCGCCGGGCTGGCCAAGCTCAAAGGGGCGGAGAAGCCCTAAAAGGGAACATCGTCGTCGAGGTCGTTGAACGCCGCGGCCTGGGGGCGCTGCTGCGGGCGCGATGAGCCGCCGCCGCCGCCGCCGCCGCCGCCGCCGCCGAAATCCTCGCCGAAGTCGCTTCGGCCGCCGCCGCCGCCGGCGCCTTCACGGCTGTCGAGAAGGACCAGCTCGCCGCGGAAGCGCTGGAGGACGACCTCGGTGGTATATTTGTCGTTGCCCGACTGGTCCTGCCACTTGCGGGTCTGGAGCTGGCCTTCGAGATAGACCTTCGAGCCCTTGCGCAGATAGCTCTTGGCGACGCGGCCGAGGTTCTCGTTGAAGATCACCACATTGTGCCACTCGGTCCGCTCCTGGCGGTTGCCGTCGCGGTCCTTCCACTGCTCGGACGTGGCGACTCGCATGTTGACGACTTCGCCGCCGTTGTTGAGCGAACGCGACTCCGGGTCCGCGCCGAGATTGCCGACCAGGATCACCTTGTTCACGCCCGCCATTTGAGCTCTCCTTCATGCGTCACGGAGGCCACCTAAGCCGGTCCGGGAGCGGAATCCAAGCGCTCATTCGGGCGAGCCGCGGCGCGGAAGCCGATCACCAGCGCGGCGATCATCAGGAGCTGAGCGCCGATCGCCTCGGCCGTGGGCAGGAGGCCGAGAATGGGGACGCGCGGAACGCCGGGGACGGGGGTGACTCCGATCACGCCTGCTTCCTGGAGCGCGCCGACGCCCTTGCCGGCGAGCACGACGGCGAGCACGGCGATGAGGATCGCGCTGTAGCGGAAGAACTGGCCGATCGGCAGCTTGCGGCTGAGCTTGAGCATCGCCCAGGCGATGACGGCGAGAAGAACCGCGGCGGTCAGCGCTCCGGCGAGAATCGTCCCGCCATTGTCGGCGGTCCACAGCGCCGCGTAGAACAGGATCGTCTCGAACACCTCGCGATAGACGACGATGAAGGCGAGGCCGAACAGGAACCAGGCCGAGCCGCGCGACAGGGCGCCGGTCATCTTCTCGGCGATGTAGCGGCGCCATTCGTCGGCCTGCGCCTTGCCGTGCATCCACACCCCGACGGACAGCAGGATCACGGCCGCGAGCAGCGCGCCCACGCCTTCGGTCACCTCGCGGCTCTGGCCGCTGATGCTGATCGCATAGGTGGCGACGACCCAGGTTGCTGCGCCGGCAACGAGCGCCGCGACCCAGCCGCCGTGGACGTAGGGCAGCGCGTCGCGCCGGCCGGCCTTGGTCAGAAAGGCGATCATGGCGATGACGACCAAAAGCGCCTCGAGGCCTTCGCGCAGGAGGATCGCGAAAGCGCCGAGGAAGGTCGCAAGTCCGCTGCTCGCTTCCGGCGCGAGTGCGCGCTCGGCCTCGTCGAGCAGCGCCTCGACCCGCGTGAGGCGCGAACGCAGCTGGGGTTCGGGTTCGCCGCGGGCGATTGCGACTCGAAAACCCGCCATCGCCTGCTCGACCCGCCCCATCAGCGCGCCGTCGCGCGTCGCGAGCACCGCTTCCACCGGCTCGAACCCGTCGAGATAGGCGGAAAGCGCGAAGCTGTTGGCTTGCGCGCGGTCGCCGCGTGCATAGGCGGCGACGCTTTCGCGCAGCCGCTCGCGGGCGAGCTGGAGCGAGGCGTTCGAGCCTCCCGCGCGGGCGGTGACTGCCTCAGGGTTGGAGCGAAGGTAGGCAATGACCGCGGCCGCCTTTTCGGGGCCGATCTTCGCTTCGAGCTCGGCCGGGGTGATCGCGATCAGCGCTGCAAGGTCGGGCACAAGCGCACGGACCGATTCATCCTCGCGCCAGATTCGCTCCCCGGCGGACGCATCGGGATAGGCGAGCGTGCCGCTGTAAAAGGCGAGCGCCCAGCGGTCCTCGTCCGACAGCGAGGCGTAGCTCTGCATCGCCGTGCCCTCGAGCCCCTGGGTGACCACCTGGTAGAGGCTGAACACACTTCGGTCGCGAGCGCGCTCCCGGTCCGCAAAGGGGATCGGCGCCGGGTCGAGCCTGGCGAAGTCGGAGTTGGCCGGCGGGCCCTCGCCCTTCGCTCCGTGGCAGGACGCGCAATTCTGGGCATAAAGCGACGCCCCCCGGGCCACGTCCGGCACCTGTGCGGGAGCGAGCGGCACCGGATAGGCGTCGAGCAGGCGCTGCGACAGACCTTTGGCGCGGCGGGCGACGTCGGCCGGTTCGGCCTTGGCGGCAATCGCGCCCTCCAGCGCCCGGGCATCGCGGATCAGCGCGGCTCGCTCGGGCTTTTCGGGCAGCGCGGCAAGCGTCTCGGACACCGAGCCCGAGAATTCGACCATCTCGTCATATTCGAGCTGGTTGATGATCCGCCCGCCGGCGACCGCCTCGCGATAATCGACGGCGATATAGTCGAGCAGGCGCCAGCTGGTCTGGACCTGCTGCGCTGGCGTCTGCGCGTGCGCAGGGGCGGCGGCGGCCACCGCAGCAAGGGCAAGCATGACCCACAGGAACGGGCGCAGGATCGCGGCTGCCATGCCGGGCGCATAGCATCCTGCGAATGATTATCAATAACGAGAAGGGTCAGCGCACCGCGTAGCGCAGGCGGCCGAGGAAGCGGGTGACGCTGAACCGTTCCGAGCCGCGCCACTGCGCCTTGAACTTCTCGAACTGCATCACGTCGTCGATGCGGCGGTCGAGGAAGCCGGCGGTCTCGTCCCGGTCGGCGGTGCGGTCGTCGAGCCAGACGAGCAGGGTCGAGCTGTAGACGGCGCCGAGCGTCAGCCGCTTGGTGTAATGGTTGAAGTCGGTGCTGGTGTCGCCGGCGATGCGCCACATCACGTCCGCGGTGCGCCAGCCGATGCTCAAGCCCGTCGGAACGTTCTGCGGCATTGCGAGGATCGCGAGGGCGCGGCGCACCGCCTCGCGCGCGGGCTCCATGATCTCGAGCCGCTTCCAGACGATCGAGCGGATCTTCTCGCGGATCTTCAACGGCCCGATCCGCTCGGGCGTGAAATGCTCCTCGAGCGCCCGGTCGACGCCCTGGATGTAGAGGTCGATCATCCCCGCCTGGTCCTTGGGCACCGCGACGCGCGCCTGATCGCGGTCAATGCCTTGGGAATCGGCGGCGGCATCGACGGCGGCGCGGGACCAGCCGTCGAACACGGCATTCTCGCCAAGCGGCAATGCGATCCGCCTGCGGATCTCCTCGAGCGGGCTGGGCTGCTCGTCCATGACTCCTCAACTCGTCCGCTCTGTCGCGGGTTGCAAGCCCCGCTCGGGCACGCGCACAAGCACCAGCGCCGAAGCGATCGCGGCGGCTCCCACCCAGTCGAGCGGCGACAGCCTCTCGCCATAAGCGAACCAGCCGATCAGCGCCGCGACGGCGGGCTGGGTGAGAAGCGCGAGGCCCACGACGAGCGGCGGGAAAGTGCCAAGCGCATAGACCAGCAGCCCCTGGCCGAGAACCTGGCTCGACAGCGCGAGGATCAGCAGCGGAGTCCAGTCGTCGGGCCAGATGCGCTCGCCGAAGGCTGCGCTGATGATCAGCAGCGGCGGGATCGCGAAGATTGTCGCAAGGATCAGCACCGGCATCGGCGCGAGCTGCGTGCGGACCCGCTCGATCAGGATCAGATAGCCGCCGTAGAGCAGGCCCGCGACCAGCGCGAGGACGTCGCCGCGCACGTTGCGGGCGCTCAGCTCGTAGCTTGAGCCCATCAGCAGCGCCGAGCCGGCGGCGGCAAGGCCGAGCGCGACCGCCTGGAGCCCGCGCGGCCAGCGGCGGGCGAGCCACAGGCCCCAGGCGACGAACACGAAGCTTCCGGCATTGCCGAACAAAGTCGCATTGCCGAGCTTGGTCAGGCGGATTCCGGCATTCCAGGCGGCAAGGTCCAGCGCGTAGAAAAATGCCGCCCCAACGATGGTCCAGGTGAGAGCATTTCGCGGCCAGTGGGGCGCCTGGCGAACGACGAGCGCCGTCAGCCACAGGAACGGCATCGAGAGCAGCAGGCGCCAGAATGCGGCCGCGACCGGGCCGGTGTCGGCAAGGCGCACCAGCCAGGGCCCGAACGCCAGCGCGACATTGCCGAGGAGCAAGGCAGCGAAGGCCAGCGGGTGTGGCTTGGGTCGGGGTGAGCTCGTCACCGGCGCGCGCTTAGACGAGCGTCACCCCACCCCCAACCCCTTCCCAGCGAGCGGAGGGGAGCTAGGTGCCGTAGCGTTCGCCAAGCTCGTAGAGCGCCAGCGCCGCCCGCGCGGCGTCGCCGCCCTTGTCGCCTTGGGCCGGGTCGGCGCGCACGGTGCCCTGCGCTTCGTTCTCCACCGTGAGGATTCCGTTGCCGATCGCAAAGCCGTCGAGCGTAAGGTTCATCAGCGCGCGGGCGCTTTCCTGGGCGACCACCTCGAAGTGAAAGGTCTCGCCGCGGATCACCACGCCCAGCGCGACGAACGCGCAGAAGCGGCCGCTTCTGGCGGCAAGGCTGATCGCCGCGGGAAGCTCGAGCGCTCCGGGCACCGTGAGAGTCTCGTGGCGGTGGCCGGCGGCCTCGATCGCCGCGCGAGCGCCGGCGAGCAGCATGTCGTTGAGGTGCGGATAGAAGCGCGCCTCGGCGATCAGGATGGTCGCCATGACGTCAGGCGCCGCTCTCTACGGAAGCGCCCTCGATCGGGCGCTCCTCGACGATCTCCAGGCCGTAGCCCGACAGCGCGACCGGCGAATGATGCGTGTTGGTGAGAAGCACCATCTGGTGGATTCCAAGCGCGGCGAGGATCTGTGCGCCGCTGCCGTAACTGCGCAGGGCGGGACCCGCCTCGGCGCCCCGGCCCGCGCGAAGATCGGCTGACCGCGAAAGCGAGCCCGGCGCTGCCGCGTGGAGCGCGACGACCACTCCCGAGCCCTCGGCCTCGATCATCCGCATCGCGCCGTGGAGCAGGTCGGACCGCGGACTGGCCTCGCCGAGCAAATCGGCGAAAAGGTCGAGGCTGTGCATCCTGACCAGCACCGGCCGGTCGGTATCGAGAGAGCCGTGGATGAGCGCGAGCTGCTCTTCGCCGCTCGCCTTGTCGCGGAACACCTGCGCGTGCCAGTCGGCGCCGCTCTTCGCCTTGAAGCCGGTCGAGGCGGTGCGCTCGACCAGATGATCCTTCTTGAGGCGGTAGGCGATGAGGTCGCGGATGGTGCCGATCTTGAGCCCGTGCGCGCGCGCGAAGTCCATCAGCGCATCGAGGCGAGCCATCGAGCCGTCGTCGCTCATGATCTCGCAGATCACCGCGCTGGGGTTGAGGCCGGCGAGGCGGGAGATGTCCACCGCGGCCTCGGTATGGCCGGCGCGCACGAGAACGCCGCCCGGGCGGGCGACCAGCGGGAACACATGGCCGGGCGAGACCAAGGCGTCGGGGCCGTGCGACGCGTCGATCGCCACCGCGATGGTGCGCGCGCGGTCGGCCGCGCTGATCCCGGTCGAGATGCCTTCGTGAGCCTCGATCGAGACGGTGAAAGCGGTCTCGTTGCGGCTTCGGTTGTTGTTGACCATCGGCTGGAGCCCGAGCGAGTCGGCGCGCTCCCTGGTCAGGGCGAGGCAGATCAGGCCGCGGCCGTGGCGGGCCATGAAGTTGATCGCCTCGGGCGTGGCCATCTGCGCGGGAATGATCAGGTCGCCCTCGTTCTCGCGGCGCTCGTCGTCGACCAGGATGAACATGCGCCCGTTGCGCGCCTCGTCGATGATCTTCTCCGTGCCAAGGAGGATTTGGGCCGTGCCGCGCTGAAGAAGCTTTTCAAGCCGCACCAGAGTGTCCGCGGTCGGGTTCCAGTCGCCCTGGCCGAGCTTGCGCAGCGTGTTCGGGTGAAGACCCGCCGCGCGCGCGAGGCCGGAGCGGCTGACTTCTCCGGTTGCGATGATGGCGTTCAGCCGGTCGATGAGGGTCGTGCTCATATAGCTCGCCTAATCACATCATGATGTGATTGGAAGCCTCTTTGGCGAACACTAGGACGTGAATTGCTCCCGCACCGCGAGCATCCGGTCGATGTAGCGCGCGAGCACGTCGACCTCGACGTTGAGCTGGCGGCCGGGAGCGAGGTCGGCGAAGCTCGTCTCGCGCGCCGTGTGCGGAATGATGTTGACGCTGAACAGCGTGGCGTCTGGCGAGTCCTCGACGGCGTTGACCGTGAGCGACACGCCGTCGAGCGCGATCGAGCCTTTGGGCGCGATTCCCGGGCCGAGCGCGCGCGGCACCCTGACGCTGAGCATCGTGGAGTCGCCCACTCGCTCGGCCGCCGTGACCTCGCCGATTGCATCGACGTGGCCGGTGACGATGTGGCCGCCGAGCTCATCGCCCACGCGAAGCGCGCGCTCGAGATTGAGCCGCGCGCCCTCTCGCCACAGGTCCGCAGCCGTGCGCGAGACCGTCTCGCCCGACACGTCGACCCCAAACCAGGAGCTGTCTCCCTCTGGGCCCTTGTCGACTACCGTCAGGCACACGCCCGAGCAGGCGATCGACGCTCCGAGCGGGACGGTGGCGAGGTCGTAGCCGGTGCGGATGCGAAGACGCAAATCGCCGCGCTGCTCGGCGGCGATGACCTCGCCGACGTCGGTGACGATCCCGGTGAACATGGCCGTGCGCTTAGGCGTCCCGTACCCGCTCGTAAACTTCGAGCCGGTCGACGCCGAGGGGCCGCGCGTCGCGCGCGGCCCAGCGGCCGTGGGCGTCGGCGATCGCTTCGAGGCCGACATAGCCGAACGAGGACTTGCCCTCGCCGACGATGATCGGCGCTCGGTAGATCAGGATGCGGTCGACCAGGTCGGCCGAAAGGAATGCCGTCGCGGTCGCCGACCCGCCCTCGACCAGCAGGTCGTTGACGTCATGAAGCCGGTACACATCCTCCGGAGAACGCAGGATTTCCCAGCCGTCGACCGCCTCGCCCCGAGTGAGCAAAGCGCGTCTGGGCGACCAGTCCTCGAGGCCGGGCAAGCGAACGTCGAGCCGCGGCGAATCGGCCTGGAAGGTGCCGCGGCCTACCAGGATCATGTCGGACTGGGCGCGCTCGAAGTGGACGTGGGCGCGCGCGTCCTCGCCGGTGATCCATTTCGATTCGCCCGAGGGAAGCGCGATCTTGCCGTCGATCGAAAGCGCGAACTTGAGCGTGATCCGCGGCCGCCCGAGCTTCTGGCGGCTGAGCCAGCCGGCGAGCGAGTCCGCCGCGGCCGTGCGCCCGACGCCGAGCTTCACCTCGACTCCGGCATCGCGCAGCCGCCTGATGCCCTCGCCATGCGTGCGCGGGTCGGGGTCCTTGAGCGCGATCACCACCCGCTCCGGCTTCGCCTCGACGAGCAAATCGGCGCAGGCGGGGCCGCGCGGGCTTTGATGAGCGCAGGGCTCGAGCGTCACGTAGACGGTCGAGCCGCGCGCGCGCTTCCCCGCCTGCTCCAGCGCGACCGCTTCGGCATGTGGCCGCCCGCCGCGCGCGGTGGCTCCGCGGCCGAGAACTTGCCCGGAGCCGGAGACGATCAGGCAGCCGACGTTGGGGTTGGGCGCGCTTGCCCCGCGGGCGCCTTGGCCAAGCCGCACCGCTTCGGCCATAAACCGGCGGTCGTGCGGCCCCCTGGCGGCGCTCACATCCCGAGCCGCTTTTCCAGCTCCTGGAATTGCCGCTGCTTCTCTTTCTGCGCCGCTTCGCGCTTCGCCTGGTCCTCTTTCTGCTCGGCCATGATCTCGGCGTCGGTGCGGTTGAGCGACCAGCTCTCGGCATAGACAACGCGCGGCGGGGGCGCGGTGTTGATCTTGGAATCCACCAGAAATTCAATGACGATGATCGCCGTGACGAGCACTGCGAGCGCGGCTGCGATCGCCTGCTCGCGGCCGCCCTGGCGCATGAAGGCGCGAAGGTCGTTGAACGCAGCGCGAGGGCCGACCGGGCGTGGGAACCAGGACATTTGTGAGAATGTAGGCGCGCACGCTCGCCAGTGCCAGCGTCTCTCCGCCTGGGGCAGAGACCCGGGCTCGAGCGGCGCGGTGGCGGAGAGTTTGATCCGCATCGGAGCGGCCGTCGTGACATCCGCGCGCGCCGTCGCTTTATCCTCGGCGGTGATGACCGCACAGTCGAACGCATGGGCCCGCACGAGGGCCGGGCTGCTGGAAGGCGACGCCCATTATTTCCGGCGCCGGGCCGCTGAAGAACGCAGCGTCGCGCTTACCAGCCACGACCACAGGGTCCGGCAGGTTCATCTCGACATGGCGCAGCGCTACGAGGATCTGGCGCGTGCCATCGAGATTTTCGACCGGCATGTGGGTCGCGAGCTCGACATCGTCGCCTAGGCTGTGACGGACGAGGCCCGCGCCGGGGCTTCAGCGCTTGGCGGCGGCTCTGAGCCGGGAGACGGCGCGGTCCTTGCCGATGCGGCCCAGCAATCCCGCCATCTCGGGTCCGCTGTCGCGGCCGGTTAGCGCCAGGCGCAGCGGGTGGAACAGGTCGCGACCCTTTTTCCCGGTCGCTGCCTTCAGCTCCTCGGTGAGGGTGCGCCAGGCCTGGTCCGACCATTCGACGCGCTCGGCGATGACCGCGGCATCGCGCACCAGCGCGCGCTCTTCGTGGCCGAGGTCGGGCGGATCGACCTTCCCGTGCAGCACCTCGAGCCATTCGGCGGCATCGGACAGGCGCTGAAGGTTCGCCCGGACGAGCAGCCAGTCCTCCTCGCCAGTCCCGGGCGGGAGCCGGTCCCGGACCGCGGCGAAGTCGAGGCCGTGGAGCAGCCGCGCGTTGAGCAGCTCGACCTCGTGAAGGTCGAAATGCGCTGGCGCTCGGCCGAAATGAGCGAAGTCGAAGCCCTCGGCGAGATCCTCGAGGCTGGCGACCGGCTCCACCGGCTGCGACGTGCCGATCCGCGCGAGCAGCGAGAGCAGCGCCATGGGCTCGAGCCCGGAGCCGCGAATTTCATTCACTCCGATCGCCCCGAGCCGCTTGGACAATTTGCCTGTCCCGGCGACCAGCAGGGCCTCGTGCGCGAACTCAGGCGGCTCGGCGCCCAAAGCGACGAACATCTGGATCTGCGCGGCGCTGTTGGTCACATGGTCCTCGCCGCGAACGACATGGGTGATGCCGAGCTCGGCGTCGTCGATCACGCTCGGCAGCAGATAGAGCCAGCTGCCGTCCTCCCGCCGCACCACGGGATCGGACAGCAGCCTGGGGTCGAAGCGCTGCGGGCCGCGGATCAGGTCGGTCCATTCGATCGGCGCATCATGGTCGAGGCGGAAGCGCCAGTGGGGCGCGCGTCCTTCGGGAACCGGCGCATCGGCCGGCTTGCGCTCGTAGACCGGCGGAAGTCCGCGCCCTAGGAGCACCTTGCGGCGAAGCTCGAGCTCTTCGGCGGTCTCATAGCAGGCATAGACCCGGCCTGAGGACTTCAGCCGCTCGAACTGCTGCTCATAAAACTGGAAGCGCTGCGACTGGCGCACCCGGCTGTCAGGGTCGAGCCCGAGCCAGGCAAGGTCGGCGCGGATCGCCTCGACGAACTCCTCGCGGCTGCGCTCGCGGTCGGTGTCGTCGATCCGCAGGATGAACGTCCCACCGTGCCTTTTCGTGAACAAACAATTGTGGAGCGCGGTGCGGATGTTGCCGACGTGCAGCCGCCCCGTCGGCGAAGGCGCGAAGCGGGTGACGATCGTCATTCTACCGGCGGGTCATCATCGCGGAAGCTTCACCTCCGGGCCGGTGTGGAAGAAGTTGCTGATCGGATAGCGCCGGTCGCGGCCGAAGTTGCGCGCGCCGATCTTGACGCCCGGCGGCGCCTGGCGGCGCTTGTACTCGGCCTTGAGCACCAGCCGCTCCATCTGCGCGACCAGCTCCTTTTCGATTCCGGTAACGGTGGCGACTTCGCCGACCGACAGTTCCCTGTCGATCAAGGCTTCGAGGATGCGGTCGAGCACCGAGTAGGGCGGGAGCGAATCCTCGTCCTTCTGGTCGGGGCGAAGCTCGGCGCTCGGCGGCTTGGTGATCACGCGCGCGGGCATCACCGGCCCCTCGGGACCGAGCGCGCCTTCGGGGCGGTTGCGGTTGCGCCAGCGCGACAAGGCGAAGACCGTGGTCTTGTACGCATCCTTGAGCACCGCGAAGCCGCCGGCCATGTCGCCGTAGAGCGTTGAGTACCCCACGCTCATCTCGCTCTTGTTGCCGGTGGTCAGCAGCATCTGCCCCTGGGCGTTGGACAAGGCCATCAGCGCGACCATTCGAAGGCGGGCCTGGATATTCTCGGCGGCAAGGCCGGTAAGGTCGGGCAGCATCGCGTCGAGCGCCTCGACGGCGGGAGCGATCGGGACGACGTCATGGCGGCAGCCGAGCAGCCGCGCACTCGCGCGCGCGTCCTCGAGGCTGTCCTCGCCGGTGTGTACTTCGAGGAGCATCACCCCCCACACCCGCTCCGGCCCGCACTCGTCCAGCGCGACAGCTGACGCTAGCGCGCGCGCGATCGCTCCCGACAGGCCGAGGAACACTCCTGGAAAGCCGTAGCGCTCCACAAACTCGGGGAGGCCCAGCATCATCGCCCGGTAGACGTCTTCGGGGAAGGGATCGAGGACATGGGTCTCGCGGGTCTGGCAGCGCCAGCCGTCCGAGGCCCGGCACCAGTCGGTGATCAGCAGATCCTCCTCCCAGTCGCACATCTGCGCGACCAGCTCGCCGTCGGGGTGCATGACGAAGGACGATCCGTCGAACACCAGCTCGTCCTGGCCCCCGACCCTGTTCAGATAAACGAGCGGAAGGCCGATGGTGGTGACTCGCGATCGGACCAGCCGCTGGCGGCGCTCGTCCTTGTCGAGCTCGTACGGGCTGCCGTTGGGCACCAGGAAGAATTCCGCGCCGCAATTGGCAAGGTGCGCGCAGACCGGCTCCTGCCAAATGTCCTCGCAGATCGGGACACCGATCTTCACACCCCGGAACTCAATCGGCTCCGGCATCGGGCCGGGCGCGAAGATGCGCTTCTCGTCGAATGTGCCGTAATTCGGGAGCTCGCGCTTGAGCGTCCGGCCGACCACCCGGCCGCCCTCGGCGAGGATGACCGCGTTGAAGTCCTGCCCGCCCTCATGGATGATCGAGCCGAACAGCAGCGCTGGCCCGGGCGAAGCGGTCGCGTCGACCAGCCGCTCGGCCGCTTCCATGGTCCGCCGCACGAACTCGGGCTTCAAGACCAGATCCTCGGGCGGGTAGCCGGTCAGCTGGAGCTCGGGCACGAGCAGCAGGTCTGCGCCCGCGGCGCGATCGCGCATCGCGAGCATGGCCTGGGCATTGCCGGCGAGGTCGCCGACGCGCTGATTCATCTGGGCGAGCGCGATGGTCAACCGGTCGGTCATTGCCGCGGCTTTAACGCTCGGACCGGCCTCGGCAACCTTTACGGGAACGGGACTCGCTGGCTAAGGCGGGCCCTCCGCTGGGGAAGCCGCACATGAAACTGCTCTCCGGGAACAGCAACGCGCCGCTGGCCCGATCGATCGCCGACTATCTCGAAGTGCCTCTGACCGAAGCCAGCGTGCGCCGCTTCGCCGACGAGGAGATCTTCGTCGAGGTGCACGACAATGTGCGCGGCGAGGACGTGTTCGTCGTCCAGTCGACCAGCTATCCGGCCAACGACAATCTGATGGAGCTGTTGATCTGCATCGACGCGCTGAGGCGCGCGTCGGCCAAGCGGATCACGGCCGTGGTGCCCTATTTCGGCTATGCGCGACAGGACCGCAAACCAGGCCCGCGAACCCCGATCTCGGCCAAGCTGGTCGCAAATCTGATCACCGTCGCGGGCGCGAGCCGGGTGCTGTCGATCGACCTCCATGCGGGGCAGATCCAGGGCTTCTTCGACATTCCGACCGACAATCTGTTCGCAGCGCCGGTGATCGCCGCCGACATCCAGGCGCGCTTTTCCAACCGCGAGCTGCTGATCGTTTCGCCCGACGTGGGGGGCGTGGTCCGCGCCCGCGGCCTTGCCAAGCGCCTCAACAACGCGCCGCTGGCGATCGTCGACAAGCGCCGTGAGCGCGCCGGCGAGTCGGAAGTGATGAACATCATCGGCGACGTCGAGGGGCGCTGCTGCATCCTCATCGACGACATCGTCGATTCGGCCGGCACCCTGTGCAACGCCGCCGCGGCGCTCAAGCAGCAGGGAGCCGAGGAGGTCTTCGCCTAGTGCACGCACGGAGTGCTGTCCGGCGGCGCCGCAGCGCGCGTCGGGGCGTCCGAGCTCAGCGAACTGGTCGTGACCGATTCGATCTGGAGCGGCGAGCCGGACGCCAAGGACGGCAAGATCCGCCGCCTGACCATCGCGCCCCTGCTCGCCGAAGCGGTCCGCCGGATCGCCGACGAATCGTCCGTTTCAAGCCTGTTCGACTAGATGCCGTCCGTCCTGGTCACGGGCGCGAACCGCGGGATCGGGCTCGAGTTTGCCCGCCAGTATGCGGCTGACGGCTGGGAGGTGATCGCCACCGCGCGGCAGTCGAGCCCCGAACTCGACGAGCTCGGCGTGCGCGTCGAGCCGCTCGAGCTTCACGACCTCGATGCCGTCGCGGGCTTCGCCGGGCGGCTCGCCGGTCCGCTCGACCTGCTGATCGCCAATGCCGGGACCTGGATTCCCGAACAGGCCGAGGCGGCCGACGACGGTCGCGCCTGGTCCGACATGATGGTCGCCAACTGCATTGCGCCCTTCCTGCTCGCCAAGGCCGTGCTCGCGCGCGTGGCAGAAGCGCGCGGGAAGCTGATCGCGTTGACCAGCGGCATGGCCAGCATTGCCGAAAGCTCGGGCGGCTATGTGCCCTACCGCACGTCCAAGGCGGCGCTGAACATGGCGTGGAATTCGCTTGCGGTAGAAACGAAGCGGCTTGGCGTGATCGCAGCCGCCTTCGACCCTGGGTGGGTGAAGACGCGGATGGGCGGGCCCAAGGCGCCGCTGTCTCCGCAGGAAAGCGTGCGCGACATGCGGCGGCTGATCGAGCGGCTGGGCCCCGAGGAATCGGGCGGCTATTTCAGGCGGGACGGGAGGCGAGTGCCGTGGTGAGACTTTCGTGGCTTGTCGCAGCAATTGCGTGCGCGGCCGCAGTGCCGGCTCAGGCGCAGCCGGCCGCAGCCCCGCTGACTCAGCAGCAGGCCCGGGAGATCCTCGCCAAGACTCAGACGATCCGTCTCGCCCCCGACGTCGCGCACCTCAGCGAGGGCGAGCGCACGGCCGTCGCGCGGCTGATCGAGGTCGGCAAGATTTTCCAGGACCTGTACGAGCATCAGCGCCATCGCGCCGCGCGCGACGTCCGCGGCCGCCTCGCGCCTCGATCCGACGAAGCGACGCTTTACCGCCTGTTCCAGGGACCGGTCGCAACCACGCTCGACAATCGCCGCCTGCCGTTCGCCGGGGCCGAGGACGCTCCGCCGGGGAAGAACGTCTATCCGTGGGACCTGACCAGCGAGGAATATGAGGCTTTCCTCAAGGCCAATCCTGAGCGCCGGGACGAGCTTACCCATCTGCGCTCGGTCGTCCGGCGCGCCGACCAGGCGAGCCTCGCGCGCGATCTTGCAATGCTCGACAGATATCCGGCGATCGACCGGCTGCATCCCGGGCTGAGGCAGCGGCTGCAGGGGCTGGCAGCGCGGCCCGACCGGAACCAGCTCTACGCGGCGCCCTACTCGCTCGCCTACGCGGACGAGATGATCCGAGCCCATGGCCTGCTCAACCAGGCGGCGGATGCGGTCGAGAAGGAGGACTGGGAGTTCGCCAAGTTCCTTCGCAACCGGGCGCGCGACCTGCTCTCGGACGACTATGAGTCGGGCGATGCCGCGTGGATCACGGGCCAGTTCAAAAATTTGAACGCGCAGATCGGCGCCTATGAGACGTACGACGACGAGCTGTCCGGCGTGCGCGCATTCTATTCGCTCAACGTGCTCGCCCGCCGCGGCCGGGAAACCGATGCGCTTCGCAAGGGGCTTCGCGGGCTCCAGGCGGTCGAGGACGCGCTGCCCTACGACCGGCACAAGAAGGTGCGCGAGGACATTCCGGTCGGAGTCTACGACGTGATCGCGGATTTCGGCCAGTCCCGCGGCGCGAATACTGCGACGATCCTGCCCAACGAGGCCTATCTGGCGCGGCGCTACGGCCGCACGATCCTGCTTCGTGCCAACATCATGCGCTCGCCCGAGATCTTTGCGACGACCGAGGACGTGTGGGGCGCGGTGGTGTCGGCGCCGCACGAGCCGCACCTGACGGCCGAAAGCAATTTCCAGCGCACCTTGTGGCACGAGATCGGCCACTATCTCGGGGTCGACCGCACCCGCGACGGCCGCAACCTCCACGAGGCGCTCGGCGCCGATGCCAATCTCCTCGAGGAGATGAAGGCGGACCTGGTCTCGCTGTTCGCCGGACGGCAGCTTCGCCAGACGGGCTATTTCACGGGCGCCCAGCTCAATTCGCACTATGCGAGCGGGATCAACCGCACTCTGCAGAACAACAAGCCGCGGCGCGACCAGCCGTACCAGACCATGCAGCTGATGCAGTTCAACTGGCTGCTCGATCGCGGCGTGCTGCGCTTCGACACGGCCTCGGCCGAGCTGTCGATCGACTATGGGCGCTACCATGCCGCGGTCGAGGGGCTGCTGCGCGAAGTGCTTGCGCTCCAGGATGCAGGCGATCCCGCGAGGGCCGACGCGTTCATCACCCGCTGGTCGCGTTGGGACGAGGCGATCCACGGCCGGATCGCCCAGAAGATTCGCGACGAGCAGCGCTACCGCTACCGGCTGCTGACCTACGCCGCGCTGGGCGAGTGAGGCGCTAGCGGTTGCGTCGGAGCGCCCGCGCCTCTATAGCGCCGCGCTTTCCCGCCTCTGGAAAAGATGACGAACGGCCGGCGAAAGGGCTGCCGTGGCCGTTCATGAACGTCGCGTCCGCGAGACGAAAATGCCCAAGCTGAAGACCAAGAGCGGCGTGAAGAAGCGCTTCAAGCTCACGGCGACCGGCAAGATCAAGCACGGGGTCGCTGGCAAGCGCCACCGGCTGATCAGCCACAACGCCAAGTACATCCGCCAGAACCGCGGCACCGAGGTCCTTGCCGACGCCGATACGGCTCGCGTGAAGACCTGGGCGCCCTACGGCCTGAAATAGGGCTGACGGACCATGCCACGCATCAAGCGCGGCGTAACCACGCGCGCCAAGCACAAGCGGATCCTCGACCAGGCGAAGGGCTATTACGGCCGCCGCAAGAACACGATCCGGATCGCCCGCCAGGCGGTCGAAAAAGCCGGGCAGTACGCCTACCGCGACCGCAAGGTGAAGAAGCGCAGCTTCCGCGCGCTGTGGATCCAGCGGATCAACGCCGCGGTGCGCGCCGAAGGATGACCTACGGCCAGTTCATCCACGCGCTCAAGCTCGCCGGGATCGACCTCGACCGGAAGGTCCTGGCCGACATCGCGATGCACGAGGGCGAGGCGTTTAGCGCGATCGTCGCCCAGGCGAGGGGCGCGCTCGAGAGAGGACAAGGCCGCGGCCTGACCACTTTTCGAGACGGCAGTTCGCAAGGGCGCGGCGGAGCTGGCCTCTACCGCGCCCTTTTGCTTATGGGGCGCAGATGGACGATCACGAGCTTCTGGAGGCGATTGGCGCAGCGGCGGACTTGTCCGCGCTCGAGCAGCTGCGCGTCTCCGCGCTCGGCAAGTCGGGCAGCATCACGGCCAGGCTCAAGTCGCTTGGGGCGATGGACGCGGAGACGCGCGCGGCGGAGGCGCCCAAGGTGCACGCGCTGCGCGAGCGGGTCTCCTCGGCCATCGCGGCACGCAAGGCGGCGCTCGAGGCGGCGGAGCTCGACCGCAGGCTGGCAGCCGAGACGATCGACCTGTCGCTCCCGCCGCCCGAAGCTCCGCAGGGCAGCGTCCACCCCGTCAGCCAGGTGATGGACGAGCTTGCCGAGATTTTCGCGGACCTCGGCTTCGCGGTCGCGGAAGGGCCGGAGATCGAGGAGCAGTGGTACAATTTCACCGCGCTCAACATGCCCGAGTTCCACCCGGCGCGGGCGATGCAGGACACGTTCTACGTGGAGCCGCGCACGGCCGAGGAGGAGCCGCGCGTGCTGCGCACGCATACCTCGCCCGTGCAGATCCGCGCGCGATGCAGGAGCGCGGCGCGCCGCTCTACGTGATTGCTCCCGGCCGCGTGTACCGCTCCGACAGCGACGCGACCCACACGCCGATGTTCCACCAGGTCGAGGGGCTGGTGATCGACCGCGCGATCCACATGGGCCACCTCAAGTGGACGCTCGAAACCTTTCTCAAGGCCTTTTTCGAGCGTGAGGACGTCGTGCTTCGAATGCGGCCGTCCTACTTCCCGTTCACCGAGCCTTCGGCCGAGGTCGATGTCGGCTGGTCGGTCGAGAAGGGCCGCGCGCTGTGGGCGGGTGCGAAGGCTGGATGGAGGTGCTGGGCAGCGGCATGGTCCACCCGCGCGTCATCGCCAATTGCGGGCTCGACCCCGACGAGTGGCAGGGCTTCGCGTTCGGCTGCGGGATCGATCGGCTGGCGATGCTCAAGTACGGGATGGACGACCTTCGCGCCTTCTTCGACGGCGATATTCGCTGGCTCAGGCATTACGGCTTCCGCGCGCTCGACGTGCCGACGCTGAGCGGGGGCGTGGGCGCATGAAGTTCTCGCTGTCCTGGCTCAAGCAGCACCTCGACACCGATGCCGACGCTTCGGCGATCGCCGAGCGGCTGACCAACATCGGGCTTGAGGTCGAGGAGGTCTCCAACCCGGCCGAGGCGCTCGCGCCGTTCAAGGTCGCCCGGGTGCTGACGGCCGACCAGGCACCCCCAGGCCGACAAGCTCCAGGTGCTGGCGGTCGATGCGGGCGAGGCCGGTGCAGGTCGTGTGCGGGGCGCCGAACGCTCGTGCGGGCATGCTGGGCGTGTTCGGGGCTCCGGGTGCGTACATCCCGGGCTCGGACCTGACGTTGAAGGTCGCAGCGATCCGCGGTGTGGAAAGCCGCGGCATGATGTGCTCGGCGCGCGAGCTTCAGCTTGGCGAGGACCATACCGGCATCATCGAGCTTGCCGAGGATGCTCCAATCGGCGCTGCGTTCACCGATTTTGCTGGACTCAACGATCCTGTGTTCGACGTCGCGGTCACTCCCAACCGGCAGGACTGCATGGGGGTGAGGGGATTGCGCGCGACCTTGCCGCCGCCGGGCTCGGCACGCTCAAGCCGCTCGACGTTCCGCGCATCGAGGGTCGCTTCGACTCGCCGATCGGCATCCGCATCGAGGACCCGGAAGGCTGCCCCGCCTTCTTCGGCCGAGCAATCCGCGGCATCCGCAACGGCGCTTCGCCCGACTGGATGCAGCAGAGGCTGAAGAGCGCTGGACAGCGGCCGATCTCCGCCGTCGTGGACATCACCAATTACGTGATGCTCGACCTGGGCCGGCCTGCGCACGCCTATGACGTGGCGAAGCTCGACCGCGCGCTGGTCGCCCGCCGCGCGCGCGAAGGCGAGACGGTGCTTGCGCTCAACGAGAAGGAATATGCGCTCGCCCCCGAAGTGACGGTGATCGCCGATGAGCGCTCGGTCCACGACATCGGCGGGATCATGGGCGGCGAGGAATCGGGCGTGACCGACGCGACCAGCGACGTGATGCTCGAGGTCGCTTACTTCGACCCGGCGCGCATCGCGCGCACGGGCCAGAAGCTCGGCCTCACCAGCGATGCGCGCAGCCGCTTCGAGCGCGGGGTCGACCCGGCCTTCCTCGACGACGGGCTCGCGATCCTCAGCGGGCTGATCCTCGACATCTGCGGCGGCGAACCCTCGCAGGCCATTCGCGCCGGCGAGCCGCCGGTCGAGGACAGGCGCGTGCCGTTCGATCCCAGGCGCACCTTGCGCGCTGGGCGGAAATCGAGGTGCCGCAGGAGCGCCAGCGCACGATCCTCTCCTCGCTCGGCTTCGAGGTCGAGGACGGCTCCGCGCGAGTGCCGAGCTGGCGCCGTGACGTCGAAGGCTCGGCCGACCTGGTCGAGGAGATCGCCCGGATCGAAGGCTATGACCGCCTCGCCGCTACGCCCTCAACCGGGCAGCCGGCGTCGCCAGGGCAACCGCAACCCGCTCGCAGCTCATCGAGCGCCGGGTCCGCCGCGCGGCCGCTGCGCGCGGGCTGGACGAAGCGGTGACCTGGAGCTTCATTTCGAAGGCGAGGCGCAGGCGTTCGGGGGCGCCGAGTGGCGGCTGGCCAACCCGATCAGCGAGGACATGAAGGTCATGCGGCCCTCGCTTCTGCCGGGCCTGGTCGCTGCTGCCCGCCGCAACCTCGACCGCGGCGCGGCCTCGGTGCGGCTGTTCGAGATCGGCCGCCGCTATCTCGCCGAGGCCGAGCGGCCCACCGCAACGCTGCTTCTGGCGGGCGAGAAGAGCCCGCGGCAATGGCAGTCGGGCAAGGCGAAGCCGTTCGACCCGTTCGACGCCAAGGCCGAGGCGCTCGCGCTGCTCGAAGCCGCCGGCGCGCCGGTCGCCAACCTGCAGCTGTTCCCCGACGCCGGCGCGACCTGGCACCCGGGCCGGTCGGCGACGCTCCGGCTTGGGCCCAAGACGATCGTCGCCGCCTTCGGCGAGCTCCACCCGCGGCTGGTGCGCGAGCTCGACGCGCCGGAGCGCGCGGTCGCAGCCGAAGTCTATCTTGACGTCCTTCCCCGCCGCCCGCTCGACCGGCCGGGCGCGCGCAGCTTATTCGCCCCCGGCGCTCCAGCCGGTCACCCGCGACTTCGCCTTTGTCGTGCCTGCAGAGCTGCCGGCCGACAATCTCGTCCGCGCCGTCCGCGGCGCGCCACAAGCAGGCGATCACCGCCGCGCGCGGCTGTTCGACCGGTTCGAGACCGACGGCGGGCTCAGCCTGGCCGTCGAGGTCACTCTTCAGCCGGCCGAGAAGAGCTTCACCGAGGCGGAGCTTGCGGACATTTCCAAGCGCATCGTCGCTGCGGCCGAAAAGCTCGGGGCAAGGCTGCGGAGCTAGCGGTCACGGGAGTGAATCCCGTAACGTCGGACGGGCTCGGCTTCGCCGACCGGCGGGCCGGCTTTCGCCAGCTCTTCGCGCTGCTAGCGATTGTGCGGCAATCGCTGCGCTGCGCTCGGTGGCTCCAGCGCGTTGATCGCCGCGTGGACTCGCTCCTCGATCTCGTCGCGCCTGAGGCCCGGCGGGATCGGCTCGCCGATGAGGAAGCGCACCGTGCCGCTCTTCCTTGGCAGGTTCGGGCCCCACACCCGGCCGCTGTCCACGGCCACCGGCACCACCGGCAGGCCTAGCGCCCGGTACAGCCCCGCGAATCCAGCCTGCAGCGGCGGGGTCTCTCCGGGCGGAACCCGCGTCCCTTCGGGAAAGATGATCACCGGGCGACCGGCCGCGACGGCCTCGCGCCCACGCGCGATCATCTCGCGAAGCGCGCCGGGACCCGCCTCGCGGTCGACGGGAATGACTCCGTAGCGCCGGGTCGCCCGGCCGAAGAGCGGAATGTCGGCGAGTTCCCGCTTGAGGACGACCACGGGAGTCCTCGCGATCCGCAGCGTCTCGAGCGTCTCGAACATCGACTGGTGCTTGATCGCCACGAGGCAGGCGCCCGGCGGGACGGCCCCCTCGACCTCGAGGCGCGTGCCAAGCAGCCGCGCCAGCCGGTGATGGAGGCGTGCCCAGCTCTGGACGACCTTGCGCACCGGCTTTGTCCCGAACAGGCTCGCACCCAGGCAGGCGAGAACGAGCAGCAGGCTCGCCGGGTAGAAGATCAGCGCGTAGGCCGCAGCGCGCATCGGCCGGTCACGCGTCCAGCAACACCGCCGCCCTGCGCAGCAGATATTTGTTGTACTCGCCGAACAGCAGCGAGAAGCCCGGCTCGCTTCGCACCGAATCGCGAACGATCTCATATTTGCCGTCGAGCGCCCTCGCGAACTCGTAGCCCGCGCGGTGCATGTGCCAGTCGCTGGTGACCAGCCGCACGGACTTGTAATTGTGCCGGGCGAGCCAGCGCTGCGCTTCCTCGGCGTTCGAGCGCGTATCGACGGACTCGCTGCCGAGGTCGACGCAGCAGCGGAACAGCCGCCGATGCCCCCCCAGGCGCTCGACCAGATCGTCCTTGGTCACCACTGGATCGGCACCCGAGATGAGCATTCGCTTGGCCTTTCCGTCGGCGAGGACGTCGACCCCGTGCTCGATCCGGCCGCTTGCGCCGGTGATGACGATGATTGCGTCGGTGCGCACCTCAGCCGCTGCCGGCCGGCCGATGGTCACGCTGAAAAGAACGAAGCCGAGCGCGTAGAGCAGCAGGACGAGCGACAGGAACCGGGCGATCATGGTGCCTTGCGCAATGCACCGAGCACGGCGCTGCGCGCAACGATGGTCGCAAGCACGACTGCGGCAACCGGCATCACGGCGAGGAGGATGAGGTCGAGTGCCCGCAAGGGCGGCCCTCCTGCAAGCTCGCCGGCGAGCGCTGCTCCGCCGCCGCCGATCACCAGCAGCGCGAGCGCCGCGGCCATTCCGCCGGCGAGCGCGCCGACCGCCGCGTCGAGCGCGATCTTGCGCTGGAACAGCCGCGCGATCTGCTCGTCGGTCGCGCCGATCCCGTGCATGATCTCGATCGTCGAGCGGTGGGTGTCGAGCGCTCCGCGCGCAGCGAGCACCACCGCGGCCGAGGTTGCGGCCCCCATCAGCAGCACCAGTGCAAGCGACAGCCACTGAAGCGCGTTCAGCGACCGAAGCAGCGGCTCGACCGTCGCCTGCTCGGCGATGAAGCGGGCCTGCGGCACCGCTCGTCCGAGGGCAGCGCCGATGCGGCCCGAATCGCCACCGGGAGCCAGATCGAGATGAACCAGCGCCGGCACCGGAAGCTCCTCGCCGAGCCCTCCCGGCCCGAGCCAGCGCTCGAGCGTCCGGCGCATCTCCTGCTCCGGCACCGGACGAACGCCGGTCACGCCGTCGACGCCGCGTGCCGCGCGCACGGCCGCCGCCAGCCTTCCCTCGCCGCCGTCGGGAAGCTGCAGGACGTAGCGGTGCTCGACGGCTCCCGCGACGAGCCCGGCGGCACTTGCGAGGGCGAGGCCGGCGGCCGCGACGATCATCATCGCGAAGGTCATGATCGCGATCACGTAGGGCGTCGGCCCGCGAAGCGTCCCGCGGGGGAGCAGACGGCGCTCGGCTTCGGAGGTGGACATGGGCCAGGCCCTCATCGCGCCTGCACGCTTTCGACCGGCGGGTTCCTGAGGATGCCGGTGGGATCGACCATCGCGCCTTTCTCGAGCCGCATCAGCTGCGCTCCCGCCGTGCGGGCGATGAGTCCGACATCGTGGGTAGCGACCAGGACGGTCGTGCCCAGCCGATTGAGGGCGGTGAACAGGTGAAGCAGGCGCGCCGCCATTTCCGCATCGACGTTTCCGGTCGGCTCGTCGGCCACGAGCAGCTCGGGCTGGCTGATCACCGCGCGCGCGATCGCCACCCGCTGCTGCTCGCCGCCCGAAAGCGTCGGTGGACGAGCGCTTGCACGGTCGGCGAGCCCGACCCAGGCGAGCATCTCGCGAACCGACCCTTCGACCTCGGCCTCGCTGCGTCCGGCGATGCGCAGCGGAAGCGCGACATTGTCGAATGCCGACAGGTGCCGGATCAGCCGGAAGTCCTGGAACACCACACCGATGCGGCGGCGGAAGGCGGGCAGCGCCTCGCGCGGGGCGTCGCTCAATTCCTGGCCGAACAGGCGGATTCGGCCGCGCGTGGGTCGTCGCGCGAGGTAGAGCAGCTGCAGGAGCGAGGTCTTGCCGGCGCCCGAGGGGCCGGTCAGGAAGTAGAAGCCGCCGCTTGCCAGCCGGAAATCCAGGTCGCGCAGGACCTCGGCGCCCGTCCCGTAGCGCAGACCAACGCTGTCGAATTCGACGATTGCCGACAGAGGCCGCCCCTTCCATCTGCGCCGGGTTCTTGCACGCGCCCGCCGCCTTGCCAATGCCCGCGCGTTGCTGTTTACCCTGATGAAACGGCAGAAATGCCCGGCGGGGAGTTTCGAGCGAATGATCCTGACCTGCCCATCGTGCGAAACGCAATATGTGGTGAAGGACGGCGCGATCCCGCCGCAGGGGCGCAAGGTGCGCTGCGCCTCGTGCGGGAACAGCTGGCACGTCGAGGCGGCGCAAGGCGGCGACGCGAGCGAGGCTTCCGCGGCCGGCGAAGACGTCGGCGGGCCCGAGCCGGCGGCGAGCGAAGTTGAGCCGCGGGCTCAGGATTCGGACTTTGCTCCTGAAGAGGCCGCGGACGAGCCTTTGACCGAGGCGCCCGCGGCGCCGCCGATCCCGCCCGAAGCCGATGTGGTCGGGCTCGCCGAAGCGGCTCCCTCGGGCCGGCTCGAGTGGACCGGCGACGACGAGTTCAGCCCGTTCGCAACGCGCCAGAGCGGCGAGGTGCGTCGGCGCAGCGGGATCGTCATGGCCGCCGTGGCCGTGCTTCTGATCGCGGTGCTCGCGGCCGGCTTGTGGTTCCTGGCGCCGACCGAGTGGCGCGAGCGGCTGGGGCTCGTAGGCGCCGGCGATACTCCGCTCCAGCTGATGATGACCCACAGCGACCGGACCCAGCTTGCGAGCGGGAACGAATATCTCAACATCAGCGGCCGGATCATCAACCCGACCGACGAGGCGCAGAACGTGCCGCCGCTCCATGCGCAGCTGCACGATGCATCGGGAAAAATCGTCTACAAATGGACCATCCCTCCGCCGGCGAGGACCCTTCCGCCGCGGGGCAGCGCGAGTTGCAACAGCGCCGAGCTCACCATCCCGCCGGCGGCGCAGGACCTCACCATCACTCTGGGTGAGCCGAAAAAAGCCAGCTCTTAATAGAATTCGATCAGCGAAGCCGGGCGCGTGGAGCCGTCGCTCTCGCGCAGCTGAGTGTTGCGCAGCACGCTCGCGCCGCCTGGGCGCGTCTCCTCGCCGAGGCGGATCGGGTCGGCGCGCATGATCCGCACGCTTGCCTGCGCTTGCCGCTCGGGCACGGCACGCAGCTCCGGTTGCGGCACCGCCGGCGTCTGCGAAAGGGCGGCTATGAGGATCTCCAGCATTGCTGGATGGCTAAACGCGCGGAGAGCGAATGGTAAAGAATGTCTTAAGATCCTGTCCCGCAGCGGGACGGCGAGGCGGCGTTGCGCGGCAGCGTTGCGTGAGGCCGGGGGCTTTGCTAGAGGCGCGCGCCTGCCGGGGAGTGGCGGTCAGCGAGCCGCCTTCCCATCTTCATGACGTGCGGTCGTGGCGGAACTGGTAGACGCGCAGCGTTGAGGTCGCTGTGGCCGAAAGGCCGTGGAAGTTCGAGTCTTCTCGACCGCACCATACAGTCTTGAGTGGTTCCTGAGGACCTAAGAGGCCACGGAACTCCCGCCGGAAATGGCGCAGTTCTGCGCCCTTTCGTTTACTAGCTGGCGGAACTGCGGTCAGAGACGTGCGGTACTTGCCCAGCTTTCGCCGGCAATTCACCTACCGTCTCAGGCCGGAAAACTCTGACTGCAGTGGTAAAGCTCAGGAGAAGCATAGCTCTCGCCGCTGCTCGCTCCAGGATAGCGGAAGCGGCCTACTCATCAGCTTGGAGGCAGTAAGATGCTCCGGCTGCTTCCCCTCGACGATGGCCCTGATGATATCGGGGGCGAGGCAGGAGAATTCGACCAGCTTGCCTAACCTGGTCCGACACCGCCCATGCTGGCGAGCGATGCGCGCAAGCGAGTGCTCTGGGCTGGCAAGAACCAGCTGCCTCGCCTGGTAAGCGGCCATGAGGGTAATCAGCTTCTCGTCCCGCCGCACTGGCTGGCGAATCTCCAGGCCCGGCACAATCAGCCGCAGCTGGTGGCCGCGGCGGACACGTACAGCCGGAATTTTGAGGATGGACGATTCGGTTACTGAACCTGACCCGGCACCTATGTCGAGCCGTTCTCGGAGGGCGTCGTGATCGAGCTCCACCTCAACCTGATCCTCATCAAGCCGGACCTGCCGCACGAGCGAATCGAGCAGCGCCGCCTTGGCGTGCGCACCGCCCCTGCGCAAAGCGGCGGCGATCAAGTCGGTCTTAGCTGATGCCATCCGCAGTTGCTCGGCATCCATGGTGCCACCTGCCAGTTGCAGCATGAACTGCGGATCGAGCAGCTTCTCGGCGACGCTCGAGCAGACCAGCTGCTCTAGGTCATGGGCCGAAACCCGCCATGCTCTGGTTCCGTCGAGCTGGTCGGAACGCGTAACATAATAGCGATAGCGCCTGCGGCTCTTGGTCGCATGGCTCGGGCTCATCTGCCTGTTCTCGCCATCGACGACCTTACCGGTCAGAAGACTTGGATGCGTGTGCCTCAGGCGTCGCGACGAACCGCACGCATTATCAGCGAGAAGCGCCTGCACTGCTCCCCATAGCTCCTCGTCGACGATCGCCTCGTGCTCACCCGGATAGGCTTTCCCTTTGTGAACGATGAAACCGCGATAGATGCAGTTCGAGAGCAGGTGGTAAAGCGTGCCTCGCCTGAAAATGCAGCCGCCCCGGTGCGGCCCACTGCTCCGGCGCTGGATCTTCGTTCGGTAGCCCTCCTGGTTCAGTTCCTCAACCAACGGGGGCACCGAGCCGATAGCCAGGTAGCGGCGCATGATGTGTCGGACCTGCTCAGCCTCCTCTTGGTTCACCACCAGTTTGCGCTCGAGCACTTCGTACCCAAGCGGAACGGGGCCTCCCATCCACAGGCCCTTCTTCTTCGATGCCGCAATCTTGTCCCTGATGCGTTCCCCTGTGACCTCGCGCTCGAATTGCGCGAAGCTCAGCAGCATGTTGAGCGTCAGCCGGCCCATGCTGGTGGTTGTGTTGAAGCTCTGAGTGATGCTGACGAAGCTTGCAGCGGCCCGGTCGAGTACCTCCACGATCTTAGCGAAGTCGGTAAGGCTGCGGGTCAGCCGATCGATCTTGTAGAGGAGGATGATGTCGACCTTGCCCGCCTCGACGTCGGCGAGGAGGCGCTTGAGCCCGGGCCGCTGCATGTTGCCACCTGAGAACCCGCCGTCATCATAACGGCCCTTTAGCAGCACCCACCCCTCGTGGCGCTGGCTCAAAGCGTAGGCGCCGCAAGCCTCGTACTGGGCATCGAGCGAGTTAAACTCCTGCTCGAGCCCGTCCTCGGTCGACTTGCGGGTGTAGACCGCGCAGCGAAGTAGCTTCTCAGGCATTGCTGGTTAGTCCGAAGAAGCGCGGCCCGGACCAGTGTGCGTCGGTCACGTGCCGCGCAATTTCGCTGAGGGAGCGCCAGGTCCGATCAGCATAGCGGAAACCGTTGTCGAGAACCTCGACTGTAATGGTTCGGCCATTCCACTCGCGCACACGACGAGTGCCTATGTTTAGTTCGACGCGAGAACGGATCGGCGCCGTGCCGAGTCCATCCGTGATTCGCTCTAGCTCTCGCGCAACCAGCGCCGGCAGAGCGCCCTGGCGGCGCTCCTGCAGGCGCTGGGCCACCAGACGGCGAAGCAAGCCGGGCGGAACGGACGGCGGGCAGACTCCCTCCAAACCGATCCACTTCTCCTTTAGCTGCGAAGGCGGGAGGCTCGCCAGCGCTTCAAGTTCTGCATCTAGCCGGCTCATTGGACGGCAGTCTCCACGAGCGAATAGCGACTGGCACCGTCGATCTTCATACGCTCGATGCTGTGCCCCTTTTTCTTGAGCCCCGTCAGCGCTGCTCGCGTGGTGTGAGGCAGCCAGCCGGTGGCCTCGACCAGCTCGTCTAACATTGCGCCCTCGCTTCGCTTCAGGAGCGAGAGCACCTTTTCGGTCTTGCTCGGCTCCTTCGGTGCGGTGGCGCTCGCAGTATCCTGCGCCGGCACACCGCGCGCGCCGGTGTTCTCCGCGGCCGAGACTGCTTCGGTTTTCGGCTTCCGTGCGATCCGGCGCTTGCCAATGTTACTGGTCTTGGTCGTCATGGGTGGCTTTCCTGTTCAGAACAGCGCCATCGCTGCTCCCACCACCCGGAGCCCTGCCGGTCGCGCCGGTCAGGGCAGCAGCCGGTCAGGCCGGCCGCGATTTACATGAACAGCAATGCTTCGCTTTCAGACGAAGTCGAGTGGAATGTGCGCCTGCTTACGAAAAACCGGCAGCCATTCGGCAGCGGCTCCAGGAGCGCCTTGGCTGCCGCAGCCGAGGGGGACAACGCGCTCGCACTTGTCGCGAGCTGCTCGATCCGCTGGCTGACCTCCAGGCCGTCATCCGGAGCTGCAGAGCCAACTCGAGTGCGCAGTCCTCCATGATCACCAGCGTCAAGCAAGTCCTTGGATCAGGTCTGACTGCTGCGCGCGCATCTCCATTGTCGCCAAGGAGGCGTCTTCCACGGGCGAAGTCCAGACGCAGCTTTCAAACGGCCACTTTGCGCCCCAATCAGACCTTCAGCTCCCTTCTGTCTGTCGGAAAGCTGCCCTTCCGCACCTCTGGCGGGACTGACTCAATTTTGACTCAATTTTTCAAGATCGACTGTAGTACGAGGCTGAACCGGAGCTATCGAGTGACCACACTCTTCACAATCGGCTACGAAGGCGCCTCGTTGAGGGACTTCATCGACACGCTGGTGGAGGCCGGGGTGCAGCATGTCCTGGATGTCCGGGAGCTGCCTCAATCCCGAAGGCCGGGGTTCTCAAAAAGAGCTCTTTCGGGGGCGCTCGGGGAAGCCGATATCGGCTACTCGCATTGTAAGCAACTTGGCGATCCCAAGCACGGCCGTGAGGCAGCGCGGCGCGGGGATATGGATGAATTCCGGATGATATTCGAGGCACACCTCGATTTGCCCGCGTCGAGAGAGGCGCTGGAGGAGACGGCGACGACTGTCGCACACGCACCAACGGCGCTCCTCTGCTATGAGCGCAATCCGAAGGACTGTCACCGCAACCTTGTTGCTAAGCGCCTGTTGGGGCTACGATCTCTCCAGATTCAACACCTCGGGGTTAGATCCCATGTTGGCAGGAGAGCAGGAGCGGCAGCAGCCGCAGCCGTCGGGCACCCTTGACCTTGTAGAGGACGAGGCCTTCATCCTCGTCAAAGCCGCGCCACGGCCGAGCGAAACATTTGGCGAGACGGTCTGCTGCGCAGGTGTTGACCTCAACGGGAACTGGGTCCGTCTCTACCCGGTGTCATTTCGCCAGCTCAGCGACTACCAGAAGTTCCGGCGTTGGGACCACATCAAGTATCGCTGGTCCAGGCCTAAGGCGACGAAGGACACGCGCTCAGAGTCCCGCCGGGTCGATCCTCATTCCATCGAGATCATCCGGCCTATGCGCCACGCCGACCGGAACAAGCTGATGTCCCGGATAGTGGTGGCCAGCCTTGTACGAGAGCACGAAGCTGGACGTAGCTTGGCACTGCTGAAGCCCGAGATTCTCGATTTCTGGCACGAGCGGCGCGGCCAGGGCGAAATCGCGGAGCGCGAGCAGGTCCTCCAGCGGCTCCGGGACCAGCAGGATATGTTCGCGCCCCCCGCCCTCATCCCCCCGCGGACCAGCCCCTATGCATTCAAGTATCGCTACAGAGATGATGATGGTGTCCACGTTGGAACGTGTCAGGATTGGGAGACGGAGCAGACGTTCCTCATGCGACGGCGGGACCAGGGCTCCGAGCAAGCGGCTTTGGCTTGGATGCAGCGCGTGTTCGGAGAGGAATACCCTCGGAAGGGAATGGGACTGGCGATGGGCACACACCGCTACCGCCTTCACCAGTGGCTCATCAACGGCGTCATCCGGGTGGATGACGATCCTCAGCTCAACCTCCTCTAGCCGCACGGTGGCAGATGAAGCGGGAGACTCATTACCTCACGATTGCGCAAATGGGCTTCCAGAGACTACGATTCCAATCATTGGCGCGAGGCTGGTGGAGCTGACCGTCTCGCATCGACAGGCGGCGGAGCAAACCTGAATTGCATCGCCGCCGGCGCGACTGTTTTTAAGGGGCTGATGCGCACGGACCAGATTAGTGAAGGTCAATTTGTATCCCTTCGAGGACGCACTTGGCTGGTCGAGAAGAGTTCTCAAGCGAGCGGTACGTTGCCGACTTGCAACCTCTCGTGCGTGGATGATGACGCGCAGGGCGAGGAGATCGAAGTCCTGCTGCCCACAGAGGTCGCGGGGAGCCTGCTCGACGAAGAGGCGTGGTCGCAGCTCGGCGCCCGCGGCGGCGACGACGCAGGGGCGTTCGCGGCGTATCTGAGAACCATCGGCTGGCGCACCGCCACGGCGGCGGACCGCGATCTGTTTCAAGCGCCGTTCCGCGCGGGAATTCGGCTCGATCCTTACCAACTCCTACCGCTTCGCAAGGCCCTGCGCCTCCCCCGCGTCAATATGTTGATTGCGGACGACGTCGGACTAGGAAAGACCGTCGAAGCGGCACTCATACTGCGCGAGCTGTTGCTGCGCCGGCGCGTTGACCTTACGGTGGTGATTGCGCCAGCGGCGATGACCCTTCAGTGGAAGGATGAGCTAGCGGCCAAGTTCGGCCTGTCCTTCGATATTGTCGATCGCGCCTACCTTGAGGAGCTGCGACGGCGGCGCGGCTTCGGCGCCAATCCATGGGCAACCGGCTCGCGCTTCATCCTGTCTCAGAGCCTGGTTAGCGATGAAACTTATGTCGGAGGGTTGCGGGATCTGCTGGAAGATTTCCGCGCCCGCTCGCTACTGATACTCGACGAAGCGCATCACGCCGCGCCGGCAAGTGGCGGCCGCTACGCGATCGAAAGCCAGTTCACCAAGGATCTGCGCGACCTCGCGGGTCGTTTCGAGCACCGGATCTTTCTGAGCGCGACGCCGCACAACGGACATGCAAACAGCTTCGCGACGCTGCTCGAGCTACTCGACCCACAGCGATTTACACGGGGTATGGACATCCGGCCGGCTGATCTTGAGCCTGTCATGGTTCGGCGGCTCAAAGGCGATCTTCGCCAGCTCGGCGAGGCATTTCCGGAGCGCGTGGTCGAGCCGATCAGATTGACTAACCTACCGGCGGATGCGCCCGAGCTGCAGCTCGCGTCGATGCTGGCAGAATATGGCGCGCTTAGGGAGCGAAGGATCGGCGGCCTCCCCCGAGGTAAGGCCGCACAGGCGCGGCTCGCATTTGTTGGGCTGCAGCAGCGGCTGTTGTCGTCGATTCCAGCATTCGCGCGGACGCTGGCCAAACATTTGACGGGGCTCGATCGCTTGCTCGATGGCGCGCGTTTCGCCGGCTGGCAGCAGTCTGCTCACCCGTGGGGCGACATTTAACTAGCCGCGCTTACGGCTTTCCTCAGGGGAATAGTTACCGACCCGGAAAGACTTTCCTCCGGAATGGAGCAATTATTCAGAGATATTCGATGGTGATCGGCAGGTCGCCGCGATAGTCGCCCTCGGCCTCGCCGCTGATCTCGATCCGGCCGCCGAAGCGGAAGCTGAGGCTGCCGGACAGATCGAGCCGCGGAAGCGAAGGCAAGTCGGTGACGATGTCGCTGATCGCCACTCGCCGGCCCCCGGTCTAATGGAGCTCGATCCTTGCCGGAAGGTCGATCCGCACCGCTCGACCGGGCTCCCCGCGCACGCGCGCTTCGCCGACCATCGCTCCACCGCCGATCGAGCCGATGACCCCGCTGACCTGGCTCGAGCCGTCGGGCCGAAGAGTCGCGCTGCCCTCGCCCGGCCCGAGCACGATCAGCCGGTCGAAATCCAGACCGGCCTCGATTTCCAGCTTGATCGCACCGTCTGCCGTGGGCGCGTCGGGCTGAGTCGTCGGCGTGACGCACAGCCGGCATTGAGCGCGCGCGGGGGCGCCGGCCACGGCAAGAGCCGCTGCCGCCATTGCCGCAGCCACGATTGGGCCCAGCGCCGAATGCGCAATGCGCGCCATCATGCCGGCCAGCCTATTGGGCCGGGGCTAAGACAGGGTTAAGGCGCGGCTAAGGGCGAGGCTCGACAAGACGCGAGCAGAAAAAGGAAGTGCCGTGCCCAAGGTCGAACGCAGCGACGAGGAATGGCGCGAGAGCCTCACGCCCGAGCAGTACCGGGTCCTTCGCCAGGCCGGCACCGAGCCGCCGTTCACCGGTGAGCTGCTGTCGGCCAAGGGCGAGGGCGAGTTCCGCTGCGCCGGCTGCGGAACGCCGCTTTTTCGAGCGAAAGCAAATATGACAGCGGAAGCGGCTGGCCGAGCTTCACCGCGCCGATCGAAGGGCGGCGCGGTCGACGAGCAGGTCGACGCGTCGCACGGAATGGTTCGAACCGAGGTGCGCTGCGCGTCGTGCGAGGGCATCTGGGCCATGTGTTCCCCGACGGTCCCGGCCCCGAGGGGCTGCGCTACTGCATCAACTCGGCGGCAATGAGCTTTCGCGCCGGAACGGAGGGCGGGGAGCGCTAGCGCTTGTCCGTGAACTTGCGACTTTGTATCTCGTTGAAGCGAGATGGCCCGCGCTGACCCCCAACCCGTTCGCCGGCCATTCGCGACTGCCGCAAGGTCGCGCTCTATCTCGCCCTCCTCAGGATCCTGTCGCTGATCGTCGCCGTCGCCGTCGCGGTCGCTTCGCTGCCCGGCTACGAGCAGCTGTCGAGGCGCTCGGACCTTGGCCAGATGATCCGCGTGCGCTCGTCGAACGGCGCGGTGCTGATCAACATCGGGCCGAGCTTCGGCCAGTGGCTGACCTACGACCAGATCCCGGCAGAGATGCGCGCGGCGATGATCGCGGTCGAGGACCGGCGCTTCCGTCAGCATTTCGGTGTCGACCCGATCGGCGTCGCCCGAGCGGTCAAGATCCGGGTCGACCAGGGCGAGTGGAGCCAGGGCGGCTCGACCATCACCCAGCAGCTCGCGCGCAACATCTTCCTGACCAACAGCCGGACGTTCGGCCGCAAGATCAAGGAGGCCATTCTCGCGCTGGCGATCGAGCGCAAGTTCTCGAAGGACCAGGTCCTCGAGCTCTATCTCAACCGGGTCTATTTCGGCGGCGGCGCCTATGGCATCGACGCGGCCTCGAGGCGCTTCTTCGGGCACAGCGCGCGCACTTTGGCGCTGGGCGAAGCGGCGATCATTGCCGGCCTGGTCAAGGCGCCCTCCAACTATTCGCCAACCGCCGACGTCGAGGCGGCGCGCGGCCGCTCGCAGGTCGTGCTTCGAAGCATGGTCCAGAACGGCTTCGTCAGCGCCGCGCGGGCTCAGAACGTCGACCCGGCGGCATTCCGCTTCCAGCCGACCAGCAAGCAGAACAGCGTCCGCTATTTCACCGACTGGGTGCTGCCGCAGCTCGACACCTTGATCGACGAGACCAGCGAGCCGATCGACGTGTGGACCACGCTCGACGCATCGATGCAGGCGGCGGCCGAGCGGTCGATCGCCGCCAACACGCCGCAGGGAGCGCAAGGGGCGCTGGTCGCCATCGACCGAGACGGTGCGGTGCGAGCGATGGTCGGCGGGCGCGACTATGTCGATTCGATCTACAACCGCGCAACCCAGGCCCAGCGCCAGCCGGGCTCCGCGTTCAAGCTGTTCGTCTATCTGGCCGCGCTCGAATCGGGGATGAAGCCGACCGACACGATCGACGACAAGCCGATCACCATCGAGGGCTGGACCCCGCGCAACGCGACCCGCACCCACCAGGGCCGAGTGACCCTGCGGGAAGCGTTCGCTCGGTCGATCAACACGGTCAGCGCAAGGATCGGCGCCCAGCTCGGCTTTTCGACCATCGCCGACATGGCGCAGCGCTTCGGCATCAGCAGCGCGATCAACACCAATCCGTCGATGGTGCTCGGCACCAGCGACGTGCGCCTGATCGACATGACCCGCGCCTTCGCCTCGGTCGCCAACGGCGGCGTCGGGGTCTCGCCCCATGCGATCCGGCGGGTCGTGACGGCCGAGGGCCGCGTGCTCTACCAGCACGACCAGGACGACGGCCGAGTGCTCGTCGCGCCCTGGGTCGCGGCCGGAATGACCGACCTGCTCCAGGCCGCGGTCATGACCGGCACCGGCCGCGCGGCCCAGCTCGGCCGGCCGGTCGCGGGCAAGACCGGCACCACCCAGTCCAACCGCGACGGCTGGTTCATCGGCTTTTCGAGCGGCCTCACCACCGGCGTGTGGATGGGCCGCGACGATGCGCGTCCGGTCGGCGGGCTTCAGGGCGGGACCGCTCCGGCGCGCGCGTTCCAGAGCTTCATGGTCCGAGCGGTCGCGCGCCGGCCGATCGAGCAGTTCCAGACCGACGTGCCGGTGCCCGACTGGGAGCTTGGCCCCGAAGAGGATCTGTGGGCGGCCGACCCGAACGCAATCCCCGTCGAGCCGATTTACGACGATTACGGCAACCCGAGCCCGACCGCGCAGGAGCCCTATCCGGGCTACCTGCCCGACGGCACCGCGCCTCCCCAGCCCGGCCAGCCGGTCGACCAGCAATGGCTCGACCAGGTGCTTCCGCCCGGCCAGAGCGGCGGCCAGCCGGCTCGCCCGCCGCAGCCGCAGCCGCAGGTCATCCGCCCGCCGCCGCCAACCCAGCCGCCGCCGCCGCGATCAGTGCCCGCGCCCGATCCGCTTCAGCCTGGGCCCGGAGCGTCGCAGCAGTAGCCGCGCTTGCGCAGGCTCGCCGCCGAACAGCTCGCGCTCGAGCGCCTTGAACTGCGGCCCATGGTCGAGGTGCCGTAGATGCGCGACCTCGTGCGCCACCACGTAGCGCCGCGCCTTCGGCGGAGCGAGGATCAGCCGCCAGCTGTAGCGGATCCGCGCCGATGACGAGCAGCTCCCCCAGCGCGTGTCGGCATCGCCGACGGCGACCGAGCGCACCGCCAGGCCCGCCGCCGCGGCGATTTCCCGCGTTTCGAGCGACAAGGTGTCGAGCGCGAGGCGCTTGAGGAAGCTCTCGATCCGCCGTGCGAAGCCCTCGCGCGGGCCGCCGCAGCTCAGCCGGCCCTGATCGAGCCGGGGAGTGCGCGGCAGCCCTTCCGCCCAGTCGAGCACGACCTCTTCGCCCATCAGCGGGATCAGCGCTCCGGGCATGAACGGCTCGTCGGCGAGGCGTGCGCCGAGCTGCGCCTCGACCCACTCGCGCTGCCTTGCCGCCCAGTCGAGCGCGAGTTTCCGGTTCATGCGCAGCGGCCCGGTGAGCTTGAGCACCGAGCGCCGCTCGTCGAGCCTCAGCCGCAACCGCCGAGCGCCGGGGATCGGGCGGATCTCGACCGGAAGCGGCAAATCGTCGTGATGCAGGAGCGCGCTAGAGCGGCCGGTCGACGACATGGTCCTCGAGCTCTTCGACGTCAGTTTCGCTGACCGTCCAGCCGCGCGTCGACTGCCCGGCCTCGTGCACCGTCTCGCGGCTTCCCGAGATCAGATAATGCCAGCCGGGAAGCGGCTTGCCCGCGGCCCTCAATCGATAGGCGCAGCTTTCGGGAAGCCAGTCGAGCGAGCCGAGGCGGCCCTGGTCGAGCACCACGCAATCGACCACCCGCGACTTGCGCCGGCCGTAGTCGGTGCAGCGCCCGTTCCTTCGGTCGAGCAGCTCGCAGGCGACGTTGGTCGGATAGAGCAGGCCGGTCTCTTCGTCCTCGAGCTTGTGCAGGCAGCAGCGCCCGCAGCCGTCGCACAAGGCTTCCCACTGGCCGCGGTCGAGCTCGCTCAGCGGCTTTTCCCAGAAGGGCTCGGCAGGATTGCGATCGTCGGCCATGACAAGTTCAGACATGGTCTGCTAATGGCGGCCGATCAAGCAGCGCGAATGGGGCTCTGGAAAAATGAAGCGAATCCGCAACTTGCTCTTGTTCGCGGCCGTGCTTGCGGCGCCCGCGGGCGCCCAGTTCATGTCCGAGGCCGAGCCGTTCATCCAGGCGGTGAGCGAGCGCGACGGCGACAAGGCGACCCAGCTGCTTCAGAGCCGGCCGAGCCTGGTCAACAGCCGCAACTCCAAGGGGCAGACCGCGCTCAACCTCGCGATTGCGCGCAGCGACAGCCTGTGGACCCAGTTCCTGATGGGCAAGGATGCGGATCTCGATCTTGCCGACAGGAGCGGCGATACTCCGCTGATCGTCGCCGCGCGGGTCGGCTTTACCGAGGCGGTGGAGCTCCTGCTCGGCTTTGGCGCGAAGGTGGACCTGCCCAACCGGATGGGCGAGACGCCCCTGATCATCGCCGTCCAGCAGCGCGAGCTGCCGATCGTCAAGCTGCTGCTCGCCAAGGGTGCGAACCCGGACAAGACCGATTCGGCTGCAGGCTATTCGGCGCGCGACTATGCGAAGCGCGATACGCGCTCGCGCGAGATCCTCCAGGCGATCGAGGCAAGCGGCGCCAAGCCCCAGAGCGACAGGCCCAAGAGCGACAAGCTCGACGACTTCAAGCTCGAATAAAGCTCAGCAGCCCTCGCCCAGCGTGGGATCGATCTGGGCCGACAGCCGCCGCGCGGCGCGCCTGGCGAAGCGCAGCAGTTCGGCCTTGCGCCGGGCAGGGGCGAGCGGCCGCTCGAGGGCTTCGCGCACCAGCACCGCATCGTAGCGGTCGGCGACGATCAGCCCCGCTTCGCCCGGGAGGAAGCGTTCGCCCTCGCAGATCGCAGAAAGGGCGGGCGGCACCGCCCAGAAGAAGCGGTCGCAATAATCGAGATAATCGGTCCACTTGGCATCGCCGACCAGGTCCGCTTTGGCGACCTTGATCTCGACGATCGTCAGGCAGCCCGTCGAATCCACCGCCATCATGTCGGCGCGGCGGCCGTTGGGCAGCGGCACTTCGCACATGGCGAACCTGTCCTGGCGGAAGAACAGGCGAGTCACTCCGCGCGCGACCTCCGCCGCGACCGGCGGAGCGTCGGCGAAGCAGGGCTGCAGAAGCGGCGGCAATAGCGAATCGGGGGCGGTGCTCACCCCCGAACGCTAGAACGAAAGGGGCACAAAGCCTAGCGGTAGAAGATGTGGTTGCCGATCGAGGCGACGCGCTTGAGCCTCTTCCAGCCCGGCCGGACGCGCTTGGCGTGGAAGAACAAGGCATGGCTCGCGGCCGAATCCTTGAGGTCCTGGTCGACGATCCTGGCGATCGCGACTGCGGTCTTCCACTGGCGGCTCGAGCGCGCGACCGCGGGCCACGACTTGCGGCGAACGAAGCTGAACTGACCGCGCTGGAACAGCACTCCGCAATAGGTCGAGGCGAAACGGCCGGACTTCGCGCGGTTGGCGATCACTTCGCCGACGGCGAGCTGGCCCGCGAGCGGCTCGCTCTTGGATTCGAAATAGATGCCGACCGCGAGGCACTCGAGCTCGCGGCTGCCGGGCTCCGAGCTGCGCAGCTGGGCGACGAGGGTCGCAAGGTCGGCCTTCGCGTCGATCGCCGGCTCCGACGCCGGCTGCGGCGCTGCCTCGGGCGCTTCCGGCGAGTCGAGCGGCGCCAGCGGGTCCACCGTGGGCTCAACCACCTCGGGGAGCGTCCCGGCAACCGGGAGCGAGGGCAGCGAGCCGCTCGTCAAAGCCATCAACGGCTCGGCGTCCGCGCGCACCTGCGCCGGAGCGACCGAGCTTGCGCTTGCAGCAGCAAGGACCAGCAGCGCCGATCGAAGCGAAGACAACATATTTTCTAGGCCAATTGCGGTGAACCGCCACTAGGGACGCGCAGAGTTGCGCATGAAAATCGTGCGCTCGCGTCCTGGTTGGTTCCCCGTCTCGCGTGGCATCTCCGCCGGTTCTTTCCGGTCGGAGGATGCCCCCCGCTCTGTTGTTATGAAGCGTTCATCTCTGCACCTGCTCCGGGGGTCAACCCGAAGCGGTCGTTTCAGCGATGAATCGTTCCGGGTCCGCGATATCCAGTTCAATCAGCCACGAATCGGCGTCGAATCGCGTCCTCAAAGCGATGAATTCGTCAAATCCGGTGGAACAAAGCGCCTCGTCGGCTTTCCTGAGCGCCCAGCGATACTCGAAGTCGGGGCCGAGCTCGCGCTCGAGGATGCCCTTGAGCTGCCCGCGCGCGCGAATGAGAAGGGTCAGAGCGCCCCGGTCGGGATCGCCGCGCTTGAGCACCGCGGCGAAGTCGCCCTGGGCCTGCACCCGGCGAATGATCGCCATGGCTTCGAGATGCGCGGGGAGCCGCTCGCCCACAGCTAAGCGCCGTCAGGCGGCGTCCCGCTCATCCGCTCCCATGAGCACTGCAGCGAGCGCGTCGCGGCTCCTTGCGCCGCGCATCTTGTCGAGCGTCGGGCCGTGGCGGACCACGCGGCTGATCGAGGCCAGCGCTTTGAGATGCTCGGCCCCGGCATCGGGCGGGGAGAGCAAAAGGAAGACGAGGTCGACCCTGCGCCCGTCGATCGCGCCGAAATCGATCGGCTCGCCCAATCGGACGAACAGCCCGTAGATGCGGCCGATCCCCTCGACCTTTCCGTGCGGGATCCCGACTCCCTGGCCAAAGCCGGTCGAGCCCAGCCGCTCGCGCTCGGCGAGGCTGGCGAGAATCTCCCCCGCGTCGAGCCGGAGCCGCTGCCCGGCAAGCTGCGCAAGCTGCTGGAGCAGGGCGCGCTTGTTGCCGCCCGGGAGCGACGGCTTGATCGCGTCGAAGTCGAGGAAGTCGGCAATCTGCATTGGCCCGGCACTCTAACTACTCCGCGACCGGCCAACGCAAGCCCGGAAATTCACCTCGCTCCAAAAAGGACCAGCTGGGCAGTCAGCTGTTTTGCGGTTCGACCCAGCCGATCGTCCCGTCCTCGCGCCGGTAGATCATGTTGAACTCGCCCGACGCGCTGTTCTTGAACATCAGCGCGCTCGTGTTGCGAAGGTCCATCAGCATCACCGCATCGGACACGCTCGCGTCGGGAATGTCGACGCGGGTCTCGGCGACGATCGGCGGATGGGAGTCCTGCTCGTCCAACTCGCCATCGGCCGGTGCGCCCAGGATCCTGTAGCCCGCATTTTCGACCAGCTGATCGCTGCTGGCGCCATTGCCGCGATGCTCGCGAAGCCGCCCGGCATAGCGCCGAAGCTGCTTTTCGATCTTGTCGGCCGCTCCGTCGAACGCAACATTGGCCTCCGGACCGCGGTGATTGGCCTTCAGCACCACGCCCTGGCCAACCGGCGCGACGATGTCGCAGACAAAGTCGTTCTGCGGCCCGGGGCTGAAGGTCACATTGGCTCCGACCGCCCGGGAGAAATATTTATCGGCAATGGCTTCGATCCGGCTGACGGACTGATCCCGAACGGGATCCGAGACGTCGACCTGATGGCCCGTCACTCGTACGTCCACCTGAGCTGGCCCTCCTTGCTGGCCCATTTGCGGGCTGGATTGCGCGGCCGCCTGGGCGGTGGCCGCGGGATCGCTCAAGCGCCGGTCGGCGCCCCGTCCGAACGCTAAGTGGCGATCGGTACGAAGCGCTCCCACAGCGGGTTGGCGATCCGTGCGATAAACGCACGATGCCGCTCGAGTTCCTCCGCGCTAGCGAAGTGCGGCCGGGCAGGGCGTTGCTGGCGCACGGTGACTGCCCCGGCGGCTGCCGCGGCGGCCTGCGCCGCGGTGTCGGCGACCAGGCCGAGGCCGATCTGCCGGCCGCCGGTCAGCTCGACATAGACCTGCGCAAGCAGCTGGGCGTCGAGCAGCGCGCCGTGCTTCACTCGAAGGCTGCGGTCGACGCCGAAGCGGGTGCACAAGGCGTCGAGGCTGTGCTTTGCGCCCGGGTGCTTCGATCGGGCGAGCACCAAGGTGCAGATCATCCGGCTGGTGCACACCGACGGGCGGCCGCACAGCTGGAGCTCGTGGTTGAGGAAGCCGAAGTCGAAGCCCGCATTGTGCGCGACCAGCGGCGAATCCTCGATGAACTCAAGCAGCTCCTCGACCCGCTCGGAGAACCTCGCCTGCGCCGAGAGGAAGGTGGTCGACAGGCCGTGCACCGCCTCGGCCTCGACCGGCATCGGCCGCTCGGGATTGAAATAAGCGTGGAAGTGCCGGCCGGTCTCGCAGCGGTTGACCATCTCGATGCAGCCGATCTCGACGATGCGGTCGCCGGTCGCCGGGTTGAGCCCGGTGGTCTCGGTATCGAAGACGATTTCCCGCATGCGCTTAGCCATCTCTCCCATGGCTACTATCCTCCCGCGCCAATCTTGAGACAAGCAAGAATGTCGCCGACCTGGGCCTCAGTTGTGGATAGGTGGGTGCCGGTGTCGATGACGAAGTCGGCGCGCGCCCTTTTCTCCTCGTCGGGCAGCTGGCGGGCGAGGATGGAATCGAGCTTTTCGGCGGTCATTGCGGGCCGGGCAAGCACTCGCTGGCGCTGCACCTCGGCCGGCGCGGAGACGACGATCACATGGTCGAACTCCGTCTCGCCGCCGGTCTCGAACAGCAGCGGGATCTCGAAGATTAGCGCGGGTGCTGCGCAATGGCTGTCGATGAACTCCTCGCGAGCAGCGCGGACCGCCGGGTGGACGATTGCCTCGAGGGCGGCGAGCTCCGCCGGATCCTCGAGCGCGATCTGAGCGAGCCGCTCGCGATTGAGCACTCCGCCGCTGACCGCGCCAGGGAAGCGCGCGCCGATCCGATCGACCAGCGTGCCGCCCGGTCCCTGCAGCCGACGGACCTCAGCGTCCGCGTCGAACACCGGCACGCCTGCGCGCTCGAACATCTTGGCGACGGTCGACTTGCCCATGCCGATCGAGCCGGTGAGCGCGATGCGCAGCGGGCGGGTTGACGTCACGACGCCAGCACGCCCCTCTCCCTGAGCGCGTTGAGTAGCGGGATCAGCGGCATTCCGAGCACGGTGAAATGGCTGCCCTCGACGCGCTCAAACAATTGCACCCCGAGCGCCTCCATCCGGAACACGCCGACGCACTCGGCGACGCTCGGCCATTCGGCAGCGAGATAGGTCAGGATGAATTCGTCCGACAAGGCCCGGACGCGGAGCTCGGCCGTGTCCGAGCGGGTCCAGTCGACCCGCCCGTCACGCGCGAGCGACGCCGCGCTGGTCAGAAGCATGGTTCGGCCGGAAAACAGGCGCAGGTGCTCGGCCGCCTCCTCTCGCGTGCGGGGCTTGTCGAACCTGCGGCCTTCGACCGTCACGAGCGAATCCCCGCCGAGCACCCAAAAGCCCGGATGGTTGGCGCTGACGGCAAGCGCCTTCGCCTCCGCCAGCCGCGCCGCCAGCGCTTGCGGATCTTCGCCCTCGGCCTTGATCGCCGCTTCATCCACGGCGGCCGGCAGCACCTGGTGCGCGACGCCCGCATCGCCGAGCATCTTCGCTCGGATCGCGCTTGCCGAGGCGAGGATCAGCACTCCGGCAAACCCTGTGGACAAGTGGGTGCGGGGCTCATGCGCGACGCTGGGGAGCGGCTCGGCGGGACTGCCATTCGACCTCCATTACGGCTGTTCCCACAAATCATCCACGGGAGCCGCAAACCGTCCCCAGCCTGTGAATCGCGGGAACGAACCGCAGCGAATCGCCGCTTTGCCTGGAGCCTTCGCTCGGGCTCCTTGTTGGCAAAAGCGGAAGCCGTGCCTAAACCCCGCGTCCCGCCGCACAACAACATCATCAGTCTTCTTAGATTCTAATATATAAAAGGAGAAAAGAGGGTGGCCTCCTCGCCTGTCGAGCGTGCCCGAACCGCGCCCGCGGACAAGCCGTTGCTCGCCGTCCTGTCGGGCAGCCGAGTGGAGCCGACGCCCGTCTGGATGATGCGCCAGGCAGGCCGCTATTTGCCCGAGTACCGGGCGCTTCGCGAGCACAAGGGAAGCTTTCTCGAGCTGGTCTACGACAGCGCGGCCGCGGCTGAGGTCACGCTCCAGCCGCTCGAGCGCTTCGGCGGGCTCAACGCGGCGATCCTCTTTTCCGACATATTGATCGTGCCCTTCGCGATCGGCCAGCACCTGACCTTCGTCGCCGGCGAAGGCCCGCGGCTCACTCCGACGTTGGGCGACGCCGAGCTCGACCAGCTCGAGCCGTTCCCCGAGCGCCTCACGCCAATCTACGACACGGTCCGCAAGGTAAAGGCGCGGCTTTCACCCCGCACGACCCTGATCGGCTTTGCCGGAGCCCCGTGGACGGTCGCGACCTACATGGTTGCCGGCCAGGGCATCCGCGACCAGTCCGAGACGCGCCGGCTCGCCTATGCGCAGCCGGAGCGGCTGCAGGCGCTGGTCGAGCGCATCGAAGACGTCACGCTCGATTATCTCTCGGGGCAGATCGAGGCCGGCGCCGAAGCCGTTCAATTGTTCGACAGCTGGGCCGGAAGCCTCGCTCCGGCAGAGTTCGAGCGCTGGGTGATCGCTCCGACCGCGCGGCTGGTCGGGGCGCTCAAGGCGCGCCACCCGCACGTGCCCGTCATCGGCTTCCCCAAGGGCGCCGGCGGCAAGCTGGGCGCCTACGCCAGCGAGACGGGCGTCGACGCGATCGGCCTCGACGAGACCGTCGACCCCGCCTGGGCGCACCGCGAGCTTCCCAAGGCCCTCCCCGTCCAGGGCAATCTCGACCCGCTCGCGCTGATCGCGGGCGGCGCGGCGCTCGAAACCGCCGCCACGCACATCCTCGACGCGCTTGCCGGGCGCCCGCACATCTTCAACCTCGGCCATGGGATCCTGCCGGACACGCCGATTGCCCATGTCGAGCAATTGCTGAGCCTGCTAAAGGGGCGCGGATGAGCGAAATGGCCGGATTCCTCGGGCTCGCCTATCTGTGGGTGAAGGCCGCGCACGTAACCTTCGTCCTGTTCTGGATCGCGGGCCTGTTCCTGCTCCCCCGCTTCTACGTCTATCACCACGAGACCGCGCCGGGATCGGCCGAGGACCGCGCCTGGACCGCTCGCGAGGACCGGGTGCGAAGGATCATCCTCATGCCGGCAATGCTGGTCGTGTGGGTGCTCGGATTGATGCTCGCGCTTCACATCGATGCGTTCGCGATGGGCTGGTTCCACGGCAAGCTCGCGCTGGTGATCGCGCTCAGCGCCTATCAGGGCTGGCTCTCGGTCTATGGAAAGCGGCTGGCCGCGGGCAAGCGCCCGCTCGAGAACAAGACGCTCCGGCTGATCAACGAGCTGCCCGGCATCGCCGCCGCGCTGATCGTCGTGCTGGTGATCGTGAAGCCCTTCTGATCGAGCCGCTCGCCGCCGATTGACTTCGCCCGCCGATTGACTTCGTCCGCCGCGAGTCATACCCCGGCCGCGACGGCTGAATCGGCCACTTCCAAGCGATCTTCCGATCAACCGTTGCCCTTAAGGATGCGGCGTCCTGCCGCTCCCGTGCTTTGAACCAAAGCCGTGCCCCTCCCCTTCAATCGGTCGACCAGATGCATCTCAAGGACCTCAAGAAACTCACCCCCGCCGACCTCGTGACCATGGCCGAGGAGCTCGGCGTCGAGGGCGCTTCGACCCTGCGCAAGCAGGATTTGATGTTCTCCATCCTCAAGGTCCGCGCCGACACCGGCGCCGAGATCAACGGCTCGGGCACGATCGAGGTGCTCAACGACGGCTTCGGCTTCCTCCGCTCGCCCGAGGCCAATTATCTCGCCGGGCCGGACGACATCTATGTCGCTCCGTCGGTCGTGCGCCGCTTCGGCCTGCGCACCGGCGATACGGTCGAAGGCGAGATCCGCGCGCCCAAGGAGGGCGAACGCTACTTCGCTCTGACGCGGGTGAGCGCGATCAATTTCGACGATCCCGAAGCGGTCCGCCACCGCGTCAATTTCGACAATCTGACGCCGCTCTACCCGGACGAGAAGGTCGAGCTTGATCCCAAGGACCCGACCGTCAAGGACAAGTCGGCGCGCGTGATCGACATCGTCGCGCCGCTCGGCAAGGGCCAGCGCGCGCTGATCGTCGCCCCGCCGCGCACCGGCAAGACCGTGCTTCTGCAGAACATCGCTCGGTCGATCACCGCCAACCACCCGGAGATCTTCCTCATCGTCCTCCTGATCGACGAGCGGCCCGAAGAGGTCACCGACATGCAGCGCTCGGTCCAGGGCGAGGTGATCAGCTCGACCTTCGACGAGCCCGCGAGCCGCCACGTCCAGGTCGCCGAAATGGTGATCGAAAAGGCCAAGCGCCTGGTCGAGCACAAGAAGGACGTCGTGATCCTGCTCGATTCGATCACTCGCCTCGGCCGCGCCTACAACACGGTCGTGCCCTCGTCGGGCAAGGTGCTGACCGGCGGCGTCGACGCCAACGCCTTGCAGCGACCGAAGCGCTTCTTCGGCGCCGCGCGCAACATCGAGGAAGGCGGCTCGCTGTCGATCATCGCCACCGCTTTGATCGACACCGGCTCCAAGATGGACGAGGTGATCTTCGAGGAGTTCAAGGGCACCGGCAATTCCGAGATCGTGCTCGACCGCAAGGTCGCCGACAAGCGCATCTTCCCCGCGCTCGACGTCGGCAAGTCCGGCACCCGCAAGGAGGAGCTGCTGGTCGACCAGGGCACCTTGTCGAAGATGTGGGTGCTCCGCCGAATCCTGATGCAGATGGGCACGGTCGACGCGATGCAGTTCCTTCTCGACAAGATGAAGGACGCCAAGACCAACGAGGACTTCTACGCGAGCATGAACCAGTAGCCAGTTCGCGCTTCCAGCCTCGCAAGACCATTGTCACCCCCGCAGCATGCCTTGACGGCGAACCGCGTTTCCCGCTTTGGGCTCGCGGCCACTTCGCTGCGCGCGAAGGCGAAGAGAATAGGGGAACGTAGCGAATGATCGACCTTCTGCTCGCCGCTGCAGCGCATGGCGCACCGGCCGGCTTCGGCTCGCCCGCCGACATCTGGAACTCGATCGTCACGGATTTCTCGAACATCACCGAGCCCGCCGCCTTTGCGGCCTTCATTCAGGTGCTGATGATCGACCTGGTGCTCGCCGGCGACAATGCGATCGTCGTCGGAGCGCTCGCGGCGGGATTGTCGGCGGAGCAGCGGCGCAAGGTGATCCTGATCGGAGTGATCGCCGCGCTGGTGCTGCGGATCCTGTTCGCGCTCATCGTCACCCAGCTGCTACAGATCATCGGCCTGATCCTGGTCGGCGGGCTGCTCCTTCTGTGGGTCGCCTGGAGGATGTGGCGCGATCTTCGTCATACGGCCGAAAGTCCCGGCTCTGCCGAGGTCGCCGGCGATGAGAATTCGGGCCTGAAGCCGGCCAAGAGCTTCGCCGGAGCGGTCTGGGCGGTGGCGATCGCCGATGTGTCGATGAGCCTCGACAATGTGCTGGCGGTCGCCGGAGCAGCGCGCGACCATCCCGGGATCCTGATCGTCGGCCTGATCTTCGCAGTCGCGCTGATGGGCATCGCTGCGAACGTCATCGCTAAATATATCGAGCGCTACCGCTGGATCGCTTGGGTCGGCCTTGCAGTGATCATCTATGTCGCCGGCAAGATGATCTACGACGGCTGGGTGGATCCGCAGGTCGGCCTGGGTAAGCTGTTCGCCTAAAACGCAAGCCCTCCCCTGGGGGGTTGGGGTGGGGTGAGGCCTCCGCTACAGGCGCGAGCAAGTGCCCACCGACACCATCTTTGCTCTGTCGACCGGCCGTCCGCCGGCAGCGATCAGCATCATCCGCGTAAGCGGCCCCGGGGCCCACGCGGTAGGCTGCGCCCTCGCCGGGACGCTTCCCCAGCCCCGTGAGGCCGCGCTACGCACGCTGCGCGACCCCGACGGTGCGGTGCTCGACGACGCTCTGGTGCTGCGCTTTGACGGTCCGGCAAGCTCCACCGGCGAGGATGTGGTCGAATTCCACTGCCACGGCGGCCGTGCCGTCGTCGACGCGGTGCTGTCCACGCTCACCCGGCTCGGCGGCCTGCGGCCCGCTCAGCCAGGCGAGTTCACCCGCCGGGCTTTCGACAACGGCCGCATCGACCTCACCGAAGCCGAGGGCCTGGCCGACCTGATCGAGGCCGAAACCGAGACCCAGCGCAAGGCGGCGCTGGCGCTCGCCGAGGGCGGGCTGAGGCGCCAGGTCGAAGAATGGCAAGCACAGCTCCTCGACCTGTCCGCACGAGCCGAAGCGGCAATTGACTATGCCGACGAAGGGGATGTCGAAGGGAATGCTGACCTTTCTCGATATTGCGTCACATTAGCAACGACCCTTTCAAGCTGCCTGGATCGGCCTCGAATCGAGCCTCTCAAGGACGGCGTGCGAGTGATCGTCGCGGGGCCCACTAACGAGGGAAAATCTAGCCTTATCAACGTGATAGCGGGCGCCGATAGGGCGATCGTGACGGATATCCCAGGCACCACGCGCGATGCTATCGATGTGCCGCTGGCGCTTGAGGGCGTGCCCATACTCCTTACAGACACTGCCGGTCTGCGTGACACGGACGAGCCGGTCGAGCGTATCGGAGTTAACCGCGCCCGGGCGCTTGCAGAGGCGGCGGACGTTCTCGTCTGGCTCGGCGATGTGCACGACGCGCCCGATCATCCACGGCTCATCCTGGTCCATCCGAAAGCCGATCTTCCGAGCTGCATCCTACCGCTCGAAGGCACACTCCCGGTATCGTCCGTGACGGGCGAGGGCCTGAATGCCCTGCTGCTTGAGGTCGGCCGTCTGGCGCGGTCGCTGATCCCCGCCGAAGACGCACTCGCCCTCAACCGCCGGCAGGCAGCGCACCTCGCGGAGGCCCGCGACGCCCTTCAGGCTGCGGGAACGGTCGAGGATGTTGTACTGGTGGCCGAGAACCTCCGCGCAGCGCGAGCCGCGTTCGACCGCCTCACCGGCCGCGCCGGTGTGGAGGACGTGCTCAACGCGCTCTTCGCCCGCTTTTGCCTCGGCAAATAGTGTTTCACGTGAAACAGGCGTCGCCATTGCGAGGAGGGCTAGCGCCGAAACGATCTGCTAAACGGTGCTCTGGATTGCTTCTCCCGGCATGCGCCGGGGTCGCAATGACGGAGCTCATCTACTAAGCCCCGCGCATGTACGACGTCCTGGTGATCGGCGCCGGCCATGCCGGCTGCGAAGCGGCCGCCGCGGCCGCCCGCCGCGGTGCGCGCGTCGGGCTCGTCACCTTTCGCGCCGAGGACGTCGGGCAGATGAGCTGCAATCCGTCGATCGGCGGGGTCGGCAAGGGCCATCTCGTGCGCGAGCTTGACGTGTTCGACGGGCTGATGGCCCGCGCCGCCGACCGTGCCGCGATCCACCGCCGGATGCTCAACCGAAGCAAGGGCCCCGCGGTGCAAGGCCCCCGCATCCAGGCCGATCGTGCGCTCTACCGCCAGGCGATGGCGCATTTGGTGGACGAGAGCGGCGTCGAGTTGGTCACTGGCGACGCGCTGGCGATGCGTGTCGACGCAGGCCGGATCGCCGGAGTCGAGACGAGCGTCGGGCTCCTCCCTTGCCGAGCCCTCGTGATTGCCACTGGCACGTTCCTCGACGCCCGCATCTTCGTGGGCGAAGAGGTGCGCGCGGGCGGCCGCCGCGGCGAGCGGGCGTCGGTGCCGCTCGGCAGCCAAATTCGCGAGATCGGCCTTGCGCAGGGACGGCTGAAGACCGGCACTCCGCCGCGGCTCGACGGGCGCACGATCGACTGGGCGCGGCTCGAGGAGCAGCCGAGCGACTCGACCGCGTGGACCATGTCGGCGCTCGACGATCGCGTGCGCCGGCCGCAGCTCGCCTGCGCGATCGCGCGGACGAACGAACGCACCCACGACATCATCCGCTCGGCCTTTTCGCGCTCGCCCTTGTTCGCCGGGGCGATCGAGGGCAGGGGCCCGCGCTATTGCCCGTCGATCGAGGACAAGGTGAAGCGCTTCGCCGACCGGGACAGCCACCAGATCTTCCTCGAGCCGGAGGGCCTGGCCGACCAGCTCGTCTACCCGAACGGCATCTCGACCTCACTCCCGGCCGAGATCCAGCTCGACTTCGTGCGCAGCATCGAGGGGCTCGCACGCGTCGAGATCGCGCGGCCCGGCTACGCGGTCGAGTATGAGTTCGTCGATCCGCGGCGGCTCGGCTCGACGCTCGAGACCCGCGACCTCGCCGGCCTGTTCCTTGCCGGCCAGATCAACGGCACCACCGGCTATGAGGAGGCGGCAGCCCAGGGCATGGCCGCGGGCCTCAACGCCGCCGCGCATGCGCTCGAGCTCGAGCCCGTCCGCTTCGACCGCCGCACCAGCTACATCGGCGTGATGATCGACGACCTCACTCTGCAGGGCGTCAGCGAGCCCTACCGGATGATGACCGCGCGCGCCGAGTACCGGCTGTCGCTGCGCGCGGACAACGCCGTCAGCCGCCTCGGGCAAGCCGCGCTTGCGGCGGGCTGCCTCTCGGGTCGCCGCCGCTCAGCGATCGAGGCGCATTTCGCTCTGCGCGCAAGCTCCGCCTGGGCCGAGACCGAGGAGGGCCGCGCCGACGCCCTCTACGCGCCCTATCTCGAGCGCCAGCAGCGCGAGTGGGACGCGGTCCAACGCGATTCGCGCGTGGCAATCCCTGCCGAGCTCGACTTTGCCGCCATTGCCGGTCTGTCGACCGAAATGGCCGAGCGGCTCGAAGCCGCGCGGCCCGAGACGCTCGACCAGGCATCGCGAGTCCGCGGGGTCACTCCGGCGGCGCTGTCGGCGCTCTATGTCGCCGCCTGCCGCAAGGCCGCATGATCGAGGCGCTGGCCGAAGCTGCCGGCCGTCCTGTTTCACGTGAAACATTCGAGCGGCTCGATGCCTACGTTGCGCCTCCTGACCAGCGCCGCGCGCGAACAGAATCCGTCTCCGCCTCCACGCTCGAAACCGTGGGGACCGTCACATCCTCGACTCCGGCCCAGCTGGTCGCTTCGAGCCTCGCCCGGGCGCGTTGTGGATCGATATCGGCTCGGGCGCCGGCTTGCCCGGCATCGTCGTCGCCTGCCTCGTCGAGGGGCCCGTCGCCCTGGTCGAGCCGCGCCGCCTCCGCGCCGAGTTCCTTAGGCAGACCGCCTCGGCCCTCCAGCTTGGCGAGCGGGTCACGGTCGTTCAGGCGAAGGCCGAGCGTGCGAGCGGAAAATTCGACGTGATCACCGGCCGCGCGGTGTCCTCGCTCGGGAAATTCCTCGAAATATCCCACCATCTGTCCACAAAAACGCCGTCCGGGGTGCCCCGAAGGGCGGGGCACAATCCGAACTGGCAGAAGCGCAGCGAAGCTGGCACTGTGACGCACGGGTGGAACCAAGCGCGCACGGATCCGGATCTTCGGATTGTCGTGCTGACGAGGGTGGGGACCAGGCGCAGATGATCACGGTCGCCGTCGCGAACCAGAAGGGGCGGAGTCGGCAAGACGACGACTGCCATCAACCTTTCAACCGCTCTCGCTGGTGATCGGCTGGAAGGTGCTGCTGATCGACCTCGATCCGCAGGGGCAATGCCTCGACCGGCCCGGCGTCGGTCATTCGCAGCAAGAGCGTCGAGCTTGGGCGACGTGCTGATCGGCAGTGCGCGGCTGATCGACAGCGCAGTCGCCACGCGGGTCCCGCGGCTCGAGCTGCCGGCAGTGATGCGGATTTGTCGGGCGCAGAGGTCGAGCTGGTTGCCCTTGCCGACCGCGCCCGCCGCCTCGAGCGCGCACTCGACCGGCGCCGCCGGCCCGCTGGGACATCTGCCTGATCGACTGTTCGCCCTCGCTCGGCCTGCTCACGGTCAATGCCCTGGTCGCAGCTCGTCACCTCCTGGTGCCGCTGCAGAGCGAGTTCTTCGCGCTCGAGGACCTTAGCCAGCTGCTCCAGACCGTCGAGCGGATCCGGCAGGCGTTCAACCCCGAGCTCCAGATCCTGGGATTGCGCTGACCATGTTCGACCGCCGCAACAAACCCCGCAGCAGGTCGCCGAAGATGTGCGTGCCTGGCCTCGGCAAGACCGTGTTCGACACGGTCGTCCCGCGCAACGTGCGCCGTCGGAAGCGCCCAGCCACGGGCTCCCTGCGCCGATCTACGACCTCAGGTGCCCGGGGGTCCGAGGCCCATCAGCCTCGCGCGAGCTCATCGCGGCGGCTGCCGCGCCGGCGCGGGTGGCATGAGCGCGCAAAAGCCGCGCGTCGGGCCTCGGCCGAGGTCTTCAGGCCCTGCTCGGGACGCTGCCGCGCCTGCAGAGGCTCCCGAAGCGCGGGCCGGCGGCGCGTTCGCGAGGTCGAGATTGCGCGGATCAGCCGCAACGCCGCGCAGCCGCGGTCCAGTTCGACGAGGCGTCGATCGACGAGCTTGCCGAGTCGATTGCGCAGCGCGGCGTGCTCCAGCCGATCTCGCTGCGCCCGCGCGACGACGGCTTTGAAATTGTCGCCGGCGAGCGGCGCTGGCGGGCGGCGCAGCGTGCGCAGCTCCACACCATTCCGCGATCGTGCGCGAAATTGACGATTCCACCATGGCCGAGGTCGCGCTGGATCGAGAATGTGCAGCGCGAGGATCTGAACGCGATCGAGGAAGCGGAAGGCTACCGCCAGCGATCCAGCGTCACGGCCACACGCGACGGCGTTTCAAAACTCGTCCACAAGTCGCGAAGTCACGTCGCTAACCTATTAAGATTGTTGATCTTCCTGACTTCGTGCAGCAATCTCTATTGCAAGGCGATATCAGTATGGGGCACGCGCGCGCCGTTCTGACCGCGCCCGAACCCGAAGCCCTGACCAGGGAAGTGATCGCCAAGGGGCTGTCGGTGCGGCAGACGGAGGAGCGGGCGAGGCATGTGAAGCCGGGCGCCGGCCGCGACATTGCTCGCGGCAGCGTGCGTGCCGCGGCTCGCGCGGCAATCGACCCGGATCTCGCAGCGCTTGAACGGCAGCTGAGCGACCTCACGGGGCTCAAGGTCGAGGTGAAGCACGACGGCACCAAAGGGAGCGTCACGCTTCACTATTCGAGCCTCGACCAGCTCGACATGATCTGCCAGCGCCTCTCGGGCGAGCCGATCTAGCCCACTCGCGCGTAGCGGTTCAACGGCTTCGCTGGTCTAGGCTTCCCGCCTGCGCAAGAGCACGGCAATACACCGGCTAACGCCGCCGTCCGGCCTGGCGTGCGATGGCGATCAGCTCCTCGCCCAGCGCTTCCCCGGCCGGCGGCGAGTCCGGTTGCATCAGCCGCCGCTCGAGCGCTCCGGCCCGCTCCGCGACGCGCGCCAGCCCGGCTGAGTCCCAGCGGCCGATCAGCTTTTCGACCAGTGGTTTGTCCTTGAAGAACAAGGACTTGCCCAGTGACGTCATGACGGTTTGGGGGCCCCCGCCACTCTCGACGCGAGCGCGCATCGGGGCGAGCATCAAAAGCCGCCGCTGGAGCGAGCGGATCACCGGGATCGCCTCGCGGCCGCCCGGCGGAAGGCGCGCAAGCTCGTCGCCGAGCGTCCTCACGTCGCCGGCGAGTGCAAGGTCGGCGATACTGAGGAAATCCCCGCCCATGTCCGCGCCCACCGCATCGAGGGCGTCGTGAGTCAGCTGGCCCGGGCGCGCGGGCGACGCACCGAGGTAGAGCGCGAGCTTGGCAAGCTCCTGAACAATCATCCTGCGGTCGTTAAGGCAGGCTTCGGCCAGGCGCGCCGCAACGTCGGGCTCGACGCGCAGGCCCTCGGCGCGGGCAAGCTCGATCACCAGCCGCTCGGCGTCGCGGGCGTCGAGCTCATAGGACACGTGCACAAGCGCCAGCGGATGGCTTTCCGCCCTCTTGAGCAAGGCAGAGCCCTTGGCCAAGCGGCCGGCGATCGCGACGACCGGGCTCTCGCACGCTGGCGCGTCGAGCAAGGCGTCGAGCGCGGCCGCGATTTCCTCGCCAGCCGGCTGAATCCAGATCACCCGAGCGCCGCCGAACATGTCGATCGCTCCCGCCTCGTCGGCGAGCAGGGCCGGATCGCCGCGCAAGGCGCCGGATGCGACCGGGTGCCTGGCAGCCTGAAGCGCGCAGACCAGCCGATCGCCGAGCGCGCTCGACTGCGCTTCGTCGGGCCCGTGGAACAAGTAGAAGCGGATCTTGCGGTCGGGCTGGTCGACCGATCGGCCGATGCTGCCCCTGGCGGCTTTCACTGGGCCGGCTGCGTCCGGGCTGCGAACAAAGCGAGGCGCGCGACGATCTGGTCGGCGACGACTTCGGACAGCCGCTCGGCCGCGGTCTGCTCGGCCGCGACGGTCGCGTATTCGGAGCTCACGACGTCGATGCCCGCGTCCGATCCGGCAGTCGCGTCGAGCACCACCTGGCCGCTGGCGAGCTCGGTCAGGCGATAGCGGGCGCGGATCGAGCGCCGCTGGCGAGTCACCGCTCGGTCGCCGCGGATGCCCAGGCCGACGATGTCGTCGTCGAGCTCGACGTCGAGCCGGTAGCGCGGCTGGGCAGTGCCCGTGTCCCCGAGGCGGTCCTTGAGCCCGTTGTACATCAGCCATCCGACGCGACCCGGCATCGGAGTGACGGCGACCGCGGACAAGGTGGTCGCGACCTGCCCGCCCGAGCCGCCCGCATAGAGCGGCCGCAACGCGCAGGCGGGCAAAAGCAAGGCGGCGGCGAGGATCAGGATGCGCTTCATGCGACGATGTTCACCAGCCGGTCGGGAACGACGATCACCTTGCGCGGAGCGGCGCCGCCGAGCTGGCGCTTGACCTTGTCCGACGACAGCGCGAGCGCTTCGGCCGCGGCCCGGTCGAGCCCGCGCGGGGCGCTAAGCGTGTCGCGCAGCTTGCCGTTGACCTGGACCGCGAGCGTCACCTGATCCTCCACCAGCAGCGCCGCGTCGTGCTCGGGCCAGCGCGCGTCCACCACCATGCCTTGTTCCCCGAGCGCTGCCCAGCATTCCTCGGCGAGGTGCGGGGCCATCGGTGCGGCAAGGCGAACGAGCGTCCGGATCGCTTCGGAGCGCGCGGCCGTGGGCCGAGCGCGCTCAATCGCGTTGACCAGCTCATACAGCTGGGCGACGGCCTTGTTGAACTGCAGCCCGTCGAGCGCTTCGCCGACCCCTGCGACCGTCCGGTGGAGCGTCCGCGTCAGCGCCTCATCCGCGCCTTGACCGGCCGCATCCGTCGACGCGAGCCGCCACACGCGCTGGACGAAGCGCGCGGCGCCCTCGATCCCGCTCTCCGACCATTCGAGGTCTCGGTCGGGCGGGCTGTCTGACAGCATGAACCAGCGCACCGCGTCGGCGCCGTACCGGGCGACGATCGGCTCGGGGTCGATCGTGTTGCGCTTCGACTTCGACATTTTCTCGATGCGTCCGCGCTGGGCGGGCGCCTTGGTGGCGCGCTCGATCACCTCGCCGTCGACCAGGTCGACCTCGTCCGGCGCGAGCCACCGGCCGTCGGCCGAGCGGAACGTCTCGTACGTGACCATGCCCTGGGTGAACAGGCCCTTGAACGGCTCGGCCATGCCGATGCGGCCGATGCGGTTGAGCGCGCGCGTCCAGAAGCGCGCGTAGAGCAGGTGCAGGATCGCATGCTCGACCCCGCCGATATATTGGTCGACCGGAAGCCAGCGCTCGGCCTCACCGCGGTCGAACGCACGGTCGGCGAGGCTGGCTTGCGAAGCGGATGAAGTACCAGCTCGAATCGACGAAGGTATCGAGCGTGTCGGTCTCGCGCGCCGCCGCATTGCCGCACTTGGGGCACGGCATCTGCTTCCATTCCAGGTGGCGGTCGAGCGGGTTGCCGGGCTGATCGAAGCTCACATCCTCGGGCAGCACGACCGGCAGCTGGTCGCGCGGCACCGGCACGGGACCGCAGCCTGCGCAGTGGATGATCGGGATCGGAGTGCCCCAGTAGCGCTGGCGTGAGACACCCCAGTCGCGCAGGCGGTACGCGGTGGTGCCCTCGCCCCACCCGGCGGTTTCGGCGCGGCGGATGACCTCGGCGATCGCCTGCTCGCTGCTCATCCCGTCGAGGACGCGCGAATTGACCGCAACGCCATAGTCGCTCTCCGCCTCGCCCACGACCGGCTGGTCGGCGTCCTGGGCGGAGCGCGCGACCACGCGGCGGATCGGAAGGCCGTATTTCGTCGCGAACTCGAAGTCGCGCTGGTCGTGCGCCGGCACCCCGTAGATCGCGCCGGTGCCATATTCCATCAGCACGAAGTTCGCGATGTAGACCGGCAGCCGCCAGTCATTGTCGAACGGGTGGACCGCCTCCAGCCTGGTGCGGAAGCCCTTCTTCTCGGCAGTCTCGATGTCGGCCGCGCTGGTCCCGCCGCGGCGGCATTCGGCGATGAACTCGGCGGCCTCGGGGTCTTGCGACGCGATCGCCTCGGCGATCGGGTGGGTCGCTGCGACCGCGATGAAGCTCGCGCCGAAAATCGTGTCGGGGCGGGTGGTGAACACCTCGACCCGGTCGGTGCCGCCCGCGGGCTGCGACAAGCGGAACGCGAACTTGAGGCCGCGGCTCTTGCCGATCCAGTTCTCCTGCATCAGCTTCACCTTGTCGGGCCACTGGTCGAGCCCGCTCAGGCCCTCGAGCAGCTCCTCGGCGAAGTCGGTGATCTTCAGGAACCATTGCGCGAGCCTGCGCCGCTCCACGCAAGCGCCCGAGCGCCACCCCTTGCCGTCGATCACCTGCTCGTTCGCGAGCACGGTGCAATCGACTGGGTCCCAGTTGACCTCGCTTTCCTTGCGGTAAACCAGCCCCGCTTCGTAGAGGTCGAGGAACAGCGCCTGTTCCTGGCCATAATATTCGGGGTCGCAGGTTGCGAACTCACGGCTCCAGTCGAGCGCGAAGCCGAGGCGCTTCAATTGCGCGCGCATCGTGTCGATATTGCTTCGGGTCCAGCCGCCAGGGTGGACTCCACGCTCCATCGCCGCATTTTCGGCCGGCATTCCGAACGCGTCCCAGCCCATCGGGTGGAGCACTTCGCGGCCCTGCATGCGGCGGTAGCGGGCGAGCACGTCGCCCATCGTATAGTTGCGCACGTGGCCCATGTGGATGCGCCCGGAAGGGTAGGGGAACATCTCGAGCACGTAGCTGCGCGGCTTGTCGCTCGCGGTGTCGGCGGCGAAGCAGCGCGCTTCGTCCCAGCGCTGCTGCCAGCGCAGGTCGGCAACGGCCGGATCGAAGCGGCCGGTCATCGCTCGGCCTTATCCGCTGACGGTGGTCCGGCGCAGGTCGCGGGCTCGCGTAAGGATGATGTCCTCGAGCTTCTGGACGGTCGCGGCCGAAACCGGAGCGCTCACCCAGGCGCCGTTCTGGTTGACCTGCCGCGACGCCGCGACGCGAAGCGCGTCGGCGCGAAGCTCCTGGTCGAGAATGGTGACCGTCAGCTTGACCCGCTCGGTCGGCGACTGCGGGTTGGCGTACCAGTCGGTGATGATCACTCCGCTGTTCGCGTCCGCCTGAAGCAAGGGTGCGAAGGAGACGGTGTCGAGCGCCGCGCGCCACAGATAGGCGTTGACGCCGATCGCGGTCATTCGCGCGGGCGCGAGCTGGACCGGAGCGACGCGGTTGCGGCTGCATCCGGACGCAACGACGGCCAGGACGAGGAGCGCAGCGGCGGCGGGTTTGAGGCGGGGCATCGGCAATCCTTGGCTAATCGCGAACGGGCGTGGACAAGCGCGTTATAGAAGCTGGCGGTTCAGCCGCAAGAAGGCTGGAAGCCGCGGATTTTGCCCCGCGACTCGGGATTCTGTGTTGCCCCTGCAACAGGCCGGGAGGGAAACGATTCGTCTCATGGAACCTTCGGCCTGCCCGGACTATATCGGACTCGTAACAGGGAGTGTGCCTTGCCCAGTGTCGGCCGTTCAAGGAGCGCAAAGCTGCTCGCCGCGATTTCCGCGGCGGGGCTGTTGCTGACTCCTGCGTTCGCGGCCGGCGAAAGCGCAGGGCTCCGCGGTTTCGGTAAGCTTCGACCCGACCTCGACCTTCACTCCGGCCGGCGCCGATCCCAAGCTCGCCTCGTTCAGCGCGGCCGCGGCCTGTCGCTCGCCGGCTTCCAGGTTCTCCCGCTGCAGCCAAGAGCCGTCCTCCCAGTTGCGGGTTGCGATCCGCGCCCGGCCGGACGCGCCCGTGCGCACCCGCGTCGCCGAAGCCGGCGTCACGTCGGCCTCGCCGGTCACCGCGCTTACGCCGGCCAGCTACAATCTGGGTGCGGCCGTCGGCTGGCGGCGCTTCGCCGTCTCCGGCGATGTCGCGAAGACCGAATCGCGCGATCCGGCGATCGGCAAGAGCGAAGCTGCGGTGGTGGGCGTCAGCTATTCGCTCAAGCGCTTCACCGGCCGCGTCGCACTCGGCGCCGAACGCAACCGGGACCGGGCTCCGGCCATCCGGGATCGCGAGAATGTTTCGGTCGACGTCGGCGGAGCGTTCAACCTCACTCGCCGGATCGCCGTCACCGGCGGCGTGCGCTACAATATCGAGCGCGACCGCAACGTCGTGGTCAACGACAACCGCAGCGACAGCAAGGCGGTCTACGTCGGCACCGCCTTCAAGTTCTAAGGCCGGCCGGCGGGTCAGCGGAGCTGGGCCCGTCCGACGTCACGCGATTCAGTCGCGTCACGGCCGCTACAGCCAGGCGTCGATCGCTCCCCATCCAACAAAGCCGAGCCGCTGAACTGAGCGGAAGCGCTCTGCATCCATCCCTCCGAGGGCGAACACTCGTCGCTTCGCGAGCCGCGCCAACGTCGCTGCCCGCATCCGCGGCAGCGGGTCCCGACCAGGATGCGATTGGCTCGGGTAAAGCGACGAGACAAAGATCAGCGTCACGTTGCGGCTAAGCGCGCGGCGGAGCTCGGCCACATTGTGGACGCGCTCGACCTCGCCCTCCGCCTCGTCGAGCACCAGCAGTCCGCGGGCGCGCGCAATTGCCCGGACGCGCCTGACAAGCTCGCTCCGGTTCGGCACGCCCTGGTGTCGCACGACGACGCCGCTGCCGCGCGGCAGCCGCCGGAGCGCCGGCCACAGCTCGTCGCCCATTCGCTCGTCGGTAAGAAGCCACTCGCTCGGCAGGTTCTGGCGGCGCTGCATGGCTTCGCTATAGCGCAGCGCAATGAGCAGTGCCGCCGAGCGCCGGCAGAAGATTCTGGACGAGATCGCCGCAGCGGCGCGGCTCGCGCGGCGCGACCCCGGCCACATCGAGCTGATTGCCGTCAGCAAGACGCGCAGCGCGGAAGACATGGAGGCGCTGATCGCGGCCGGGCAGCGCGATTTCGGGGAGAGCCGGGTTCAGGAGGCGCTGGGCAAATGGCCGGCGATCCTTGCTCGGCACCAGGCCATTCGCCTGCACTGGATCGGGCGCCTGCAGTCGAACAAGGCGGGCGAGGCGGTGCGGCTGTTCGACGTCATTCATTCGCTCGACCGGACGTCGCTGATCGAGGCGCTGGTCAGGGAGGCGGACAAGGCGGGCCGCTTCCCCGCAGTGTACGTGCAGGTGAACATTGGCGAGGAGGAGCAGAAGGGCGGCTGCGCGCTTGGCGAGGTCGGCGCGCTGGTCGAGGCGGTGCGCGCTTCCCCCCTGCCGCTCGCCGGCCTGATGGCCATCCCGCCGCTCGGCCTCGAACCCGCGCCCTTCTTCGCGCTCCTCGCCAAGATCGCGCGCGAACACGGCGTCGAGGGCCTGAGCATGGGCATGTCGAGCGACTTCCGATCGGCGGTCATGCTGGGCGCGACCGCGGTGCGCGTCGGAACCGCCTTGTTCGAGGACTGAGGCAGGCTAGGCTGAAGTGATGCGCTGGGCTCTTCTCGCGGCTGCACTCGTCGCACCGGCAAGCGCCGACGCGCAGCGGCTGCTGTTCGCGGGCGGCCAGTGGGCGGCGCTCGACCGCGGCGGGAGCTGCGAAGCGGCGAGCCGAGCGCTGCGCGTCGCACCCAGGGGCAAGCCCCAGGCGCGCGCGGGCTTCGCGTTCGACGCCGCAGGTCCCCGCCGCGGCCAGTTCTTCGCCGAGCTGAGCTCGCCGCCGCGTGCCGGATCCACCGTCATCCTCACCGTCGGCACTCGGCCGTTCCTGCTCGTTGCCCAAGGTCGCTGGGTGTGGAGCCGCGCGCCCGCGCAGGACCTGGCGATCATCGCCGCCGCACGGGCCGCCGGCGGAATGCGGATCGAGTCGCGCGATGCCTCGGGGCGGCGAATGGCCGACCGCTATCTGCTCGACGGGGCGCCGACCGCGATCGACGCCGCCGCCGCCGCCTGCGCTGGCAAAACCGCGGCGCGATAACTAGATAAGCGCACCTGCCATGAGTGCCGACACCGCCATCATGCCCATTCCGGGCCCGGTCGATCCTGTGCCTGTGCCGCGGGCCGGCAAGCCGCGCGCGGACGGCCGCACCGAGCTCGTCGGCCTGTCGAGGGAGCAGATCCGCGCAGCGCTCGAGGAAGCAGGGCTCGAGCCGAGGCAGGCGAAGCTTCGCGCCAAGCAGCTGTGGCACTGGATCTACAACCGCGGCGTCAGCGACTTTGCAGCGATGAGCGACGTGGCCAAGCCGCAGCGCGGCTGGTTCGCCGAGAGCTTCGCGATCACCCGGCCCGAGGTCGTCGAGGCTCAGGTCTCGTCCGACGGCACGCGCAAATGGCTGCTTCGCACGCACGACGGCCACGACTTCGAAATGGTGTTCATCCCCGACGCCGACCGCGGCACCCTGTGCGTGTCGAGCCAGGTCGGCTGCACGCTCAATTGCCGCTTCTGCCACACGGGCACGATGCAGCTGGTTCGCAACCTCGAGGCGGGCGAGATCGTCGGCCAGGTGATGCTCGCGCGCGATGGGCTCGGTGAGTGGCCCAAACCCGGCGAAGAGCCGGCGAACAACTATCAGCCCGAAGGGCGGATGCTGACCAACATCGTGATGATGGGCATGGGCGAGCCGCTGTACAATTTCGACAATGTCCGCGACGCGCTGAAGATCGTGATGGACGGCGACGGCCTCGGCCTGTCCAAGCGCCGAATCACCTTGTCCACCTCGGGCGTCGTGCCGATGATGGCGCGCGCAGGCGAGGAGATCGGGGTCAACCTCGCCGTCTCGCTGCATGCAGTCACCAAGGAAATCCGCGACGAGATCGTGCCCTTGAACCGCAAGTACGGGATCGAGCAATTGCTCGAGGCCTGCGCAGCCTATCCGGGCGCGAACAATGCGCGGCGAATCACGTTCGAATATGTGATGCTTGAAGGTAAGAACGACAGCGACGAGCACGCGCGCGAGCTGGTGCGGCTGATCTGCCAGTACAGGCTTCCCGCCAAGGTCAATTTGATCCCGTTCAACCCATGGCCCGGCGCTCCGTACGAATGCTCGAGCCCCGAGCGGATCCGAGCGTTCTCCAATATCATCTTCGAGGCGGGGATCTCCGCCCCGGTGCGCACCCCGCGCGGGCGCGACATCGACGCGGCCTGCGGGCAGCTCAAGACCGCTGCGGAACGTCGGCGAAGGAACCGCGAGGCCGCCTGACGGCTTTTTTGCCCAACTTGCACGGCTGGGCGCGATCGGCGCGAATTGGAGAAGACATGGCGCTGATCGGGTCGATTGTGGACCGGCTGCTCACGCAGGGCAGCATCACCATCATCTCGCCGGACGGGACTCGCGAGACATACGGCCCCGGCGGCGAGCGCGCGCTCACCGTCCGAATCACCGACCGCAAAGTTCCTGTCGAGCTGATGCGCAACCCGCGCCTGGCCGTTGGGGAAGCCTATATGGACGGGCGGATGGTGATCGAGGATGGCACGATCCTCGACCTTCTCGAGATGATCACGAGCTCGAATCGCTGGGAGGACGGCGGCAAGGCACGCAAGTTCTACGCGAAGGGCAGGCTCAAGCGATTGAAGGCGCTGATCCACCGCAACGACCCGCGCCGCGCGAGGCGCAACGCCGCGCACCATTACGACATCGGCAACGATCTCTACCGGCTCTTCCTCGACGAGGATCTCCAGTACAGCTGCGCCTATTACACCGACCCGTCGAACAGCCTCGAGCAGGCGCAACTGGACAAGAAGGCGCACATCGCAGCCAAGCTCCATTTGCAGCCGGGCCAGAGGGTGCTCGACATCGGCTGCGGCTGGGGCGGAATGGCGCTGTACCTGCATGAGGTCGCCGGCGTCGACGTGCTCGGAATTACGCTTTCCGAGGAGCAGCTGAAGGTAGCCCGGCAGCGCGCCGAGCAAGCCGGCGTGTCGGACCATGTCCGCTTCGAGCTGGTCGACTACCGGCAGCTCGAAGGGCAGTTCGACCGGATCGTCTCGGTGGGCATGTTCGAACATGTCGGAGCGGCGCACTATGACGAATTCTTCATGCAGTGCCGGGCGCTGCTGAAGCGTGAGGGGGTGATGCTTCTTCACACCATCGGCCGCGTCGGCGCGACCAGCGGCGCGCCCGACCCCTTCACCGACAAATACATCTTTCCAGGTTACCAGATCCCCTCGATCAGCCAGCTGACCGCCGCCAGCCAGAAGGCGCGGTTGATCGTCAGCGATCTCGAGATCCTTCGGCTGCACTACGCCTACACGCTTCGCGAATGGCTGCGGCGGACCACCGACGCGCGCGAGCGCATCACTGCCATGTACGACGAGCGCTTCTTTCGCATGTGGGAAGTGTACCTGGCCGGCGCCGTCGTCATGTTCGAGAACGGTTCGGGCTGCAATTACCAGGTGCAGTACGTCCGCGACCGCCAGGCTTTGCCGATCACGCGCGACTATATGGCCGAGGCCGAGGCGCGCTACCGCGCGAGCGGGTCCAGTGAAAAGGCCCGGCGGGAGAGCCGCCGGGCCTTTGGATAGTCGTCGCTTGAGCTAAGGCGCGGGCTAGCCGGCGCTCGGCGCCGTGCGCAGGCGCTTGCGCATCTGCTGCATGCGCTCTTCGCGCGTGATCTGCCCGTCGCGGTTCGCGTCCATCGAGTCGAAGTGCTGCAGCGCGCCGGCCTGAGCCTCCTGGAGCGATAGGCGTCCGTCGCGGTTGGCGTCCGCAGTCTCGAACATGCGCCCGCCGATCATCGCCATGCGGTGAGCGCCGCCCATCGCGTGCGCGCCCTCGACGCGCCGGGCGACCTCGACCACGCGCTCCTTGCGCTGCGCGCGCCCGGCATCCCATTCGGCGCGGGTGATCGCGCCGTCATTGTTCGCATCGAGCCGCGCGAAAACGTCGCCGCCGCTGCCTCGCTCGCCGAGACGCTGCTTGACGCGCTCGCGCATCTGCGCGCTCATCGCCGCGGGCGCGGCACTGGCCTCTGCCTTGGTCACAAAGCCGTCGCGGTCGGCGGCCAGCCGGGCGAACATCTGCGCGACATGCGCCTGAACTTCGGCGCGCGTGTGAGCCTTGGTCGCGAGCGGGCGCTGGGCCTGCGCTCGCTGCTGCTGCGCAGCAGGCGCGGGAGCGGCGACCTGCGCAACCGCAGGCGCGACGAGGCCGAGCGCAGCCGCGCCGATCAGAAGCTTCTTCATCGAACGTCTCCCTGGAAATCTCCTTGTTCGACTAGGCTCGGCAATGTGTATCGCGCTTGAATGCCTGCGGTTACTCCGCGGCGACGAGTGCCGGCCGGGGTTCGCTCGAGCTTGTGCGGACTCGCTCGAGCATCGACCTGCACATCGCGTAGGCAAGGAGCGTGACCGCTGCGCCGACAATTCCGTCGGCCGCATAATGCCAGCCGAGCGAGATCGAGAGCAGGAAGATAAGCAGCCCCGCGGCCACCATCGGCGCTGCCCAGCGACGCTCGAGCACCCAAAGCGCCATCACCATCCAGGCGGTCGTGGCAATGTGGAGCGAGGGCATTGCCGAAATTCCGCTTCCCGGAGCGAACTGCTCGCCCGAAGAATAGACCGTCCAGAGGAAGGCCGACATCTTTGCGACCTCGCCCGGGACGATGATGCCGGCGAAGCGATCGCCATGGCCGAGCTGCTCGTAGAAGATCGGCCCGCCGGCCGGCAGAAGCACATGGATCAGCGGCCCGGCGACCGACCAGAGCAGGAAATAGGTGAGCATCAGCGCCGACTTCTCGCTCGAGGCGGGCTTCGAGAGCACCAGCATCAGCGTGACGATCATCAACCCGAACCACGCGCGGTGGTAGAAGATCGCCATCGGCATGCTGTTGAGCCAGCCGAGGAATTTCCACGGGTCGTTGCCAAGGAACAAAGCCCGGAGATCGGCCAGCAGCGGGTCGGCCCAGAAGGGCACCAGGAAGTTCAGCAGCGGCTTGGTCCACATGAAGGTGACCATGTTGAGGCCGGCAAGCCCAGTGCCGACGGTCACCACGACAAGCGGCCGCCAGTGGCGAAGCGCGAGCCCCGCGATGCGCATGACCGGGCTCCTGACCCCGGCAAGCCCCATGCGCACCAGCCCCGCAAACCCGCAGATTGCCGCAAGCCCGACGGCGACGAACATCCACAGCGGCAGAAGCCCGAGCGCCGGCATCACGTTCGAATGGTTGGGGCTCAACGCAAGCGCGAAGCCGCCCAGCACGAACGTCATCGCCGCGCCCGGCACGAGCCAGTCGCTTTCCTTCGCCTGCGCTTCCGGGCTGAGCCCAAGGTCCATAATGGAGCGAAGTAAAGCGGCTTGGTTAATGCAATCCCAATGCGCGTGGACAAACGCCCCGCCTCAGCTAGAGGCCGGAGCCGGCATCGAGCGGCTGGACTGAATGCGCGAACAGGCGGGACTGGAAAGCACGGCGGAGGCACGCGCCTGGTGGGAAACCAGGACCTTCGTCGCCGTGCTGATGCTGCTGTCGACGGTGCCGCTGCTCTACCCGGCCAACCCGCCGCTGGTCGATCTGTTCGGCCACCTGGGCCGCTACCGGGTGCAGCTCGACCTTGGCACGTCGCAAATGCTGCAGCGCTACTACGACTATGACTGGGCGCCGATCGGCAACCTGGGCGTCGACCTGCTCGTCCAGCTGCTCGGGCCGATCCTCGGGCTCGAGCTTGCCGTAAAGCTGATCGTGCTTTCGATCCCGCCGATGACCGTCGCGGGGTTTTTGTGGGTCGCGCGCGAGGTTCACCACCGGCTTCCGCCCACGTCGCTGTTCGCTCTGCTGTTCGTCTACAACCACCCGTTCCACTTCGGGTTCGTCAATTTCGCCTTGTCGATGGCGCTCGCCTTTCTCGCGTTCGGCCTGTGGCTGAGGCTTGGGCGGCTCGGCCGCCTCAAGCTTCGCGCGATCCTGTTCGTGCCGATCTCCTTCGTGCTGTTCTTCGCCCATGCGTTCGGCTGGGGCTCGCTCGGCCTGCTCGCCTTTTCCGCCGAAGCGGTCCGCCAGCACGACAGCGGCCGCGGCTGGTTCCGCTCGGCTGTGCTCGCGGCGCTTCATGCGTCGGTGATGGCGCTGCCGCTGCTCGTGATGTTCGCCTGGCGTGCCGGTACGCAGGGGGACCTGACGCGCAACTGGTTCGAATGGGATCTCAAGTGGGAATGGGTCTATTCCGCCGTGCGCGACCGCTGGCGCACGTTCGACATCGCGACCGTCGCAGTGATCCCGCTGCTCTTGCTGTTCGCCTTGTTCCACCCCCGGCTGGCCTTGTCGCGCAACCTGCTGTTCTCGGCGATCGTGCTGATCGCCTGCTTCATCCTGCTGCCCTGGACGATGTTCGGCTCGGCCTATGCCGACATGCGCCTTGCGCCTTACATGATCGCGCTGGTGCCGCTGGCAATGCGCTTCCGGGCGGAGACCCACCTGCCCACGGCACGAGTGATCGCGATCGTCGGGCTCGCGCTGGTCCTCGTCCGGTTCGGCGCGACCACGGCGAGCATGGCGTTGGCCGCGCGCGACCAGCAGGCCAAGCTCGAGGCGCTCGACCATGTGCCGCGCGGCGCGAGGGTTGCATCGCTCGTCGGGCGCGACTGCCGGCGCGAGTGGGAGCTGCCGCGCAACAGTCACTTGCCCGGCATGGTCATCACCCGCCGCGAGGGGCTGGCCAACGACCAGTGGGCGATCGAGGGCACGAACCTGCTGACCGTGCGCTACCCGCCCGCCGGGATCTTCCAGCGCGACCCGTCGCAGATGGTCTTCCCCAATTATTGCGGGCGCCTGCCCTGGGCGCGCTGGACGATCGACACGGCGTTGAAGGCCATCCCGCGCGATGCGATCGACTATGTCTGGCTGATCGATGCGCCGCCGCACGACCCCGAGCTCACGCGCGACATGAAGCTCGTCTGGAAAGGCCCGGGGTCGATGCTCTATCACGTGCGCCAGCCATGACCGCGCTTTCGATCGTCATACCCTGCTTCAACGAGCAGGATTGCTTGGCCGAGCTTCACCGCCGGCTGACCCTCGCCGCGCGCGAGGCGGCGGGCGAGGATTACGAGATCCTGCTGATCAACGACGGCTCGCGCGACTCGAGCTGGGGCGTGATGCAGCGGCTCGCGAGCGAGGACCGCCGCGTGATCGCGATCAACCTGTCGCGCAACCACGGGCACCAGCTGGCGCTGACCGCCGGGCTCGACCTGTGCCGCGGCGATGCGATCCTGATCATCGACGCCGACCTCCAGGATCCCCCGGAGCTACTCCCGGCGATGCTCGAAACCATGCACCGCGAGGAAGCCGACGTGGTCTATGGCGTGCGCCGGAGCCGTGCGGGCGAGACCGCGTTCAAGCGCGCGACCGCGCACGGCTTCTACCGGCTGCTCTCGCGCGCGACCGAGATCGACATCCCGCTCGACACCGGCGACTTCCGGCTGATGAGCCGCCGAGCGCTCGAGGCGCTGCTGGCGATGCCCGAGCAGTCGCGCTTCATCCGCGGGATGGTCGCCTGGATCGGCTTCCGGCAGGTGCCGTTCGCCTATGACCGCGAGGAGCGCTTCGCCGGCCGCACCAAATATCCACTGCGTCGTATGATGCGCTTCGCGTTCGACGCACTGACCGGCTTTTCCTCCGCGCCGCTGAAGCTCGCCAGCCACGCGGGCCTCGCTTTGTCGCTGAGCTCGCTCCTGATCCTCGCCTACATCACCTGGGGCTGGCTCGCCGGCCGGAGCATCCAGGGCTGGACCTCGCTGATGTTCGTCGTGGTCGTGCTCGGAGCAGTCCAAATGTTCGTTCTGGCCTTAATGGGCGAATATATCGGCCGCCTCTACAACGAGGTGAAGCGGCGGCCGCTGTACATCGTTCAGGAGGTCGCGGGCGGGGAGGTCCGCGAGGGTCAGCTCGGCTATGTCGCCGAGGCGACCGCGAACAGCGAAAGCCCGGGCGGCAGCGGCACCCGTCCGATCAGTGCGCGCTCGGCCGCGAACAGGCGCTCGAGCGCCTGATTGATCGGCGCGGGCGGAAGCGACAGGTCCGCCTGTTCCTTGCCGCGCAGCTTCGACGCGAACCGCTCGGCGATGGCGACCGGGAACAGCAGGCTGTTGAAATAGCCGATCGCCTCGAGCCGCAGTACCGAGCGGTCGATCAGCGCCTTCAATGCGCGTTTGGAATAGCGGCGCTTGTGGTGATTGACGACGTCGTGCGCCGACCACATCCACTGATGCGCAGGGACCGTCACAAGCGCCCTGCCGCCGGGCTTGAGCCGCCGGGCGATCGCCTCCAGCGTCGCGGAGTCGTCATCGATATGCTCGACCACGTCGAGCGCTGCGACCAGGTCATAGGCGTGCTCGGGAACTCCGCTGAGCTCGGGCAGAGGCGCGTCGAAGATCTTTCGCCCAAGCCGCTTCTCGGCAAGCGCGCGCGCCGGCGCGTCCACCTCGAGCGCGTCGACCGAGCCGAACTGGGACAGCATCGCCAGATTGTGCCCGGTGCCGCAGCCGATCTCGAGCAGCCGCGCTCCCTGTGGCGGGCGCACCCGGCGCCGGATCAGCTCAGCGAGCACCTCGCGGCGCGCGCGGTACCACCAGTGCCGCTGGTCGAGATCGGCCATCGCGTCATAGACCGCGCGCTCCATCAGCCGAACACCCAGTAGCGGTTGAGGACGAAGGTCACGGCCGGAGTGACGAACAGCATGGGCACGATCGGCCAGGCCGGGCCGAGCCCCATCGGCCCGGTAATCAGCGCGACCCACAAGGCGTTGAGCGCAAGGCTGACCAGCGACACGCCGACGAACTTGACCGCAGTGCCCGGGGTCCTTCGCCCGTGCCCGCGGAAGCTCCAGCGGCTGTGCATGACGTAGCCCGTGGCCATCGCGACCAAGTAGGCGAGCAAATTGCCGAGCTGCGGGTGCCAGCGCAGCCCAACGGCGACGATCGCATAGACGCCGACGCCGAGCGCGGTGACGAGCGCTCCGCTGATCAGGAAGCGGACGAGCTGGCCCAGCAACTGGCGGCGCTCAGGATCTAGGGTGGACAGCATGGCGGGAGGCAAGCTTGCTCTGTAGCCGCGCCCCGCTAGAGCAGGGAGCCCTTTTTACCCAGAGGAACCGCTTGCATCGCGTTCTCGACCTGCTCGACCGCTACTGGAAATGGGTGACGGTCGCAGTCTGGCTCGGCCTTTGCACCTGGTTCGTGATCAGCCGCTGGGACGCGATCCATTATTTTGCGCTGTCGGACACCGACGATAATCTGAGGATGAGCCAGGTCCGGGCGCTGCTCGGCGGACAGGATTGGTACGACCTCAGGCAGTATCGGTTGAACCCGCCGACGGGCGCCAACGTCCACTGGTCGCGTATCGTCGACCTGCCGCTGGCCGGGATCATCCTGCTGCTGCGGCCGCTGGTCGGCGGCGTGGATGCGGAGCGCGCCGCAATCGCGATTGCACCGTTGCTGCCGTTGCTGCTGCTGCTCTTCTCGGTCGCGCTGGTCGTGCGCCGGCTGGTCCACCCGAGCGCTTATCCCGTCGCATTCGTCGCCTTGTTCTTCGCCGGGTCGGCGACCGGCATGTTCATGCCGACCCGGATCGACCACCACGGCTGGCAGCTCGCGCTGCTTGCATTGACCGTCGCGGGAATTGCCGATCCGAGGCGCGCACGTGGCGGCGCGGTGGTCGGGCTCGCGACTGCGGCGTCGCTTGCGATCGGGCTGGAGATGCTGATCTACCTCGCGATTGCGGGCTCGGCGATGGCTCTGTTCTGGGTCGTCGATGCCGCCGAGCGAAGGCGCGTCGCGGCCTATGCGGCGAGCCTCGGCGGAGGCACCGCGCTCGGCTTCCTGCTGTTCGCGTCCTACGCGAACCGCCAGCCGGTGTGCGATGCCTTGTCGCCGGTCTGGCTATCGAACGCGCTTCTCGGAAGCGGCCTGCTGCTTGGCCTTGCGATGCTCACTCCGCCGGACTGGAAGCGGCGGCTGGCGCTCGCGGTCGTCGCCGGCCTCGCCATCGCCGCTTTCCACGCCTTAGTCTGGCCGCACTGCCTGACGCGTCTGGAAGGCGTATCGCCCGAAGTCCAGGAGCTGTGGCTGAGCAAGGTGCGCGAAGCACGCCCCGTGTACCGCCACGGCGCAGAGATCGCATCGCTGATTGCCGCACTTCCGGTCACTGGAGTGATCGGCTGGGCGCTGCTCGTCGCCTGGAATCGGCGCGAGCCCGAAGTTCTGCGGCGGACGATCGCGGCCGCGCTCCCCTGCCTTGCGGCGACCGTGCTCCTGCTGTGGCAGACCCGCACCGGGCCCGCGGCCCAGATGCTCGCATTGCCCGGCACCGCCGCGCTCCTGTGGATCGGCGTGCCATGGGCGATGCGTTCGAAGCTGTGGCTGATGCGGACAGTCGGCGTCACCGTGCTCGCCGTGGTCGGCTTCGGAGCGGCGGCTCCCTTCGTCGACTCCTTCATGCCCGAAAAGCCGCGAACCTCCAGCCAGATCGCGGTCGACAAGGCCAACCGCCAGTGCCCCTCGCTGTGGGGGTTGAAGCCGATCGCGCGGCAGCCGAAAGGGGTGGTGTTCAGCTTCGTCGACCTCGGCCCCAGGCTGATCACCGTCACGCATCACAATGCAGTGACCGGCCCGTACCACCGGAACGGCGAGCAGATCGCCGACGTCATGAAGGCATTCCGCGGCGACGAGCGGCAGGCGCGCTCGATCATCGTCGGCAAATACGCTTCCGACTATCTGCTGACCTGCCCGAACATGTCGACCGCGACGATCTTCATGGCCGAGGCTCCCAAGGGCTTCTACGGCCAGCTCCAGCGCGGCCGAGTGCCGGCCTGGCTTGAGCCGGTCGAGCTCCCGAAGGATTCGCCGTTCCGCATGTGGCGCGTGGTGCGCTAGGAAGAGCCATGCGCGCAGCGATCCTGATGGCTTGTCTTGTCATTTCGCTCGGCGCCTGCAGGGCCAGCGAGCCGGCAGGCGAGACGAACGCCTCGCCGACGGCCAACATCGACCAGCCCGAGCGCCCGGCCCAGGGCGCGGTTGCGGGCTGGCACCTGCAGTCGAGCGGCGAAGGCGTCGCGCTCGCTTTGCTTGGCAGCGGCGGAGGAACGGCCGTGCGCCTGTTCTGCCCGGCCGTTGCCGACCGCTTGCTCGTCAACGTGCCCGCCTTCCGGCCAGTCGGAAGCGAGGAGCGCATGTCGTTCGGCAGCGGCGGCAACGCCGTCGCGCTCGTCGCCGACAGCCGCGGCGACGCTCAGCAGGGCGTCGGCGGCACTGGCCCGGTGCCGGACGATCTGCCGGCGCTGATCGGCGGCCCAGTCGCGGTGAACTACGGGTCGCAGAACAGCGGGCCGCACCCGGCGCCGCCGCCGGCCGACGCCGTCCGCGCCTTCGCCTCTGCCTGCAGCGAAGCTCCTCGGCTGACGCTCCGCAGGTGAACGAGGCTGCCGCCGGCGCGTGCCGCACTCAGGACGGCAAGCCAATTGCGCCCAACCTCCTCAAGGCGGTCGGCACCGAGCCCTTCTGGGCCGCTCGGATCGACGGGCGCTGCGTCACCTACATGACGCCCGACGACCAGAAGGAAACCGCATCTGGACCAAGTTTACGGGCTCGAGTGAACAGGGTGTGGACCGGCTTCCACGCGAACCAGCGCTTCGTGCTCAGGACGAGTCCGCAAGCGGGCTGCTCGGACGGCATGTCCGACAAGCGCTACCCGATCGCCGTTTCGCTGAGCGTCGCCGGCGAGCAGCGCAGCGGCTGCGCCGAGCCGCTCTAGCAATCGCCCGATCGGCTCCCACCTTGGGCCAACAATCATGAAGGGAGCAACAATGGCGAACCAAGGACCGATGGCCTGCCCGGTCGACGGCACGGCTCTGGTGATGAGCGAGCGGTCGGGGATCGAGATCGACTATTGTCCGACCTGCCGCGGAGTGTGGCTCGATCGCGGCGAGCTCGACAAGATCATCGAGCGCAACGCCGCCTCACAGGCGTCCCAGCAGCAGGCGCCGCAAGCTTTCCGCCGCCGCAGTCGCAGGCACTCCATGGGCAGGCCCGCCGCAGCAGAACTACGGCCATGGCTACGGCCACAAGCCGTACAAAAGGCGCAAATCCTTCCTCGAGGAATTGTTCGACTAAAGGGGTGGGCGGCTGGCGCGCGATCAGCGATCGGCGGCCAGCCAGCCGGTGAGCAGGTAGAACAGGATCACGACGGGCCCGGTCAGGAGAAGCGCGGCGACGAGGCCGAGCCGGACCAGAAGCACGTCGATCCCGCTCCAGTCGGCAAGGCCGGCGGCGACGCCCATGACCTTGCCGTCCTGGCGGTTGAGGAGAAAACGAGAGTTCAATTGCCGTTCCTTTGAGCGAGCGCGGGTCACGCGACCGGCAGGGTGCTGGTGGCGCTGCTGACGAACAGGATCGCCGTGAGAAGGCGGCGGCAAGGGCGCTGGCGGTCTCGCGGCCGGTGGTGAAGATGGTGTGCATGGTGGCCTTTTTTGGCGCGGCCCGTGATTGGGCCAGCAGGGAGTGTGCCAGTTCAAAAAAGTCGTTTGTTTTCAGTGGCGGCCGGTGCGGCCTGGCGAATTGTCCCAGTGCGATGCGCCGCGCCTTGGGAAATTGCGCCAGCCAGGTGCGGTTCAGGCGTTGACGATCTCGCCGCCGTTGGGATGGAGCACCTGGCCCGTCATGTAGCTCGCGTCCTCGCAGGCGAGGAACAGGAACGACGGAGCGACCTCGTTCGGCTGGCCGGCGCGCCCCATCGGCGTGTCCTTGCCGAACTCGGGGATCTTCTCGGCGGCTGGCCGCCGGACGGGTTGAGCGGAGTCCAGATCGGTCCCGGCGCGACGGCGTTCACCCGGATGCCGTCCTCGACCAGATTCTGGGCAAGCGAGCGGGTGAAGGCCGTGATCGCGCCCTTGGTCGCGCTATAGTCGAGCAGCCCGCCTGACCCGCGATAGGCGGTCACCGACGTGCAGTTGATGATCGAGCAGCCCTGCCCTTCAGTGCGGCCGCGCCGCCTGGACCATGAAGAAATAGCCGAAGATGTTGGTCTGGAAGGTGCGCTTGAGCTGGTCCTCGGTGATGTCGCGGATCTCGTCGTCATGATGCTGCTCGGCGGCATTGTTGACGAGCACGTCGAGCCTGCCGAGCTGGTCGACGGCCTGCCGGACCGCGCGTTCGCAAAACGCCTTGTCGCCGACATCGCCTGCGACGGTGATCGCGCGGCGGCCCTCCTGCTCGACGATCTGCCTCGTCTTCGCGGCATCCTCGTGCTCGCACAGATAGAGGATGGCGACGTCGGCGCCTTCGCGCGCGAACAAGGCGGCGACCGCTCGGCCGATGCCGCTGTCGGCGCCGGTGATCAGCGCGACCTTGTCCGTCAGCCGACCGGAGCCCGGATAGCGCGGCTCCCAGTGCGGCTTGGGATCGAGCTTCTTCTCGCTTCCGGGCAGCTGGTCCTCGTGGATCATCGGCTCGAGCGTATCGGACATGATCCTACTCCCTGGAGCGACACCCATGCCTTCGCGGTCGAATTCCTCGACCGTCGCCTGGTCCTCGGTGCCCCGTCTTGGCCTTTTCCGTGGGCGTTGGTGCCCTTGGGCGGCGGCGTGCGACGCGCGCGGCTCCACCACGTCCGTCGCGATTATTCTTGTCAGTGCTCATCAATTGCTCCTCGGCGATCAGAACCGACTTCGCCGGGAGGCTTGTTCCTGCGAAAGCCGCAGGCGCGCGCGCGGCCCTAGCTCCTCGACGCGAAGGCGGGCATCTGCTCGGGCTGGCCGTCCGAGCCGCCAGCCTTGCTGTGCGAAGCACGGCACTCGGCAAGCAGGGTCGGAAAATCGAGGTCGCTGTTGGCGACCAGCGCGTCGGCGGTGCCGGCGCGCAGGTGGCCTCGCTCTCGTAGCGGGTCGGGACGGTCGCGACCGGCGTGCACTGGGCTGCGCCGTCGGCGCAACCAAGGATCGCAATCACGTAATAAGCCGGACCCATCTCAACTTCCCCGCTCGAGGCCAAGTCCCTCCATAACAACCGGAAAATGGCGGCGTTCCAATCATTTCGCAGGCGTTATTTGCTGCTGCTGACCGGGGCTCCTACCTAGGCGCCGATGGCTGAGGCGGCGGAGCAGAACCAGGGGGCGGGCGGCGGCTGGCGCACGCTGCTGCGCTTCCTCCCGATGCTCTGGCCGCGCGGCGAGTGCGAGCTCAAGGCGCGGGTGATCGCGGCCGTCGTGCTGGTGTTCGCGGGCAAGGCGGTCGTCCTGGCAATGCCGTTCGCCTACAAGGCGGTGATCGACCGCATGTCGAGCGGAGCAGTGGCGTTCGCGGTCGTTGCGGGGCTGGTCGCGGCCTACGCGACCGCGCGCTTCGCGGGCGTGCTGCTCGACAATCTGCGCAACACCTTGTTCGAGAAGGTCGGCCAGGACGCTGCGCGGCGGCTGGCGGGCAAGATGTTCCGCCACATCCACGATCTGTCGCTGCGCTTCCACCTCGAGCGCCGCACCGGATCGCTGACCAAGATCGTCGAGCGCGGCACCAAGAGCATCGACATGATGCTCTACTTCCTGCTGTTCAACATCGCTCCGACGATCATCGAGCTCGCCGCCATCTGCGTGATCTTCTTCGTCAAGTTCGGTGCCGGCCTGGTCGCCGCGACGCTGGTGATGGTTGCGGCCTACATCGCCTTCACGCGCTGGGTGACCGACTGGCGCGCGCGGATCCAGCGCGACATGAACGAGGTCGACAATCGCGCGATCGGCCGCGCGGTCGACTCTTTGCTCAACTACGAGACGGTCAAATATTTCGGCGCCGAGGAGCGCGAGGCGAAGCGCTACGACGAGGCGGTCGGCGCCTTTGCGCGCGCCGCCACGCGCAACGAGACCTCGCTCGCCTGGCTCAACATCGGCCAGTCGCTGATCACCAACCTGATGATGGCCGGGGCGATGATCTTCACCGTCTGGGGCTGGAGCAAGGGCCGCTTCACGCCGGGCGACGTGGTGCTGGTCAATGCGCTTCTGATGCAGCTCTTCAGCCCGCTCGACATGCTCGGCTGGGTCTATCGCTCGATCCGCCAGGGACTGGTCGACATGGAGCAGATGTTCGGCTTGCTCGACACTCCGGCCGATGTGGTCGACCGGCCGGGCGCGCCGGCGCTCGCCGTCAGGCGCGGCCAGGTGCGCTTCGAGGGCGTGCGCTTCGGCTACGAGCCCGGGCGCGAGATCCTCAAGGGCCTCGACATCGACATTCCCGCGGGCGGAAGCCTCGCCGTCGTCGGGCCTTCGGGCGCCGGCAAATCGACGCTCGGGCCGGCTGCTCTACCGCTTCTACGACCCAACCGCGGGCCGGATCCTGATCGACGGCCACGACATAACGGCGGTCGCGCAGCGCCTCTCGCTGCGCGGCGATCGGCATCGTCCCACAGGACACGGTGCTGTTCAACGACACGATCGGCTACAACATCGCCTATGGCCGCGACGGCGCGACCCAGGCCGACGTCGAGGCGGCGCAAAGGCGCAGCGATCCACGACTTCATCGCCTCGCTCCCGCACGGCTACGATCTGATGGTCGGCGAGCGCGGGCTCAAACTGTCCGGCGGCGAGAAGCAGCGCGCGTCGCGATCGCGCGCACCCTGCTCAAGAACCCGCCGATCCTGCTGCTCGACGAGGCGACCAGCGCGCTCGACAGCCGCACCGAGCAGGCGATCCAGGAAACGCTCGAGCGCATCGCCCGCAGCCGCACGACCATCATCATCGCCCACCGGCTCTCGACGGTCGTCGATGCCGACCGGATCGCGGTGCTCGACCATGGCCGGGTGGTCGAGATCGGCACTCGGCGACGAGCTTCTCGCCCGCGGCGGGCTTTACGCCGAGCTGTGGGTCCGCCAAGCTGCCGAACGCTCGGTTGAGGAGGCGGCGGAGGCGGCCGAATGACGGGCAACATCCACAATCTGCTCAAGAGCGTGTTCGGCTTCGAGTCCTTTCGAGGAGTCCAGGAGCAGGTCGTCGGGCGCGTGATGGCGGGCAGCATTCGCTCGCCGTCATGCCCACGGGCGCGGGCAAGTCTTTGTGCTACCAGCTGCCGGCGCTCGCCCGCGAAGGCACGGCGCTGGTCATCTCGCCGCTGATCGCGCTGATGCACGACCAGATCCGCTCTGCCGACGCGGCCGGCATCCGCGCCGCCTCGCTCACGTCCGCGGACGCCGACCGCTCGCGCACGGTCGACCGCTTCCGCTCGGGCGACCTCGACCTGCTCTATGTCGCCCCGGAGCGCGCAACCACCGACGGCTTCCGCCGCCTTGTGGACCGCGCTGAGCTGGCGCTGATCGCGATCGACGAAGCGCATTGCGTGAGCGAGTGGGGCCATGACTTCCGGCCCGACTACCGCCAGCTGCGCCCGCTGCTGGACGATCATCCCGATGTGCCGCGGCTGGCGCTCACCGCCACGGCCGACGAGCGCACCCGCGCCGACATCCTCGATCAGCTCGGCATTCCGGCCGAGGGGATGATCGTCTCGGGTTTCGACCGCCCCATCCGCTACCATGTCCAGCCGCGCGACGGTCTCAACCGACAGCTCGGACCTGCTGCTCGCCAGCCAGCCGGGCGCGGGCATCGTCTATGCGCCGAGCCGCGACAAGGCCGAGCGCATCGCCGAGCAGATCGCGGCCGGCGGCCGCCCGGCGCTGCCGTACCATGCGGGCCTCGAGCCCCAGGTCCGCGCGCGCAACCAGGCCGCCTTCGTCGCCTCGGAGCAGATGGTGGTCGCCGCGACGATCGCCTTCGGAATGGGCATCGACAAGCCCGACGTGCGCTTCGTCGCCCATGCCGGCATCCCCAAGTCGATCGAGGCTTTTATCAGGAAACCGGCCGCGCCGGACGCGACGGCGAGCCGCCGAAGCCTGGCTGTTCTGGGGCGCCGAGGATTTCGCCCGAGCCCGCCGCCGGATCGAGACCGAGGTCGAGCCCGAGCGCAGACCGGCCGAGCGCGACCGGCTGAACGCACTCGCCGCGATGGTCAGATCCGCCAGTTGCCGGCGCGCGATCCTGCTTCGCCATTTCGGCGAGCACCCGCCCGAGCAATGCGGCAATTGCGACAATTGCCTCGAGCCGCCGGCGAGCCTCGATGCGACCGAGCTGCGCGCAAGCTGCTGTCGGCCGCGTTCCGGACCGAGATGCGCTTTGGCGTCGCGCATCTCGCCGACGTGCTTGCCGGCAACGACAGCGAAAAGGTGCGCAGCTTCGGCCATCATCGCCCTGCAGCGTGTTCGGCATCGCCACGGCCGACGAGCTGCCGCTGGTGCGCACCGTCGCCCGGGCGCTGATCGCTCGCGACGCTTCGCGCGCCGATGCCTATGGCGGGCTGTCGTTCGGGCCGGCGCGCCCGCCCCATCCTGAAGGCCGAGGAGCAGCTGGTGATCGCCGTTCCCACCGCCGCGCCGGCGCAGGGCTCGCCGGGCAGCCAGGGTCCGGCTGACCCCGATGTTCGACGCGCTGCGCGCGGCGCGGCGGGAAATCCTCGCCACCGCCGGAGTCCCGCCTTATGTCGTCTTCCACGATTCGACGCTGCGCGGCATTGCCGAGGCGCGCCCGCGCAGCCTTGCCGAGCTCGGCGCGATCCAGGGCGTCGGCGCGGCGAAGCTCGCACGCTATGGCGAAGCCATGCTCATGCTCGCGCGCTCACGGCGGCGGAGGAGACGGATGCGGCAGCTTGACGACAATGTGCTGGTCAGCGGCCAGATCGCGCCCGATCACGTTCCGGAGCTCGCGCGCGAGGGCGTGACGATGATCGTCAACAACCGCCCGGACGGCGAGGAGCCGGGCCAGCCCCTCGCGCCGACATCGAGCATGCCGCGCGAAAGCCGCCGGCATCGACTACCGGTTCGTCCCGATCAGCCGCGGATCGGCCCGGCCGATGCGGAGGCGATGCTCGACGCGTTCGACGCATGCGAAGACGGCAAGCTGCTCGCCTTCTGCCGGAGCGGCATGCGCTCGTCGCTCGCCTGGGCAATGGCGCGCAGCAGGGAAGGGTTGCGCGCGGGGAGATCGAGCGCCGAGCCGCCGCGGCCGGCGTCGACCTCACGCCGATCGAGCACCTGCTCTCGCGCAGCCCCTCGTCGATGAGGATTTCTGCCGCAGCCATAGTCCTGCTCCCGGACCATCAGCCGGATCGGCATGAACGGGCCGAGCACATAGTTGATCGCCTCGTCGAACAGCACGACGTGGATGTCGGCATGCTCGAGCAGCAGCCGGGCGAGGTCGGCCTGAACCTTGGTCTGGAACTGGGCGAGCTCCACCAGCGCCATTACCAGGGACCACCTCGCCCGCCGCAACTTCCTGCGGCCGCGGCTTGCGCCGAGCACCGCATTGCGGTGCGGGAAGCGCCCGAAGCGCTCGACGATGTCGTGGTGGAGCTTCGCGTAGTGGCGCATCTCGCCGTCACCCAGCGCGGTGAACAATTGCAGCGACTGCTTCTGTCCGCCGGGTTCTCGCTGTGCTGGAACGGCATGTAGAGGAAGCCGCGCTCGAGGTTCGAGCGCCTCGTCGAAGCCGCGCTCTACCGCCGCGCGCGATGCCAAGCGCGAGATGGTCGGTCGCATATTGGTCGGCGTGTCCACGAAAGATGCTGCGCGGCACCTGGTCGAACAGGATGACTGCGCCGAGCGCGCTGAGCGGGTCGACAAGAAAGGCGTCACGGGAAGCTGGCTTTTCTCGGTCCAGGTGTCGAGGAAGCGGCGGCGGATCTCCTCGTCGACTTCGGGCCCGCCGTTCCACCATTGCTCTTTGGCAAGTCCGAACCAGAAGCGCAGCAGGTCCGCGACCCAGTCGATCGTCATTGCGAGCTCAGCGAAGCCATCCAGCCGCTCTCCGGCGCGGTCGCGGTGCCGCCCACGGTGAGGCCGTCGATCAGCAGCGTCGGCTGGCCCACGCCGGCCGGGATCGACTGGCCGCCCTTCCCGCACACGCCGACGCCCTCGTCGAGCTCGAGGTCGTTGCCGATGCCCTTGACCCGGTTGAGCACGGTCGGCCGTCGCCAATCAGCGTCGCGCCCTTGATCGGCTCGGCAATCCTGCCGCGGATCCGGTACGCCTCGGTGCAGGAGAAGACGAACTTGCCGCTGGTGATGTCGACCTGGCCGCCGCCGAAGCTTCTTGGCGTAGATGCCGTCCTGCACGCGGCTGACGAGTTCGCCCGGATCGTCCTTCCCGGCGAGCATGAAGGTGTTGGTCATACGCGGCATCGGCGCATGGGCAAAGCTTTCGCGGCGGCCGTTGCCGGTCGGCTCCATGCCCATCAGCCGGGCATTCAGCCGGTCCTGAAGATAGCCTTCAGAATGCCATCCTCGATCAGCACCGTCCGCCCGGTCGGGGTGCCCTCGTCGTCGATCGTCAGGCGACCCGCGCCGCTGGCGATCGCGCCATCGTCGATCACCGTCACCCTGGCGCCGCGACGCGCTCGCCGATCCGTCCGGAAAAGGCCGACGTGCCCTTGCGGTTGAAGTCGCCCTCGAGCCCGTGGCCGACCGCCTCGTGCAGAAGCACTCCAGCCAGCCGGGGCCGAGCACGACCGGCATCTCGCCGGCGGGAGCAGCGACCGACCGAGGTTGGTCAGCGCCTGGGCGAGCGCGATGGCGATCGTCCGGCTCCACACGGTTTCGTCGAACAGGCTGTCATAGAGATAGCGGCCGCCCAGGCCGTGCGAGCCGGTCTCGCGGCGGCTGCCGTCCTTGGCGACGATCTGCACGTTGAGGCGCACCAGCGGGCGCACGTCATGCGCAACGAAGCCGTCGGCGCGGACGATGTCGATCACGCTCCAGCTCGCGGCGAGCGAAACCGCGACCTGGGCAACGCGCGGGTCGCGCGCGCGCGGCGGCGTCGATCGCCTGGCACAGCGACCTTCTTCGCGAACGGGATGGCCGACAGCGGATCGTCCGCGCCGTACATCGCCTGGTTGGTGCGCGGCGGCGCTGCCGCTGGCGCGCCCTTTACCGGATCGAGCAGTTTCAGGGTCGCGGCGGCGCGCTCGATCGCGGCCGCGCTGATCTCGTTGGCATGGGCGAAGGCCGTCGTCTCGCCCGACACTCCGCGCAGGCCGAAGCCCGAGGCGGTGTTGTAGTCGGCGGTCTTCAGCCGGCCATCGTCGAAGCCGAACGCCTCGCGCCGAATATTGCAGGTAGAGCTCGCCATCGTCGTGCGCCGACAAATGCGTGGCCGCGAGCTGCCTGGCGCCGTCGAGGTCGAGCCCTCCGTCGCGGTAGAGGAAGCGGCGCGGATCGGCGCTCATGCGGGCTTGTCCGCCGGTCCGCCCTCGAAGATGAAGCGGCGGTCGCAATAGCCGCACTCGACGAAGCCGACGTCGGGCTCGATGCGCAGGAACACGCGCGGGTGGCCGAGCGCGGGCGAAACTCGCCCGACCCGTCGCAGGCGACCTGCACGGTTGTGACCTTGAAGACCTCCGGCGGCGGGATGCCGTTGGCGGACGCGGCGGACGATCCATCGGCCGCAGGTAGCGATGGCGCAGCCGCGCTTCAACGGCGGCTGCGGATGAATCAGGGATACTGACGTCCACGCTGAACGTGCCGACATAGGTTCCCTCGGCCTGGTCCGCGTTGACGTACAATGTCCCGCCGACGTTGAAGTCGAACGGCTCCCGGGCCGCGACGGTGCGCCTGGCGTTGTCCGAAACCGTCCAGTCGGACACGGTCATGGTCTCGGTGCCGCCGATGCGGGTGACGGTGATCGGGTCGTCGGCAGGCGGATGATCACCACCGCCTTGGCCGGCGAAACGCCCTCGAACACGCTGCAGACGGAGTTCCGGCGGCGTGCAGCACTCCGCCGGTCGTCGTCATCGTGTCGGTGTTCGGGTCGACGATGGCGGTGCCGGCGCTGGCCACCGCCAGAGAGGCGAAGTCGAGCTCCTGCAGGTTGCGCAGCTCGGCGGGCGCCTGATCACCACCGTCGCGGTCGCGTTCTTGTCGGGACCGAGCGGCGCAGCATGGGCCGGCGCCGTCGCCGCAAGGGACAGCAGCCCCGAGATTGCGAGGGCGAAGGTGCGCGCGCGGCTCATTTGCCAGCGTGCGGTAAACCAGTGGCGTCAAGGCCAGTTGGACGGACAGGGTAAGCGGTTTACCTTGTCGCCTTGCCGCCGCGGCCCGCTATGCGCGGGAGGCGATGGACACCCCGAGCCCGCAATTCGCATCGAGCAGCTGTCGAAGACCTATGCTGCCAGCGGTGCCAAGCCCAAGCTCGCGCTCGACGCGGTCAGCGTCGACGTTCCGCGCGGGCAGATCTTCGGCCTGCTCGGACCCAACGGCGCGGGCAAGTCGACCCTGATCAACATCCTTGCCGCGCTCGTCGTCAAAAGTTCGGGCAAGGTGTCGATCTGGGGGGCTTCGACCTCGACCAGCATCCGCGCAACGCCAAGCGCGCGATCGGCATCGTGCCGCAGGAGATCATCTTCGATCCTTCTTCTTCACGCCGCGCAGGACGCTCGAGATCCGCCGGCCTGTACGCGAGTTCCGCCCCGGCGCGAAACACGAACGCGCTGCTCGCCGCGATGCACCTCACCGACAAGGCGGACGCCTATGCGCGCACCTTGTCGGGCGGGATGAAGCGGCGGCTGCTGGTCGCCAAGGCGATGGTCCATTCCCCGCCGATCCTCGTGCTCGACGAGCCCACCGCAGGCGTCGACGTCGAGCTTCGCCGCCAGCTGTGGGCCTATGTTCGCGAGCTCAACGCGGCCGGAGTGACGGTCGTCCTCACCACCCACTACCTCGAGGAGGCCGAGGAGCTGTGCAACCGGATCGCGATCATCCACCACGGCCGGCTCGTCGCCAACGAGCCGACTCGAGAGCTGATCGCCAGGGCGCAGGAGAAATCGGTGCTGGTGACGTTCGACCAGGACGTCGACCAGCCTCCGCATGCGCCCTGCTTCGAGAAGATCCAGCGCCTCGACGAGCGCACGATCGAGATCACCTACCGCAAGGACCGGGTGAACGCCGGCGAAGTGCTTGCCGCAGTCCAGCGTGACGGTCACGCGATCGTCGACGTGCGCACCCGCGAGCCCGACCTCGAGGACGTGTTCCTGAGCCTGGTCTCGACCAAATGACCGCGACCGCCGACGTGATCGTCGTCGGCTCGGGCGCCGCAGGCCTCACCGCCGCGCTCAACCTTGCACAAAGCCGCAAGGTCGCGGTGATCGCCAAGGGCGCTACCAACGAAGGCGCGACCGGCTGGGCGCAGGGCGGCATCGCCGCGGTGCTCGAGGAAGGCGACAGCTTCGAGGCGCATATCGACGACACGATGATCGCCGGCGCAGGCCTCAACGACCAGGCGGTCGTCGAGCACGTGGTCGCCGCGGCACCGCGCGCGATCGAGCATCTGGCAGAGCTCGGCGTCCCGTTCGCAGGCGGGGCCGAGGGCAAGCGCTGGCATCTGACCCGCGAAGGCGGCCACAGCCACCGGCGCATCGTCCATGTCGCCGACGCGACCGGAGCAGCGGTCCAGCAGGCGCTCGAAGCCGCGGCGGCCCGGCACCCGAACATCACGCTCATCCCCGACATGGTCGCGATCGACCTGATCACCGGCCGGCACGCGGCGAGCTTCTCGACCAGCGGCTCAGTCCACGGGTCTACGCCTACAACCGGCGCTCAGGCGCGTCGAAGCGCTGACCGCGCGCGCAACCGTGCTCGCGACCGGCGGGGCGCGGGCGCGCCTATCTCTATTCGACCGCTCCTCGCGGAGCGACCGGGGACGGGATCGCCATGGCCTGGCGCGCGGGCTGCCGATTCTCGAACATGGAATTCATGCAGTTCCACCCGACGTGCCTCTACAATCTGCAGGTCAAGAACTTCCTGATCACCGAGGCGGTTCGCGGCGAGGGCGGGCAGCTCAGGATCCCGGCGGCTTCGAGGGTGGGGGCGAGCGCTTCATGCCCCGCTTCGACGAGCGCGCCGAGCTGCCCCGCGCGACATCGTCGCCCGGGCGATCGACCACGAGATCAAGCGCCTGGGACTCGAATACGTCCACCTCGACATCTCGCACCGCGACGCCGATTTCGTTCGCAGCCATTTCCCGACCATCTACGAACGGCTGCTGTCGCTCGGCATCGACATGACCAGCGCGCCCATCCCGGTGGTGCCGCGCAGCACTACACCTGCGGAGGCGTGGTCGTGGACTTGCACGGCCGCACCGACGCTCCCGGCCTCTATGCCGCGGGCGAAGTCACTCAGTCGGGCCTTCATGGCGCGAACCGCCTCGCGTCGAACAGCCTGCTCGAATGCCTGGTGTTCGGCGAGGCGCGGCGCGGCACATCCTCGAAAGCTGGGCCAGCCTTGCCGAGCCTCCGCAAGTCCGGGCGTGGGACGAAAGCCGGGTGACCGACAGCGACGAGGAAGTCGTCGTCCAGCAGAACTGGGGCGAGATCCGCCGCTTCATGTGGAACTATGTCGGGATCGTCCGCACCACCAAGCGGCTCGAGCGGGCCAAGCGGCGGATCGACCTGATCCGCCAGGAAGCGCACGATTATTACGCGCACTTTCGCGTAACGCCCGACATCATCGAACTGAGGAACCTGGTGGAGGTCGCCGACCTGATCGTCCGCTCGGCCCTCGCGCGGCGGGAAAGCCGCGGGCTGCATTACACGCATTACCCGGAGATGCTGGCCGAGGCGAAGGACACGGTGCTGGTGCCCTGAGCGCAGCGGGTCGGCGAAGTAACGAAATGGGCAGTTCGGCTCCCGCGCATCGATCACGACGGCGGATGAAATTGCCCTCTGCGGTCGTTTTTAAGCAGTGCTGGCCGTCAAGGCGGGGCCGAAGACCACGGTGGTGCGTTATTGGTCCAGTTCTGTTGGTGCACGAAGTAGCACGCGGCGGCGCTGTTTGCCTGCCAGTTTCGGGAGTAGCGCCGTGACGCGTATGTCCGGAATTGGAACGGTTTTCGCAGCCGCGGCAGCAATCGCCTCTACCGGCTGCTCCACTCACCGAGAGTTTCGTGTTGCGGAGATCGGCTCGGACGGCTCGTTCGAAGTCGCCGGGGACGAGCATTCCTCGATCGGCAGAGCGCCTTTCGGCGGCACTGCGCGAACCGGCGGCAATGCCCCTCTCGTAAGATCCGCAATCTTTTGATCGGCAGCGGCTCGCGCACCGTCGTCCTGGGCGGCACCGCCACCGGCCCGCGTCACTCGACCGGCCAGACGGTGGTCCAGCTGGCGAGCGGCACCTCGGTCCTGCTCAACAGCGTCGGCGGGATGGTCGGAGACGGGGTCGCCATCGATCTCAAGGTGGGTCGCGTGGTCCGTGGTCCCGTGTCACTGCTCGGCAACAGCGTGCTGGGCAGCGCCGGTGGAACGCGCATCGCAGCCGCCGGCAGCCGGGGCGGCGCGGTGGTGCAGGTCGCGGGGCGCCGTGTGCAGGTCGGCCGCGGCGGCGGATCGGGCGGCGGAGCGCTGGCGCAGGTCGGCGGCGGCCGTGGCTCGGCGACCAGCGCGGTCACGAGCGCAAGGACCGCTGCAGGGACATTGCTCCCTCGCAACTCGGCCGCTGGCAGAGTTGCCGGCGCAGCCACTAGTGCGACCGGAAGCGTCAAGGGAGCTCTCGGCAAGCCCTGCTGTTAATCAGGCGTAAATCGCGCTCTGTGCTCAAATGCGTCTGAAGAAGAGCGGGAGGGGCTCGTGCTCGTATCGTTCCTGGCGGCGGCGGCAGCTGCGCAACAACCGGCGGTCGAGCAGGACCTGCGCCGCAACCGCCTCGATCAGCGGCCGCGCACCACCGCGCCGTCCGGGCGCACGCGGGGCGGCACCGCCGCCGTCGAGAGCCAGGGCGTGGCGCAGCCGATCAGCGAAATCCGGTTTGAGGGCGCCGAGGCGCCGTCGGCGGTGGCTGAGGCCGCGCGAGCCTTCATCGGCCGGCCGGCGACCCGCGAGACCCTGACCGAGCTCGCCGGCGCCTTGTCCAAGGCCTATGAGCGTACCGACATCGCGCTCTTCACCGTCTCCGTCCCCGACCAGACCTCAGCAACGGCGTCGTCACGGTGTCGCTGACCGAAGGCTGGGTTGAATCCACCACCTTTGCCGGCGACCCGAACGCCTTCCCGCTGCTGCGCAGGCGTGCCCAGAGGCTCGTCGGGCAAAGGCCGCTGAGCCGCGGCCGGCTCGAGCGCCATACGGCGCTGATGCAGTCGATCCCGGGCCTGACCTTCGACTCCTCGTTCGAGGACCCGGAGGGAGATGCGTCGGTCAACGTGTCGATCACGCCCAGGCAGGAGCGCGTGCAGGGCGCGGTCGGGATCAACAACCGGGGCCCAAGCCTGCTCGGCGACGTCGTGCTGAATGCCGGCGTCGATGCCTACAAGCTGCTGACCGACGGCGATCAGCTGAGCTTCACCGCCGGCGCCACCCCCAATCCGAAGCGCTACCGGCTGCTCGAGACCGCTTATTCGCTGCCCATCGGGGCGAGCGGGCTCAACCTGTCGGGAAGCCTGGGCTTCCTTCGCACCAAGGCGCGCGATCTCGACGTGCGCGGCCGCGCGAAGCTCGCCGCGGTGACCCTGACCTACCCGCTGATCCGGCGCGCCGAGCAGGCCGCGGACGTGAGCTTCGCAATCGACGGAATCAACAGCAACAATGCCGCCTTCGGCAATGTGATCGCGACCGAACGCACGCGCGCGGCGCGCCTCGCGGGCACCTTCGTCGATGCCGACGAAACGCACGACCTGACGCTTGGCGGCACGCTGTCGCGCGGGCTCGACATCTTCGACGCGCGCACGACCCTCGACCTTGCCGACGTGACCTTCACCAAGTTCAACGCGACCGGCACCTATGAACGTCAGCTTGCGTCCCGCCTCCTCGGGCGGGCGCACGCGCAGACCCATTCACGCGCGATGCACTGCCCGCGGCCGAGCTCCTGTCGATCGGCGGAGCAACCCTTGGCCGCGCGTTCGACACGGGCATCCTGACCGGCGACACCGGCCATGGCGGGTTTCTCGAGCTCGCCTACCGGCCGATCTCCGCCGAGAACTTTGCGCAGAGCGAGATCTACGCCTTTGCCGACGCAGCCAAGCTGAAGGTCAGGCGGCGCGACGTCTTCCCCGAACAGAAGTTCGACCTTGCCTCGGCCGGCATGGGTGTTCGCGCGCGCTACAAGGACCGCATCCAGCTCGGCGTCGAGGGCGCCGCGGTGCTCGACAAGCCCTTCGCCGGCTACACCAAGGATCGGCGGCTGTCCTTTTTCTACAGCATCCTTTTTTGATACGCGGCCGTATCTGTGGATAAACCCCCGCCGCCCAGACGTTTAGAGCATGAGAGGAAGCGCTGGCCTATGCCACGCTGCACTCGATGGGCAACCGGCGTTGTCGCTGCTGCTGTGATTGCAGGCGGCGCGGCTGCCCAGCTGGCTCCGCTCCCCGCGCTCCCCAAGCCTCCGGTGACTACCCCCGCCGTGCCCAAGCCGCCGGTCGTGACCGTCCCCGTCAAAACCAAAAAGCCGGTTCCGCCTCGCGGCGCTGTGGCCGTGCCGAAGCTCCCCAAAGCCGGCAAGCTGCCGATCGTCCGGACCGTCACCTCGGTCAAGCAGGGCGCGCTGACTGCAACAGGAACCATGCCGCTGCCGAACGCGCCGCTGCCGAGCACGGCGCTGCCGGCGACCGGGCTGCCGAACGAGGTTGAAGCAATCAGGTCCAGCGTCTCTCTCGATCTGCCTCGCACGACTTCGCTGGTCACCCGCCAGGTCGCGCATGCCGGCAGCACGACGCACCGGCTTTCCGGGCCGGCTTTCGTCATCGACCGATCGGCTGCCCCGCCCGCCACGCTGGAGGCCGCGCGCAAGCGGCGGCTGCAGGAGCTTGTGCGCGAGGAATCGCTGGTGCTGGAAACGGACGCCCAGGGTAACCCGATCGTGCGCGGCAAGCTCGTTCTGCTCAATGCCGACGAAAGCGTCCTGCGCCGCGCCAGGGCACGGGGATTTTTCGTAATCTCGAACATGGTCGAGCCCCAGCTCGGGGTTCGCTTCACCGAGCTGGCGGTGCCACGCGGCCTGAGCGCGGTCCAGGCATTGCGCCGGCTGCGGTCGATCGTGCCTGGAGCGCAGGCGGACTTCGATCACGTCTACCAGCCGGCAGGTGGGGCGCTACGGCCCGCCAGGGCTCCGGCCGCTCGGGGAACAGCGGCACGGCCCGTCATCGGCATGATCGACGGCGGCGTCGGGGCTCATCCGGCGCTTGGCGCCGCGACCATCGAACAGAGGGGCTTCGCGGGCCCCGTCGCCGCGACCGGCCACGGAACCGCCGTCGCGTCGCTGCTCGTCGGGCGCCACGGTGCGTTCCAAGGCGCGGCTCAGAGCGCCTCCCTCGCGGTCGCCGACGTGTACGGCGGCAAGCGCTCCGCGGGCTCGACAAGCGCGATCGTCTGGGCGCTCGGCTGGCTCGCCTCGAAGCGGCCTTCAGTCATCAACATCAGCCTGGTCGGCCCTTCGAACCGGCTGCTTGCGGCAGCAATCAAGGGCGTTCGAGCGCGCAACATCCAGATCGTCGCTGCAGTCAGCAACGACGGGCCCGCATCCCCGCCGCAATTTCCCGCCTCCTACCCCGGCGTGATCGCCATCACCGGCGTCGATGCACGCGGGCGAGCGCTCCCCGAAGCGGGCAATGCGGCGCACATCGACTTCGCCGCGCCGGCCGCCCACATGGCGGCAGCGCGCCCCCGCAACGGCTATGCGCGAGTGCGCGGAACGAGCTTCGCTGCGCCGCTTGCGGCTGGTCGGCTGGCGCTGCTCGGGTCGCTGCAGAAGCTGTCGGCGGAAGCTCGGCCGGGCGTCGGCCGAGTGGGTCGCGGGATCGTGTGCAACAGCTGCCGGGTCGAGCCCGAGCGAGTTCGCGCCAACTAATCATCCATTCCGGATGAAATCAGGATCCGCTGTCGTTCTCCTTGATAAGGGCCCAATCCCTGGACCCGGTCGGTAACAAGGAGAATTGCAATGTTTAAGCTGATCCTGATTGCCGGGGGAGCACTCGCACTGGCCACGTCGCCGGCGTACGCGGGTGGCAAGCCATCACTCACGCGCCAGGTGCTTCAATGCCTTGGTTGCCCCGGCGCCGGGACGCTGGGCAGCGGCAACGCGATTGTCACGGGCAATCTGAACGTGACGAAGCACGTGCGCGCGGGCAACGCCGCAGTGTCCGGCGCGGCCGCGGCGAGCCTGCAGGCTGCCGCGAGAGTCCAGAAGCACGGGAAGAACGTCTCGGCGATGGTGAACGCCAGGGCCCGCGCCAATCTGTCCGCAAGCAAGCGCGGAGCCGATTGCAAGTAAGCCAGCCGGCTCACTCACGGGCCACTGCGCCCAACCATGCGGCCGACCTGCCAGGGCGGCCGCAATGCATCTTAAGGAACCGGCTTTGCCGCGCTCACTGGCATCGCGCCGCCACCCTGCTAAACCCGCGCGTTGATGCGCGAAGCCCAGAACAGCCGGACCGACAACCACCTCTATCTCGTCGACGGCTCGAGCTACATCTTCCGCGCCTATCACCGGCTTCCGCCGCTGACCAACCGCCACGGAATGAATGTCGGCGCGGTCTATGGCTACACGACCATGCTGTGGAAGCTCGCCGACGGCCTCAACAAGGCCGAGGGGCCGACCCACATGGCCGTCATCCTCGACAAGTCCGAGCAGACGTTCCGCAACCAGCTGTATGACGGCTACAAGGCGCATCGCCCGCCGCCGCCGGAGGACCTGGTCCCGCAATTCCCGCTGATCCGCACCGCGACCCGCGCCTTTTCGATCCCGTGCATCGAGGAGGAGGGCCTCGAGGCCGACGACATCATCGCCTGCTACGTGACCGCGGCGAAAAAGGCCGGCTGGAAGGTGACGATCGTCAGCTCCGACAAGGATCTGATGCAGCTGGTCGAGGACGGCCACGTCGACATGCTCGACACGATGAACGATCGCCGCATCACCGAGGAGACGGTCAGGGAGAAGTTCGGCGTCGGGCCGGACCGCGTCGGCGACGTGCTCGCGCTGATGGGCGACAGCGTAGACAATGTGCCCGGCGTCCCCGGCATCGGCCCGAAGACCGCCACGGCGCTGATCCAGCAGTTCGGCAATCTCGAGGCGGTGCTCGCGAGCGTCGACCAGATCGGCAAGCCCAAGCTCAAGCAGTCGCTGATCGAGCATGCCGACGATGCGCGCCTGTCGCGCGAGCTCGTTCGGCTGGTGTGCGAAGCGCCTTTGCCCGAACCGCTCGAGGAGCTCGCGATCAAGGGCATTCCCAAGGAGCCGCTCAGGGCGTTTCTCGAGGACCAGGGCTGGAAGTCGCTGCTCACGCGCATGGTCGGCAACGGCGGCCCGAACACCGGCGCGACCGTGCGCAATGACGTCGCGGCATCGATCGAGCCGCGAAAGCCCGAGGCCATGCCCCGCCCCGAGGGGCCCGAGAAGATCGAAATCGACTTCTCCAGATACGAGACGGTGACGGACGAGGCTGCGCTCGACCGCTGGATCGACGAAGCCCGGGCCCACGGCTTCGTCGCCGTGGACACGGAGACCGACTGCATCGACTGCATCATCGCGCGGCTCGCCGGGATCAGCCTCGCGACGGGCCCCAACCGCGCCTGCTACATTCCGGTCGGCCACGTCGGCAGCGACCTCTATTCCGAGACTCCAAGCCAGCTGCCGCTGGGGCTGGTGCTCGATCGGCTGAAGCCGCTGCTCGAGGACCCGGCGGTGGTCAAGGTCGGGCACAACCTCAAGTACGACTGGGTGATGTTCGACAAGGCCGGCATCACCGTCGCGCCGTTCGACGACACGATGCTGATGAGCTTCGACCTCGACGCCGGTCGCTACGGCTTCGGCCACAATCTGACCGAGCTCGCCAAGCTCCACTTCGAGCATGAATGCATCGCCTTCAAGTCGCTGTGCGGGACGGGCGCGAAGCAGATCACCTTCGACCGGGTGCCGCTGCGCGAGGCGACGGAATATGCGGCCGAGGACGCGGACATCACTCTTCGCCTGTGGCAGCGGCTCAGGCCCCGCCTGACCGCCGAGCATGCCGAGCGGGTCTACAAGCGCGTGGACCGGCCGCTGGTCCCGGTGATCGGCCGGATGGAGCGCCGCGGAGTGAAGGTCGATCGCGACTATCTCGCGCAGCTGAGCCGCGACTTTGCTACCGAGATCGCCGCGCTCGAGCAGCGCATCTTCGAAGCCGCGTGCGGCCCGTTCACCATCGGCTCGACCCAGCAGCTCGGCCAGGTGCTGTACGAGCGCCTGGGCCTCAAGGGCGGGCGCAAGGGCAAGAGCGGGGCCTATTCGACCGACGTCAACGAGCTCGAGCGGCTCGGGGCGGAGGGCGTGGAATGCGCGCGCCTCGTCCTCGACTGGCGCCAGCTGACCAAGCTCAAGTCGACCTACACCGACGCTCTCCAGGCCGTGATCAATCCCGAGACCGGGCGGGTCCACACCAGCTTCAGCCTGACCGGCGCGCAGACCGGGCGGCTGTCGTCGAACGACCCGAACCTGCAGAACATCCCGATCCGTACCGAGCTCGGCCGCAAGATCCGCGACGCCTTCGTTGCCGAGCCCGGCCATGTGCTGATGAGCGCCGACTACAGCCAGATCGAGCTGAGGCTCGCTGCCCACATGGGCGACGTGCCCCAGCTCAAGGAGGCGTTCCGCGCGAAGGCGGACATCCACAACATGACCGCCGAGGAGCTGTTCGGCTCGAGCGACCGCGAAAGCCGCAACAAGGCCAAGACGGTCAATTTCGCAATCCTCTACGGCGTGTCGCCGTGGGGCCTCGCGTCGCGGATGGGCGTCTCGAAGGACGAGGGCCAGGCGATCATCGCGCGCTACTTCGAGCGCTTTCCCGGCATCCGCGCGTACATGGATGACACGCTGCAGTTCGCTCGGGCCAACGGCTACACGCAGACCCTGTTCGGCCGGAAGACCCACTTCTTCCCCAACATCCGCTCGCCCAATCCGTCGATCCGCGGCGGCGCCGAGCGGGCGGCGATCAACGCGCCGATCCAGGGAACCAGCGCCGACTTGATCAAGCGGGCGATGGCGCGGATGGACGATGCGCTTGGCCAGGCCGGGCTCGACGGCGTGCGAATGCTGCTCCAGGTGCACGACGAGCTGGTGTTCGAAGTGCCCGACGGCCGCGAGGAGGAAGCCGCCGTCGTCGTCCGGCGAGTGATGGAACAGGCCGCCGAGCCGGCGATGACGCTCGACGTCCCGCTCGATGTCGATGTCGGCTGGGGCGAGCATTGGGGCGCCGCGCATTGAGCCCGGGCGCCAGGCCCGACCCAGCGGCGCCGCCTGCTGCCGACCTCGCGGTCCTCGCCCGCGGCGGCCGGATCAACTTCCTCGGCTTCGTGCTCCGGCTCGCGGCGCGCCTGCCCTTCCTGTTCATTGCCGGCCGAATCTACGGCGCCGAGGCGCTCGGCCGCTTCGCCTATGCGATCATGATCGTCGAGTTCGCCGCCCAGCTCGCGACCCTGGGGCTGAAGCGCGGGCTGGCCGAGCAGCTCGCGCACACCGACAAGCCGCACGTCTGCGTGGTGTGGGACGCGCTTCTGGTCGGCGCGATGGGTTCGGTGATCGGCATGGCCCTGCTGTTCGCCTTTCCTCAGGCGATGTTCCCGAACAGCGAGATCCACGGGCTCGAATGGCTGCTTCCGGTCGCCGTCATTGCGCTCGCCTGGTCGGACGTGATGCTGTCGGCGCTCGCCTACCGCAACGACGTCGGCGCAACGGTGCGCGCACGCGCGATCGTCGAGCCGTGGGTGCTCAGCATCGCCGCGCTGGTCCTCGCCTTCGTATCGAAGCGCGACGGCCTGATCCTCGCCTACGCGCTGTCGATGCTCGCCGCGCTGGCCGCCTCGGCCATCCCGTTCCTCAAAAGCTACGGGCTGCCGCATGGCTGGAATCCGCAGCCGATCGCCCTGTGGCGAATGACGCGGCGCAACTTTCCGCTCGCCGCCGCGGATGCGGTCGAATGGGGCTCGCGCCGAGTCGACATATTGGTGCTCGGGCTGTTCTTCTCGCCGGCCGTCGTCGGCATTTATTATGTCGCGCAGAACGTCGCCTCGCTTCCGTCCAAGCTGAAGACCAGCTTCGACCCGATCCTCGGGCCCGTAATCGCGCGCAACCTCGCCGCCGGGGACAGGCTGGGGGTGGCAAGGCAGGTTCGCCAGGTCGGCTTCTGGGTCATCGGCATGCAGATGGGGGTCGCGCTTGCGCTCGGAATCCCGGGCGAGGACGTGCTCGGGCTGATGGGCCCGGCCTTCGTCGCCGGCGCCGCCGCTCTCGCCTTTCTGCTTGCGGCCGAAGTCGTCGCGGCGATGGCCGCGGTAAGCGAGGGCGCGCTGATCTATGTCGCTCGTCATCGCAACATGGTCATCAGCCTGACGATGATCGTGCTCCAGGCCGGGCTGTCGGTCGCCGCGATCCTGATCATGCGCGACTATGAGCTGGAGGTGATGTGGCAGGCGACCGGCCCGGCGATCGGGCTTCTGCTCGCGCTCGCCTTTGCCGCGGTCGCCAAGAGCTGGCTTCTGCACCGCCTGCTCGGCGGCCCGGTGTCGGGCTGGCGCTGGCCGCTGGTGTGGGCGGCCGCGGCAGCCGCCGTGGTCGGTCAGCTCGCCATCCTGCTGCCCGAATGGGCCGAGCTGCTGTTCGGCATTCCCGCGATCCTGCTCGTGTTCGGTTATTTGCTGTGGACCAGGGGCTTCGGCGCCGAGGACCGCGAGCTGTTTCGAATGCGCAAGGCCGACATCGAGCAGATGAGCCTGCCGACTCCGGCGGAGAGCCCTCAGGCGCCCCGCTGAGCGCCTAGTGGCGGAAGTGCCGAACGCCGGTGAACAGCATCGCTAGACCGGCTTGATCGGCGGCCGCGATCACCTCCTCGTCCCTGATCGACCCGCCCGGCTGGATCACTGCCGTCGCGCCCGCTTCCGCAGCGGCAAGAAGCCCGTCGGCGAACGGGAAGAAGGCATCCGACGCGACCGCCGAGGCCACGGTGCGCGGCTCGCTCCAGCCATGTTTCTCGGCCGCTTCCCTGGCCTTGATCGCCGCGATCCGGGCGCTGTCGCGCCGGTTCATCTGGCCCGCACCGATGCCTGCGGTCACTCCACCCTTGGCATAAACGATCGCGTTGGACTTCACGTGCTTGGCGACGGTCCAGGCGAACAGGCAGTCGCGAAGCTCTTCATCGGTCGGCTGGCGCCTGGTCACCACCTTGAGCTGGTCGGGCGTGACCGAGCCATTGTCGCGATCCTGCACCAGCAGTCCGCCGGCAATCACGGCAATCGCCTGCCCGCCGCGTGCTGGATCGGGAAGCCCGCCGGTCAGCAGCAGGCGCAGGTTCTTCTTGCGCGCGAAGATCGCCCTCGCCTCGTCGTCGGCACCCGGCGCAATCACGACCTCGGTGAAGATCCGGGTGATCGCTTCGGCCGTCGCTGCATCGAGCGGCCGGTTCGTCGCAACGATCCCGCCGAAGGCTGAGACGCTGTCACAGGCGAGTGCGTCCTCCCACGCCCCCACCAGCGTGTCGCCATTCGCCACTCCGCACGGGTTTGCATGCTTGACGATCACCACGGCCGCCGGCCCGTCGCGGAACTCGGCAGCAAGCTCGAGCGCCGCATTCGCATCGTTGAGATTGTTGTAGCTGAGCTCCTTGCCCTGGACCTGCTCCGCCTGAGCGATCCCCGGCGCGTGCGGCCCGACAGGCACGTAGAGCGCGGACTGCTGGTGCGGGTTCTCGCCATAACGCAGGCCCATCCTGAGCTTGCTCGAGAAGGTCCAGGTCTGGGGAAACCGCTCGCCCTGGTCGCCAAAGGCGAACCATTGCGAGATCATCGAATCATAGGCCGCCGTCAGCGCAAAAGCCTTTGCCGCCAGCCGCTTGCGAAGCGCGAGTGATGTCGCTCCGTCATACCTCTCAACCTCTTCGATCAGCGCGTCATAGTCCGCCGGGTCGGTGAGGATCGCGACATGCGCATGGTTCTTCGCCGCCGACCGCACCATCGACGGCCCGCCGATGTCGATATTCTCGATGATCTCGTCGCGGTCCGCGCCGCGCATGACGGTCGCCTCGAACGGGTACAGATTGACGACCACCAGATCGATCGCCGCGATTCCGTGCGCCTCCATCGCCGCAACATGCTCGGCATTGTCCCGTACCGCGAGAAGCCCGCCATGAACCTTCGGGTGAAGCGTCTTCACCCGCCCGTCCATCATCTCGGGAAAGCCGGTGAGGTCGGAAACGTCGCGCACCTGATGGCCCAGCTCGCGCAGCCTCGCCGCAGTCCCGCCGGTCGACACCAGCTCCACCCCGCGTGCGGCAAGCGCTCCGGCGAGGCCTTCCAGCCCGCTCTTGTCGGAAAGCGAAACCAGCGCGCGCCTTACCGGCACCAGGTCGGTCATCTTCTCGTCCTCATGTCAGCTCGAGCGGCGGAACTGCCACCCGATTTCCCCGCCGAGCGACGCCACTTCGCCTTGGATCACCAGCTGCGACGTGCGCACCGGCTCGCCGGCCCCGTCAACCATGAGGCTTTCCTCGACGGCCAGGTTCGCGCCCCGGCAGCGGAACTTCCACGGCGGAGCGCCCGGCGAACGCAGGATCGCGCCCATTCCGTCCGCGGTAATCACCGGCTCGACCCCGGGGGCCAGATGGAAGCGCACCGCATAAGCGGCCGAACCGCGGATCTTGCGGCGCCCCTTGGGGATGAGCTGGTCGGCGCCGCGCAATTCCTTGCCGTCATTGCCGAGCATCAGGCTTCGCTTGTGGATCAGGCCGAAGCCGCGGACATAGCCGTCGTGGCTCGCTTCCAGCCGGCTGCAGTCATTGTCCTCGTTGCGCTCGACCTTCACGTCCTCGACCCCCTTGCCAAGCGAGGCGTCGGGCAGGATCGCGGTCGCATTGATGTCGCCAAGGGTCAGCGTGCTGTGCGCGGCGGTCGTGCGAAGCGCCGTCACCAGCTCCTCCCAAGCTCGGTCGGAATCGGCACAGGCCCCCGCAGTTGATCACCAGCCGCTGCGCCCCGTCCGAAAGCTCGAAAGCCAGCGTCGATGCGCAGCCCGACGGCGCGACCTTCGCCGCGGGCGGCGGAGCGGCGTCGATCACCAGGATCGTGCCGAGCGCCGACATCCGATGATAGCCCCAGCCGCGGGCATTGCGCAGCGGCCGGGCGCGAAGCCCGCAGCCTTCGACCAGCGCATGGATCCGCGCGGCCTCGCCGGGATTGCCGCCCTGCCAGCTCGACAGCGCGCCGTCGCCCATGGTGACGCCATGAAGCGCCGCAAGCGCTGCTGCCGATGCCGCCTCGATCCCGTCGGGCAGGCTTTGGCGTGCGGCGAAATAGGCATTCCGCAGAAGCGCGAGGCGGTCGACCAGAAGCATCTGCTCGAACGGGGTGCGGCTGATCAGGCCACCATCCTCGAACTGCGCGTTGGACAGCGCCCGGGTGCGCCCGAGCTCGCCGCGCGCGACCCGCGGCACTCCGCCCTGCACCAGCAGCCCGGCCGCGACCACTCCCGCCCAGGCGGTGATCCGCTTGAGCCCCGCGGGCGCCTTGTCGGCGCTCGAATCGAGGTGACGTGCACCGCGCACCAAGGTGTTGAGAAGCGCGGATCGGTATCCGCTGTCGCGGCTCGACAGCAGATAGGGCGCGTAGGCGGTCCAGTAGAGGATTCGTGTCCCCCACAGGTCCGGCCGCCACGCCTCGTCGACCCGGGTCCCGTGCGCGAGCAGCCAGCGGCCGGCGAGGCCCTCCGCGATCCGCGCGCCCTTCTCGCGCGAGGCCGCGGCGGCAAGGTCGCGCAGCCAGGAAAAGGACTGCAGCTGCTCGGCGGCCGCACCCGCGGTGCCGAGCGCTGCGAAGTCGAGATCGGCCAGCGGCACGCTCTCGCTTCCAAGCGTAAACCGCCCCGCGAGCAGCGCCTCGCCGCGCCGGCGCTCGCCCTGCACATGGTCGCGCGGGACGGCGACCAGCTTGAGCGGCTGGCGCCCCGATCCGAACAGCCGCGACAGCAGCGGCCCCTTGGCGAGCTTCCGGACGACCGCGCTTTGAGCGGCGGCGTCGGCGCTCATCCCTCTCCCCGGAGCGCTCGAATGTTTGATTGGTAGGAGGCTGGGCCGCCGGGGAACGCCGGTGTCCCGGCTACGAGTGCGGTCGCTCCGGCCTCGACCGCCTGGCGCGCGGTTTGCGGGTCGATCCCGCCGTCGACCTCGAGGTCGACGTTCAGCCCCTGCTTGCCGATGCGGTTCGCCACCGCCTCGATCTTGCCGAGCTGGCTTGCAATGAACTTCTGCCCGCCGAAGCCGGGATTGACGCTCATCACCAGCACGAGGTCGACGTCCTCGAGCACATAGTCGAGCATCTTGGCCGGAGTGGCCGGGTTGAGCGACACGCCCGCCTTCTTGCCGAGCGCCTTGATCCGCTGGATCGTGCGGTGAAGGTGCGGCCCAGCCTCGGGATGGACGGTGATCAGGTCGGCGCCCGCCTCGGCAAAGCCGTCGAGGAACGGGTCGACGGGCGAAATCATCAAATGGACGTCGAACGGCTTGCTGGTGTGGGGCCGAAGCGCCTTCACCACGCCCGGCCCGATCGTCAAATTGGGCACGAAATGGCCGTCCATGACGTCGATGTGGATCCAGTCGGCGCCGGCCTCGTCGATCGCGCGCACTTCCTCGCCCAGCCTGGCGAAGTCGGCGGACAGGATCGACAGGGCGATGATCGGCATGGAACCGATTAAGCGCTAATCGCCGCTCCGGACAAGGGGCGCGACAAAGAAGCCGTCGAGCCCGCCCTGCTCCTCGATCAGCCCCGGGAGGATGCGCACCCCGCCGTCCGGCGATGGCGTCACGAAGTCGGGCAATTCACGCGCCGGGCCGATCGCCGGATCCACGCTTGCGCCGGCCACGCCGGCGACGACCTCCTCGCCCTCCTCGGGCTCCATCGAGCAGACCGAATAGACCAGGGCACCGCCCGGCTTCAGCCATTGCGCCGCGCGCTCGAGCAGGCGCTTCTGAAGCTCGGCGCTGTCGGCGATGACCTGCGGCCGCGCGCGGTAGAGCACCTCCGGATGGCGCCGGAAGGTGCCGGTCGCCGAGCAGGGCGCGTCGAGCAGGATCGCGTCGAAGCTCCGATCCGGCTCCCATTCGCGCGCGTCGCCGGCGATCAGCTCGGCGCTTAGACCCGTGCGCTCGAAATTCTCGCGCAGCCGCTCGAGCCGCGCTTCGGACCGATCGAGCGACGTCACGCGGTGCCCGGCCGCGGCAAGCTGCATCGACTTGCCCCCCGGCGCTGCACACAAATCGAGCACGTCGCGAGCGTCGCTCGGGATCAGCCGGGCCGGGACGGAGGCGGCGAGGTCCTGCACCCACCACCGCCCCTGGCCGAACCCGGGCAGCTCGTGCACTGCACCCGCATCGTGCAGCCGCACGTGCCGCGGCGCGAGGGAGACGCCGCCCTGCGCCTTCGCGAAGTCCAGCGCCTCGGCCTCGTCGGCAAAGCTGAGGTCGAGCGGCGGACGATGTCCGATCAGCCGCCGCGCGGCCATGACCATCTCCTCGCCCCAGGCCTGCCGCCAGCGCTGCTCGACGGGCTCCGGCAGCCGCGGTGCATCGATCGGCGTAAGCCCGCGCCGCAGAAGCGTGCCGAGCACGCCGTGGACCAGCCGCCGCGGTCCGCCGTCGACCAGTGGCAATGCGGTGGCGACCAGCGCGTGATCGGGCGTTGCGAGCGCGACCTTCTGCGCAAGCGCGATGCGCAGCACCATGCGCGCCTTGCTGTCGTCCGGCAGGCGCTGGCGAGTGGCGCCGTCGACCAGTGCGTCGAGGTCCGGGATACGGCGGAGCACTTCGCCGGCAATGGCCACAGCAAGCGCGCGGTCGTTGGCCTGCAGGCCCTTCGCAGCGTCGGCCGCGCTGTCCAGCGTCCGCCCGCGGCGAAGCACTGCATCGAGCATCTGCAGCGCCGCCCGGCGGGCGGCGACACCTTCAGTGCTTGGCATTGGCGTCACCGGCCCTCATCTTGCGGCCATGACCAAGCGGCCCAAGGTCCCCGCCTATCTCTCCAAATCGCCTCCGGTCCCGCAGCCGGAGGACGCCGAGCCCGGCGCTCCGCCCGCAGGCGAGGAAAAGCGCCTCGACCCGACGCGCTACGGCGACTGGGAGAAGAAGGGCGTCGCGATCGACTTCTGACGCCACGGCGCTCAGAACGCTTCCGCGCGCGGCGGGCGCGAAAGCAGCTCCAGAAGAACCTGGTCGACGTCGGCTTCGCCCGACAGCAATCTCTCGACCGCGGCAACCACCGGCATCTCGACATCCATCTGCGCCGCAAGCCGCGCGAGCACCGGCGCGGTGAACGCTCCCTCGGCGACCGTGCGGCGGTCGGCCATCAGCTCGGCCGCGGGCCGCCCCTGCCCGATTCCGACGCCGAGCGAGAAGTTGCGCGAGCTTGTCGAGGAACAGGTAAGCACCAGGTCGCCGAGCCCCGACAGGCCCGCGAGCGTCTCCGCCCGAGCCCCGTTGGCGATCCCGAAGCGGGTCATTTCGGCAAAGCCGCGCGCGATCAGCGCGGCGCGCGCGTTCTGGCCGAGCCCCTTGCCCTCGACCACGCCGCAGGCGATCGCCAGCACGTTCTTGACCGCCCCCCCGATCTCCGCGCCGGCGACGTCGTCGGTCGAATAGATCCGGAAGGTCGGCAGCGCGATCCGCTCGCGAAGCTGCTCGGCCACAGCCTCGTCCTCGGCCGCGAGCGTGACTGCCGTCGGCAGCCCTGCGGCGACCTCGTGGGCAAAGGTCGGCCCCGACAGGACCGCGATCGGCGAGCCCGGGCAGGCCTCCCGCGCCACATGGTGGAGCAGCCGACCGCTGCGCTCCTCGATGCCCTTGGCGCACAGCACCAGCGGCTTGCCGCACCTGGGCGAGGCTTCGAGAACCGCGCGCATGTGCTGCGCGGGCGTGACCACCAGCCAGGCGTCGCACCCGGCAAGCTCGTCGAGCTCACCGGTCGCGCGGATCGCCGGGTCCAGCCGCCCGCCGCGCACGACCCAGGGGCTGCCGGGGCTCGCGATGACCGCCCCGCCCACCGCGGGCTCGCGCGCCCACCGCAGGACGTGGCCGCCGCCGCTCGCCGCGACCTGCGACAGCGCAGTGCCCCAGGCGCCGCCGCCGATCACGCCGATCCGCTCGAAGCTCACGCCTTGACCCCCGCTCCACGCACCTTCTCGGCCTGAGCGTCGAGCGGCCAGCGCGCCCGCGCCGGAGCGTCGAGCGGGTCGGTAAGCCCGCGCTCGAAGCGCTCGGCGCCGGCCCAGGCGATCATCGCCGCATTGTCGGTGCACAGCCAGGCCGGCGGAACCGCGAAGCTCCGGCCCTCGTCGATCGCAAGCCGTTCGAGCGCCGCGCGCACGCGGGCGTTTGCCGCTACTCCGCCCGCGACCACCAGCGTCCGGGCGTTCGTCCGCTCGAGCGCCAGCTTCGTGCGGTCGACAAGGCAGTCAAGGATCGCCTGCTGGAACGAGGCGGCGATGTCGGCCGGCCGGTGCTCGCCGGAAGCGGCGGCGCGCTGCACCGCGCTCTTCAGGCCCGCGAAGGAGAAATGCGGCTCGCCCGAGCCGGCCAGCGGCCGCGGCAGCGGGACGGCGTGCGGATCGCCTTGCGCCGCCAGCGTCTCGATTGCAGGTCCCCCGGGGTAAGGCAGGCCGAGCAGCTTGGCCGCCTTGTCGAACGCCTCGCCCGCCGCATCGTCGATCGTCGTCGCAAGCCGCCGGTACTCGCCGACTCGGCGCACCTCGAGCAGCTGGCAATGGCCGCCCGAGACGAGCAGCAGCAGGTATGGGAATTCGAGCTCGGGATCGACCAGCCGCGGCGACAGCGCATGGCCCTCGAGGTGGTTGACGGCGATCAGCGGCCTGCCGGTCGCGAGCGCCAGCCCCTTTCCGGCGAGAAGCGCGACCATCACTCCGCCGATCAGGCCGGGCCCGGCGGTGGCGGCCACTGCGTCCACCTCGCCGATGGTCTTGCCCGCTTCGCTGAGGACGCGCCGGATCAACTCGGGCAGGATCTCGACATGGGCGCGGGCGGCGATCTCGGGCACCACTCCGCCGAACGGCCGGTGGGCCTCGTTCTGCCCGGCGAGCGCGTGCGCGAGGATTGCGCGGTCGCTGCCGACCAGCGCCGCGGCGGTATCATCGCACGAGGATTCAAGGCCCAGGACCAGCGCCATGCTCGCGCCTTTGCCCGACGCGGCCTCGCTTCGCTAGGTGGAAGGAGGGCTCATGCTCGACCGCAACCGGGTTCCCGGCTAGTCAGGGGAACAATGATCCGGTCCCCGATTCTCGGAACGCGCGGCTCGCCGCTCGCTCTCACCCAGGCCCACAAGGTCGCCTCGGCGCTCGAGGTCGCGAACCGCTGGCCCGCCGACTTCATCGACGTCAAGGCTGTCGAGACCACCGGCGACAGGGTCAAGGACCGCCCGCTTGCGGAGATCGGCGGCAAGGCCTTGTGGACCAAGGAGCTCGACCGCGCGCTGCTCGACAAGCAGGTCGACTTCTGCGTCCATTCCCTCAAGGACGTCGAGGCCGTTCGGCCGAGGAGCATCAGCATCGCCGCGGTGCGTCCCCGCGGCGAGGTCGAGGAGCGGCTGATCGGCGCCGAGTCGATCGACGCGCTCCGGCAGGGCGCGACCGTCGGCACGTCCTCGCCCCGGCGCAAGGCACAGCTTCTGTCGATGCGCCCCGACCTCAACGTCGTGCCGATCCGCGGCAACGTTCAGACGCGAATCGCCAAGGTCCAGTCGGGCGAATATGACGCGACCCTGCTCGCCGGAGCCGGCCTGCGGCGGCTCGGCATTGCCAACGTGGGAACGCCGATCCCGATCGAGATCATGCTGCCCGCGCCAACCCAGGCGGTGATTGCGATCGAATGCCGCTCGGACGATGCGTTCACCGCCGCGGTGCTGACGATCATCGACGATCGCACCACCCATGCGATCATCCGCGCGGAGCGCGCCTTTTCCGCGGCGCTCGGCGGGACCTGCCACTCGCCGGTCGCAGCCTATGCCGAGATCGTCGAGGGCAAGGTCCGCCTTCGAGCGCAGCTCTTGTCCGAGGACGGGCGCGAGCAGGTCCGCGACGAGGTGATATTCGACTGCAGCGATCGCGAGGCCCCGGCGGAGCTTGCGCGCGCCATGCTGGAAAAGGCCCCGGAATCGATCTGGAGCCTGTTTTTGCGCCAATGAGGCGCCTGTTCCTGTTCCGCCCCGACCCAGGCGCGCGCCACAGCGCCGACCGCGCCAGGCAGCTCGGCCTCCAGGTGACGACCATCCCCTTGTTCGAGCTCGAGCCGGTCGAGTGGGCCGCCCCCGACCCGCAAGAGTTCGACGCCCTCCTTCTGACCAGCGCCAATGCGCTCCGCTTCGGCGGCGACCACCTCGACCGGATTCGAGCACTTCCGGTCCACGCGGTCGGCGAAGCCACCGCGCGCGCCGCCGAGGTCGCGGGCTTCGGCCTGGCGAGCGTCGGCCACCGAGGAGTCGACGCCCTGCTCGGTGCCATTCCGCAAGGCGCGCGGCTGCTTCATCCATGCGGCGAGGACCGCCGGATGCCCGACCAGCCTCCCCACGCCATCGCCTGCCTCTGCGTCTATCGCGCAACGCCGCTCCACCCGCCTGCCGCGCTCGACCAGCTCGCCGGACAGGTCGCCGCAGTCCATTCGCCGCGCGCCGCGCGCCGCCTTGCCGAGCTCGTCCGCGAAGCCGACCGGCCGAGCATCTGCATCGCCGCGATCAGCGAGGCTGCGGCCGAGGCGGCGGGCAGCGGCTGGTGCCGGCTCGAAGCGGCGCGGGCGCCGAGCGATGCCGAGCTTCTGGCCCTCGCCGCCCGGCTGTGCGAAAGCTAGGCGCACATGGCCACTGCTTCGACCCGCCCCGGCCTCAGCTGGAGCGCCCGCGTGCTGATCGCAATCGCGCTGATCCTCGCCGGCGCCGCGACCGCGGCCTGGGCGCTCGCCCGCTACGACCAGGCCGCGCGCTTCCTCGGGGTCACCCCCGAGCCACCTGCGCTCACCGCCGTGGCGACACCCGAGCCGAGCGCGTCCGGCCCAGCACAGCTCGCTCAGCAGCCGCTCGACCCATCCGCAGCCGACGCCACCCGCCTCGCCGAGCTCGAGGCACGGCTTGCCCGCGTCGAGACCGCCGCCGAGCGGGTCGAGGGCTCGGCCGGCCGGGCCGACGCCTTGCTCGTCGCCTTCGCAGCGCGCCGGGCCGTCGAGCGCGGAGTCCCGCTCGGCTACCTCGAGCCGATTCTGCTCGACCGCTTCGGCGCGACCCACCAGGCGGCGGTCGCGACCCTCCTCACCGGATCGCGCGATCCGGTCAGCCTCAACGACCTCCTCGCCGAATATCGCGGGCTCGGGCCTCAGCTGCGCTCCGGCGCTGCGAGCGAAGGCTGGTGGAGCCAGTTCCAGCGCGAGCTCGGCTCGCTGATCGAGATCCGCCAGGCCGACCGGCCCTCGACCCAGCCTGACGCGCGCTACCTTCGCGCCTTGTCGCTGCTGGAGGGCGGCGAGGTGCAGCCTGCGCTCGCCGAGACCATGCGGCTCCCGGGCGCGCCGCATGCGCGAGCCTGGGTCGCCAAGGCGCGGCAATATGTCGCGGTGCATCGCGCGCTCGACGAGATCGAGTCCGCCGCCTTGCTCGCCAGGAGCCCGCCGCCCGCGTCATAACGGGCTTGGCAAATCGCCTCCGCAGTGCGATTCTCAAGTCGCCGGGTGGAACAGGCTGCGTTCAGGCATGATACGCTAACCTGCTGGCATTGCTTGGGTTTTGGTGGGGGAAAGTACAGTCATGACGTCGCTTTGGATCAGCCTTGGAATGGCGCTGTTTTCGGTTGGGCAAACCGGGACCGGCGTGGTTCTCCAGAGCATGGCCGGGTCCGCCGCCGCGCAGCCCGCGGCGCAGCCGCGGCCGGTTGCGCCGCGCCCGGTTCAAGCAGTCCGCACGCCGCAGGCGCCGGCCTACCTCGCGAACCGCATCGACCAGCTCGGCCGCGGCTTCAACGGCAGCGTCGGGATCGCGGTAAAGTCGGTCAACGAGGGCTGGGCCACCGACTGGAACGGAGCCGTGCTCACGCCGCAGCAGAGCGTCAGCAAATTGTGGGTGGCGATCACCGCGCTGGACGCGGTCGACAAAGGCCGCGTGAGTCTGACCGATAGGGTTAGCCTCGGGCGAAGCGACCTGACGCTGTTCCACCAGCCGATCCGCTCCAAAATCCTCGGTGGCGGCTATACGACGAGCCTCTCCAATTTGATGAGCGAAGCTCTGACCAAGAGCGACAATACGGCCAACGACAAGTTGATGCGCTCGGTCGGCGGGCCCGAAGCGGTGCGCGCGATGATCCGTACCAAGGGCCTCGGCGCGATCCGCTTCTACAACGGCGAGCGCTCGCTCCAGGCGCGCATCGCCGGCCTCACCTGGACCCAGAGCTATTCGATCGGCAATGCCTTTTACCAGGCGAGGAACGCGCTTCCGATGACGGTCCGCCGCGCGGCGTTCAACCGCTACCTCGAGGACCCCTATGACGGCGCTTCGGCCAGCGCGATCGTCAATGCGCTCGCGCGCCTGAAGCGGGGCGAACTGCTCTCGCCCGCCTCGACCGCGCGCCTGCTGTCGATCATGAGCCAGACCAGGACCGGCCCGAACAGGCTGAAGGGCGGCCTCAAGGCCGGCTGGAGCCTCAGCCACAAGACCGGCACCGGCCAGGTGCTCGGCGCCACCCAGGCCGGGTACAACGACATCGGCATCCTCACCGCCCCCGACGGGCGCAGCTATTCGGTCGCGGTGATGATCAGGAAGACCTCGGTTCCTCTCCCGACCCGAATGGCGCTGATGCAGAACGTGGTCCGCGCCACCATCGCCCAGCACGAAATGCGCTACAGCCCGAGCATCTCGCTGTAACCATTGGCGGCCGACGCGGGCGGAGGCATTCGAACCCCAGCGCAGCCCTCCGGGCGGAGCGCAACCGAGGACTCAAGGGTTTGTCGGCGCTGTGATCGGAAAACTGGAGAGGATGAGGCTCCGCGCGACCGCTTCCTCGATATGGAGGAGGTTTCCCGCGCATGGAAAGCCTCTGAACTACTTGGCTACCCTTATGCCGGTTTCGTTCGGATGCTCTTCCTAACCGGCCAGAGGCGCACTGAGGTTGCGTCCATGCGGTGGGCCCAGCTCGACCTGGAGCGAGGGACGTGGGTACTGGGTAGTGAAGAGACGAAGTCCGCCCGCTCGCACCTTGTGCCTCTCTCGCGGCAGGCGGTCACGCTCCTTCAGTTGACGCCGCGGTTCGGGGCATATGTCTGGACCACAGACGGCAAGACTCACATCCAAGGCTGCGCCGGCCTCGCGCATCGCAGGCGCCGGCGCTCTAAGGCCAGGCGAGATTCGCCATATCGTGAATGACAGCGACGTTCGGAAGACTTTAGAAAGGATCGCGACAGAGCGATTTGCTGTTCCGAAAGGGTCAATGCGCAGTTTTCCCAGCATCACCATGCTCAGGGAGAAAATCATGACAAGCCTGAAGAACGAAGCCACGCACCGTGCGATCAGCGACGTAAGTCAGGGAACAACCAACAAATAAACATTGTCACGAAGTAAATTCGTGACGTCGGACGCGTCTCGCAGCGCGCCTTAGGCCGCTCGCTCGCGCGCCGGCCGGGAGTTCCGCATCTCTACGCCTAAGCTCGCCTTTGCTTCGCAAAGCCTCCCTTAGGCTCGGTGCTTCACTCCTCCCCCATCCTCAGGGCAGCAATAAACGCCTCCTGCGGAATGCTCACCGAGCCATACTCCCGCATCCGCTTCTTCCCCTCCTTCTGCTTCTCCAGCAGCTTGCGCTTGCGCGTCGCATCACCCCCGTAGCATTTCGCCGTCACATCCTTGCGCAGCGCCGCGATCGTCTCGCGCGCGATGACCTTCCCGCCGATCGCCGCCTGGATCGGGATCTTGAACAAATGCCTCGGGATCAGGTCCTTCAACCGCTCGCACATGCCCCGGCCGCGGGCCTCGGCGTTGCCGCGGTGGACGATCATGCTCAGCGCATCCACCGCCTCGTTGTTGACCAGGATGCTCATCTTGACGAGGTCGCCCTCGCGATAGCCGATCTGGTGATAGTCGAACGACGCATAGCCCCGCGAAATCGACTTCAGCCGATCATAGAAATCGAACACCACCTCGTTGAGCGGCAGCTCGTAGGTGATCTGCGCGCGCTGGTGGCTGCCGCTGCCGACATAGGTCAGGTTCTTCTGCACGCCGCGCCGGTCCTGGCACAGCTTGAGGATCGGCCCGAGATATTCGTCCGGCACATAGATCGTCGCCTCGATCCACGGCTCCTCGATCGTCTCGATCCGGTTGGGGTCGGGCATATCCGCCGGGTTGTGCAGCTCGATGATGCTGCCGCCGCTTTCGTGCTCCCCCTCCTCCGTTCGTCCCGAGCCTGTCGAAGGGCGGTCCTTCCTGCTCCTGCTCAGATGGATCTTGTAGACGACGCTCGGAGCGGTGGTGATGAGGTCGAGGTCGTACTCGCGAGTCAGCCGCTCCTGGATGATCTCGAGGTGCAGCAGGCCAAGGAAGCCGCAGCGGAAGCCGAAGCCAAGCGCCGCGCTGGTCTCCATCTCGAAGCTGAACGAGGCGTCGTTGAGCCTGAGCTTGTACAGGCTCTCGCGAAGCTTCTCGAACTCGGCCGCATCGACCGGGAAAAGCCCGCAGAACACCACCGGCTGGACCAGCTTGAACCCGGGCAGAGCCTGAGCGGCCGGCCGCTTCGCGTCGGTGATCGTGTCGCCGACCCGCGTTTCCGCGACTTCCTTGATCTGCGCGGTGATGAAGCCGATCTCGCCCGCGCCGAGCTCGCCCAATTGCTCGATCTTGGGCCGGAAGCAGCCCACGCGATCGACCAGGTGCGTCGTGCCCGCGGCCATGAAGCGCACCTGCGCGCCCTTCTTCAGGCACCCGTCGATCACCCGCACCAGGATGACCACGCCCAAATACGGGTCGTACCAGCTGTCCACGAGCATCGCCTTGAGCGGCGCGTCCGCATCGCCCCTGGGCGGCGGAATCTTGTCGACGATCGCCTGCAGAACCTCATCGATCCCGATCCCGGTCTTCGCGGAGGCAAGCACCGCGCCCGACGCATCGAGCCCAATGATCTCCTCGATCTCCTGCCGAACCCCTTCCGCATCCGCGGCGGGAAGGTCGATCTTGTTGATCACCGGCACGATCTCATGATCATGCTCGATCGACGCATAGACATTGGCCAAAGTCTGAGCCTCAACCCCCTGCGCCGCATCCACGACTAAAAGGGCACCCTCACAAGCCGCCAGCGACCTGGAAACTTCATAGGCAAAATCGACATGCCCAGGAGTATCCATCAAGTTCAGCTCGTACCCGTTCCACTCGAGGCGGACGGTTTGCGCCTTGATCGTAATCCCCCGCTCGCGCTCGATATCCATGTTGTCGAGCACCTGAGCGCTCATCTCGCGCTCGCTAAGCCCCCCCGTCCGCTGGATCAGCCGATCGGCCAGCGTGCTCTTCCCATGGTCGATATGGGCAATGATCGAAAAATTTCTGATGCGGTCAGTCTTGGTCATTGGCCGGGCGCGCTAGCAGAGCGGTTGGGGAGTGTCAGCCGCGTTCCGCCGTTGGTCGATATAGCTCGCCGCTATGTCGAAGCGGGTTGCGCTCGGGGAGGCTCAGGCTCAACAGGTGTCGACCGCTGTTTTGGGAGCCTTTTGAAGATGATCAGCCGCAACCGCCTGGCCCTGCTGCTCGCCAGCGCCTCGATCCTCGCCGCCTGCGCGACGGCGCCCCAGGTCGCGCAAGTTGCTCCGCCCCCGCCTGCGCTCGCTGAGGCGCCGCCGGCTCCCGCCGAGCCCGCGCCGGTCCCGCAGCTGATCAGCCAGGTCGAGATCCCGCACGAGCAGTTCCAGCTCGCCAACGGGCTCACCGTGCTCGTTCACACCGACCGCAAGGCGCCGGTGGTCGGCGTCGCCATGTGGTACAATGTCGGCTCCAAGGACGAGCCGAAGGGCCGCACCGGCTTTGCCCATCTGTTCGAGCATCTGATGTTCAACGGCTCGGAAACCTGCCGGGCGACTTCTTCGAATATCTCCAGCAGATCGGCGCGACCGACTACAACGGCACGACCACTTCGACCGCACCAACTATTTCCAGACGGTGCCCACTGGAGCCCTCGAGCGCGCGCTGTTCATGGAGAGCGACCGGATGGGCTATCTGCTCGGCGCGGTCACCCAGGCGAAGCTCGATAATCAGCGCGGCGTCGTCCAGAACGAGAAGCGCCAGGGCGACAACCGGCCGGGCGGCCTGGTGTTCGAGGAGGTGCTCAAGAACCTCTTCCCCGAGGGCCACCCGTACCGCCACCGTCATCGGCTCGATGGCCGACCTCGACGCTCCGAGCCTTGCCGACGTGCGCGACTGGTTCCGCGACATTGATGGTCCGAACAATGCGGTGCTGGTGCTTGCCGGGGACGTGGATGCGGCGACCGCCCGGCCGCTGGTCGAGAAATATTTCGGAGACATCGCGCGCGGGCCGCAGAACGTGCCCGCCGAAGCGAGCGTGCCGGTGCTTGCCGCGCCCACGTCGGTGGTGATGAAGGACCGCGTCGCGACGACCACCGTGTCGCGCTACTGGCCGATGCCGGGCCTGCTCGACCGCCAGCTGGTCGCGCTCGACATCGGCGGGTCGGTGCTCGGCGGGCTTGCAAGCTCGCGCCTCGACAGGATCCTGGTGCGCGACGAGAAGATCGCCGTTTCGGTCAGCGCGGGCCTCTATCCCAACCAGCGGGTCGGCATCTTCTTCGCCCAGGCGACGGTCAAGCCTGGGGTGGACGTCGCGCTGGTCGAGCGGCGGCTCGACGAGATCATCGCGCCATATATCGCCGAAGGGCCGACTGCCGACGAGGTCGCCCGCGCCGCGACGCGCGAGGCCGGCGGGCGAATACGCGCGCTCGAGCAGGCCGGCGGGTTCGGCGGCAAGGCCGTCACTCTGGCCGAGGGCGAGGTGCTCGCGTTCGGCGACAGCGATTTCTACCGCAAGACGCTCGCCAATTACGCGACCACCACGCCCGCCGAAGTTCGCGCGGCCATGGCGCAGTGGCTGGGCAACCCCGCATTTCGCGTGCGGCTCGAGCCCGGCGAGCGGCCACCCTACCAGGAATCGAAGGCGGTCGCGCAAAAGGCCAGCAAGGGCTCCGACCGGATCAGGGTCACGAAAAAGCGCGAGATTCCGCCGCTCGGGGGGATGCAGGCGCTCGACTTCCCCGAAGTCAGCCATGTCGCCTTGTCGAACGGCGTCCAGCTCCACTATGCGCAGCGCAGCGCGGTGCCGGTCACGCAGCTCGCTCTGACGTTCGACGCCGGTTATGCGGCCGACGCTCCGACCGCGCGCGGCCTTCAGAACATGACCCTCGCCCTGCTACAGGAGGGCACGACCACCCGCACCTCGCAGCAGATCGCGGAACAAGAGGAGCGGCTCGGCGCCGAGATCAGCGCGAGCGGTTCGGCCGACCGAAGCACCGTCGGCCTGTCGGCGCTCAGCGCCAACCTCGGCCCGTCGCTCGACCTTCTCGCGGACATCGTGCGCAATCCGGCCTTCGCCCCGGCAGAAGTCGAGCGCGTGCGCAGCCAGACGCTCACCGCCATCGCGCAGCAATTGAAGGACCCGAACGGCCTCGCGAGCCGGGCGCTTCCTGTTTTGCTCTACGGCGCAGCGCACCCCTATGCGAACACCGGGATCGGCGACGAGAGGACCGTCCAGGGCTTCACGCGCGACAATCTCGTCGCCTTCCAGCAGTCCTGGCTCAGGCCCGACAATCTCGAGATCTTCGTCGTCTCGGATCGCCCGCTCGAGGAGATCAGGGCCGAGCTCGACCGGCGCTTCGGCCAGTGGCAGGCGCCGACCGCCGGACGCGGGCAGAAGCAGTTCACGGCCGCGCCCTCGCGCCCTGCGAGCCCGAAGATCGTCCTGATCGACCGCCCGCAGTCGCCACAGTCGGTGATCGTCGGAGGCCAGATCACTCCCGTCGACCCGCGCAGCGACGTCACTGCGCTGACCAGCGCCAACGACGTGATCGGCGGCAACTTCCTGTCGCGCATCAACATGGACCTGCGCGAGACCAAGGGCTGGTCGTACGGCGTTCGCGGAGGCCTTTCGCTCAACGAGAAGGCGGTGCCCTATGTCGTCAGTGCGCCGGTCCAGGCCGACCGCACCGCCGACTCGATCATGGCGCTCGCGACCAACTACCGCGACTTCTTGACGGTCAAGGGAACCACCGACGAGGAGCTCACGCGCATCCTCGCCAACAACATCCAGCAGCTCCCCGGCCGGTTCGAAACTTCGGCCGCGGTGCTCCAGGGGATGATTACCAACGACTTCCTCGGCCGCCCCGATGATTATTTCGAGCGTCTCGCCGGCCTCTACCGGGCGCAGACCCGCTCGACGCTCGACGAGGCGATTCGCGCGGCGGTCACTCCGGAAAGCTTTGTGTGGGTGGTGGTCGGCGACGCGGCGAAGATCCGGCCGCAGCTCGAGAAGCTCGGAATGCCGATCGAGGAGATCCAGCCCCGCTAAGCCGGAGCCGCCGAGCGCAGCGCAGCGATTGCGCAGCAATCGTCAGCAGCGCGTAGAGACGGCGAAGGCCAGCCAGCCTGCGCGCCGCCGGAAAACCTCCGGCGTCGCGACAGGTCTGACGTCACGCGATTTACTCGCGTGACCGCCCGCGTGCCGCCTCCGGAGCCGACTCACCTTCGCTCTCCGCCGAGCGGCACCGTTCCGCAGGCACCGGCGCCGGGTCCCGGTCCTGCTCCATCAGATAAAGCATAGGGCGCGCCACATCGATGATCGCCCGGTGCTCCTGCAGCACGTCCTGCCCGATGATGCCGTAGACGGTGCGCCCGGTGATGCGGCTCATCACGCCGAGCAGTTGCGACAGATCGGTGGTGACGATCCGCCTTTGCCGGATGTCGACCGGGCCAACGCGCAGGCTTGTGATCCCGACCTGGTTCGCGCTTCCGCCGCCGCCGACGCCGATCGCGCCTCCGGAGCCGCCGGAGCGCCCGCCGACGCGGAAGCGCTGGACGTGCCCCGCGTCGAGCACGGTCGCGTTGGCGCCGGTATCGAGGACGAAGCTTCCTTTCTCACCGTTGAGCGTGGCTTCGACCAGGTGATGCCCGGTCGAGACCTCGCGAAGCGGCACTGCGGCAAAGCCGAGCAGGCACATCGCGTGGTCGACCGTGCCTGCCTCTTCGGGGTTGTACTCGGGCGCAGGCGCAGGCGCGGCGTCCTGCCGGCAAGCGCGGGCGAGCAGAAGCGCGGCGAGCGCGAGCGCCCTCAACGGACCGACGATCACCCCCTGCGTTGCGCAATATAGGCGTCGACCAGCTCCTCGAGCACGTCGAGCGGCACTGCTCCGTTCTCCAGCACGACCGCATGGAAGTCGCGGATGTCGAACCGGTCCCCGAGCGCCTGGCGCGCCCGGTCGCGCAGCTCCAGGATCTTGAGCTGGCCGATCTTGTAGCTCGTCGCCTGGCCGGGCCAGTTGAAGTAGCGCTCCACTTCCTTCGTGGCATCGCGCCGCGACAGCAAAGCATTGTCGACGAAATATTGGATCGCCTGCTCGCGGGTCCAGCGCCTCGAGTGGATGCCCGTGTCGACCACCAGCCGCACCGCCCGCCACAGCTGGGTCGAATACATGCCAAGCTCCGAGATCGGGTCCTGGTAGAATCCCATCTCCTTGCCCAGTGCTTCCGAATAGAGCCCCCAGCCTTCACCGTAGGCGCCATAGCCGCCGAAGCGGCGGAACTTCGGCACGTCGGGCAGCTCCTGCGCAAGCGCGCTCTGGAAATGGTGCCCGGGCGCGCCCTCATGATAGCTGATGGCTTCGATCTGCGGTTTGAGCACCTGCGTCATGTCGGCGAGGTTCACGTAGTAGATGCCCGGCCGCGACCCGTCCTCCGACGGACGGTTGTAGAAGGCGACCGGAGCGGTCTCCTGTCGCCACGCCTCCACCGCGCGCACCTCGAGCGGCGCCTTGGGCAAGCGCCGGAACCATTGCGGCGCAACCGCCATCACCTGGGCGATGTAGCGCCGCGCGTCTGCGAGATATTGCTGCCGGCCCGCCTCCGTGTTCGGATATTTGAACTGCGGGCTGGTGATGATGTGCTGGAAGAATTCCTGCCGCGTACCCTTGAACCCAACCTGCCCCTTGATCCGCTCCATCTGGCCATGGATTCGCGCGACCTGCTCGAGCCCGATCCGGTGGATCTGGTCTGCGGTCAGATCCGTCGTCGTCGAACCCTCGAGCTGGTGGGCATAATAAGCGTCGCCCTCGGGCAGGCTCCACGCCCCGCGGTTGCCGGTCGCCTGCCGCTCGAGAGCGTCCCAGGTGCCGAGGAATGTCCGGTAGCCGCGGTGGAACGGACCGGTCAGCGCCTCGCGCGCAGCGGCGATCAGCCGCGCCTTTTCCGCCTCGGCAATGTCGAGCTTGTTCACCTTCGACTTGAAGTCGGCGAACACCGGCGTGTCGGCTCCCGCCCTGAACGGCGCGCCGGCAAGCACCCGGCGGGCATCGGCACGCACCGGCTCGAAATTGAAGCGCGGCGGAACCACGCCCATCGCCGCCTGCCGGCGCATGTTGGCGGTGATCTCGCCCATCACCCGCTCGACCTCGCGCAGGCGCGAGATGTAGGCCTCGGCATCGGCCACGCTCGCGACCCGGTGCTGGTTGATCAGGAAGACCGGGATCGCGCCCGTCGGGCTGCCGTTGGTGTCCGCCTCATAGCCGTGCCAGCGCCAGCGGAAGTTCTCGACGTCCTGTTCGATCTCCTCCTCGAACAGGCGATAGCTGAGCCGCCCGGCGGGGCTGAGGCGCGCCGGGTCGAACCGGGCCCGCATCTGCTGCAGCTGCCGCTGCGCGAGCGCGAGGCCCTGCTGGCTATATTCGTCCGTGTGGATGTTGAGCCGGTCGTACTGGTCCTTGCGCCCGAGCGCGGTCAGGAATTGCGGGCTGCGCGCCGCCTGTTCCTCGAATGCGGCGTCGAGAAAGGCGCTGAGCCGCCGGTCTTCGGCCGCGGCGTCGGCCGGCGGGACCGGCGCAAGTGCGGCGGGCGGTGGCGCGGGCGCCGGCGCTGGCGGCGGAGCCGGCGCGGTTGCGCAGGCCGTGGAGAGAAGGAGAAGGGCGCAGACGGATAGAGCGTGCTTCAACGGGCGGTCCTTGGCTGTCGTGACTTCGCCTGTCTTAGCGAATGCGACGCCGGGTTGCACCGTATACGCGCCGCTCCCGCGGCCCTTCAGCTTTGTTCGCGCGTGCCCTCGGCCTGGGGGGCGCCACGATCGTCAATCGCCTGGTGGAGCTTGTCGGTGATGTGCTCGACCCGCGAGGCCAGCGCGCGAAGCTCGCTGAGCGCCACGGAAATGAGCTGCGCACTGTCCGCATTCGCCGAATGGCCGGGGCTGAGCAGCAAGGCCGCGCTGACCGTTGCGGTCGAGATCGGCTGGGCGAAACGGCAGCCGAAATAGCGCCCGCTGTTCCACACGATCAGCGCCTCGGCCGCGCCGGCCTCGGGAAGCTGCAGCTCGATTCGCTCGCCAATCGAAAACTGCGCGAAGGTCTCGATCAGCAGCCCGCTCACCGACAGATCGTGGATCATGACGCGGATGTTCGGAGTCGCCTGGGTCGCGCCAGCCGTCTCGAGCTGGAGCCGCCGGCGGGCTGCGCCGCGGCGTTCGCTGCTGTCGGCTTCCTGCAGTTGCGCAAGGATGGCCATGGGCACGCGCACTCCTTCTTGAGGAGGAATGGCCCCGCGACAGTTAAGATTGTGTAAGCTTCGCGTGCCCCGGGGGCCGGCAGTCGCGCTGCCAAGCCCCCGTCTAGCCGCCACTCGCTCAACCTGGAAGCGGCACTACATCCGCCACCACACCCACTCGTTGGCGTCGATCCGCCCGTTGGCGTTTCGCGTCCATCCGGCTCCAGGCCGATGCCGACCAATATTCCTCGTTCGACAGGTAGCCGTCGTTATTCGCGTCGAACGCGGTCCAGTAGTGGGTCCAATAGTCGGGGCTGTAGCCTGCCTGCCGGTAGAAGCCGCCGCCGCGCCAGCAATTCTCGAACTCGGCGCGGTCGATCCGGCCGTCCTTGTTGACGTCCCAATGGCCGTAGGCGTTGGTCCGGTAGGTGGTCCACTCGGTGCCGGTGATGATGCCGTCATTGTTGACGTCGATGTAGCCGTAGGTTCCGCACATTTTGCCGGAAGCCGTCGCCGTCGTGGCCGGAACCGTCGCGCAGCCATGGAGCGCGATTGAGCTGCCGAGCAGCGCGGCAAGTGCAAGTTTACGCCCCGATGCCCCCCGCCCGTGCTTCGGGGCCTGCACGCGAAAAAACGGTTGAAGAACCTTGAGGTTCCGTAACGATCCGGACCGGACCAAAGGCTCAGCGGGCGGCGACCAGCTCCTCGAGCGCGTTCTGGAGGGTGTCGATCGTATAGGGCTTGGCCAGCCGCGGCCGGTCCTGCCATTTGTCCGGCATGGTCCAGTCGGCATAGCCGCTGGTGATGATGAACGGGACTCCGCGCGCCTCGAGCATGTCGAGAATCGGGAAGATCTTGTCACCGCGGATGTGAAGGTCGACGACGGCAACGTCGAACTGCTCTTCCTGGGCGAGCTCGCGTGCCCGCGCGATGTTGTGTGCCGGGCCGACCACCGTGCAGCCGAGATCGGTCTGGATGTCGTGCACATTGGGCGCGACTACCGGCGAATCCTCTACGACCAGCACGCCTAGGCCTTGGATCCCCTGCTTCGAATCCTCGCTGGTGCGCACCATTGCCCGGCAATGACGAAGGGGGTGCTGCTCGGTTCCCGAGCATCGCGTTCAAGCGCGCGAATGCGCCCGTTCACTACAGCTCCGAGGACGTCTCCAGCCGCGCCTTGGCGCCCGCCCGTGCGGAAACCGCGCCTGGAGGGCCCGGACGGGCGATCAGGTGGCCCTGGGCGAGAGTGACTCCAAGCTCGCGCAGCCGGCGGAGCTCGCCCGCGGTTTCGACGCCCTCGGCGACGACCTCGCTTCCGATCTCGCGCGCCAGGGTGATCAGCGCCGAAGCGAGTGCGCGCCGCGCCGGGTCCGAATCGATGCCGCGGCCGAGGCTCATGTCGAGCTTGATCATGTCCGGCCGGACCAGAACGATGTGCCGGAAGGTCGAGTAGGTCGCTCCGGCGTCATCGACGGCAAGCCGCAAGCCTCGTGCGCGGAGCGGTTGCAAGGCCCCCATCAGCTGGGCGTAGCTGGTCACCAGGTCGTGCTCGGTGATCTCCAGGATGATGCGATCGAGCGGCGCCGGCTCGATGAGCTTTGCGAATTCGGCGCTCAGCACCGTCTCGGCACAGATGTTGACGCTGATCGCGGTTTTCGCCGGAAGCTTCGACAGTCCCTCGAGCGCGCGCTCGATCGCGAGCATCTCGAGCTCGACCGTCAGCCCCACTCGAGCCGCAGCGGCAAACCAGCGGTTGGGCGGCTCGTAGGGCTCACCCGGGAAGCGGGCGAGCGCCTCGACCGAAGGCCACTCCCGGGGCGTCGAGCCGGATGGCCGGCTGGTAGACGATATCCAGGTTGCGAGTCGCGAGAATCAACGAGATGCGTTCCACGGTTCGCTGGCTCTCGCTCTCCCTCTCGAGGGCGTCGTCGATCAGCTCGCCAGCGACCTGGGCGAACGCCTCCGCTGTCGACAGGTCACGGCTGGTCAGCGATCGATCGGGCGAGAAGCTGAAGCAGCAGAAGGTGCCATAGACGCTGCCGTCGCGCAGCTTGATCGGAACGCTGAGATGCGCGCCCACGGGCACCCTGTTGGTCGCGGGCAGCATGGCGGTCAGCGGATGGTCGGCCGGGTCGCGGATAAGCTTGGGCAGCCTGCCTTCCGCAACCCAGTAGCAATAGCTTTCGCCGAGCGGATCGGATCCTTCGACCTCGATGCACTCGCAGCCCTCCGCAGCGTCGATCTCGCGAAACACGCGGTGGCCGTCGACGAACTCGGAGATGAACGCCACGTCCATGTCGAGGTGCGTCCGGATCGCTCGAAGGATGCGGTTCAGCTGCGTCGAATTTTCATCGATCGCCACGGCACGAGTGATGAACGGGACAAGATTCATGTGCGCTTTTTCACCCCAGCCAATGCGAGCATCTGCCCACTGACCCTGCACCGAGCGAGGTCGTTAAGCGCGTTCCTTGTCGCTCGATCGGCTAACAGCCAATCAACGACAGGTCCGAAACGGAGAAGCCTCAGCCTCCGCCGTTCACCGTCGTGAGGTGCCCCATCTTGCGGCCGGAGCGCGCCTCGCCCTTGCCGTAGATGTGCACATGGGCTCCGGCTCGAGCGAGCAGCTCGGGCCAGCGGTTGACCTCCTCGCCGATCAGATTTTCCATCACTGCCGAAGCGCCCGCGAGGCGCGTCGAGCCTGGCGCAAGGCCGCAGATCGCGCGGATGTGCTGCTCGAACTGCGACGTCTCCGCCCCTTCGATCGTCCAGTGGCCGCTGTTGTGGACTCGCGGCGCGATCTCGTTGACCAGCGGGCCCTGGGCGCTGGCGAAGAATTCGACCGTGAGAACGCCGACGTGGCCGAGCGCGTCGGCGATCCGTCCGGCCGCCGCGCGGGCCTCGGGAACCTGGGGCGCGACTGCCGGGCCGCAGGGCACGCTCGAGCGCCTGAGGATCCCGCCCTCATGAACGTTTTCCGGGCTGTCCCAGAATCGCGTCGTTCCATCGGCCCAGCGCGCGAGGATCACCGAATATTCCGCCGCGAAGTCGACTCCGGCCTCGGCGATCGCGGGCTCGTGCGCAATCGCGTTCCACGCCGCCTCGGCCTCGGCCGCCTCGCGGATCCAGGCCTGGCCCTTGCCGTCATATCCGTACCGCCGGGTCTTCAGCACCAGCGGCAGCCCGAGCTCGGCGACTGCCGCCCCGACCTCGCCGAGGCTTGCGACCGCGCGCCACGGAGCGACCCGAGTGCCGCTGGCTTCGATGAAGCTTTTCTCCTCGGCCCGGTCCTGAGCGACGGCGAGCGACTTCCGGCCCGGCCGCAGCTTCTCGCCCAGCCGGCCAAGCGGCTCGACCGGCAGATTCTCGAACTCGTAAGTGGCGACGTCGACTGCCTGGGCGAACGCCTCGAGCGCAGCGGCATCGTCGTAGGCCGCGCGCGTGAAGGAAGCGGCGACGTCGGCCGCGCAGGGATGCTCGTGCGGGTCGAGGATGTGGCACTTGTAGCCGAGCTGGGCCGCCGCGATCGCCAGCATCCGGCCGAGCTGGCCTCCGCCGACGATCCCGACGGTCGAGCCCGGGGCAAGACTCATTCGGGCGTTTCGGCCACCGAGCGGGTCTGCTCGTCGCGATAAAGGTCGAGCCGCGCCTGGAGCTCAGCGTCGCAGGTCGCGAGGATTGCGGCGGCGAGCAGCGCTGCGTTGACTGCTCCGGCGCGCCCGACCGCAAGCGTTCCGACGGGCACTCCGGCGGGCATCTGGACGATCGACAGAAGGCTGTCGAGGCCGCCGAGCGACTGCGACTCGACCGGCACTCCGAGCACTGGAAGGCTGGTCATCGACGCGGTCATCCCCGGCAGGTGCGCGGCCCCGCCGGCCCCGGCGATAATCACCTTCAGGCCCCGCTCCCTGGCAGAAGAGGCGTAATCGTAGAGCCGCCTTGGGGTGCGATGCGCCGAGACGATCCTGACCTCGTGCGCGACCCCCAGGCGCTCGAGGGTCTCGGCGGCATGGCGCATCGTGTCCCAGTCGGAGCTGCTGCCCATGATGATCCCGACCATAGGCTCAGCCATCGCGCCGCATCGCTCTCAAGCCAGAAACGAAAGCGTGCCGTTTAGGAACAGGATGGCGGCGGCGCAACGCAGATACTGGGCTCGAGAGCAATTCCCACGGGGTGCGATTCGCGTTATGTCGCGCTCGATACAGGGGAATTCAGGCACCATGGACGACAGGCTGCTCGATGCGTCCGATGCCGAGGCTTTGCTCGGTGAAATCTCGCGCCTGCGCAGCGAGATCTCGCGGCTCGAGCAGCGCGTCGAGATGCTCGACCGGCTCGCTCACCAGGACTCGCTGATCGAGCTTCCCAACCGCCGCGGCTTCATGCGCCAGCTCGAGCGCCTTATCGACCGGGTGACCCGCTATGGCGACCCCGCGGCCCTGCTGTTCGTCGACATCGACGGCTTGAAGAAGATCAACGATTCGTTCGGCCATGCGGCCGGCGACGAGGCGCTCATCCAGGTCGCGCGCGCGCTTGCCGGCGGAGTGCGCCGAAGCGACTGCGTCGCGCGCCTGGGCGGCGACGAGTTCGGCATCCTGCTCGAGCATGCCGACGAAACAGCGCGCGAGAGACGGCCGAACGGCTCGTGTCGCAGATCGCCGGCTGCGAGTTCTGCTTCCAGGGCACTGGCCTGCCGCTCAGCGTCGCAATCGGAATTACGCAAATCGCGGCCGGCGACACTGCCGAGACGGTGATGGCCCGCCCCGACCAGGCGATGTACCGCGAGAAAGCGGCGGCTTAGCTGCCGTAGCAGCGTGAAGAGCCGCCGCTGCGGCTTAGCTGCCGTAGCAGCGTGAAGAGCCGCCGCGGCGGCCTAGGCCACTCGCTCGCTCAGATAGTAGCGCTCACCCACGCCAAGATCGTCGTTCAGCTCGTAGACGATCGGCTGCCCTGTCGGGATCTCGAGCCCCAAAATGTCCTCGTCGCTGATGTTCGACAGATGCTTGATGATCCCGCGGATCGAATTGCCGTGGGCGGAGACGAGCACCCGCTTGCCCGAGCGCAGCGCCGGAGCGATCGCCGCGTCATAATAAGGCAGCGCGCGCGCGATCGTATCCTTGAGGCTTTCGACCCGAGGCACGTCGATCCCCGCGTAGCGGCGGTCGGAGCTCACGTCATACTGGCTGCCTTGCTCCATCGGCGGCGGCGGGACGTCGAACGAGCGGCGCCAGATCTGCACCTGCTCCGCGCCGACCTTCTCCCGCATCTCCTGCTTGTTGAGCCCGGTAAGCCCGCCATAGTGCCGCTCGTTGAGGCGCCAGTCCTTGGTGACGGGCAGCCACAGCCGGTCCATCTCCTCGAGCGCGAGGTCGAGCGTCTTGATCGCGCGCGTGAGCAGGCTGGTGAAGCACAGGTCGAAGTCCACGCCCGCCCGCTTCATCAGCCGGCCCGCCTCGAAAGCCTCGCCGACGCCCCGCTCCGACAAGCCCACGTCCCACCAGCCGGTGAAGCGGTCCTCGAGGTTCCACTGCGACTGGCCGTGGCGCAGGAGGACGAGCCTGGGCATCAGCGCGAGCCATTCGCCTTCTTCAGCTCGGGCAGGATCGCGTGCAGCGCGTCGAGGCAGGAAAAGGCCAGGTGGCGCGAGCGTTCGGGGCTCCACCCGGCGACCGGATCGGGCAGGTCGAAATTGTCCTTGAACGGCATTTCCAGGGTCATCGACACGCAGCCGTAGCGCTCGGCGAGCTGGGTCGTGGACATCGACATGTTCGCTTCGCCGGGAGCCGGAATCTCATAGCCCTGCCGGGTCTGGAAGTCGGGCGAGATGCGCTCGAGCGCGTCGGAGAACAGCCCGAACATCCGCGTCTGCCGCTCGGTGATCGACGGAATGCCTTCGAACCCCGCGAGGAAGTTGGCCGGGATCGCTTCGTCGCCGTGGACGTCCATGGCAAAGTCGACGCCCGCCTCGTCCATGGCGTTTCGCACGCACAGCACCTCGGGGCTCTTGTCCGCGCTCGGCGCATGCCATTCGCGATTGAGGTTCACGCCCACGGCGTTGGTCCTCAAATGCCCGCGGCGCGACCCGTCGGGGTTCATGTTGGGGACCACGCGGAAGGTGCACTCGCGGCGAAGCACGCGCGCAACCGGATCGTCGGGGTCGCACAATTTGTCGAGCGCGCCCTCCATCCACCATTCGGCCATGGTCTCGCCCGGGTGCTGGCGCGCGTAGAGCCACACGCTAAGCTCGCCCTCGCCGATCGTCAGGCAGTCGATGTCCTGCCCGTCGAGCGACTTGCCGAGCGACGAATAGTCGACGAACTCAAGCGCCGCGATCGAGGCGATCAGGTCGTGGTGCCGCTCCATCGAATAAGGCGCGAAGTACGCGACCCAGATGCAGTCGGTCGCGGGCGTCAGCCGGATGGTGAGGATGCCGTTCGAATAGCTCGTGTCGGGAACGCGCAGCCATTCCTCGCGATCGGCCGACACGCACGCCTTGTAGTCGTGCCAGCCGTGCGGATAGGCCGCGCCCGCGCAGTTCGTGATCCTCAGCGTCACCTCGCGCCCGGCTCCCCCCGCAACGCGGAAATAGAACCACTGGTAGAAGTCGCTCATGTGATCCTTGACGATCTCCAGGTCGGCCCGGTCGCCGTCCTGACTGACGACGCGGATATTGCCCGCGTCGAACGCGCTCGAGATCGTGAGTGTCATGAGGTTCCTTGGCAGCTGCGGTTGGATTTGGCGGCCGCTGATAGTGCGGGGTTGCCGAGGAGGCAAACGCTCCGACGCCGCAGGGGGCTTATGTCTGCTTCGGGTGGAAAGCGGACATTGCGCGCATGAGATCGTTCAGTCGGTGATTGCTTTGCCTGCTTTCCATCCGAGCACTAGCAGCACGAGACCCACCACCAGAGCGAGCACAAAAATGATGATGGCGACATCGGCTAAAGCTCCGGCAATGCCGCCAAATCCCAGGATCGCCGCTATCGCCGCGATGATTAGAAGCGTGACTGCAAATCCGATCATGAGCGCCTCCTTCGAAGGTCGATGCTAGGACCTTCGCAAGTTGAAAGTTTCTGACTGATGTCACATAGGTGCGGGAGACGTTGACCGCCTCCCGCAGGTCTAAGGGGCCGCGATTACCGCTCGTTGCGGTCATCACCTCCAGTGACTTCTCGCGCCTTGTCCTTGGCACCGCCCCAAGCGTTTTGGATCTTGCCTTCGCTCTGCTCGGCCTCCCCCTCGCGCTTCATCTTTTCATCGCCGACAATTTTACCGGCGCCCTCCTTCAGGCGTCCACCCGTCTGCTTCATGCTGCCTTCCGTGCGGTCCTCGTCGACCTTTGTGCGCCTGTTCTCACGATCGTTCATTGGTTACTCCTCTTGATCTAGGTGTACCCAATCAACAGCTCCCGCGTCCGATAGTTCTGAGTGGCTGCTGCTTTCGGGTAACCCTGCGCGCCACAGGTGCTTGGCCGCGCCGCCTGGTATATTTGCAGGCGAGGATGACGGCCTGCTCAATGCCGCAGAGGTCTACCCGCTCAACGGGCTCTGATCAGCGTCTACTCGATGGTACCCCTAATGTCCGCAATGGGTCGAAAGCAGACATTGCTAACCGATATCCAAGGGGCAGGACTGAAAGGTTACAGCCAGCAATAAGCTGATGTCGGCCGAGCGCGGAGCGGCCTTCGACGGCGCGTTGAGTGCTGGCATTTGGAGGCAATCGGTGCTGGCCTAGCCCCAGTGGCAAAGCTAACAAGAGAACTATGAGATCCGCGCCAACCGTGAACTGCAACAAGCATCAGGCGGGGCGTTTGAATTCAAATGGGGTCTCCACGCTCAGTGATCTCGGAGCGATCACTAGGGCGTTCCATCCCGGCTCACTCATCAACTTCGCGAATAAACGTGCCAAGGGCTTGATTGTGGATGCGGAGCAGATCACCGCCATCAAGGAGAACAACCCGGCGTGGCAAGAGCACGAGGCTTTTAGCACTTACTGCGATGAATTCGCACGCGGTCGGATACGTCGCCCTCGCGGCCGCCCGAAAAAGCCGGCCAGTGTTCGCTACATGGTCGCGAGCGTCGAATACCCTGTTTACCTAAAGCTTCTTCAACGTTGGCGCCGACAGGGTCGGCGCAACTCGATGCTGGCCCAACACTACTCTGATCATCAACTTACCCTGCACGATGACTGCCACGCCACTATGCAGAGATCGTGCGAACTAAGTTCCGCCTTCCCTTCGCGGCAGAACGGTTTCTTGTGAAGATGAGCGAGGAACGTCACGGCCGCTGATTTTCCATAAATGCATTTCGCTGATCGGCGCTTCATCTGAGGGTCCTCTTGTGAGGAGCCATTGCATGAAGCAGTCCAAGAAACGCATCAGCTACCGTCGTCCGAGCGAGCTGACGCCTTACCAAGGTAACGCACGCACTCACAGCGCAAAGCAGGTGCAGCAGCTCGCACAATCGATTGAGCGGTTCGGCTTCACTGCCCGCTCCTCGTCGACGGTGATGGGACAGTTCTAGCGGGGCATGCTCGACTGGCGGCAGCCAGGATCTCAATCTGCCCGAGGTGCCAACTATCTGCGTGGACTATCTTAGCAGTGCCGAGAAGAAAGCGTACATTGTTGCCGATAATCGCTTGGCTGAAGTCGGGCTGGGCGAAGCCCGTCCTGGCCCGAGAACTCGCAGCGATTATCGACATCGATCCTGACTTCGATCTCGAGTTGACCGGCTTTGAGCTTGGTACCATCGAGCTCCTGCTCGATCAGGACGCAGTAGCGAAGCGGTCGGAGGCCGTGCCACCTCCTGCGTTGCAGCCAGGCCCCGCGGTCACCCAATTAGGTGACCTGTGGCAACTTGGGCCACACCGCTTGTTCTGCGGCGATGCAACCAAGCGGCAAGCACCAGCGGCTGCTTGAACGTTCGCGCGCGCAGATGGTGTTTACCGACCCGCCCTACAATGTGCCCGTGCAGGGGCACGTCTCGGGCTTAGGCCGAGTTCGACATCGTGAGTTCGTCCAGGCCTCGGGTGAGATGAGTGAAAGCGAATTCATCGCCTTTCTGACGACGGCTCTAACCCACACAGCAAGAGCGAGCGCAGATGGCTCGATACACTTCGTGTGCATGGATTGGAGACACTTGTTTGAGCTCCAGACGGCAGGTCGTTCGGTCTACGATGCACTGATCAACCTATGCGTTTGGACGAAAACTAACGCAGGCATGGGTTCACTCTATAGGAGCCAGCATGAGCTTGTCGGCGTCTTCAAGCGTGGAACACGAGCGCGCATCAATGCGGTCGAGCTCGGGCAACATGGCAGATACCGTACGAACGTCTGGGCATATGCTGGAGCTAACAGCTTCTCCGCCGATCGTGCCGTTCAGCTTGCTTGGCATCAACCGTCAAGCCGCTCGAGCTGGTAGCTGACGCCATTCTCGACGTCAGCCGCCGCGACGGCCTAGTTCTCGATCCATTCGGTGGTTCCGGCACGACGCTGCTTGCTGCCGAGCAGACGGGAGGCGAGCGCGTCTGATTGAGCTCGATCCGCTCTACTGCGACCTGATTGTCCGGCGCTTCGAAGAAGCAACTGGCACATCAGCGGTCGACCAAGCGGGACGGACCTTCGCCGCTCGTAGCAGCGCCTCCGCCATGTCGACCGGGGAAAAGGGCCAATGAGCATTAAGACAAGCGACGGCGAGGTTGAGCCAGTAGAAGGGAAAAGTGGGGAAACTACAGCCCGCACTAGCAACGAACAGAAATCTGAGGAGGTGGGCTACAAGAAACCACCTGCTGCAAGCCAGTTTAAGAAAGGTGTCTCTTGGGATCCGGCCGGGCGGCCCAAAGGCCGACGCTCATTCAAAACTGAATTGCGGGAGGTGCTCCAGGCCAAGGTCGTGGTCACAGAAGGCGGCCGCAAGAGCAAGGTGTCGACAACGCACGCGATGCTCCTGAGGCTGCGCCAGCAAGTCCTGAATGGTGACGTTCGCGCCATCGATCGACTGTTGCTGCTGGCTGCCGCGCACCTGCCGGCTGAACCCCCTGCTGATCTAGCAGCTGTGATCCGCGAGGATCAGGAAATCATCGACGCTTATTGGCGGAACCTGCCTCCCGTCAGCGACGTCGATGACAATTGACCAACGGCGTCTGCGCGACGCGATCCTTCGCTCCGACTTGGCGTCATTTCTCCGAATGGCGTTCCGCTGATCGTTGCCGGCGAGCCGCTCCGGTGGAACTGGCATCTTGATGCCATTTGCTATCAGCTGGAGGGCGTCCGAAGTGGCGAGGTGACACGCCTCATCATCGAAGTGCCACCCGATCTCTGAAGTCGATCGCGGCGTCGGTGGCATTCCCCGCCTTCTGCCTTGGCCATAATCCCGCGCGCAAGATTATCGCTGCTAGCTACTCAGCCGATCTCGCTATCAAGCATGCCAACGACTGCCGGACACTGATGCGGACTGACATGTACCGCGCCCTGTTTCCAGGCACTGTCATCGGCAACGGCAAGAACACCGAGACCGAGTTTCATACAACCGCTCGCGGCTACCGACACTCGACGTCACCGGGCGGCACATTGACAGGGCGCGGCGGCGACCTGTTGATCTTGGATGACATCATGAACGCGAAGGAAGCGGCCTCTGACGCAAAACGTGAAGCGGTGATCAACTGGTACGCGAACACGGCGTTCTCGCGGCTCGACGATAAGGTGAATGGGGCGATCGTTGTTGTCATGCAGCGGCTTCATCAGAATGACCTTGCAGGGCACCTTCGAGACCAGGGAGGCTGGACGGTACTCTCCCTGCCAGCGATCGCCGATGAACCCCAGTCTGTGCCAATCGGGATCCAGCGGGTGTTCAATCGGCCCACCGGCGACGTACTTCATACGGCGAGGGAGCCTCGGTCCGCCCTGGAGCACCTTCGTACGACCCTTGGTAGCTATAACTTCTCCGCTCAGTACCAGCAGCGGCCTATTCCTGTCGAAGGAGAGCTCATCAAGTGGAGATGGTTTAAGCCATTCGAGAGAGCGCCGGCTGGTTCCGGCCACACAATCGTGCAGAGCTGGGACATCGGCATGAAGGCTGGAGCAGGCAACGACTATTTCGGTTTGCACAACCTGGGTTCGACAGGAGCGACCACTACCTGATCTACATCCTGCGTCATCGATGGGATTTCCCGGACCTAAAGTGGATGGTCGTGGAGCTCGCGCGTAAATACCAAGCGAACACCATTCTGATCGAAGACAAAGTGACGGGGACGGCGCTAATCCAGCAGCTAGCGCAGGAAAAATTAGTCGGCGTACCGAATCCGATTGGGTGCACGCCGCAAGCGGACAAAGTGTCCCGCCTCGTAGCCGAAAGTCCAGCCATCGAGGCTGGTCATGTTCTTCTGCCCAAACGGGCTGATTGGCTCGAGCCGCTCCGCACTGAGATCACGCAATTTCCGAATGGGCAGTACGACGATCAGATCGATAGCATCTCCCAGTACCTGAACTGGGCGCGCCTAAGTAGTGGACCCACTTTCGGCTTGGCTCGCATCCTTGGCCGATAGACCCATAATCCCTGTTCCGTTAGGGCACTGACATCAAGATCTCTGTTCTAGATCAGAACTTCCCTGTTCAAGATCATAGGGAATTCTCAGGCTAATGCACTGGAATTGCCCTGGAATTTCCACGCCGCCAAGCCCCGAACAGGGTCGATGCCGCGATTATCCCTGTAAATGGCCGCAGATCGGGGAAATCTTGTGGAGACTGGTTCGCTCGTAACTGCGTCGCGCACCAGCGGCCCGCGGACACGCCTCTCGAGCGGCTCAAGGCACTTCGACTTCCACCACGCCGGCGCATGGTCGCTGGGCTTCTCCCAGCCGCGCGGGGTGCGATCGACTCCCGCAGCCTTCAAGCGGGGCGCTAGCGGCGGACTGGGCAGCAGGTGGTCGATGCGAATTCCGGCGTTCCGCTCGAACGCGTTTCGCCAATAGTGCCAGAAGGTGTAGATCCGCTCGTCGGGATGGAGAGTGCGGATCGCGTCGGTCCAGCCCTGCGCGACCAGCTCGGCGAACTTGGCCCTGGCCTCGGGCGAGTAGAGCGCGTCCTTCGCCCAGCGTTCGGGCTTGTACACGTCCTCGTCGGTCGGGATCACGTTGAAGTCGCCGATCAGCATCGCCGGCACGCCGCTGTCGAGCAGCGCGCGGGCGTGCTCGTGAAGGCGGTCCATCCAGGCGAGCTTGTAGTCGAACTTGGGGCCGGGCCAAGGATTGCCGTTGGGGAGATAGAGGTTGCCGATCAGGATCCCGCACACCGCAGCCTCTATGTAGCGGCTGTGGCTGTCGTCCGGGTCGCCAGGAAGGCCGCGGCAGGTCTCCACGGGCTCGCCGACCCGGCTGAGAATGGCGACGCCGTTCCAGCTGCGCTGACCGTGCCAGATCGCCGAATAGCCCACTGCTTCGATGTCGCTCGCGGGAAGGCTTCGTCGGTGCACTTGAGCTCCTGCAGGCCGACGACGTCGGGCGCGAACTCCTCGAGCCAGCGCAGAAGCAGGTGCAGCCGCGTGTTGATCCCGTTGATGTTGTAGCTGGCGATCCGCAGCCGGCGCTTCTTGCCCATGGACGCACGAACCCGCGGGAGCCCAAACCGTTCTATCGTTCGGCGGCTGCCGGGCTTTTCGGTCGCGTTAAAGCATCGCGGCGCCGGCGCTCGACAGTTCCAGCTGCTTCGAGCGATCGGGCAGCGGATATTGTTTCCGTTGGCGCAGTTGAACAGCACCACGCGCTCGTCGGGCCTGACGAGCCCGCGCTCGAGCGCAGAGCGCCAGCCGGCGAGCACCGCCCCGCCTTCGGGGCAGAACAGCATGCCGTCGTCGCGGGCCACGTCCTCGACGGCTTGCAGGATCGAGTCCTCGTCCACGGCGATGGCCGCGCCTCCACTGTCGCGCACGGCGCGCAGGATCAGGAAGTCGCCGACCGCGCTCGGCACGCAGATTCCTGATTGCCGCCGTCGCCGCGCCTTCCCAGCGCTCGGCGAACTCGTCGCCCCGTTCGAACGCGCGGACGATCGGTGCGCAGCCGGACGCCTGGACCGCGTACATGCGCGGGCGCTCCGGCCCGATCAGGCCTGCGGCCTCGAGCTCGTCGAAGCCCTTCCACATGCCAATCAGGCCGGTGCCGCCGCCGGTCGGATAGAAGATCGCGTCCGGCAGGGTCCAGCCGAGCTGCTCGGCAAGCTCGAGCCCCATCACTTTCTTGCCCTCGAGGCGGTACGGCTCCTTGAGGGTCGAGCAGTCGAACCAGCGGCCCTCGGCCGCCCCTTCGCGGATCAGGCCGCCCGCACTCGTCGATCTGACCGTCCGCCACCCACACGCGCGCGCCGTAAGCCGCGGTTTCGGTGACGTTGATCTGCGGAGTTTCTGCGGGGCAGACGACGAGAAGAGTCCATCCCTGCACGGGCCGCATAGGCCGCGAGCGCCGCGCCGGCATTGCCGTTGGTCGGAAGCGCCACTCAAGCGATGCCGAAAGGCCGCGCCATGGTCCCGCCGAGGGCGCGGCCGCGCGCCATGACCGAGCCGGTCGGAAGCCGGCCCTCGTCCTTGACGATGAGGCTCGACGCGCCGGCGCGCGCCGCGGTGTTGGCGAGCTCGATCAGCGGAGTCTCGTTCTCGCCCAGGCTCACCGGCTCACATCCGTCGGGCAATGGAAGCAGCTCACGCCATTTCCACATGTCGCGCGGGCGGCCGGCAATGCTCTCGCGAGTGAGCGTGGCGCGCGCCTGATCGAAGTCGTAGCGAACGAGCAGGGGCTTGCCTGCGCGGCTAAGATTGTGCGGCTCGTTCGCCGTGTAGCGCTCGCCCGTCAGCGAACATTCGAGATGGGTCACGTTCATGTCAGCAGTGCGCGTTGCCCTGGTGCTCCCGCTCGATCTGGATGGTCGAGTGGCCGATTCCGAAGCGGCCATGAAGCATCGCACAGGCCGAGCGCAACAGCCCGTCGGATGAATCGTGATCGGGAACGACCAGATGTGCGGTCAGCGCATTTTCGGTCGTGCTCAGCGGCCAGACGTGGAGGTCGTGCACCGCGGCCACTCCGTCGAGCTCGGCAAGCGCCGTCTCGACCTCGTCGATGACAATGCCCGACGGCACCCCGGCAAGCGACATCCACACCGATTCCTTGAGCAGGCCGAAGCTGCTCCACAGGATGACGATTGCAACCGCGAGGCTCATGACCGGATCGACCCACATCTGCCCGGTCAGCAGGATCACCAGCCCGGCGAACACCACGGCGGCCGAGACGGCCGCGTCCGCGCTCATGTGGAGGAAGGCGCCGCGGATGTTGATGTCGTCGCGGCTGCCGCGCGAGAAGAGAAAGGCGGTGAAGCCGTTCACTGCAATGCCCGCCGCGGCGACGATGATGACAAGCGTGCCTTGAGTGCTCGACGGGTCGAACAGCCGGCGGACCGCTTCCGCCCCGATCGCGCCGACGGCCACCAGCAGGAACAGCGAATTGATCAGCGCGGCGAGGATCGACGCCTTCTTCAGCCCGTAAGTGAAGCGCCGCGACGCCTCCCGACGAGCCATCACCGCTCCCGCCCAGGCGACGATCAGCCCGAGCACGTCGGACAGGTTGTGGCCCGCGTCCGCCATCAGCGCGACCGAATTGGCAATGAAGCCGAACACCGCCTCGACGATCACGAAGCCGAGGTTGAGCAGGATGCCGATCGCGAACACGCGGTCGAAGTTTCGCGTCCCGACGTGCAAATGGCCGTGGACGTCCATAGCCGGGTCGGACTAGGCGTCGGCCCGGCCGGACACAAGCAGAGGGCTGGCTAGAAGCCGAAACGGGCGCTGAGGCGGATGTCGCGGCCGCCCAGCGGCACGAAGTCCTTGGTGAACGAGGCGTGCCGACGCGCTTCGACATCGAAGATGTTGTTCGCGCTCAGCACCAGGCTGGCTTCGCGCGCCTTGCCCCACGGCCGCCACGCGAGCGAAGCGTTGAACAAGGTGAAGCCGTCGGTCGGGTTCTCGAACTCGGCGACGCGGTCCTGCTCATTCACCCACTCGACCTCGACGCGGCCGTCGACTTGGTCCGACTGCGCCTCGAGTCCGCCGAGCAGCCGCAGCGGCGGGATGCGCGGCACGGGGCCGCCGCCCTTGATCGTCGCGCGTACATAGTCCGCGACGGCGTCGGCAACGAAGCGGAACCCGCCCGCCTCGAACAGCCGCGCGGAAGCTTCCGCTTCGAAGCCGTAGAAGGTCGCGTCCGCCTGCCGGTGCTGGAACACCGGCAGCTCGTCTTCCTCGAAGCCGGTTTCTTCCTGGTAGATGAAGTCGTTGAAGCGGTTGGCGAAGCCGGTCACATTGAACTCGAAGCCGGTTTTCTCGACGCGTACGTAGGCCTCGGCGCCGATGCTCTTTTCGGTATCGAGATTGGGGTCGCCGATCTCGAAGGCCTGCGTGGCGATGTGCGGGCCGTTGGCGAACAGCTCCTCGGCCGCAGGCGCGCGCTCGCTGCGCGACAGGTTGAGCCCGACGCGGACTCGCGGATCCACTTCGTACGATGCGCCAAGGGCGGCCGAAAAGGCATTGAAGGTGCGCTCAAGCCCGAGCGTGTGCGCCTCGGCCCTGCTGCGCTCGTAACGCGCGGCGGCCTCGAGCCCGACGCGTCCGAGGTCTATCTCCTGAAGCGTGAAGAGGCCGAGTTGCCGGCTTTCGTTGGGCGGAACGAACGCCTCCGGGCCGATCGCCGCGAAGTCGCGCGTGAAATACTGAACTCCGCTCGCGCCGGTCCAGCCGCCCTGCTCGCGCTGCGCGAACTCGAGCCGCCCTTCGACGCCGTCCGACTTGAACACGGTGCCGACTTCCTCGCCCTCGAACTCGGTGTGCTCGTAATTGGCCGCGCCCATGCGCAGGCGCGCGCTTTCGAAGAAGCCCGAGCCGAATTCATATCCGCCGCGAAGGTCGTAACGGGTCTGCTTGAGGTCGATCGTGACCGGCGCCTCGCCGTGCTCCTCCTCTTTGTCCTCGCCGCCGTCGCTTTCTTCAACGCCCTCTTCCTCGTGGTGCCCGTGCCCCGCACCGGGCCGCGAAGGCACGCCGTAGTTGCTTTCGAAGCGGCTGATCGACCCGCCGATGTTGAAGCTGTCGCGGATCAGCGCGAGGCCGATGCCGACGGTCTGCTGCTCGGTCGCGCTGTTGGGGATCTCGCCGCGCAGATTGGCAAGCTCGAGCGCTTCGGCCGCCTCGTCGGGGTGGCCCTCCTCGAGCTCCTCCTCGGCAATCTCGAACTGCTCCTCGCGAAGCTCGGGCGAAAGCACGAACCCGCCGGTGCGAAGGTCGTCGCTCTTGCGCAGGGTGCCGTCGACATGGGCGACAAACCCGCTGCCGAGCGCGAAATCGAAGGCTCCGCCGATCGAGCGTTCCTCGGCGGCCGAGCCCAGGACGCCGAGCACATCACCGTGAACGCCCTCCTCGGGGACGGAGCGCGGGATGCGCCGGTCGATGACAGTGACCGCGCCGCCGATCGCCTGGCTGCCGAACAGCAGCACAGCCGGCCCGTGGAGCACTTCGACCCGCTCGGCAGTGAGCGGGTCGATCGTCACCGCATGGTCCGCCGACGTGCTCGACACGTCGATCGAGCCGATGCCATCGGTTAGCACTCGGACGCGCTCGCCCTGGAAGCCGCGCAGCACGGGCCGCGAGGCGCCGGGGCTAAAGGATGTCGCCGACACGCCCGGCAGGCGCGTCAGGGTCTCGCCGATCTGCCCGCGGACGTCGCGCTGAAGCTCCTCGCCGGACAAGACCGAGGTGCCGGCAAGGATGTCCAGCTGCCTCACGCCGGTCACGACGATTTCCGGCGCCTCTTCGTGATGCTCGTGGCCTTCGTGCGCCGGAGGCTCCTGGGCGGCGGGCTGCGGCTGCGCCGCCTCCTGCTGCTGATCCTCCGGGTCGGGCTGATTAGTCTGCTGCGCAAGGGCCGGCGAAGCACCAAGTGCTGCGGACGCAAGAAAGGCGGCAATGATCTTCACGAGGATCCAGAGCTCACTTTGAAAAAAGGCGCGCGGCGAATTAGCCGAGACATTATTACGTAACAAGCCGCATAGCCGCGGCCTGCGCTGAACCGCGCTTGAATGCACTCCTTTGAACAAGCGAGGAAAAAGAGGCGGCGGACTGGGGCAGTCCGGCCGCCTCGAGCGGGAAGGCACCTGGGGAGGCGGTGCCGTTCCTTTTAAAGGTCGATACCTGCGGCGATGGCTTCGAGCTTGCGCACCCGTTCGCGAAGATCGGCGAGCTCGATCCGGTTGCCGGCAGGCGGCAGGGTGCGGTCGGGGCTCGCATGTGTGAGCTCGAAGCGCTTGAGCTCGAGCCAGCCCTGCCAGGCCTTGAGCCCCGCCCAGCTTGCCGCGCCGAGCCCCCCGAAGAGACCTCCTGCGAGCAAGACCATCGTCAGCGGTTCCATCACTTTTCCTCCCGGAGCGCTTCGGTCTCGCGCGCCAGCTCGTCGTTGGTCGAGTTGAGATGATGGTCGATCGCCATCAGCCGGCGGTCGGTGGGGTCGAGCTCGGTGCGCAGCGCGTGGACAGACGGACGGACGCTCGGCGCCTCACCCATCCGGTCGAAGTCGCTCGTCCGGGCGCGGCCGTCCAGCGCGCGCTTGCGCTGGACCGTGAAATAGATGCCGAGCCCGACAGAGGTCAGCAACGCGACTTCCCAGCCGATCAGGAACAAGGCGGCGACGAAGCCGATGCGGAGGAAGGTCGGGTCGACTCCCACCATTTCGCCGAGTGTCGAGCAGACCCCGACCAGCTTGGCGTCGCGGCGGTTCAGCGAATAGCGATACTGCTTGCGGGCCATTTTGCTTCCCCTTGGTTTGAAGCGCTCAGGCGATCCGGGCGACAGCCGAGGTCGTGCCGGCCTGCGCCGGACCGACCGCTGCGCCGATGGCGGCCGAGCTCATCAGCAGCGCCGCGGCGGCGGCGAAGAGCGGGGCGAACCTGGACTGACCGGACATTCTTAATCTCCCTTTTTTCAGGCTCCGCAGCCAATCGCGGGCCAGACACCAGGGACATACTCAAGAGCCGTGCCAAACGCGCAAAACCGCCAAAAATGCATTTGAACGCAGCCGCCGTCAGCGCCGGTGGCGGGATTCGCCACTTAAGGTTGGCGAAACTTCCCAACCCTGGTGGGAACCTTCGGCGGCCGCTGCGCCTTGATAGCCATGCAAGCAGCTTGAGAAAGGTTGATTTGGCATGATCGGGAAGCTCGCTGGAGCCTTTATCGGCAAGCGGATCGCCGGACGGCATAGCGGCGCCAAGGGCGCGATGCTCGGCTATGGCGCGGCCGCGCTCGCGCGGCGTGGCCTTGGGCCGCTCGGCCTCGCGCTGGGCCTCGGCTGGGGAGCGAAGAAGCTGTGGGAGCGGCGGCAGCGCCGCAATCCGTCCTACCCTTCGGACGCGACGCCCGGCTCGCCTTCCGGCTTCTGACCGGAGCCAAGGCTCGGTTCGTAATAGGGCTCGACGCGGCCCTTGAGCTTTAGAGTCATCGGGTTGCCGTAGCGGTCGCGGCTGCGGCCCGCGGCCACGCGAATCCACCCTTCCGAGACGCAATATTCCTCGACGTTGGTCTTTTGCTGACCGTTGAAGCGGATCCCGACGCCGCGGCTCAGGATCTCCTCGTTGAAATGCGGGCTGCGCGGGTCGAGCGACAGCCGGTCGGGAAGCTCGGGAGCGTCAGTGTCTTCAGCCATGCGCGCGCCCTACCCTCGCGCCGCTGCGGCGGTCAACGCAGCGCCAGTTGCCGAGCCTCGCGGCGGGCACTAAGCGCCTGCCCTTGGATGAGCGATTGCAGATGAGTGACAGGGACCCCTCGCGCCTGAAGCCCAACCGGCCCAAGCTGGCGCTGCACGTGCCCGAGCCGCCGTTCCGGCAGCGTCAAAAGCCGGATATTTCGGCTCAGAGCATTCCCGCCGCCGGATCCGCGCCGCGGCCCGACATCGCTGCGGCCGCAGCCGAGACTCACCCGCTCACAACCACGCTTGTGCGCGTGCTCGACGACGAGCATCGCGCAGTCGGCCCGTGGGACCCGAAGCTCGCCCCAGACACGCTCAGGAAGATGCTGCGCGACATGGTCACCGTGCGCATCTTCGACGACCGCATGTACCGCGCTCAGCGCCAGGGGAAGACCAGCTTCTACATGAAGTGCCTCGGCGAAGAGGCGATTGCCGTAGCCGCCGCGGCCGCGCTCGACTTCGAGGACATGCACTTCCCGACCTACCGCCAGCAGGGCCTCCTGATCGCGCGCGGCTATCCATTGGTCGACATGATGTGCCAGATCTACTCGAACAAGGGCGACAAGCTCCAGGGCCGGCAGCTTCCGATCATGTATTCGGATCGGGAGCACGGCTTCTTCTCCATCTCCGGCAACCTTGCGACGCAATTCCCGCAGGCGGTCGGCTGGTCGATGGCCGCGGCGATCAAGGGCGACAGCCGAATCGCCATGGGCTGGATCGGCGACGGAGCGACCGCGGAAGGCGACTTCCACGCCGCAATGACCTTCGCGGCCGTGTACGACGTGCCGGTCATCCTTGCGGTCGTGAACAACCAATGGGCGATCTCGAGCTTCTCCGGCATTGCAGGAGCGGAGAAAGCGACGTTCGCGCAGCGCGCAGTCGGCTATGGAATGCCGGCCTTCCGCGTCGACGGCAATGACGCGCTTGCGGTGCACGCCGCTGTGCGCTGGGCCGCGGACCGCGCGCGCTCGAACATGGGCCCGACGCTGATCGAGTTCTTCACCTATCGGGCGGAAGGCCATTCCACGTCCGACGACCCGTCGGGGTACCGGCCGGTCAACGAAGCCAAGGCCTGGCCGCTCGGCGACCCCGTCGAGCGCCTGAAGCTCCACCTGACCGCGTTGGGCGAATGGGACGACGAGCGCCACGAGGCGATGCGCTCCGAATGCGACGCGGCGGTTCGCTCCGCCCAGAAAGAAGCCGAGCGCCAGGGCATCCTGTCCGAGCAGGGCAAGGACAATATCGAGAGCATGTTCGAGGACGTCTACGAGCAAGTCCCGTGGCACCTCGCCGAGCAGCGCGACATCGCGGTGGACGAGGGCCGCGGCTGATGCCGGCGATGAACATGATCCAGGCGTTGAACAGCGCGCACAAGGTGATGATGGCGCGCGATCCCGACATGGTCGTGTTCGGCGAGGACGTCGGCTATTTCGGGGGCGTCTTCCGGGTCACCGAAGGCCTGCAGCGCGAGTTCGGCAAGGAGCGCTGCTTCGACGCTCCAATCACCGAAGGCGGAATCGTCGCCACAGCGGTCGGAATGGCCGCCTATGGCCTCAAGCCCGTGATCGAGATCCAGTTCGCCGATTATATCTACCCCGGCTACGACCAGATCGTCAGCGAGGCGGCCAAGATGCGCTATCGCACCGCCGGCGAATGGACGATGCCGATGGTGATCCGTTCACCCTATGGCGGCGGAATCTTCGGGGGTCAGACGCACAGCCAGAGCCCGGAAAGCCTGTTCACCCATATCGCCGGCCTCAAGGTCGCCATCCCCTCGACTCCGCGCGACGCCAAGGGGCTGCTGATCGCCGCGATCGAGGACCCGGACCCGGTGATCTTCTTCGAGCCCAAGCGCATCTACAACGGCCCGTTCGACGGCCACCACGACCGCCCGGTCAAGCCCTGGTCCAAGCATCCGGCGAGCGAGGTCCCCGACGGTCACTACAGCGTTCCGCTGGGCGAGGCCGCGGTGGTGCGCGAAGGCGCCGACCTTACCGTGCTTGCCTACGGTACGATGGTCCACGTCGCGCTGGCGGCAGTGGAGGAGAATGAAGTCGACGCAGAAGTGATCGACTTAAGGACGCTCGTGCCGCTCGACATCGCCACGATCCAGCGCTCGGTCGAGAAGACCGGCCGCTGCTTGGTGGTCCAGGAAGCGCCGCGCACCTCCGGCTTCGCATCGGAGCTCGCGACGCTCGTTCAGGAGCGCTGCTTCTATCACCTCGAAGCGCCGGTCGAGCGAGTCACCGGCTGGGACACGCCCTATCCACACGCCTACGAGTGGGCCTATTTCCCGGGACCCAAGCGGCTCAAGCGAGCCCTTGAGAAAGTGATGAGCGACTGATGGCACGGTTCGAGTTCAAGCTGCCCGACATCGGCGAAGGAATTGCCGAGGCGGAGATCGTCGCCTGGCACATCAAGGTCGGCGAGCGGGTCGAGGAAGACCAGCAGATCGCCGACATGATGACCGACAAGGCCACGGTCGAAATGGAGTCCCCGGTAGCGGGCAAGGTGGTCGAGCTCGCGGGCGAGGTCGGCGACCAGGTGCCGATCGGCTCGGTGCTTGCCGTGATCGAAACCGACGGCGCGGCAACCGAGCTTCCGGCAAGCGACCAGGACGGCCAGGAGACAAATGCCGAGGGCAAGCGCACCGACACGGTCGCGATGACCGACGGCGCCGTCGCGCCCACGCCCGCGATGGAAGAGCAGCTGCCGAGCACGGCAGAAGAGGCCGCTGAGCCGGCCGTTCGTCCTGAACGGAGCGCGCGGACTCGATCCGGGGGCGAAGTCGAAGGACCGACTGCACCAGCGGCCGAGCCGCGCCCTTCGACTTCGCTCAGGACGAACGAAGGTGGGGAGCAGGCACGAGCGCATGTCCTCGCCTCACCAGCAGTGCGCGCCCGTGCTCGCGACCTCGGGATCGACCTGGCTCAGGTGAAGTCGAAGGACGGGCGCGTGCGCCACTCGGACCTCGACGCCTTCCTTCTCTACCAGGGCGGCGGGGTCGCTCCGCGCGCGGGCGCTCGCCGGCGTGACGACGAAGTCATCAAGGTCGTCGGCCTGCGCCGGAAAATCGCCGAGAACATGGCCGAGGCCAACCGGCGAATTCCGCACTTCACTTTGGTCGAGGAGTTCGACGTCACCGCGCTCGAAGAGACGCGCGCGATGATGAACCGCGACCGCGGCGACAATCCCAAGCTGACCTTGCTCCCCTTCCTGGTCACCGCGATGTGCCGCGCGCTCGGCGACTGGCCGATGCTCAACGCCAGGTTCGACGACGAGGCGATGAGCCTCACCCGCCACGGATCGGTGGACATGGGCATCGCCGCGCAGACGCCCAATGGCCTGATGGTCCCGGTCGTGCGCGATGCTCAAGCCAGGTCCGTGTGGGAGCTCGCCTCGGAGATCGCACGCCTGTCCGAAGCCGCGCGCACCGGCAAGGCGTCGCGCGAGGAGCTGACGGGCCCCACGATCACCATCTCCAGCCTCGGTCCGATGGGCGGCATCACCTCCACGCCAGTGATCGCTCCCCCACAGGTCGCGATCATCGCGGTCAACAAGATCGAGGACAAGGTCGTGCCGGTGGACGGCGACATCGAGGTGCGCAGACGCATGAACCTGTCGCTGTCGTGCGACCATCGCGTCGTGGACGGCTGGGACGCGGCCAGTTTCCTGCAGGACATGAAGCATCTGATCGAAAACCCGCTGCGCCTGCTCGCCTGAGCCCAAAGGCGCGCAAGCCTCCGATTTCCGCCGCTTTTTTGGAGAGGAGCAGCCGATGAACCCGAACAAGGCACTGTGGGAGAAAGGCGATTTCACCCGCATCGCGGCGGCCATGCGCGAGAGCGGGGAGGAGCTGGTCGACAGCCTTGCCATTCGTCCGGCAATGGACGTGCTCGACCTTGGCTGCGGCGACGGAACCACGGCGATACCGGAGGCGCAGCGCGGCGCAAACGTGCTCGGCGTGGATATCGCCGCCAATCTCGTCGAGCGCGGCAATGCGCGCGCGGCCGAGGCCGGCCTGACAAACATCCGCTTCCAGGAAGGCGACGCGTCGAACCTCGAGGAGATTGCGGACGAGAGCTTCGACCTCGTCGTCAGCATCTTCGGAGCGATGTTCGCGCCTCGCCCGACCGACGTCGCGCGCGAAATGGTGCGCGTCACCCGCCGCGGCGGCCGGATCGTCATGGGCAACTGGATCCCCGGCGACCCGACCCTGGTCGCGCAGATCCTGAAGATCAGCGCGGCCTACACGCCGCCTCCACCGGAAGGCTTCGTCAGCCCGGTGACCTGGGGCGTCGAAGACAATGTCCGCGAGCGCTTCGGCGCTGCAGGCATCGCGCCGGAGAACATCTCGTGCGAGCGTGCAACCTATGTCTTCCGCCATCCGGGCCCGCCGGCCGACTTTCTTCGCCAGTTCCGAACCTATTACGGCCCGACGATGAATGCGTTCGAGGCTGCGGCCAAGGACGCCCGCGAAGCCGATCTCGAACGCGAGCTCACCCAGCTGTTCGAAAGCCAGAACCGCGGCGGCTCGGAGCGCACGGAAATACCGGCGACCTACCTCAAGGTGACGGTGACGAAGCCATAGCCGCGCGCTAGGCACGAGCGATGCTCAAGCCCGTTGCCGCCGACATCGAAGCCCTGAAGATCCTCGACGAGCGGCTGCTGTGGCTGTCGGCGTGGACGATACACCACGCCAACCACGTGCGCGAGAATGCCGACGGGCTGAAGGTCGGCGGGCACCAGGCGAGCTGCGCGTCGATGACGACGATCATGGCCGCGCTTTATTTCCATGCGCTAGGCGCCCACGATCGCGTCGCCGTGAAGCCCCACGCCGGCCCGGTGCTTCACGCAATCCATTATCTGCTTGGCACGCAATCGCGCGAGGCGCTCGAGAACTTCCGCGGGCTCGGCGGCGCTCAGTCCTACCCGAGCCGCACCAAGGACCATATCCCGGTAGACTTCTCGACCGGGTCGGTCGGGCTCGGCGTGGCGATCACTGCTTTCTCGAGCCTGGTGCAGCACTATCTCACCGCGCACGCGCTGATGGATGAGGCCGAGCGCGGCCGCTTCGTCGCCTTGATCGGCGACGCCGAGCTCGACGAAGGCAATATCTACGAAGCGCTGATCGAGGGCTACAAGCACGACGTCCGCAACCTGTGGTGGATCGTCGACTACAACCGCCAGAGCCTGGATGCGGTGAGCGCCGACCGCATGTTCGAACGCTTCGACGAGATCTTCCGATCGTGCGGCTGGCGAGTAGTCGAGCTCAGGTATGGCAACAAGCTGCAGGCGGCGCTCGACGAGCATCCGAAGGTCCAGCGCTGGTTCGAGAGCCTGTCGAATGCCCAATTGTCGGCGCTTCACTATCAAGGCGGCGCGGCATTGCGGGCGCGGATCGAGGCGGATCTGGGCAAGCCCGCCGCAGGCCTGCTCGAGAACCACGACGATGCGGCCCTGGCGGCGCTGTTCAGCGACCTCGGCGGCCACTGCATGGAATCGCTGATCGAAGCCTTCGACGGCGCACGCGACGACGTGCCGACCCTGTTCATCGCCTGGACGATCAAGGGACGCGGCCTGCCGTTTGCCGGGCACAAGGACAATCACTCGGGGCTCATGAACCCGACGCAGATGGCCGCGTGGCGAGAGACGATGGGTGTGCGTCAGGGCCACGAGTGGGAGCCGCTCGAGGGGGTCGGCGACAATTCACGGCCCGGCGTTGAGGCGGCGCTCGAGAAAAGCCGCATTGCCCGCGAGAAGCGGCGGCGCGCGTTCGGGCAGCTTGCGGTCCCGGCAGTCCCGGTCCCGGCGGGCGAGGAGCAGTCGACCCAGGCGGCCTTTGGGCGAATCCTGCTCGACCTAGCCAAAGCCGGCGGCACGCTTGCCGAGCGCATCGTCACCACATCGCCCGACGTGACGGTCTCCACCAACCTCGGCGCATGGGTCAACCAGCGAGGCCTGTACCGGGGGACCGAAATTCCGGATGTGTTCGCGCAGGCAAGGATTGCTTCGGCACAAAAGTGGTCCGCTACAAGGAAGGGCCAGCACGTTGAGCTTGGAATAGCCGAGAACAACCTCTTCCTGATGCTCGCAGCGGCAGGTCTTGCGGGGGACATGTTCGGGGCGCGGCTCGCGCCGATCGGGACTTTGTACGACCCATTCATCGCCCGCGGGCTCGATGCGCTCAACTACGCCTGCTACCAGGACGCGCGCTTCATCCTGGTCGCCACGCCGAGCGGGATCACGCTCGGGCCCGAGGGCGGCGCGCACCAGTCGATCAACCCGCCGCTGATCGCGCTCGGCCAGCCCGGCCTCAGGCACTACGAGCCCGCGTTCGCCGACGAGCTCGCGGCCATGATGGAGCAGGCCTTTCGCCTGATCGACGATCCGGACGGCGAAAGCACATATTTGCGCCTCTCGACCCGCAGCATCCGCCAGGTCGAGCGCAGTGACGACGGCTGGCGCCAGGGCGCGCTCGACGGCGGCTACTGGCTGCGCGAGCCTCAAGCCGGGGCGGAAGCGGCGATCGTGGCCATGGGGGCGGTGATGCCGGAGGCGCTCGCCGCGTGGGACGAGCTCAGGAGCGACATCCCGTCCCTCGGCCTTCTGTCGGTCACCTCGCCCGATCTCCTCCATCGCGGCTGGACGGCCGCGCAGGCCGCGCGCTGGGGCGGCGAGCGAAAGCCGAGCCACATCGAGCAGCTGCTGTCCCGGCTTGGACGCGATGCCGGGCTGGTGACCATCGCCGACGCCGCTCCGGCGGCGCTGTCCTGGCTCGGCGGAGTGCTCGGCCAGCGCGTCGCGCCGCTCGGCGTCGAGCGCTTCGGCCAGACCGGCACCCTCGCCGACCTCTATGCCGCCTACCGACTCGACGGCGAAGCAATCACTCAAAGCGTTGCCGAGCTGCTGCTGAACGCATGAACCTCCCCCGTTCGTCCTGAGCGGAGCGCGTAGCGCCCTTCGACGGCGCCTGCGGCGTCGCTCAGGATAAACTACGTCGAAGGGCGCTGCTCGAGCGCGGAGCCAGCGCCCTTCGACTTCGCTCAGGACAACGAACCTTGGCAACTCACTTCAGCAGTGCTCTAGGACCGGCATGGCCGGGCGCTATTTCGATGAGTGGCAGGTAGGTGACCGCGTCGAACATGCGATCACGCGCACCGTGACCGAAACCGACAATCTCCTGATCTCCACGCTCACCCACAACCCGCAGCCGATGCATCTCGACGCCGAGGCGGCAAAGGAGAGCGAGTTCGGGCAGATTCTCGTCAACAGCTGCTTCACGTTCAGCCTCGCCGTCGGAATCTCGGTCGGCGACACCACGCTCGGCACGCTGATCGCCAATCTCGGCTTCGACGAGGTGAAATTCCCAAAGCCGGTCTTCATCGGCGATACGCTGCGCATCGAGAGCGAGTGCATCGCGGTTCGGGAAAGCCAGTCGCGGCCAAGCGCCGGGATTGTTACCTGGGAGCATCGCGCGATCAACCAGCGCGGCGAGCTGGTCTGCTCGATGAAGCGCACCGCGCTGCTGCACAAAAGGCCCGCATGACCGCCGAGGTTCGCCACAGCGAACCTCGCAGCTGGCTGTTCGTCCCCGCGGACAGCGAGAAGAAGATTGCCAAGGCCATCGACAGCAACGCCGACGCAGTGATCTTCGACCTCGAGGACAGCGTCGCCGCCGACCGAAAGGCCCAGGCCCGAGAGATCCTCAAAGCCCTGCCGGCACGCTCCACCGGCCCGCAATGGTGGGTGCGCATCAATCCCATCGGCAGCGACGACCACAAGACGGATCTCGAGCTGATCGCGAACGCCGACGTTCACGGAGTCGTGCTGCCCAAGGCGGAAAGCGGGGCGGACATCATCCAGCTCGCCCACCGCACCGGCAACATCCCGATCCACGCGATCGTCACCGAGACGGCCGCAAGCCTGTTCAACCTGCTTTCCTACCGCGACCCGAGATCGCCGCTGGCGGCAATGAGCTGGGGGGCGGAGGACCTGTCGGCGGCGCTCGGCGCGTCGTCCAAATATGACGAGAGCGGCGAGCTCGCGTTCACGTACAAGCTGGCGCGCTCGCTGTGCCTCGCGGGTGCGGCAGCAGCAGGCGTCCAGCCGGTCGACGGCGTGTTCGCGGACTTCCGCGACGGTGAGGGCTTGCGCGCGGAAGCCGAAGCGGCGGCGCGCGAGGGCTTCACCGGCAAGCTCGCGATCCACCCGGCGCAGGTCGCCGTGATCAACGCCGCTTTCACTCCGTCGGCAGCCGAGGTCGAGCATGCGCGTGCAATCGTCGAGGCGTTCGATTGTCAACCCGGCGCCGGCGTGCTGTCCGTCGGCGGACGAATGGTCGACCGGCCGCATCTCCTTGCAGCGCGGCGCGTTCTGGCAAGGACCCGAGAGGAGAAGAGCTGATGGACCTCGCCGTTCATCCCGTGCCCGCGGATTTCGGTGCGAAGCTCGGCCGTGAGCAAGCGCGCGATCTGTACAAGCGGGCCGATGACGACCCGGACGGCTTCTGGCTGGAGCAGGCGCGGCGCCTCGACTGGGAGCGCTCCCCTCGGCAGGCCGGCGACTGGTCGTTCCACGAGGAAGATTTCCGGATCCGCTGGTTCGCCGACGGTCAGCTGAACCTTTCGGTCAACTGCCTCGACCGGCACCTCGCGATGCGCCGGGAGCGCACTGCGATCATCTTCGAAGGCGACGAGCCGGGCGAGGGCCGCCGCCTCACCTACCGCGAGCTGTACGAGGAGACATGCAGGTTCGCGAACCTGCTTGTGAGCCGCGGAGTGCGGCGCGGCGACAGGGTGATGATCTATCTGCCGATGATCCCTGAAGCCGCCGCGGCAATGCTTGCCTGCGCCCGGATCGGAGCGATCCATTCGGTGGTGTTCGGGGGCTTCTCGCCCGACAGCCTCGCCGGCCGGATTGCCGATTGCGACGCAGTCGCGGTGATCACCGCTGACGAGGGCATGCGTGGCGGCCGGCCGATCCCCTTGAAGCGCAACGTCGACACGGCGCTCGAAAAGCGGGACGTCGCCACAGTCATCGTGGTGACCCGCACCGGCGCCGACGTGCCGATGAAGGAAGGCCGCGATCTCAGCTATTCAGCGCTGCGCGATAGCCTCGCCACCGATTGCCCGCCGGAGCCGATGGACGCGGAGGACCCGCTGTTCATCCTCTACACGTCGGGCTCGACCGGTCAGCCCAAGGGCGTGGTTCACGCAACCGGCGGCTATGCCGTCTGGGCGGCCGCGACGTTCGACTGGGTGTTCGATTACCGCGAAGGCGACATCTACTGGTGCACCGCCGACGTGGGCTGGATCACCGGCCACACCTATGTCGTCTACGGGCCGCTGATGAACGGCGCGACGACGGTGATGTTCGACGGTGTTCCGAACTATCCCGATTACGGGCGGTTCTGGGACACGGTCGACCGGCTCGGAGTGACGATCTTCTACACCGCGCCGACCGCGATCCGAGCGCTGATGCGCGAGGGCGACGAGCCGGTGAAGCGGCACAGCCGCAAGTCGCTGCGGCTGCTCGCGACCGTCGGCGAGCCGATCAACCCCGAAGCCTGGGAATGGTACTGGCGGGTGGTCGGTGACGGGCGCTGCCCGATCGTCGACACCTGGTGGCAGACGGAGACCGGCGGAATCCTCATTTCGCCGCTGCCCGGAGCGACGGCGCTCAAGCCAGGCTCCGCAACTCGGCCGCTCCCGGGAATCAAGCCGCTGCTGGTCGACGCCGAAGGCAAGGAGCTGCACGGCCCGGCCAGCGGCAATTTGTGCATCGCAGCGTCCTGGCCGGGGCAGATGCGCACCGTCTGGGGCGACCACCGCCGCTTCTTCGAGACCTATTTCACCACCTATCGAGGCCTCTACTTCACCGGCGACGGCTGCCGCCGCGACGAGGACGGCTACTACTGGATCACCGGCCGCGTCGACGACGTGATCAACGTGTCCGGGCACCGCATCGGCACGGCCGAGGTCGAAAGCGCGCTCGTCGCCCACGCGAAGGTAGCCGAAGCCGCCGTCGTCGCCTTTCCGCACGAGATCAAGGGCCAGGCGATCCACGCCTATGTAATCTCAACGCGGGCGAGGCAGGGGACGACGAGCTGCGCCGCGACCTCAACCAGACGGTCCGGCGCGGAGATCGGCGCCCTTGCCGCGCCCCACCGCATCCAGTTCGCCCTGCGCTGCCCAAGACTCGCTCGGGCAAGATCATGCGCCGGATCCCGAGGAAGATCGCGGAAGGCGAGACCTCCGGCTTCGGCGACACCTCGACGCTTGCCGACCCCGGCGTGGTCGACCAGGCTGCTGCAGGCGCTCGCGATTTCCACAAGGCGCCGGCCTGAAGCGCGTTTGACAAGTCGGCGCATCGTGCGACACGGCGCCGATGGACCAACCCGAGGATGTGCGCGCGATCCGCGATCGCATCGACCAGACGGATGACGCGATCCTCGACCTGATCGAACGGCGGCTGAGCCTCGCTGCCGAAATGTCAGCTGCAAAAGTCCCGAGGCGGGTCTCCACTGCGCCCGTCGCGCGAAGTCGCCATCCTGCAGCGCCTGAAAGTCCGGGCCGCTGCGCGACCCTCGACTGGTCGAGATCATCTGGCGCGAACTCATCGGCCAGGACGGCAGGCGCAGGGACAGATGCGGCTGGTGCTGTTCAGCAACGGTAATGCGCCGCTCCTGGAAGAGTGCGCACGCCGCCACTTCAGCTCGGCCATACCGGTCGAATGGGCCGACAGCGCAGAGGCGGCGCTGGCCTGCGCTCGCGCCGGCCCGGTCATCGCCGTTCTCGACACGCAGATGGAAGAGCCAGACCTTGCTGATCTGGGCGAAATCAGAAGCTCTGCCGGGGCGGTCGTGGGATTTGCCTACGCGCGGGTGACTGCCCGCGCCGGCTCCTGACGCCGCCGCTCGACCGCTTCGGCAAGACGGGCGAACAGCGGCACGGTCTCGTCCCAGCCGAGGCATGCGTCGGTGATGCTTTGGCCATAGGCGAGTGTTTCGGAGCGCCCGAGGTCCTGCCGGCCCGAAGCGAGATTGCTCTCGATCATCACGCCGACAATCGCGGCCTCGCCGCTCTCAACCTGGTGCGAGATGCTGTCGATCACCTTCGCCTGGTTGTCCGGGTTCTTCTCGCTGTTCCCGTGGCTCGCATCGACCATCAGTCGGCATGGCACGCTCGATTTCGCCGCCTCCTCGGCGGCGCTTGCGATGCAATGCGGTTCGTAATTGGGCTTGCGTCCACCGCGCAGGATCACGTGGCATTCGGAATTGCCGCCCGTCGAGACGATTGCCGAGCGGCCTTCTTTCGTCACCCCGAGGAAGTGGTGCGGATGGGACGCCGCGCGGACTGCTTCGAAGGCGATCCTGACGTTCCCGTCGGTGCCGTTCTTGAACCCGACCGGGCATGACAGTCCGGACGCGAGCTCGCGGTGCACCTGCGATTCGGTCGTTCGTGCGCCGATCGCGCCCCAGGAGATCAGGTCGGAGATATATTGCGGGGTGATCATGTCGAGATATTCGGTGCCGGCGGGAAGTCCCCGATCATTGATCTCGACCAGCAGCTGGCGTGCAAGCCGCAGGCCCTTGTTGATGTCGAAGCTGCCGTCGAGATCGGGGTCGTTGATCAGCCCCTTCCAGCCGACGGTGGTGCGCGGCTTTTCGAAATAGACGCGCATCACGATTTCGAGCTGGTCGGCGAACCTTTCGCGGACGGCAGTGAGCAAGGCCGCATAGTCGAGTGCCGCTCTCACATCGTGGACCGAGCACGGGCCGGCTACGACCAATAATCGATCGTCCGAACCCTCCAGAATTCGGCCGATGGACTGTCGGGCGGCATCCACCGTGGCCCTGCCGCGCTCGGTGATCGGGTACTCCGACGAGAGCTGATAAGGCGAGGAAAGCTCTTTGAGGTCAAGGACCCGCAGGTCGTCGATGCGTTGTGCCATATCTGCTCTTCTATGCGTCGGTGCAGAGGTCCAGCCGGGTCCGGCGAGCACTCTCCAATTGTTCCACAAGCGCGGCCTCATCCCCAGCAGCGATCAGGCTCTCGATCCGCTTCGCCATCGTTCGGAACGCGGCGGCAGTCTCGAGCACGGCTTCCCTGTTGCTGAGGAAAATGTCGCTCCACATTTGCGGGTCCGCACCGGCGATCCGAGTGAAGTCGCGAAAGCCGCCCCCCGCATATTTCATGATCGGCTGGCCTTGTTGCTGCTCGAGCGCGGCGACTGCGGCGAGGGTGGAGTAGGCGATCAGATGCGGAACATGGCTGATGGCCGCAAGCAGTCGGTCGTGCCGGGCGGCCGACATGATCTCCACCTTTGTGCCAAGGCTGCGCCAGAAGGCGGCAACCGCTTCGACGTCCTCGGGCGCTGCGTCGGGCTCGGGAGTGAGAATGCACCATCGTCCCTCGAACAGTTGCGCCGACCCGGCTGCCGGTCCGCTTCGCTCCGATCCCGCGACAGGATGGGCAGGAACGATCCGCGCGTGCGGCAAGGCCTTGCGAAGCGCCGCGCCAACTTTTGCCTTGGTTGATCCAACATCCGTCACGAGGGAATCGGGCAAAACGCTCCCGGACATCGAGCTGGCGACCCCCTCGATGGCGCCTACGGGGACGCACAGGACAATCAGGTCGGACCCGCGAACCGCATCCTGCACGTGGTCGGCAACGCGGTCGGCCAGGCCCATCTGCCGCGCCTGCTCGCGCACCTGCGGCGCGACATCATAGCCCGTGATGCGCACCCCCGCCTGCGAAGAGCGAACCGCGCTTGCGATCGATGAGCCGATGAGCCCCAGGCCCACGATGGCGACGGAATCCACACTCTTGCGCACAGGGCGGTCAAATGGGCAGCCCGAAGACGCGGCTCAAGGGGGTCGCAGCTTGCGCGCCGGCGCCCACCCGCTATCCCTCGGCTGAGGGGGAGCGCAGAGATGGCGACGCTGGCCGAGCAACAGGACAGACGGTGGTCGATGAAGCGGGTGATCGCGGCTTCGTCGGCCGGTACCGCGTTCGAGTGGTACGACTTCTTCATCTTCGGAGCGCTTGCGCAGACCATTTCGAAGGTCTTCTTCGCCGGGCTCGAGCCGACCGCCGCGCTGATTGCCGCACTGGGCCTGTTCGCCGCCGGCTTCGCTTTCCGGCCGCTGGGAGCGATCATCTTCGGCGTGATCGGCGACCGGCTCGGGCGCAAGGGCGCGTTCCTGATGACCGTGAGCCTGATGGGCGGCGCGACCTTCCTCATCGGCCTTCTGCCGACCTACGAAACCGCCGGCATCCTCGCCCCGGTGCTGCTCATCTTCCTGAGGATTCTCCAGGGCATTGCGCTTGGCGGCGAATATGGCGGAGCCGCAATCTATGTCGCCGAGCATGCGCAAGCCGAAAAGCGCGGCGCGGCGACCGGCTGGATCCAGTCGTCGGCGTCGTTCGGCTTGCTGGCGGCACTGCTGGTGATCCTCGGCACCCGCACGGCAATCGGCGAGGAGGCGTTCGCCGAGTGGGGCTGGCGAGTGCCGTTCCTGGTCTCGCTGATCCTGCTGATCGTCTCGCTGTGGCTGCGGCTGAAGCTTTCGGAGAGCCCCGAGTTCGCCAAGCTCAAGGAAGAAGGCGAAATCTGCCACACCCCGCTGCGCGAAGCCTTCACTCAGCGCGAGAACGTCAAGCGAGTGCTCATCGCCTTCTTCGGCATCATGTGCGCACAGGGCGCCGTCTGGTACTCGACCTTCTTCTACAGCCAGGTGTTCCTCGGCCGCTCGCTCGGAGTGCCGGAGCCGACGGTGAACATGCTGCTGATCGTGATGACGGTGATCAGCGCGCCGCTCTACGTCTTCTTCGGCTGGCTCAGCGACCGCGTCGGCCGCAAACCGGTGCTCATCGGGGGAATGCTGCTCGCGCTCGCGCTCTACATCCCCGGCTTCCACGCCATCGCCGGCGCGGCGAACCCGGCGCTGGTCGAGGCGCAGCGCTCGACTCCGGTCGCGGTGGCCACCGATCCCGCCACCTGCTCGATCCAGTTCGACCCCGTCGGCACCGCCCGCTTCTCGAGCGCCTGCGACATCGCCAAGAGCCTGCTGGTCACCCGCGGAATCTCCTACGACACGACGCGCTCACCTGACGAGCGCACCTATGTGCTCGTCGGCCAGCAGCGGCTTGCGATCCCAGCCGGCGACGCGCTCAGCGACGCCGAGCTCAAGAGCCTGAAGGGCGACGTCGGCAAGCAGATCGGCTTGGCCCTCGAAGCGGCCGGCTATCCCAAAGCCGCGGACACCCGGACCATGAACCTGCCGCTGATGATCGCGGTGCTGCTCGGCTTCGTCGTGGCCGCGACCGCCGTCTATGGGCCGCAGGCCGCCGCGCTCGTCGAGATGTTCCCGACCCGAGTGCGCTACACGGCCATGTCGCTGCCTTACCACGTCGGCACCGGCTGGGTCGGCGGCTTCCTGCCGGTCACCAGCTTCGCCCTGGTCGCGATCACTGGCGATATCTACGCAAGCCTCTGGTACCCCTTGTTCTTCACCGGCCTGTCGGCAATCGTCGCGATCCTGTTCCTCAGGGAAACCCGCGGCAAGCGGCTCGCCGACGTGTGACCGGGCCGGCGGCCAGTGCGGCAGTCGAGCCGCGCCCCGTGCTGCCCGCGCTTGCCGACAACCGGCGGCTGCGCCTGTTTGCGGTGTTCGTGCTCTACGTCGCGCAAGGAATACCGTTCGGCCTGTTCTGGTACGCGATTCCCGCGTGGATGGCCGCGAACGGCGCCGATGCGCGGGACGTGGGCTACGTGCTCGGCCTCACGGCGCTGCCGTGGAGCCTCAAGTTCGTGAACGGCTTCGTGATGGACCGCTACACCTTCCTGCCGATGGGCCGGCGGCGGGTGTGGCTGATCGGTGCGCAGCTGGTGATGATCGCCTGCCTGATTGGCTGAGCCTTCATCGGGCCGGTGCCGAGCGACGTCGCGCTGCTCGGCGCGATCGGCTTCGTCGTCAACGCCGCCACCACCGTCCAGGATGTGGCGATCGACGGCATGGCGGTCGATGTGATGCAGGAGGATGAACGCGCTCGGGCGGGCGGGATGATGTTCGGCGGCCAGTCGATCGGCATCGCCGCCTCGGCCGCGGGCTCCGGCGCGGTCATCGCTTCGTTCGGAATCAGCGCGGCCTATGCGGCCGCGGCTTTGTTCATTGAGCTCGTCACCTTTCTCGTCCTGCTGGTGCGCGAGCGCTCCGGCGAGCGGCTGCTTCCGTGGAGCGAGGGAAGCGCCCGGCCCGAGAATCTGGCGGTGCATGCGGGTGCCTGGTGGCCGATCCTGCGCAACACCATCGTCTCGCTCCTGCGGCCGATAAGCCTCGTGCTGATCCCCGTGCTGGTGTCAAGGGCGCGACCTACGGCGCGGTCACCGGGATCACGCCGCTGATCGCCACCCAGACTACTGGCTGGGCCGAGGGCCGGGTGACGACCATTGCCGGCACTGGGCAGTTGGTCGCGGGGATCCTCGGCCTCACCCTGTTCGGCTATCTCGGCGACCGCCTCGGCGCCAAGCGGGGGGCCGCGATCGCACTGGCGGCATTCATCGCCTTGTTCACGACGATGCGCCTGCTCGAATCGCAATGGGCCGACTCGAACTTCATGACCGCCTTCATCATCGGCTCGATCGCCATCGACGTGCTCCTGATGATCTCGCTGGTGCCCATCGCGATGCGGCTCAGCCATCCGGCGGTCGCCGCGACCCAGTTCACGCTCTACATGGCGCTTGCGAACCTGGGCATCAGCATCGGCGCCTGGCTGGTGGCGCTGTCGCGCGACCACGGCGGAGCGCCGGCACTCTTCGTCTGGCTGGTAATCGCGCAGCTTGCCGCGCTTGCGATTCTGCTGGTTGGACGCATCCCCCAGGCCCGGCTCGATGCCGTGGCGCCGCCGCGCGACTGAACGGCCTTCAGCGGCTGCGGGTCACGGGCACCAGTGGATGTCGATCGGCTGGTCGACCTCGGCGAGAACCCGGCCGATCGGCAGCCTCGAGCTGTGCCCGTCCGCGATCGCTCCCTCGAGCAACTCGCGCTTGTTCGCGCCAGTGACCGTGACGAGAATCGTGCGCGCCGACAGGATCCCGGCGCGAGTCAGCGTCACGCGCGGCACCGCCGCGTCCTTGGGCATCGGGTCGGGCATGACTCCGACCGCCCGCCGCGCCTTGGGCGCATCGAGCGCCGCCTGAAGGTCGGGGCCGGCGAAAATCGAGGCGGTATGCCCGTCCTCGCCCATCCCAAGCCAGACGAGGTCCGGCGGCCAAGGCAGGTCCTGAAGCCGCGCGTCGGCGGCGTTCCCCGCCTGGCGATAGTCGTCGAGCGGCGTCGCGATCGGGATTACGCGCGCTCCGGCCGGAAGGAAGGCCTGCGCCAGAGCGCGCACATTCGACAGTTCGCTGTCGACGGAGACGAGCCGGTCGTCCGTCGGGATGATCGTCACCTGCTTCCACTTGAGCTTCTTGTCCGCGACCTGGGGGAAAATCGTTCGCGGAGTATCGCCGCCGGGAAGCGCAACCAGCGAGGCGCTGCGCGCATCGAGGGCGCTTTCGATGATGAAGCACACGTCGCCCGCGACCGCCTCGGCCAGCTCGTCGGGGCTGTCATACTCCCACCATTCGGCTTCGATCATCGCCACTTCCTCCAGGCGGCCGGCTCTAGGGACAGCGCGAGCAATAAGCGAGGGCCGCGGCTCTAGCGGTCCCTTTCCCGTTGCACATATCCGTACCAGGCGGCGACCGGCTGGCCGCGCTCGTTGGTTGCCGGCTCGAAAACCCCGCGTTCCATGATCAGGCTGCAGGTCCACTGGTCGGCTATTGGATCGCCGTACGAGCGCATCACGTCGCACTGGCTCGGCCGCCCGTTCGGCTCGATCCTCAGGCGAAGGAAGATCGCCCCGCCGCGCGGCCACCGCCGCTGGATCTGGCGTGGATAGTCGCCCCCAGTGATTCCCCGAACGATGCGCGGAGTGGTCGCGACGCCCGTGCCTCCGCCACCGCCGCCACCGCCGCCTCCGCCGCCGCCTCCGCCGCCGCCGGTGCCGACGCCGCCCGCGCCGGTGCCCGGGCCGGGCCGGTCGCCCGCTCCCTGGGTCGGGGCGGCGCCCTGGTTGGGCGTCTGGGTGGTCGCCACGGGTTGCTGGCGCGGAATCACCACGCGGGGCTTTGGCGCGACGATCGGCGTCGCCTGGCTGCGGATGTTCTCGGGGGCGGCGGCCGCTTCCTCTTCGGGCGCGCGCTCCTCGGGCTCTCGCTTCTGCTCGATGACCGGCGGCGCCTCGGGCTCGGGCGGCGGCACGACGGTGATGTCGAACACTTCGAGGCCTCCCTGGTCGGGTACCAGGTTGACGGTCCCGCTAAGCTGCAGGAAGACCGCCAGCAGCGCCGCGTGGATCGCAGCGACGGCGACCATCGCCCCGCCCCGGTCGCGTGTTTTCAGCGTCGGCTGATACATTTCCCCCGGTCAACGCCGTGCAATGCTGCACGGTTGCCGCCTCTTGCCATGGCGGATCAGCGCTCGCGGTCCGGGCCGAACCTCAGCCCGATCCACAAGGTGCGCGGGGTCGCGCGTTCCACCGCACCGCCGCCGCCGATCCCGGCGACCACCGTCTCGTCGAGCAAATTCTCGGCGCGCGCGACCAGCTCGAAGCGGCGGCCGAGCGGCCACGCACCGAACGCATCGAAGGTCGTCGCGGAAGGGAGCAGGCGCTGGTTGAGGTCGTCCTCGAATTGTCCGCCGACATGGCGCGCGACCAGCGACAGCGCCCGGCCGCCGCTTTCCCAGCCGACGCGGCCCGTGAGCCCAACGCGCGTAGTCTGCGCCGGCCGCAGCCCGTCGAGCGGGGCGGCAGCGCCCTTCGCGCGCACCTCGGCTTCGGTCAGGCTGATGCCGCCGCCCAGGCTCAGCGGCCCGCGCCGCCACTCGGCCGACGCTTCGACCCCGCGCACCCGCACGGCGTCGAGGTTCTGCCGCTGACGATAATCGCCGCCAGGGCCGACGAAGCCGACGCCTGGAAAGAGTCCGGGCCCCTGGCCCAGCGTGACGTTGGCGATCGCGTCGGTCAGATGGTTGGCGAATGCCGTTGCCGACAGGGTGAGCCCGCCGCGGCTGTAGAGCGCGCCCGCCTCGATCCCGGCGAGCCGCTCCGGGTCGAGCAGCGCATTGGCCGCAGTCGCGTCGGCACCCGCGCGGAACGGCCGGAACAGCTCGTTGAGCGTCGGCAAGCGCCAGCCGAGATAGGCGGCGGACCTCAGGCTGAGGCCAGGTCCAAGCTCGTAGACCGCACCCGCGCGAGCGGTCGGCCGCCAGCCCGAGCGGTTCTTGAAGCTCTCGTCGCGCAGCTGCTCGCCGGTCGCGATCACCCGCTCGCTGATCTCGCCGTCCGAAATCCGCCAGCGATCGAGCCGAGCGCCGCCGGTCAGCGTCAGCGCACCCGCCCGCACCGTCGCCTCCGCGAACAGGCCGCTCGTCAGCGTTTCGCCGCCCGCGCGGCGGCGGCGGGTCGGCTCGCCCTCAACGAAGAAGAAGCGCTCGCGCGTTTCGCCCTGCGTCTTACGGGCATCGCCGCCGATGCGAAGCTCCACGGCGTCACCCAAATGCGGGCGCAGCTCGAAGCTTCCGCCGTAGGCGTGCGAGGGCACCGAATCCTGAAGCAGCACGCGGTTCGCCGCCGATCGGTCGTCGTTGACGCTTGCAAAGCTGCTCTCGAGCTCGCGCCACTGCCCATAGCCGAGCACCGACCATTGCAGTCGCCCGCGCCCGACCAGCCGGACCGACGCATCCGCCCCGTCCGTGCGGTTGCCGGTGAACGGCACCCCGCGCTCGCGCCGGTCGGTGAAGCCGAGACCGCCGAGCTGCACATCCAGGCCGTCCGACAGCGGCGCCGACCAGTGGCCGCGGACGCTCGCCTCCTCATAGCCGGCGGTCTCGTCGATGGCCGCGCGAGTGCCCGCGGTAATCGGCACGAAGCCCTCGCCTCGCCCGGCCCGCGCCGACAGGGTGGCTGTCCCACCGCCGAGCGGCACTCCGGCGAGGACGCGGCCTTCGAACGCTTCGCGGCTGCCCGCCTGCGCCTCGGCCGAGAAGCCGTCGTGAAGCCGGCTGGTCATCTCGATCACCCCGGCAAGCGCTCCCGGGCCCGCCGAGACGCTCCCGCCACCGCGCACCACACGCACTTCGCCCAGGGACGCCGGGTCATACGCCGGCCAGTTGACCCAGCCGCCGAACGGGTCGGCCTGCGGCACTCCGTCGAGGATCAGAAGCGCCCGGCTCGACGCGTTGCCGCCCAGCGCCCTCAGGGTCACGCCCTGGCTGGTCGGGTGGGCGCTGCGTGAGTCGGAGCGGCGGAAAAGCTGCAGCCCCGGCACTTCCTTCAGCAGCTGGTCGAGCTGCGTGGTCGCAGCGTTGCGCAGCCGCTCGGCGCCGATCGTCTCGACGGCAAACGCACGCTCGGCGGCCGGATCGGGTAGTGCCTCGGCCGTCACGACGATGGTCGTCGGCGGTTCGGGCGGTGGTGCGGCCTGCATGCAATCAGCCGCGAGTGCTGGCGGAGATGGTGTCCGCCAAACTACCTAGGAGAAACTGACGATTACCCATAACTCTTACCCCGCTTTCTACCCCATGAGCGCTTTGAAAAAAGGCGATCGCCGTGACCCAGGGCCTTGAGAAGCACCCGTGCCAATAGTGTCGTTAGTGCCAATAGCTATTGTTTTCAGCGAACTTTCCGCGGAGTGCGCTCGGTTGCGGCATCAGCTACGACTGCTCACCCGCTAAAGCTGCTAAAGATCCGGAAGCCGTGCCAATAGCGCCATCAGTGCCAATAGCTACGACCTGACGTTTGCCGCCCAGCAGGATGAGATGGGCCCGCGGCGGAGCCACGACTGTGGCTTTGCCGGGATCGGTAGCTTCTGCACCGGCCCAGCCAGGCGTAGAGGCGGCCCTGTTCAAAAATCTGAAGGACCTCCACGACGCCGGCGTGCCGCTGATGACCGGAACCGACGCCGGCAGCAGCGACTCAACTTACGTCGCGCCGGGCGCATCTGTTCATGACGAGATGCTCGCTCTGGTTGCGGCAGGACTACCGGTGAGGGCGGCTCTGGCCGCTGCCACGGTGAACCCCACCCGCTACGTCTCCCGCTACGTGTCAGGCGTCGACGCCACAGCAGCTTTTAAGGCAGGCGCACCTGCTGACATTGTCTTGCTTGATGCAAACCCGCTGGAGGGCATCGCTAACATCGACAAGATCCACGCGGTGGTTTTTGCAGGACGCTGGCTCGGCCCGAAGGAACGCCAGGCCCTGTTGGCTAGAGCTGCTGCCCTTGCGAACGGCTCCCCTTAGAATTTTCCTCGACGTCCCCTATGGGTGGAGAGCGGACTTTCCAGTGGATGCGCGGTGCACTGATGATGCACCTTCTACCGTGCCGTAAATTCCACGATCGCATCAGCATGTCTGGGGTCGAAAGCAGACATTCGGCTAGTGTCCGCAATGGGTGGGAAGCAGACATAAGGCTAATGTCCGCTTTGGGTGGAAAGCGGACATTACGCTAATGTCCGCAATTGGTGGAAAACGGACATTCAGCCCCTTAATGCCCGACCTGACGGGAAACGCCGTGCGCAGTAGAAAAGCCACAGCTGTGCGCGCAGTAGAGGCCTCCGTCATGCACGATTGCGGATAGTGTCACAGACCGATCCTGTAGCCTCAGCCACTAAGTAGAGGTGCCTTGCCGGGAGAAAGTGTCTGTGCGGCCGGATGGAGCGTATTCTGCTTTTCCAGAAATGTTCGGACACCGTCGCTGGAAAGCGGCTTACTGATGAAGTATCCTTGTGCCTCAGTGCAGCCCTCAAGGCGAACCACTGCCAGCTGCTGAGCTGTTTCGACGCCCTCAGCCGTGGTCGTCATGCCAAGCTTCGTCGCCAATGCTATCGTTGCTTGAAGGATGGCCAGGCAGTCATCGTCTCTAATGCCTGCGACGAAGCTCCTGTCTATCTTGATCTTGTCGAACTGAAATTTGCGCAAGTACGACAGGCTTGAGTAGCCGGTACCGAAATCATCCATGGCAAGCCCGACGCCCAGGACGCGGAGCTTCTTGAAGGTGCGCAACACAGACTTTGAGTCCAGGAGTAGCACCGACTGGTCACCTCGAGCTCGAGACGGCGAGGGGCCAAGTTGGACGCCGACAAAGCAGCAGCCACCACGTCCACGAGCCCTTCTGCGCTTTAAATTGCACGGACGAGAGGTTCACGGCGACCGTGATGTCGTCGGGCCATTCGGCGGCTTTGCTGCAAGCCTCCCGCAGAACCCATTTGCCGATGGAAATGATGAGGCCGCGGTCCTCGGCGACCGAAATGAAGTCTGCTGGAGCGATGAGGCCCCGTGTTGGATGGTTCCATCGCACGAGCGCTTCGAAGCCGGTGATCGCTTTCGTTTCCAGGTTGAGGATCGGTTGATAAGCGAGCTCGAGCTCTCCGTTACGCACCGCGCAGCTCAGCTCTTGCTCAAACAGCCGCTGCGCTTGGAGCGAGACGTCCATTCCCTGCTCGAAAACGCGGTGAATGTCTCGGCCCTCCTGCTTCCCCGGTAAAGTGCCAGGTCGCTACGCTTCATCAATTCGTTCGCGCAGATTTCCCCGTCTGCCAAGGCAACGCCGACCGTTGCGCCGATTACCACTGGGTGGCCACTGACATCGAACGGCTTGCGGAGACAATCGAGTACGCGCTCGCCAGTGCAGCGGCCTGCGCCTCGTCCTTGACGTCGCGCTGGAGGATACAGAACTCATCGCCGCCTACGCGAGCACCACATCCCTGTCTCGCACGAGACCGAGCAGGCGCGTTGCAACTTGCCTGAGGATTTCGTCGCCTGCAGGATGGCCAAGCGTGTCATTTGCCTCTTTGAAACGGTCCAGGTCGACCGAGTGCAAAGCGACCAAACGATCCCGCATGGCCGCCGTGAGCGCCTCCTGCAGCTGCTCTCCGAAGTATGATCTGTTATAGGTGCCTGTTAGTCGTGGGCTGGCAAGGTAAGAAATTCGATCGCTACTCAGCCTTTGCTCGGTTATGTCCTCATGCGTGGACACACCCCCTCCTCCAGCTAGTCGCTTGCGTTTGATTTGTATGATCTGCCCGTCCGACAGTGAAACCTCGAAATGTCCGCTACATCCAGTTGCAGTGCTTCCAAGTACTTTTTGGGTTTACCTGCATAGATCCCCTTACGGGAGTGATACTCTAGAATTTCGCTGAGAGGGGTACCGGGAGTACAGAGTTCTGCCGGCAACTGGTAAATCTCGCGGTATCGCCGGTTGCATGTCACCAGCCGATGCTGATCGTCGAACATCGACAATCCCTGCGTCATGTTGTCGAGAGCCGCGTGGCTGATGACAGTTTGCTGCTCCAGCCGATCCGCCAGCCGCCGACGCTGCGTCATGATGAGCGCGATGGAGAGCATCGAAATTGCCGCGGAGAAGAGATAGAGCTGCAGGACAAAAATGCGTGTCGAGGAGCTGCTCGACACCTCCGCAATTGGTCCTGCCCCAGTGAATGTGAACCAAGTTCCTATGAACGCAAGTACCAACACACCTGTCGTTGCGCCGAGGAGCCCGCCTCTCAGTGCCAGCAGCACGAGCAATGGAAACATGAGGAACAGAAAAGGGAATGTGCCGGTAAATACTAATGCCGAGACGGTCGCCAAAAGTGCCGTCACTCCAGCAACTTCGGCCATGGTGCGCGGGCTCACCGCTGCCCTGAATGAAGGGTCCGTCCAGCTCAGAAGAAATGGAGTGACGACTAAAAAGCCCAAGGAGTCGGCAAGCACCCAAGTCTGCCACACCGCCATGAAGGACGCTTCGCCTAGCGCGTTCAGCCATAAGGACCCCAAGGTGGCTGCCCCGAGCGACGCGGCCGCGCTGGCCAAGCCGAACACGGTAATCCACCGCATTGACAGGAACCAGGGGCGGCCATCCCAAGTCCAACGCAATGCCGTGACGACCGCGACCACTTCGAGCATGTCGACACATGCTATGCCAAAGGATGCGACAACGGAGCCGCCCATCACCAGATTAGCAGCGAGATCTGCCGCCCCGGCTGACGCCAAAAGCCCTTTCCAAGCTTCTACTCGGCATCGAATGAGCGCCGTCAGCAAGATCGCGCCTGCTGTCCAAAACGACGCGACGTTTCCGACATCTGAATTGAGGTGAATGGCAAAAACAGCGGCCACGAAATAGGCGACACCGATCAGTGGGTAAACTGCGACTGACGGTTGGCGGGGTTGGACGCTGTGTGCAGCAGTCACATCTGGCGCGTGGCTGGTTCGACGTTCAGTCGTGCTAGCAACTGATCCAGCCATTTGGCCGACTCCTGCCCGAGCAACGGAATGCCGCGTTGGGTCAGATGTTTATTAGAAGCGACGAGTGAACAGCGCGTAAACCAGAATTGCGGCATGGTGTAAGCCGACATCCTCCAATCATCGAAGGCAACCTTAGCCGCTAATGTCCGCAATGGGTCGAAAGCGGACATAACGCGTATGTCCGCAATGGGTGGAAAGCGGACATTGCGCATAGCCCTTAGGAGCCGCGCTCTTGTTGCCTGGGGAGGTTGAACTGGCTGGCGATGTGCCACCGACACGCTGGTGTTGCTGAGCAATTCAAACACTCTTTCCTTGCTCTTCCGTGAGAGCCGGCTATCCAATCGGCGCGAGGGGAACGGTACGGGTCCACTCGGCCACTAACCAGCGCAGCGTCTCAGTGGCACGGGTCCATTCTCAAGAACGACCTCGTGGAATAAACGAACATCGAACCGGCCGCCCAGCGCCGCCTGAGCTTCTTTCCGAAGGGCCATGATCTCCAACAATCCAGAGTCATACGACGTGAGCTGCCCCGGCAGGATCGCCATCCGGTCCACAAGATCGTCAGCGTCTGCCCGAGCCAAACGGCCGGACTGGATGAAGTAATCGACCACTTTCTCACGGCTCCATCCAAAAACATGGAGTCCCGGGTCGGCCACCATGCCTCGCGCGGGCCAAAGCCGGCGAGTAATGAGGGCGTGTGGCGTTCGGTAGATCTCCCCGCTTCCTCGGCCAATTGTTCCGCGTAGCGACCCCAACCTTCGACGAAGGCACCATTCGTCATCAGCTTCGCGACTGGGTGGCTCGTCCGGGATAGAGCCCTGCTGATTTGAAGGTGATGTCCTGGGACACCCTCGTGCACTGCTGTAACCTGCGCTGCCGCGTGTTTCGGTTTGCCATGCCTCCGAATTGATGCGGTAGTAGGCAGGTTTGGTCGGATCGAAGCTGAGGCTGGTAATGGGCGCTCCGCCCTGATCCGCGCTGGACCTCAGGGAATGGCTCTACATGCACTGCCTGTTCCGGAAGCTTAACGAAGAGCGACCGGCTTTTTCCCACGGCCGACGCCACAACGTTTCGGGAGAAAGCGATCAATTCCTCCTCGGAGCGAAAGCGGTTTTGGGGGTCCTGAGGGAGCCGCTTCACAATCTCCGTGATGTCCGATGTGCCGAGATGCGCCTTGCCCAGTTCCGCGACCTCGGTGAGGGCCCGCCCAACTGTCTGCTGCCCCAAACGATAAACCTCTTCGGGTGAGCGGGCCATGGTCGTGTGGCGACGCAGGAAGGCCGCGTAACAGGCTTTGCCGTCTGGATGGGAGGATATCCCGAGTGTCTCGCGGGCCCTTGGAAGATATTCCGTCTGAAGAAAGTCGCGATAGCGGGAGAGCGCAAGCCTCACCGGGCCTTCCACGATGCCGCCAAAGGTCCGCCGAAAGGCCGCGTCGTCGGACCGCTCTGCAGGAGAATATAAAGGGGAGCGGTCAACCGGTCCGCGCAGCAGCCCGTCGAGTTGCTTGATTACCTTGCGGACCACGGGGCGTGGAGAAGAATAGCCTTGCCTCAGTCCGTTCCGAGCATTCGCGATCTCTTGGTCCACCCGCGATCCCAGAGACGCCCAGCGCTCAATGGCGACACGTCGCTCGAGCTCCGTCTCAACGCGCTGTCCGGCCGCTGTTCCGGGGAGCTCCAGGTGCCAGCCTTCCATATGGTTGATCGAGGCCCAGAGCGGCAATCGGCAGATCTCAAGCTGACTGCGCGCCTCCAGTCGCTCCAACATGGCTGAGCGCAGTGCACTCTCGTGCATTCCTAGCCGGTCTAGGGGGATCAAGTGCAGATCTCGCGAGAATACCGTCGCTGGCATTGCCCTAGCCGCGCCGCGCCGCCGGGCTGCGATCCGGCCACCCCGCCTGGACTGGCGCCAAGCTGCCGAGGAACTGGGAAGCGGATGGAACATGCGCCAGGACGAGCGAGGAACAGCGCACGGCAAGGATGGAGAGTAGGATAACCCTCGCCGCCGGAGGGACGGGAGTGGCACATCCGCTCATTACGGCAGCCGAGATGAGCGCCACGCTGGTCAGGGCTGCTCTGAAGTTCCGGCCACGCATGCTTCTACTCCGCGCCTCCCCCGGCGACGCGTTTAAAGTCACCGACGAAGTTGATGCTCAGGCGGTCCGGCTTGCCGGACCCGGCCAGGCTGAAGGTGGCCAGCTGCTCACCGAACACGTCCCAGGAGCCGCGGAAGGTGTCGTATTGCCAATGCTCCAGCGCGACCTGGTGGGGCCCATATATGATCATCAGTCGCTCACCCTGCTTCCGAACCGAGGCAACACCGTGAGGCCAGCGATATGACCCCTCATATGCGGTGAGGGGAAGGGTCGGCCGAGTTCCCTTCACGCGTGGCGGGACCGCGGCAAGTCGCTCGCGGAAGGCATGGCCGCGCTTCAGCAAGCCGGCATTCCACTCGGGCCGGATGCCCCCGAACGCGCGGTCGAGGACATTGCGGACAATCGCGGTCGGCAAGTAGCGCACCCCATCGGTGTTGGTCAGTACGACAACGCCGAAGCCCGTGCCTGGCACGAACGCCATCTCTGCCTGCATTCCGTCTATGTGCCCGCCATGGGACGCAATTTTCCTGCCCTTATAGTCCTTCAGATCCCAGCCTAGCCCCCAGGTGTGGAAGTTCGTGAAGGGCCGGAGATCAGGGTCTTCGCCCGCATCGACGTGGGAGGTAAGGAGTTCCTTCAGGGTTTCGGACTTGAGCAAGATCCGCCCCTCTACCTTCCCATCGTTCGCGAGCATCTGGATGTAGCGCGTCATGTCCCGAGCGGTCGAATTGATCGGCCCCCCGCCCCCGATCATGTCGACGTTGCGCCAGGAAATCGGCTTCGGCCCTTGCGTTGCCGCTACATACCGATGCGGCGTCGCGACGTTGGTCTGCCGCTCCAGGCCACGGATCGTCGTGCTGCTGCGATTCATGCCGAGCGGCATGAAAATCCTGTCTGCCACCGCTCGGTCCCAGCCTGCTCCCGCGGCTCCGCCCAGAGCTTCGCCGGCGACCATGTACATGACGTTGGAGTAGCCATATCCGCTCCGGAACGGAAAGTGCGGCTCCACATGCTGCATTCGCTTGATGATTTCCGCTCTCGATCCCCCGCTGAGAAACACTATCGGATCCATGCGCCAGTCATAGCCGGTGCGGTGCGAGAGCGCGTCTCGCAGAGTCGCTGCGCCCGTAATGTATGCGTCCCCAACGGCAAAGTTCGGTACATGCTTTACGAGACGATCGTCGAAGCTGATCCGCCCATCATCGACCAAGACGCCCGCGAGGACTGCGGTGAACGATTTGGTGATCGAGCCGATGGCGAAAATCGTGTCCGGGTCCACTGGCTCGCCCGTTCTCACGTTGCGGGTGCCGAAGCCTTTGAGGAAGACCACTTCCCCGTTGTGGACGATCCCGAGCGCCAGACCGGCGGTGCCCCACTGCTCCATGGACCGCTCGACGTGAGCCTCCAGCCCCTCGAGATCTACTCTCTGTACCGGGTTACGGAGGTCGATGGGCTGGGCAGATGCAGCGGCAGATGTTGGCGCCCCATGGAGGAGCGCAGTAGCGAGGAGCATCAATACGAGACCGCGCACCTTCTGAGCCTTTCACTGCGCCAGGGTAGCGCATAAACTCTATATATCTCGATCAATAGTCAAGATCGAGCTTCCCCACCCGCACGGCCGGGGCTCGCCTCTCAAGATTCCCGATGCTAAGTCATACGTGTGCCACGAAAGCCCAACAGTTCACCTCAGGCCCACGCGGTTCTGGCGGCACTCAGCGCGGCTCCTCGCGGGTGGCGCTATGGCTATGAGCTCTGCAAGCTTACTGGAGTAAAGTCCGGCACGCTCTACCCACTGCTGATGCGGCTGCACGACCAAGGGTTCCTACAGTCTGAGTGGCGTCCTGCCGAGGTTGTTGGCCGCCCACCACGACATGCCTACCGCCTGACAAGTGAAGGGAGGCGACTGGCCGCAAGCGTGACTGCAGATTACGAGCGCCAACTCATTCAAAGTCGTGCAGCTAGAGCCAGGACGGCATGACGTTGGCAGCACGCCTTGCGATGACCTTGTTACGGTACGCGGAGCGCATCATGCCGGACGAGCGAGGCGACTGGGTGCGGGCAATGTCAGCAGAAGTTTCTCACATCGAAGGAACCCGGGCTGCCTTTGCCTTCGCACTTGGCTGCTCGTGGGCAGCGGTTAGCGAACGAGCGACTTCAATTGCCAGAACACCCGAGGTCGCGGCCGGATTGGCGGCAGGGGCGTTCTACGCTCTTCATGCTGCATTCCGAACAGCCAGAAGTGGCCGTGGATCTGGCCGGTTGTGGCCGGGGTTCTGGTCGCGGTGGGGCCGAAGGCATTTCATAGCCCGGGTGGGCTGATGGGCGCGCTCAAGGGCGGAGTTAGGGCAGGCGCTGCATGCGGGGTAATCTTCTTTGCGATTGCCGTAGCATTCGTCTCAGCGAGAAGCTGGCTTATGGACCCCGCTCCATCGCTGGAGAGCAGGCTGGGCCTTCTGCTTTATGGAGGCTTTGGCGCAGTTTTCGTCACTGCTGCTTGTGCAGCAACGACGCGCCTTCTCGATATACTACGGCACCGGCTGTAATATCGGCTGTGCTCGCGCGTGTGCAGTCAGCTGGACGTGTTGGATATCCGTTTCGCAATTTGAGCACACAGAGGTGATACGGGCCGGGGTGACCAGCTTCCGCACCACTGAGGCAGACGTGGATGTTCTCCTAGCGGAACTTACTCGCAAGTAGCCTCAGCCTGAGACTTTCAGTCTCTGATCATCGCCAGAGTAACTCCGTTTCGGGTCGAAAACAGACATTCGGCTATGTCCGGAATGGGTGGAAAGCGGAGATTGCGATGGCTAACACTGAGGCGTGCTTGCTCCTGTCATCGTGCTTCATTCCCCGGTGTCTGACAGACGAAGCTGAAGCCCTTTGTGACGCGCTGCCTAGATGATGAAGTGAACCTTGTAGCCATCGTCGGAGAAGGCTTCCACTTGTCGGAAAATCGCCGACCGAGTGACAACCAAGAAGTCGCTTGCATGGTTGCAACAAATGTTGCATGCAACAGCAGTTGCAGGAGACTCGCCAGTGATCGACAAGTTGCCGCCGCGCGAACGCCAGGTGTTCGATACGCTCTATAGCCGCGGTGACTTGACAGCGTAGACACGAATCAATGGAAGATCGCGCCGAGCAAACTGACCGTTCGGATCGTAACTGTCGCGGCCCCGGAGAAGAAGGTTTTCGTCAATACCATGCGCGATAGACGAATATATCTGCGCCTTTGTTCCCGATCACCTGTACCATGGAAATGCGGTTCGCCAGTTCATCCAGACTTTCTTCGGTGGCTCGCCGCCAGCGCAGCGGCAACTCATCGGGATGAGCGAAAGCATCCGCCGGAGAACTCGAACAGCAGGCGGAGTGATATAAGGCGCGCAGAGCGGTCAATGACCGTCAGTACTTGTTGAGATGGCGTGGAAGTCGACGCTGTGCGCCGGCTCGGCACTTGCTACGATCGTCATTACTGTACCGCCCTTTCAGCGGCAATCTCTCATCGCTATGCCCTCGGCGTCCTCGCAATGCTTCTGCTTCCGGTCTTTGCAGTGCTGTTGCCGAACCTCAGCGTCGCAACACCGCAAGCGGTGTCGACCGCGGCTCAAGCCGTTCCCGCCGTTCTTCCGGCCGCTGTCTCACCGTCTGTTGTGACGCAAGACTCGGCGCCTGCGACGGCTGTCTTCGACTGGTCCGGCGGTGTGATGCTTGCCTACGGCCTTGTCGCGCTGATGCTGCTCGTAGGGCTCGCCGCGGCGCTCATCCGGCTGCGGCAAATCCGCGCGCGAGCGGAGCTTCTCGCGGACCCCCGCTGGCTTTCGGCACTCGTCGCGGCGCAGCGCAGGGTGGGCTGCAAGAACGGTACCGCGCTCCTCGTCAGCGATGAACTCGACTCCCCGGTCAGCTGGGGGCTGCTGCGCCCGACCATCATCATCGATTCCACCGCCGCCAAGGCCGTCGACCAGGCCGAATCAATCATCGCCCACGAGCTTGCTCACGTCGTCCGTTTCGACTGGCTCCGACTCATCCTCGGTCGCGTCGCGCTGGCGCTCTTCTGGTTCAACCCGCTCGTCTGGCTGCTTGTGCGCCGGTCGCACCAGCTTGCTGAGGAAGCGGCCGACGATGCGGTTCTTCGTACCAACGTGCCGAGGTCGGACTATGCGGACCTGCTGCTCCATTCCGTCCGCCACGCCCAGCGCTCATCGCTGCTGGCGGCGAATGGTGTCGCGCCGAGCCGCTCCTCGCTGTCACAGCGCATCAGCCACGTCCTCGATTCCAACCGTCAGCGCCAGGGCGTGCGCTTTGGATGGGCGGCGGTAAGCCTGGTGCTCGCGGCATCGCTCAACGGCGTGCTCGCGGCGGCAACTCCGGCAGCAAGCACCTCAGTTGCCGCGGCCATCGCTCCTGCGGCAGGGGAGAAAGCGGCAAGCCGACTCGAGCAGCTTGGTACTCCGCAGGCGCGCACACTCGGGCGGGCAATCCACCTGCGCAGCTGGGATGCTCGGCGGGTTGCCGGGGACACAACCTTCAACTAGCCCGCCGCCAGTGCGCCGCTTGTCCGCGCTCTGGCCGACGACGATGCCGACGTTCGCGCAATCGCGATCTGGGGCCTGTCGGAGATGCGACCCCCGCCCGGCGCCGACGCAGGCGCAAGCTTGCGGCCATTGCTCGGAGACCCGGCGCCAAGGGTGCGGGCGCAGGCTGCCCGGGCTCTGGCGGAATTCGAAAGCATCGCCGACGCGCGCCGGATTGCGGACTTGCTGACCGACCGCGACCCGGAGGTTCGCATCGCTGCCGCTCACGCGCTCGGTGATCTCCAGCTTCCCGAGACCCGCCCCGCGCTTGAAGCGGCGCGAGCGGACGCCGACCCGGCAGTTCGCTCGAAAGTCGCTTGGGCGCTCGGCCAGGTCGAAGACGCCGAACGAATAATGAGGCGCGTCAGCGGATGAGGCTCGCGCCCACCGCCGCCTAACCAACTCAACCAGGAGTTTGAAAAAATGTTCACTCGGCTTTTCCGGGCCGTGACGCTCGCCTTGTGCCTGGCGTCCGCGCAAGTCGCCGCTGCAGCTGCAGCTGCAGCGCCGCCGCCCCAGCAGCTCACCGCCGAGCAATGGCGTGAGGATCTGGCGTTCATGGTAGCGGACATGAAGCGCCGCCATGCGAACCTCTACCACACCGTCGATCGCCAGACCTTCGACGCCGCCGTAGCCGATCTCCACGCGCGCATACCGACCCTCGAGCGCGACGAGATCATCGTCGGCATGATGCGCATCGCTGCTCTGGTTGGCGACGGCCACACCCGCGTCGATCCGCGCAAGGACGCCAAATTCCAGTTCCCGTCGTTGCCGATCAAGCTCTACGCCTTCGACGACGGGCTGTTCATTCGTGCCGCAAAGCCGGCCCAGGCGTCGCTGATCGGTGCGCGCGTGGTGGCGATCGGCGGCGTTCCGATCGACGAAGCTATCAAGCGCGTGGCCGCGATCATCTCCCGCGACAATCCGATGGCGGACCTGGTCCTCGCGCCGCTCTACCTGTCTATGCCGGACATATTGCACGCGCTTCGCATGTCGGGCCGCCGCGACCGTGCGACGTTGACGCTGGAGCAGGGGGGGCGCCGACGGACCGTGCAGCTGCAGGCCGGCGAAGTTGACCCTCTATGGCCGCCGGACACGGACATTTCGCTGATCACGCCCGAAGGCTGGGTCGACGCCACCAACGGCCCGACGCCGGTTTGGCTGCAGGCACCGCTGGACTACCACCGCCTCATCGAGCTTCCGAAACAGCGAGCGATCTACGCGCAGTTGAACATGGTTGCCAACATCGACGGACAGTCAATCGGTGATTTCGCGACCAAGATCCGGGAGCGCGCAGAAGCAATCAAGGCACGCGCCATCATTCTCGACCTGCGGCTGAACTTCGGCGGCAATGGCAACCTGCGTACCAAACTGGTCAGGCAACTGATCAAGGCGGAGGACGACGACACGCGATTGTTCGTTCTGACGGCGCGCGGCACCTTTTCAGCCAGTCAGTTCATCCTCGACGATCTCGATCGGTTGACCGATGCAATCTTCATTGGCGAGCCAGCGAGTTCCTCGCCGACCAGCTACGGCGATGCCTACCGAAGCATAATGCCGAACAGCGGAATCGCGATCCGCACGTCCATCGTCTATTGGCAGGAGGGGCAGAACTTCGACCCTTGGACCTGGGTCGACGTGCACACCCCCCTTCAATTTGCCGACTATGCGGCGGGCCGCGATCCGGCGCTTGAGGCGGCTCTCACATATGCCGATGGCCGCCCACTCGAGGACCGGCTTCAGCAGGCCGCGAGGGAAGGCGGCCTGGCGGGTGCGCGTGCTTTCGTGCAGTCCTACATCACCGTACCGGCCAACCGCTATGCCAACCGGAAGCTCGCTCTCCCCCGCGCGGCCGAGATGGTGTTCCACAAGGGCCATCGGGACGAGGCAGTGCCGGCCGCTCAAGCCGTCGCCGAAGCAGTTCCGGACTCGGTCGATGCGTGGCTCGTGCTTGCCTACGTTGCTCTTGAGACCGGCCGCAAGGATATCGCCAAATCCGCCGCGGAGCGGGCAATCAAGCTCGATCCGAACCAGCGAATGGCCCGGACTTTGCTGGAGCAGGCAACGAAATAGGACCCGCGACGAAGTCTGCTCCACTGCTGAGCGCTCAACTTCCACAAGGGCGGTGAGGTCGTTCCGCGAAGCCGAGCGCATGACGAGCCGTGACGATGGTTGCCTGACCCGAGGCTTCCGCGATGGCTATGTCCGCAATGGGTGGAAAGCGCACATTAGCCTTATGTCCGCTAAGGGTGCGAAGCGGACACTCAGCTTATGTCTGCTTTGGGTCGAAAGCAGACATTAGCCGCTTATTTTTGCTTTGGGTGGAAAGCGGACATTCTGCAGAAGCGCGCTACCGCGGCGGCTCGCTGAACTTGACACTCCGGGCGATATGTTCCGCTAAGTCACACTGGACAGCAGCGGCACAGAAGGCGCTCAACATAAGCCCAGCAGTCGGGCCTAGCCGTGGGTCCTGTGATGGCCACAGCTTCACGGCGAAATCGAGCCGCTCCGAGAAACTGTGGTTCAAGGCGGTTCCTTGCTGCGGAAAGCGCACCCAGCTCGCAGGCCTGCCATCTACGGTCGCCGTGACCTCGCGGCACCCGGGGAGATTGCCGCAGGTCTGCATTCCAGCCCGACCGTAATCTGCGTTTATGATGAGACCGGGCCCAACGATCCGTGCAACTGTGCTGTCGGTTCCATGCCCGCTGCCGCTGACGGAGAAGCCCGGCGGCAGCGACACCGTCACGTTCGGTAGAGGCGGGTTCTTCACGAGAGTCACAGAGGGCCAACGGCTGACCTCAGACCCTGCAGGCGGTACCCTCATGCACGCGGCCAAGGCGACCAAAGCTGCCGAAGCAAGTGCTGTTGAAACGCGGCTCAAGAGAGCAAGCTCGCAACTTATCCGAATGTCCGCAATGGGTGGAAAGCGGACATTAGCCGATGGTAGTTGCCCCGGCATGTTGCTGCCGGTGGACGTTCAACAAATCTCGCCAGACGCCGCGGGCGTGGCCGCCCTGCGGCAAGAAGCATCACAAGAAGGCTTTCGGTTCTTGGAGAGGCTCGTTGATGACTGGACAGCGGGCACAAACCGCTTCGAGGCTTCCGGCGAGAAGCTCATTGGTGCGTTCGTCGGAGTGCAGTTGGTTGGCATTGCAGCGTTGAACCAGGAGCCGTACGAGCCCGCGCCTGGGCGTGCTCGGCTCCGGCATCTGTACGTTTTACACCCATTCCGGCGACGGGGAGTTGCAAGGACGCTTGTGAGCCATCTGCTCAAAGAAGCTCGCGACGTGTTCGACGAGATGCGCCTCCGCACGTACACTACCGAGGCGGTCGCTTTCTACGAGCGCCTTGGCTTCAATCCTGTTCAGCTCGCCACCGCCACACACGTCAGGATTCTGCGAGACAACAATTGCCATGGCTAAATGTTGGCATTGGGTGGAAACCGGCGTCACCTGCTCGGCGGCGGCCCCCGCAGATCAAACACTACATGGGGACTAAGCGGATGATCAGCTGGCAAACTCGGGGCGTCAAAGTCGCGCTCGATGCGCCGATTCATCTGGAGTCGTCGCATCATTGCTTGTGACCTGACATTGAGCACAGGAGTCCAGGCGAGGACTTCGGAAACATTGCACCTTTCAAAGGCATCCGCGATAGCCGCACTTGCGGCCTCAGTGGCGTACCCGGACCCCCACACTTCCCTGGTTTGCCTCCATGCCGCTTCTACACATGGGCTCATCGGATGCCCTAGCCTTGCAAAGGGGCGCACTCCGCTAAATCCGATCAGGCGGCGTTCGGCTCTCAGTTCCACGGCCCAAGTGCCGAAACCGTGCGTATCGAAAAAGCTGTCATTGGTCTCGATGTATCGGGCCGTTTCTTCACGACCGAGGGGACCGCTCCCGAGCCACTTCATGACCAAAGGATCGGAGTTGATGACCGATAGGGGCTCGATGTCTTCCTCGCGCCACCTTCTAAGCACAAGCCGGTCTGTATGGATGACCATGCGGTTAGTTTATCTGGTTGGGTTCCATCAGCATATGCCCGCTAAGGGTGGGGAGCAGTCATTCCCGGCTGGCAATTCAACCAGTCCAGAATCTCATCAGCCGCTCCCGAGGCATCGAGCGCAGTAACGTCTAGTTCTAAAACTCGGTCACAGTGGTCGAGAAGAACGGGACGCTGCAATTCGTCGTCGGTCATGCTGGGGTCAATCAACTTGCCCAATAGCGCCCGTGACGGCGTGCTCATGCGACGCACCCTCTCTTGTCTACTGCAATGTAGGTGAACACCAAGCAGAGCAGCGTCTCGCCTTTTGGCGAGCTGTTTTATCGCAGCCTGCCAGTCCCGTCCCCAAGCTAGGTCCATGCCTGGTGCGATCGTCAGGACAAGGGGAACGCCCGCTGGTAACTTCTCCAGGTTGCCGAACGTGATCGTTCGCACTGCACAAACTGTCTCGTAAAACTCGGGGGATCGAAACGAAGTGGATGCGAAGGCAGGATTATAGATCGTGTGATTGTCCACCAAGCGCGCGCCCAAGGACTCCGCCAGCACACGGGCGATGGTGAACTTCCCCACTCCGGGGAGGCCGTTCAGCTCAACGATCATCTGCTAAGGTTGTAGGGTATTCGCAATGTCCGCAATGGGTGGAAAGCAGTCACTCCGCGACTACGGAGAAGTAGCTCGCGTTCCTGATGTGGTAGAGGATGTGCCGGAGTTCCTCTCGCACCTCATGCAAGGCCTCCGTCGCTTCGTGCTGAGAAGTGGCCCGTCATTATGGCCGGGATGAGTTGCTCCTCAGTCGTGCGGGCCGAACGCAGAATGTGGCACAGCGCGTAGGCGGTTTCCCACTCAACAGGTTCGTCGGATGAACGCCCCTGCACGTTCTCCGGCACGTTTAGACGAGTTAGCGCCTCGGCCAGCGGAGCTTGCTCTATGGTCATGCTACCATCCTAGGGGGATGCCTAATGTCTGCATTGGGTCGAAAGCGACATTAGGCTTCTGTCTGCTTTGGGTGGAAAGCAGACATTTAGGCGCCGGCGAAAGGCGGAGAACGGCTATCAGCGGAACGGCTATCCCGCCAATGCTCCACAAAGAACACGTTAAATCAAATACCCCGCTTCAAACGGATGTTTCGCCTTGAGACTCGCGCCGGCGCCGCTCTATTTCGTTTTTCATCACCGTTGCCATGATCTCGCCCGGTACCGCTCTGGCGGCCTGGTATTGATGTCACGAAGAACCTCCGGGTCCAACTTGGGCTGGCGCTCGGCGGTCAGCAGCCCGTTGATTTCCTGCTCGGTATCGGTCAGCTGGGTGTAGCAAAAGCCGGCGCGAAGTACGCCGGATCGAGCAATGCTTCGACCAATTCGCGGTAGCGGGCAGCAACTCTCTTCCGCATTCTCATACTTGCCGTACGCGAACCACTGGGCGCCAGTATGGGGCTTGAAGGACAACCTGCCGAATTCGCTGAGCACCACGGCTTCGTCCCCGATGGAATGGCCACCGCTAAGCAGCGGATAATGATCGGGCTGACCTCGCGAAACGTGTATTCGAGCGCTGCGCGATTTCCGTAGCGTTCGCGCGACACATTGTGGTCCGAGGCATAATCGTGAACTCCAAACAGGTCGCCGATAGCATGCTGCCAGCCATCGCATTTGCCAATGACCGGACGGGTCGGGTCAAGAGCCTTCGTCATGTGATACAAGGCTTTGACGAAATTGCGTTGCTCTGGCGCGCGATCAAGGTTTGGAACCCCCAGCTTTCATTCAAAGGCACCCAGCGATCAGGCTTGGGTGATTGTAATCCCGGCGCACCGCTTCGAGCCATTCACGCGTCAATCGTTCGGCCGCTTGATCATCAAACATAGGCGTTGGCTGCTTCGCCCACACCATCATCCCAAGCCGGTCGCACCAGTATAGAAAGCGCGGGTCCTCGATCTTCTGGTGGATGCGGACGCCGTTAAAACCCATCGACTTCGCAAGCAGCACCTCTTCCCGCAGCGCCTCGACTGAGGGAGCGGCAAGCAGCGTCTCGGCCAGTAATTCTGCGCTAGCACAAGGCGCATGAAGATCGGCACGCCGTTCAAATGGGACTCGACGGTCGCGGACCTCGACGGATCGCAAACCGAAGTAGCTGTCGACCCGATCCAATACCGTTCCGTCGGCTGCTGATAAAGTGAGCTCAACGTTGATCAGATGGGGTGTTGTGGGAGACCAATAAAGCAGCCTTCCGGCGCCCATCTGGCGATCGCGATTGAACAGGACGAGACGTCGAAGTTCGTCGCGCCAGGGCGTAGGTATCGTCAGGCCAGAATCTGTTCCAGTCCCAATCATGCGCACGTGCAGGCGCGCGCCCTCCGGCGCGTCGTGGTTCAGGCGGACAACCATTTCGACTCCAAAATGATCGAGATTGGGCGTCCAGCGTACTTCCTCAAACGCCGTGATCGGCACTGGCTCGAGCCACACGGGCTGCCAGATTCCGGTTGTGCGATGGTACCAGATGTGGCGCAGTTCCTCGCGCCAGAACTGCTTACCACGTGGCTGGCGAAGATCGGTCGGCTGGTCCTCCGCCCGAACGACAACGACTTGCGCGGGACCATCAACGAGGACCGACGCAATCTCCGCCGAAAAGGGCGTGTGTCCTCCCTCATGGCTCGCGACCATGCTGCCGTTGACCCACACTTGCGCGCGATAATCGACAGCGCCAAAATGAAGCACCAGCCGCTCAGACCGATCGGCGTCTTCAACGGTGAAGGTGCGGCGATACCAGACCACTGGATGAAAAGCGGTATCGTGCACCCCGCTCGCGCGGCTCTCCGGTGGAAAAGGTACGATGATCAATCGATCAAATACGCCGGCCGGGGGCGAGGAAGCGAACCACCGTTCGCAGACGCCGAGATTTTCATCGTCGAACCCGAACTCCCAAGCGCCGCAAAGGTCGGTCCAGCGGTCCCGGCGCAGCCCAGGCCGAGGGTAATGCAGTTCCGCCTCGGTCGGCTGCCCTATGGCGAGTATAGAATTCAGATCGTTAGGCACGCGGCATCACTCCTGTGTTCGGCCAACTTTGAGCGTGGCGTCTGAAGCGCGAAGAGACGCGGCATCCAACCGGCGAACTCGCGGGCCTTAGCCCTGCGACAAGACGGGTCAATCGTTGCGCGGCCGACTTCGCGAACGGCCGAGAGGGAATGCGAGATCATGACGCTTGAACCGGGATTGGAACGGGAGGCAGATACGCACAAGCTAAACCATGTGCGCTCCGCGATTTTATCGATCAACCTTAGTAGGCCAAAGTGGGCGCTCAGCGGCCGCAGCTCCAATGTCCGCTTTGGGTCGAAAGCGGACCTTGGGCTTATGTCCGGAATGGGTGGAAAGCGAACATTCGGTACGGAGATATGCCGAGCGCGATCGTAAGCGCCCCTGTGGGCATTGGGCTGCATCTCTACATCCCGTTGTCACACCTCCGGCTGTCGAGTTGCAGCAGCGGGTTCTGGGGCTCCATCGTGCGGCTGCGGATAAAGATCAGCTGGGACGTTGCCGCCGTTCTGCCGAAGGCGCTCCACCACTTTCTGGTGAAGCCAGATGTTCATTTCCGGAGTTCCGAGCGTCCCTTCGTAGCCCCATTTTTCCGCGCGCTGCTTACGTGCCCCCAAGCTGCTGTCGAGACCGAGTAGTTTCATCAGATCGACGATGGATTCGCGCCAGTTCAACTTCATCCCCGTGCCCTGCGCCCTCGCGGCAAGCGCGGCCTCTATGTCCACTCCGACCAAGCCAGCCTCCAGATCCACATGCGCGGAAGGGGCATACTCCTTTGAAGAAACCTTGTCTTGTGCGACCCACGTGATGTTCTCGCGGTGCGATCGACGGCTCAGGTCGAACAGGAGGATGTGAGGCTCTGGATAACCTTCGAGATAGTACTTCACCTTGAGCTGGAACTCGCCTTCACCGCGCGCCCGTCGCAGCGACAGCACGGCCACGCTTCGGGACGTAAAATGATGGCTGATCTGCGAGGTGTAGACGCCACGAGCACCAAGCATCACCGACTTGGTCGCGTATCGGTAGATGGCCTCGAGAATCCAATTGAAAGGAGGATAGCCTACGGAGCTCGAGGTGATGTGAGGAATGGAGGAGCGTTCTTCATGCTCCTCTTCGCTGGAATAGATGTTCGCGTATCCTGACGTGTGAATGTCGCCGCTCAGGATCACGACGCCCACCGGGTGAGTGGCGTCGTTCTGCAATCCGAACAGGAAGTCGAGCAATAGGTCGGTCTGGGGCCCGTTCTCCTTGCATCCCCACGAGTCCCGGATGTCGTCTCGTATGTCACCGAGCTGATCGGTAAACTTGGTGTAGATGCCCTTGCCCCACTTGCCGAGCTTGGCGATGCGATCGAAAAGCCAAAGCACCCAGGTCCACCGTGCGACGATCAGATCATCGATTACGGGGCTTCCATGGGAGAAGACCACCGGGCTGATCACGAACAACGTGTGAATTTCCTGCTTCTTGGCTTCGACCCACTGCTTGATGCGATTAAGCTGCTCGTCGGCGAACAGCTTGTGCTCCATCCAGTTGCGATTGGAACGCAGGTCCATCAACACGAAGCCCCACTGACCGACAGTAAAGCAGACGTCGAAACCGTCCTCGGAATTCGCTGACAAGGGTTCCGGGATTTCGGCTCGCCTGCATCACCGAGAACGCTCTCGAGGCGGCGCTGAACAGGCTCTTCCATTCGGGTTTGAAGTCGCTTGTACTTCCAGCAAACGAATCCACCCGCGATCCCCAGCCATCGGTGATGTCGTGGTCGTCCCACATCATCACTGCCGGGAGCGAACAGAGGACCCGCCGATAGTGGATGTTGCTCCAGAACTGCCGGTAGGCGCTTAGGTAGTGGCGTAGACGCTTCTCTTCGCTCGGTTCGCTGAGAATTTGCTTCTCCCAACGGTCCGCGTAAACTTGGTCGCCGACGAGCAGGGCGAACCGCACCTTCTTGTTGTTGTCCCTCGCGATGATCTGGGGAAGATCAGCCCAGACCGCGTGGCCTTCATGCCCGTCTTTCCTCGCCTCGTGCGGGTTGTGGCAGCTCATCACGACGAAGTCGATTTGCTCGTCCGGGTCGGCCGAGAGCGTTCGAAATGCAGCTCCTGTCCGATAGCCCCTGCAAAGGAAGCGGAAGGGAACGAGCAGGGTTCGTCCACAGCTTGTAGAAGTAGAGCGTATCCGGCTGCAGACCCGAAAGTGTCACACAGTCGGTGAACAGGCTCTCTGGCGTGAGGTGCAGCGTCTCGGATGCGACGGCTTCCGAGTCGAACGTCTTTGGATGCAAAGTGACATAGATCTCGGGCGCATCTTCTCGTTGGAAGTGCAGCCAAATCTTGATGCTGCTGGTGGTCACCTGGCCAAGAAACGGCCCGAGCAGCATTGGCTCCGCGTCGGCCGCGGGTGGCGTCACATGTTCAGGCACTCAATCGCCCTTCCGCTGTCTGTGCTACTCTTCGACTGTCAAAAAGCATCTCTACTCGAATCTGGGCTGATGCCGAACTGCGGTACCTCTGCTTCTCCGCCATGGATCCTGCGCGGGGCTCAAGCCGCATTTCACATCAGGCGCCGTTGTCGCGCGCCCTCGGAAGGGCAATCTCCGCGAAAAGCTTATTGCCCCGCGCTGATCGTGTATCCGCTTCCAGTCGTGCTCACGACAATGGTGCGATTTGTCGCTGTGGCATAGGCTCCCCGGTAAAGCTGGTGTGGTTCGTGAAGATGTATTTCGACCAGTATCGCTGCTGTTCGGCCGCGCATCCCGGAAGCCATGCGGCGCCACTGCGACCGTGTGCGGCGTCAGCCGGTCAATCACTTCACCGCGAGGATGGCCGTAACTGTTGTCATAACCCGCACTGACGATGGCAGTCCTTGGCGTCAGAACATCGGCCCACCGCTTCGACGTTGAGGTAGCGAAACTGCCATGGTGCCCCGACCCTCAGGACATCGATGTCGAGCCAGGCCGGTGTGTAGCGGCTCAATATCACGTTTTCGGTTGCAAAGGTGGCATCGCCCGTGATGACCGCCTCAAAATCTCCCATGCGGAACATCACCACGATGCTCATCGCGTTCTTGCGGCTCTCCGGATGCTCAACGCCAGCCGCAAAGAATCCACACTTTGGCTGCTCCGCAATCGATCGCGCTGTTTGGTGCTTCCATCCGGTCATAGTTGGTTGCGCTGAGCTTGGTCGCAGTGGCAGGTGTGGACTGAAGCCAGTCAAAAACCTCCCCGTCGCTGTAGTCGCCGCGGACACCGACGTAATACGCTCGGCCGACCGGTACCTCGTCAAGCACCTCCTGCAGGAGGTTGTAATGATCGGCGTCGGGATGGGAGACAATGAGGTGTCAATCTCGGTCCCGTAAGGATCTATCTGCCCGATTAGATACTGCCGCACCTCGTCGGGCGAACGGCCGCTGGTGCTGCCGGCGTCGATCAGGATTGTGGAGCCGTTCGGACATATCGCGAGCGTCGAATCGCCTTGACCCACGTCAATGAAATGGAGGGTTAGTTGGCCTGGGCCCGACACTGACTGGACAAGGTCCGTCCAGCTCTTGCTGACGTATCCGGTGACGCCATTCGGCAGGCGGACGCGATAGAAGTAGGGAATGCTTTCGAGGAGTTCTGCCTCCTCACCGGGTCTGAGAACGCCGATCGGCGCGGAGGGTGCACCGAGCGGCTCAGCCCGCACGACGACATTGGATCGTACACGCGCCGACAGGACGACGTCATCGGCACTGCCGGCGCTGGATTGCCCCAAAGGTGAGCAGGCACGCGCACAGTTTCGCAAGCGTCGATCTACTAAACCGCATGTCCCACCTCCTGCTCGTATGCCGATGGCGGCGAGAAGAATGACATCAGCCAGCGGCGAGTGCAGCCCTGCTGTCGAGTCTCGATACAGGTGATGATAGCTCGCCATCGTTCGCTCCCGTTCGTGGGGGTCGATCCGGCACTCACACCTTAGCCTTCGGTTGAGCCAAGCGGAAGAGAGGCGAACCTCATCACATAAGCTCGCTTGTCGAGGGGCTGGCGCTGCCGGTCCCCGTGGGCGCTTTCCTGTTGGGGCTGGCCTTCGTGCTAATGGCGGACCACTTGCGCCGATAGAAGGGAACTGCTTGGCAGTGACAGCCGTCCCGCCGAAATGCCGCGTCCACAGCAATCGCATCGGCCGCTTCACATAACGACCCGTGAGTAATGGACAACCGCTCATTGCCAACGAGCGCTACGGCCTCCTCTCGCCCGGCCCACTGAGAGCCGCCGAGGACAATCGCGCGGCAGCCTCTCACCCCGCGCTAGTGTCCGGAATGGGTCGAAAGCAGACATAAGCCGCTATGTCCGGAATGGGTGGAAAGCAGACCTTCGGCAGTCCACTTTCGCTAGGGGGCGCGGGGAACATCGGATAACCATAGGGCTGCTGTTTAACCCAGTAAGCGTTGCCATCCCACTCATGGACCTCGTCTTTGATGCCGAGCTGCGACCGGTAGTCCATGACGGCCATTCGACATCCCGGCAGGTGCCAGTCGTCAACGATCAGGATTCCACCCTGCGAGAGGGCGTCGGGACGGCGTAGATGTTCTGCCCTTATCGATCCGGTTGCGAGGAGCCCACTCGACTACTTGCTCATCAGTCGCCCTGATGATTCGGTCAGCCAGTTTAACAATGCGCCAGCTGCCGTCTGGCTGCTACCGCGCCGGCAGCAGATGAAAGTATTGGTCATGGCTGCGCGTGGCCGAAGCGGCTTGAAGCAAGCTCCTTCAGCAGCACCGAAGATAGCGGACTCTGGTAGAATCGTGACTCCGAAGTCTGACCGCACAAGAGCCAAAATTGTGGGCCAGTCGTCGAGCTCTTCTGTGATGTCCGGCTCGAAGCCGGCATCGGCACACAAGCCGACAATTTGAGCATGAAGCCGACGGCATAGTGCTGCCGTTCGTGCATCGTCCGCTTCAGGACAAGCTCGAAACCGCTGCAAAGAGCTCCGGCCGCGGCCCGATAGAGGCGGTGCGCCGGTCAAATTAGGCCAGGGCGAATTTAAGCAGAAGCATCCCTGCCGCTCTCTAGTTTCGATCGTCACCGGCGTCGGCCGTCGATTGACAGCGGGACAGCTATTTCCGAGGGGGACGGCCAGCGGGGAGGAGAGTTCAGGCATCGCTCCCCGGGCGATTTTCCCTGTAAACAGGCTTGGAACAGCGAATTTGACGGCTGGAGACCGCTTCGTGCAGGACTGCTGCACCCCCCGGCACTTCACGCGCGCGGGGTATCTTTCGAATGGGGCACCGGATCGGGTGAGATGAAACTCGGCATTCTGACCGGCGGCGGCGATGTTCCGGGCCTGAACCCGTGCATTCGTTCAATCACTCTGTCGGCCGACGATCTCGGCTGGGAAGTGATCGGCTTCAAGCGCGGCTGGGGCGGAGTGCTCGACATCGACCCCGACGATCCGGCGTCGATCGCCGCCAATTGCGTGCCGCTCCGGCGCGAGTCGGTGCGCGGCATCGATCGCATGGGCGGGACGATCCTCCACACGTCACGGATCGATCCGCGAACGATCGCCGACGGCGACAGGACCGTCCACGTCATCAACGTCCTCGAGCGCCTCGGGGTCGACGCACTGATCACGCTCGGCGGCGACGGCACGCTTCGCTTTTCTGCGCATCTGTCGAGTCACGGCGTACCGATCGTGTCGATCCCCAAGACGATGGACAATGATGTCTTCGGCACCGATTATGCGATCGGCTTCTCGACCGCCATCAGCCGCTCGGTCGAGGCGATCAACGCCCTGCGCACGACCGTCGAAAGCCACGAGCGGATCGGGATCGTCGAGCTGTTCGGGCGGCGGAGCGGGGAAACCGCGCTGCTCGCCGGCTTCCTTGCCCAGGTCGACCGGACCGTCATCGCCGAAATACCCGCCGAGCTCGACCAGCTGCTGCCGCTCCTCGCGCAGGACAAGGCGGACAGCGGCGCGTGCTATGCAATGTGCGTGATCTCCGAAGGAGCAAGCATCGCCGGCGAGACCGGCTTCGACTCTGCAACGCGCCAGCTGGCCGGCAGCGACCGTGACGAAATCAGTGTCAGCCGCCGGCTCGGCCGCGCAATCAAGCAGAGACTTGGCTTCGGCACGGTCGTCCAGGAACTCGCTTATCTGATGCGCGCCGGCGAGCCCGACGCAATGGACCGGATGGTCGGTCTCGCCTTCGGTGCCCTCGCCGTCCAGTTGATGGCGCGGGGGGACCACGGCCGCATGGTTGCGCTCAAGAGCGGCAATTACACCCACGTACCGGTCGAAACGCTCGAGGCGGGTGAAAAATTCGTCGACGTAGCCGCGCTCTACGATCCCTCGCGCTATCGAGCCAGGCTGGTCCGGATCGAGAACATGCCGATGTTTCTCTACTAGGCATCGTCCTTCCGTACGTCGCGCTGCCGCGCCCATCGGTCGGCGCAGCAAGCCCCTTGGCCGAAGGGCTTCGCCGATGTCAGGAAGTGTTCAGCCACCGGCTCTCAGCGAGCTCCAAGTGCGAACGGAAACACTCAAACTCGGGCTCAAGGCCTCTCTCGCGAGCGCCATCGCGCTCGCAGCCCCCGGGTACGGCCAGACGCCCGCTCCTCCCGACGCGCAGCCGACACAGGATGACGCCTTGTACGAAGAGGAAGACGGCGAGGAGATCGTCGTAACCGGCGTCAGGCGCGGCTCAGTCATCGGCGACGTCCCGCCCGAAAATCAGCTCGACCCGCGCGACATTCGGGCGACCGGAGCAAGCGACATCACCGAACTGCTCGAAGCGCTCGGCCCGCAGATCGGAAGCGCCCGCGGCCGCGGCGGAGAGCGGCCGATCCTGCTCCTCAACGGCCAGCGCATCTCGAGCTTCCGCGAGCTGCGCGACATCCCGACCGAAGCCATCGCCCGGGTCGATATCCTGCCCGAGGAAGTTGCGCTTAAATACGGCTACCGCGCCGACCAGCGCGTCGTGAATATCGTGCTTCGCCAGCGCTTCCGCTCGACCGCGACGCGGGTCGAGGGGCGCACCGCCACGGAAGGCGGCTATGTCGGCGGCCTCACCGATATCACCCGGCTCCAGATCAACCGCGACGGCCGCACGACGGTCAACCTGCGCGCCGAGGGCAATTCGCCGCTGAGCGAAGGCGAGCGCGACATTGCGCGCGCCACGGACGCCAGCGCCGACGAGCGATCGGCGCGCAGCCTGATTGGCTCACGGCGCCTCGTGCGCGGATCGGCAACGATCAACCGCACAGTGTTCGGCGACGTGGGAGCGACTTTGAACACCGAAGTCGAGCACAGCGAGGGCCGCTCGCTGCTCGGGCTCGGAGACATCGGGCTCGAACCGCTTGCGCGCGAGACCAACAGCACCAACGCCCACGTCGGCCTCACTCTCAATGGCAACCAGGACCGCTGGCGCTGGTCCGTCACCGGCAATGGTGACGCCGCTCGAGCAGTCACGCGCACGCAGCGCGACACCCAGGTGCGCAGCGACCGGGCGCGGACCCTGACGACCTCGGGCGATCTCGACCTGATGGCCAATGGGCCGCTGTTCGCACTGCCCGCGGGCGAGGCCAATTTCACGGTGCGCGTGGGCGCAAGCACGCTTGCCCGCGACAGCAACCGCCGCCGCGCGGATCTATCCAGCTCCGTGGACCTTGAGCGCACGCGCGGCAGCGCCAGCGCGAACCTCGACCTGCCGGTATCGAGGCGCAACCGCGACTTCAGCGCGCTTGGAAACCTGACGCTCAACGGCAATGCCGAGGTCGAGCAGCTTTCGGACTTCGGGACGCTCACGACGCTCGGTGCCGGTGCGAACTGGTCGCCGCTCGAGCGCCTGAACCTGCTCGGGAGCTGGACTCGCGAGGAGGGCGCGCCGAGCATCGCGCAACTCGGAGATCCGATCTTCGAGACTCCCGGTACACGTTTGTTCGACTTCACGAGCGGCGAGACCGTGCTGGTGAGCGCGATCACCGGCGGCAATCCCGATCTGCTCGCCGACCGCCGCAACGTGATCAAGCTCGGCGGCAACTGGAAGCCGTTCGAGGAGACCGACGTGACGCTCCGCGGCGAATATGTCCGCACGCGCATCGACAATCCGGTGTCGAGCTTCCCGGGACCGAGCGCCGCGCTCGAAGCGGCCTTCCCCGAGCGCGTCGAGCGCGACGCGTCCGGCCGGCTCGTGCGAGTGGACCTGAGGCCCATCAATTATGACGAGGCGCGGCGCGACACTTTGCGCTGGGGCTTCGACTTTACCAAGTCGCTGCGCTCCGCGCGTCCGTCCCAGGCCGCGATCGAGCGGTTCCGGGCGATGCGCGGCACGCAATCGGGTCCGCCCTCGGGGGCGCAAGGCCCGCCGCCGCGCGGCGGCGGCGGGCGCGGCGGCGGCGGCGTCGGACGGTTCCTCGGCGGCGGCAGACAAGGCGGACGGCGGCAATTCTCGCTGACCCCCACGCTCAACCGGGTCGCCGAGGTGACGATCCGGCCCGGACTTGCTCAGCTCGACTATCTCGGCGGCGACGCGCTCGGCCAGACGGGCGGGCGCCCACGCGCCACGAGATCGAGGCGCAGGCCGGCTGGTTCAACAACGGCCTTGAGCGCGCCTCTCGGCCGACTGGCGAAGCGCGACACGGGTCGAGAGCGCCACCGGCGACGATCTGCTTTCTCGCCGCTTGCCACCTTCCACCTGAGGGCTGTTCGCCAGACCCGGGCCAGCGCTTCGACCTGGTCTCGAAGCACCCGTGGCGCCCGCGGCGCGTCCGTGCGCTTCGAGGTTCGCAACCTGCTCGATGCCAAGCCGCGGGTCGCAATTCGGCGGGCCAGGTCCCGACGAGCTACCAGTCGGACCTGCTCGACCCGCTCGGCCGCACCGTCTCGATCTCGCTGCGCAAGCTGTTCCTGCCGCCGCGAAGCCTTCCGGCGCCAGCGCGCCGGCGAGCCGCGCTGACCGTGCCGGCCGCCCAGCCCGAGCAATGGTCACCAACTGGTAAGCCTCGGCTGCTGGGGCAGAGTCCTGCGGCGGAGCTGAGTGTGGAAGAACAACCGGTCGAGACGACGCTCTACTCGCTGTCGACAAGCGCTCCGCACCCGCTCGACCGCGTGACGGCGAGCGACAGCGGACCTTGTTCCGGGTCGGCACGCTGACCGTCGGCGACCGCCGGGAACTGTGCCTCATCAAGAACATCTCCGAAGGCGGGATGCTGATCCGCGCCTACTGCCGCTCGAGCCGGCGCACCGCCTTGCCGTCGAGCTCAAGCGCGGAGAAGATCGAGGGCGTCGATGAGCTGGGTCCGCGACGCTTGCGTCGGATCAAGTTCAACAGGGTCGGTCGACGTGGTCGCCTTGCTCGCCAACTCCATGGATGGGCCGCGGCCGAGGATGCCGCGCGTCGAGATCCGCTGCATCGCGTCCGTGCGCCAGGGAGGCGCATGTCTATGGCATGCGTGCGCATGACATCTCGCAGGGTGGCGTGAAGGTCGAATTCGACCGCGACCTCGAGGTCGGCTCCGGCGTGGTCGTGACCCTTCCCGAGGACTCGCGCCCCAGCAGGGCGTCGTGCGCTGGCGGGACGGCAGCGCTACTACGGGATCACGTTCAACCAAACTGCTTGCGCTTTCGGAGCTCGTCGAGTGGCTTCACGAACAGCGCGAGCTGCTTCGCGCGACGGGCTGAGTCTACCCGCGGGGTCGATCGCCGTCGAGCTCCACTGCCAGCTGTCGACCAGTCTGCGCTCCTCGGCGGTCATGTCGGCGTGCGAAAACCCGGGCGCGTGCCGAAGCTGCACCTTGGGCCGCGGCGTCGGGGACGTGGCGCAGCACCTGCTCCGGCTCGGGCTTGTCCTCGAACGCAATTCCGGCAAGCGTCCCTCGACCCAGACCACCCGGCCACGGACCATGAACTCCACTCGGCGGAAGAGCACTTCTGAGCCGACCTGCGGCAGATTGTCGCTCTGGATCAGGGCGCCGTCGGCGGAAGGTTGCGAAGCGTGACCGGACGCGGCGAACCGACCTGCTCGATGCTTGCGGCAAGCATCACCTGCGAGCGGCGGGAGCGACGGTTGTGGCAGTTGCTGCTGCTGTCCATGCGACCCGGATAAACGGGCCGGTAAAGCTTTTGCTTAAGTGCCGCGTCGCCGGATCAGCCCGGAACAGCAGCATCAGGTTGTTGGCCGGCATCGGCCGCCTCAGCGGCGAAACCCTCGGCGGCGGCGGCGTCGGCGAAGTCCTCGACCCGCCGTAGAAGCCCAGTCCCGCGCCTTGAGATCGGCGTCGAATGCAGGTTCGAAGCCGCGGTTTCGACGCCATCCTTGAACAGGGGCGTAGAGGCCAGCGAGCCGCCGTTCAGCCCGGGCCGCTCCCGCTTGATCCAGCCCGAGCGAGGCCACCCACGCAGGCTGATGTGCGCCATGTTGATGTTGAGCACCACCTCGGCGCTTTCGATCGGCCAGTCCGGCGAGCTCGCGTCGATCTCGATCGCTCGCGCAGGTTCGGCAGGCCGCCCTGCTCGCGCCACCCGCGGATCGAGGAAAGCGCATTGGCGTGCGTGTCGCTCGGCTGCCATTCGAGCGACGAAGCCGAGCGAAATGGACGCATGCTCCGCCCGTCCGCTCGCGACTTCGAGCACCAGCCCCCGCTCGGCCACTCGCGAAGCACGTCAGCGATCGGTTCGCGATTGCGCAGCGCCGCCGGCGCGGAGCGGCGGCCTTGCTCGGCCGCCGGCGCGCCTCGTAGAGCGGCGGCCGTCGCTCACTCCGCCGCCTGCGCGCTTTCCGGATCATTGTACACCAGCACCGGCTTCCTCGCCGCGGGAGGTCTCGTCGAGCCGCCGCCGCGGAGCGTGCACCGGCGCCGCCTTGAGGCTCTGGTCGCCGGCCACAGGCGCGCTCGGCGATCGAGCGCAGCGCGGCGATGATGAACTGATCGAGGCTCGCCTGGATCAGGTCTCGGTCGGCTCGACCAGCATCGCGCCGTCACCACCAGCGGGAAGTACATGGTCATCGGGTGGAAGCCCTCGTCGATCAGCGCCTTGGCAAGGTCGAGCGTGCCTAGTCCCCCGGCAAAGCCGCGATCGGAGAAGATCGCCGTGCATGCGGGCCGCTGTCGGCGAACGGCGCGTCGAGCACGCCCTGAAGCGAGCGCAGGATGTAATTGGCGTTGGCACCGCATCCTCGGCCACCTGCGCGAGGCCGTCGGCGCCGTGGCTCAGCATGTAGGCGGCCACGCGCGACGAACATGCCCATCTGGCCGTGGAAGGCGACCATCCGGCCGAAGCTCTGCGAGTGATGCTCGCCGGCGATTTCTTCCTCGACCAGGACGAACCCGTCGCCCTGCTTTTCGGATGGAAGCGGGGCGAAGACGGCGACAGCGCCTCCGGCCAGCACGATGGCCCGGCGCCCGGGCCGCCGCCGTGCGGGGTCGAAGGTCTTGTGCAGGTTGATGTGCATCGCGTCGATGCCCAGGTCACTTGGGCGGACCTTGCCGACGATGGCGTTGAAGTTGGCGCCGTCGCAATAGGCAAGGCCGCCCGCCGCATGCACGCGTCGGAAATCGCCTTCATGTCGGGCTCGAACAGACCGCAGATGTTCGGGTTGGTGATCATCACCCCAGCAGCATCCGGGCCGAGCCGCGACTTCAAGGCGATCGAGATCGACCCGACCGTCTGCGTTGGCGGGGATGTTCTCGACCCGATAGCCAGCAAAGGCCGCGGTCGCGGGGTTGGTGCCGTGCGCTTTCCGGCACCGCGCCACCTCGCGCGCATCGCCGCGCGCCTCGAGCGCCGCGCGGATGCACAGCAGCCCGCACAGCTCGCCGTGGGCGCCGGCCTTGGGCTCATCCGCGACGTGTGCATGCCGGTCAGAGTCAGCAGCCAGTGGCCGACGAGGTCGATCAGCTCGAGCGCGCCCTGGACGGTGTCGACCGGCTGGAGCAGGTGGATGTCGGCAAAGCCCAAGCCTAGCGACCTTCTCGTTGAGCGCGGGTTGTGCTTCATCGTGCACGAGCCGGCGAGACAGCCGAGATCGATCGCGTAATTCTGGCGCGACAGCCGCGTGTAGTGGCGCACGGCTTCGAGCTCGGACAGGCCGGCAAGACCGATCAGCCGGTTGCGCTCGAGGGCTGCCGAGCCGAGAGGTCGCCGGCTGCAGCTGCTGGAAGTCCACGCCGGTCTGCTCCGTGCTGCCGATTTCGAACAGCAGCGGCTCCTCGAGCATCAGCGCGCGGTTGCCGGTCACGGTCTCGCCCGGCCCTGCTCGCTGGCCGGAGCGGCGGGCCGCCAGCCTGACGGATTGACGATTCACTGGCACACTCCTTCAGGCCCGCTTCGAGCGCGCCGATGTCTTCGTCCGTGGTCGTTTCGGTCACCACCAGCACAAGCCGTTCTGAAGCGCGTCCGCGCCCGGATAGAACTGCTCCCGGGGACACTCCGCCCAGGATCCCGCGGTCGGCCAGCGCCCGCACCGCCGGCGCGCCTCGACCGACAGCTTCACGGTGAACTCGTTGAAGAAACTGTCGTTGACGAGCTCGATGCCGAGGATGGCGCAACCGGTCCGCGACCTCACGCATGTACGCGTGATTCCATTGAGCGAGCTGTCGCATGCCTTCTCGCCCAGCGGCGTCATGTCGTACGAGGCGAGCGCGCAGGGCCACAGGTTGGTGCAGATGTTGGACGTCGCCTTCTCGCGCGGATGTGCTGCTCCGCGCGTCGAAAGGGGTCAGCACGAAGCCGCGCTTGCCCTCCGCGTCGACCGTCTGCCGGCCAGGCGCCCGGGCATCTGCCGGACGAACTTCGCGGAGGTCGCAGGTGTACGTACGGCCGCCGAACTGCAGTCCCACTCCGATCGCCTGGCCTTCCCCGACGACGATGTCCGCGCCCCATCTCCAGGCGGATCAGGCCCAGGGCCACCGGCTCGGTGACGACGGCGATCAGTAGCGCGCCCTTGGCGTGCGCCGCCTCGGCGATCGATCAAATCGGTAATCCGGCCGAGGATGTCCGGGTACTGGACCACCACGGCGCTGGTCTCGCCGTCGATCGCCGCGATCGGCCGCTCGGCATCGCTCTCAGCGTTGAGCTCGGAGCAGCGCCGTATCGAGAACACGTCGCCGGTGAACCGCGCCATCGTGTCCGCGACGGCTCACATAATGCGGGTGAAGTCCGACAGGAGGATCGCCTTGCCGCGGCGCGCCAATCCGCCGCGCCATCACGATCGCTTCCCAGCAGGCGGTCGAACCGTCGTACATCGATGCGTTCGCGACCTCGCAGCCGTACAGCCGAGCGACCTGGGTCTGGAACTCGAACAATACCTGCAACGTGCCCTGCGCGATCTCCGGCTGATAGGGCGTGTAGGCAGTCAGGAACTCGCCGCGCTGGATCACGGCGTCGACGCTCGCCGGGATGTAGTGGCGATAGGCGCACCAGCCGAGGAAGAACGGCGCTTCGCCCGCAACCAGGTTTTTTCGCGCAGGCCCCGTCAGCTGGCGGTCGACGGCGAGCTCGGACGCATGGTTCAGCAGCCGTGCCGGCCCCGGTGAGCCGCGCCTCCTGCGGCACGTCGCGGAACAGCTCGTCGACCGATGCCGCGCCGATCGCGTGGAGCATCGCGCCGCGGTCGGGATCGCTGAGGGCAGATAACGCGTTACTCGGGCATCCTCATGATCAGAGTGTCTTCACCCTCGCGGTACGACGGCTCGTCCATCAGTCCGTCGAGCTCGAGGAAACGGATCCTTGAGCTCGAGCCTGAAGAACCAGCCCTCGCGCTCGGGATCATGGTTGATCAGCGACGGATCGTCGACGATCGCCTGGTTGGCCTCGGTCACCGTCCCGCCGACCGGCGCATAGACGTCCGACGCGGCCTTCACCGATTCGACCACGGCGGCCTCCTGCCTTGGCAAGCTCGCGCCCGGCCTCGGGCACTTCGGCAAACACGATGTCGCCGAGCGCCTCCTGCGCGTGGTCGAAGTTCCGACCGTGGCCGAATTGCCCTCGAGGCGCATCCATTCGTGCTCGCGGGTGAAATAAAGCGTCATGAACTGACTCCCTTGCGGTGATAGCGTTGGGGGACGAACGGCAAGCTCGCGACGCGCCGTCGAACAGCTTTGCGCGCTGCTCGAGCTTCAGCGCGGTGCCGGGCTCGGCAAGATGCGCGGCGACATAGCCCATGGCGATCGGGCGCTGGAGCGAGGGCGAGAAGCCGCCGCTGGTGATCCGCCCGACCTCATTGCCTTCGCCGTCGAGGACCCGCGCCCCCTCGCGCACCGGCTGGCGCCCGTCGACCTCGAACCCGACGCGCTTCTGCAGGGGCCGTTCTCCAGCTCCGCCAGAATCCGCATCGCGCCCCGGAAAGCCGCCCTCCGCGCCGGCGCTTGCCGATCGCGAACTGCAGCCCGGCCATTACCGGCGTCGTGTTGAGGTCGATGTCGTGCCCGTAGAGCGGCAGGCCCGCCTCGAGCCGAAGCAGATCGCGCGCGCCCAGCCCGATCGGCCGCACGCGCTCGTCGGCAAGGAACGCGTCCGCCACCGCTTCGACCGCGCTCGCGGGAATCGAAATCTCGAACCCGTCCTCGCCGGTATAGCCCGAGCGGCTGATCCACGCCTGCTGACCTGCAACGTTGAACGCATCACCTGCATGAACCCGAGTTCGGCAACGCCCGGCGCGATGGCCTCGAGCACTTCGACCGCCTTCGGCCCTGAAGCGCGAGCAGCGCCTGCTCCCGCATATGGTCGACGACCAGCTCGCGCGGGAGCCCCTTTTGCAACACCTCGAGGTCCTGGTGCTTGGTTGCGCCGTTGACCACGACATAGAAATGGTCGCCCCGCCGCGTAGCCATCAGATCGTCGACGATCCCGCCGTCGGCCGCGAGCAGAAGCGAGTAGCGCAGCCTCTTGTCGCCAAGCGCCTTGAGCTCGCCGGGGAGCAGGGTTTCGAGCCCCGCATCGGCATTGCGGCCGTGAACCAGGATCTGGCCCATGTGGCTGACATCGAACAGGCCCGCGCTCGAGCGCGTCCACAAATGTTCGGCCATGATGCCTTCGTACTGAACGGGCATTTCATAGCCGGCGAACGGCACCATCCGAGCGCCATGGCGGCGGTGCCAGCCGTCGAGCGCGAGCTTCTGAAGCGGCGGCGGCGCCTGAGTCCCCGCCCCGCCTTCGGGATCGCCGCTGTACGGCTCGCCGCGGGCCTGGCTGTGCTGGTCCGTCGGACCTGAATGGACTTCTCGGCTCATGGACGCTCTCCGCGACATGTGGCGACGGTCCTGACGCCCCCAGGCGGCACCGACCGTCACCCCCTTCTGTCGCTGCGCCTGAGAGCTTTCCCCGCCGCAGCCCTGGCGCAGGCGGGTTACACCTTCGGCGGCCCACCCTCGCTTGGCGCTTGGGCGGACACTTTCCAGACTGTCAGGCGCGCGCGGTCCTTTGGCCTGAGAGATTCCGGGGGCGGTTGCTCCTTCGGCGCCGCTCCGAGCAAGGCGCTCGGCGCGAACTCTCCCGCGCGGCCATCCCGAGTGCCCAGGGCTCCAATCGAAGTCCTGCTTCGACGGGGTCCCGGGGCTCCCGGCGACGCCGCGTGCCTTGGCCTTCGACCGGGTTCAAGTCAAACGGGAAATCTGCGCATCCGAGTGCGTTGCAAGCCCCATGATACGAACGCTCGGCGGCGTGGCCGCGGGAATCGCCATCGCGATCGCGCTGATGATGATCATCGAGGGGGTCGGCAACCAGTTGTTCCCGCCGCCTCGAGTGGACCTCAACAACCCCAACGCGCCCATGGCTCTGCCCCTTCGAAACCAGCTCTTCCCGCTGTTCGGCTGGTTCGTGGCGGCTTTCGTCGGAAGCTGGCTGGCGATCCGAGTCTCCGGCCGCGCCTGGACCGCCTGGCTCATCGCGGCCTCGGTGATTGCGGGGCAGCTTCTGTCCTATTTGCTCGGGCGGCACCCGGCGTGGCTGATGGCGGCAGGGGTTCTTGCGCCGCTTGCCGCCGCCTGGCTTGCCCAGATGCTTTGCCGGCGCGCGCCGCGCTCTAGCGAGTGACGTTGTAGCGAAGCTGCGCTTCGGTCAGGTTGAACCCGACGAGGTGCTCGAAGGTCGCGCGCGCAACCGCTGCGCGGACGGTCGGGTCGGCCAGCGGATCGACCGCCGCCGCGGGATCGCCGGGCTTGCGCTCCTGCGTCAGTGCGCGGTGAACCTCGGCCGGGAGCGCCGTTGCCGAGCGCTGCACCCGCGCATAGGCCTGGCCCGAGCTCTGCGCCCGCATCGATCCCGCCGGGAAGTTGAGGGCGACATAGCCGACCCGCTTGGCGACGACCTGGCTGCCGGCCTGCACCACCGAACTGAAATAGGGCAGCACGACCTGCCGCGCCGCGCCCCGGTCGCGGCGCACGGCGACGACGTCGAAGCTCGCCGTGGAGGTGATTTCGGCAGCCCCTTCCGAACATGAGGAGCGAAGGTTCGTCATGGTCGCAGTCACGTCGATCGCGGAAGCTTCGACGCTGTTCGCCGGGTTGAACATCGTGATGTCGCCGGTGCCCGCCGGAATCGCCGCGGTCGGGCACGGGCTTCGGCGCGTGAAGACGCCGCCGTCCTCCAGGACGCGCGCCCGCGAACAGGCGGGAAGAAGGGTCACGAGCAGCAGCGAGATCAGGCGAAGCTTCACGGGTTGGAGTTCCTCGAGGCGCCCGGGGGCAACGGCAGCGTTCATAGGAAGCGCCTTCAAAGGCTGCAAGCGATGCCTTACATGGCGCTTCGCCATGGCCGCGCCCCTCGCCCCCCTCCGAGTCCTGATCGCAGCCCCGCGAGGGTTCTGCGCGGGCGTCGACCGAGCGATCCAGATCGTCGAGCTCGCGCTCGAGCGGTTCGGAGCACCGGTCTTCGTGCGGCACGAGATCGTCCACAACCGCTTCGTGGTCGACCGGCTGCGGCAGCTCGGCGCGGTGTTCGTCGACGAGCTCGACGAAGTACCCGACGACCGGCCGGTGGTCTTCTCCGCCCACGGGGTGCCCAAGTCGGTTCCTGCAAACGCGCGCGAGCGCGGCCTCGCCTTCGTCGACGCGACCTGCCCGCTCGTGTCGAAGGTGCACCGCCAGGCCGAGCGGCTGATCACGGAGGGCCGGCACATATTGTTCATCGGCCATGCCGGCCACCCGGAAGTGATCGGCACCTTCGGCCAGGTGCCCGAAGGCTCGATGACTCTGGTCGAAACGCTCGAGGACGCGAGGAGCGTCGCGGTGCCCGACCCGGACAATCTCGCCTTCCTCACCCAGACGACTTTGTCGGTCGACGACACGGCAGCGATGGTCGACGCGCTGAAGGCCCGCTTCCCCGCGATCCGCGCGCCGCGCAGCGAGGACATCTGCTACGCCACCTCCTAACCGCCAGGCGGCGGTCAAGGCGATTGCGCCCGAATGCGACCGGATGCTGGTGATCGGTGCGCCCAACAGCAGCAATTCGCTGAGGCTTGCCGAAGTGGCCGAGCGCATGGGCGTTCCTGCTCGCCTGATCGAGCGGGCGGCCGACATCGACTGGGCGTGGCTGGGACAGCCCGCAACGGTCGGAATCACCGCCGGCGCGTCGGCTCCAGAGCTGCTCGTGCGCGAAGTGGTCGATGCGCTCGGCGAGCGCTTCCACCTGACCGAGGAACAGGCGGACCACAGCCCCGAGCGCATGATCTTCGCTGCCGCGCGAGCTGGTGGCTTGAACTTCGCCGTCATTGCGAGGAGCGCTCGCAAAGACAATCGTCATGCCTGATCTTCCGGAGGTCGAGATCTTCACCGACGGCGCCTGCCGCGGCAATCCTGGCCCTGGCGGCTGGGCCGCGCTCCTGAGGACCGGCGACAAGCAACGCGAGATCTCCGGCGGCGAGCCGCTGACGACCAACAACCGAATGGAGCTGATCGCCGCCATCCGCGCGCTCGAAGCGCTCAAGCGCCCGTGCCGCGTCAACCTCCACACCGACAGCAATTACGTGCGCGACGGCATTACCAGGTGGATCCACTCGTGGCAGCGCAACGGCTGGCGCACATCCGACCGAAAGCCCGTCAAGAACGCCGACTTGTGGCAGGATCTGCTCGAGGCCGCACAGCCGCACCGGGTCGAATGGCACTGGGTCAAGGGCCATAGCGGCCACCCCGAAAACGACCTGGTAGACGCGCTCGCCTGCGCCGCCGCCGACTCGCAGCGCCCTTAGAATCGGGCTGATCTGTGGGTTCCCCGTTAATCGGGGGTAAAATCAACAAAAAAGTTTGAACTCCTCGCGGCCTTGGGCGTTGGGTATTCAAAGAACCTATTTCAAAGAGTTAGAACGTGAAAACAAACATTAAGCGCGCGCTTTGCGCTGCGCTGTCGCTCACCCTTTTCCCGCGGCGGCCGCGGCGGAAAGCCCCAACGCTTACGCCCAGCGCGCGGTTACGCCGGGCCTGGCGACCGGCCTCTCCGAGATCCCGGCTCATGGCCGTCACGTACTGGTCGACGCCGCCTCGGCGCGCCTGTTCATGATCGAGAACGGCCAGGTCGTGGACTCGATGCGGGTGATCGTCGGCAAGGCGGATTCGGCCACTCCGACGCTCAGAAGCACGATCTATCATGCGACGCTCAATCCCTACTGGAACGTTCCGGTGGACCTCGCGCGCAAGATCATCGCGCCGCGAGTGCTGAGCGACGGGCCTTCCTATTTGAAGGCGCGCGGCTACGAAGTCCTGACCAAGTTCGGCCCCGACGCGCAGGAAATCGATCCGGACAGCGTCGACTGGCAGGCGGTCGCCGCTGGCCGCACGAAGGTTTACGTCCGCCAGCTGCCGGGGCCCGGCAACTCGATGGGCCGGATGAAGTTCGGCTTCGTCAACAACAACGGCATCTTCCTGCACGACACGCCCAAGAAGGAGCTGTTCGAGGAAGCCTCGCGCCAGCTCAGCAACGGCTGCGTGCGGCTCGAGGACGCCGACCGGCTGGCGCGCTGGATGCTCGGCCGCGACCCGGCAGCCGAACAGGCAGCCCCGAGCAGCACGTCGCGCTTCCCGCCCCGGTGCACATCGTGATCACCTACCTCGATCCGATGACCCGGATGGAGGTCGCGTCGCTTCGCTAGGCGAAGCGTCGCGGCGAAAAGACTGCCACGTCGAAATGCACGAGCTCCGCAGGAGCTCGTCGCACATTAGCAGTGCCGCCGCGAGCGCGCCGCCGCCGGGGCGGTCTGGATTCCGAAACCCCCTGCCCCCGCACCAGAAGAATGAGGGCACATCCGGGTCATAGCCGTAGACCGGCAGGCGGTCCGAGCGAAGGTCCTCAAACCTGCCCACTTGCGCTCCACGGCCTCGATCGGCCAGTCCACCACGCGCTCGAACCGATCGATCGCCGTCGCCACGTCGATTTCCTCGGGCGCTGCGTCGCACGGATCACTGTCGATCTCGTCGTGGGGGCCAGCCAGATCGAGCGATCGCTCTCCGCCCTTGAAGTAGAACCGGCCATGGGCGTCCGCGACCAGCGGAGCGCCTGAGCCCCGAGCGGTCGACGCGCAGCTGCACCATGGTCCGCCGCTTGGCCGCAATCCCGAGCGGCCGAACGCCCGAAGCCTCGCGCGACCTGATCGGCCCAGGCTCCCGCGGCATTGACCAGCACCGCCGCGGCCAGGGTCGCGCCGTCCTCCAGCTCCACCGTCCAGCGCGAGCCGTCCCACCGGGCGGAGCGCAGGCGCGCATCCGGCCTGACCTCGCCTCCCGCGCGCCTGAACGCGCGCAGGAACGCTGCGTGCAAGCCAGCGACGTCGATGTCGGCACAACCCGGCTCGAGCGTAGCAAAGCGCCACTCCGGGCGAACCCCGGGCAGCATGTGCTCGAGCTCGCCCCGCTCGATCCGGCGGCTCGCAACGCTCTGCGGAAGCTCGGCCCAGCCACTCTCCGAAATGTGCAGAGCGCCACGCGCCGACAGGAAGCCGCGCTCGGAAATCCTCGGGCGGCCGTTCGAGGAAAGCGCGCGAGGCGGCCGTCAGCGGGGCGACGAGCGGCCCGCCATGCGCCTTCGAGCCAGAAGGCGGCGGAACGACCGGTGGAATGATGGCCGCACTGCGACTCCGCTTCGACAATCGCGACCCGCAGCCTTGCCGCAACGCCTGCGCCGAGGCTCGCCGCCGGCAATCCCACCGCCGACGATCAGCGCGTCAAGGTCGGCATGCGCTCGAGCTCGCCCGGCCATCATCAGCGGCGGTTACGGTTTGGAAAGCCCTGCCGTCTAGGTGGCGGAATGACAAACGCCGGATTTACCGAACTTCTGCTTGGGGCTCTCGCGCTGCTGCTGGTTGTCGCGGCGGTAATCGACGTGCGCACCTTCACCATTTCGAACAAGCTGAACCTCGCGATCGCGGGCCTTGCGCCGCTCTACTGGTGGTCGGCCGCGCTTCCGCTGTGGCCTGACGTCACGGTGTCCAGCTGGCCGCTGGAGCGGCCGTGTTCGCGCTGCTCGCAGCGGCCTTCTTCGCGGGGATGATGGGCGGCGGGGACGTCAAGCTCGCAGCGGCGCTCGCCCTGTGGTTCTCGCCCGGGGCAACGATCAAGTTCCTGCTGATCATGTCGATCGCCGGCGGGGTGCTGACGCTCCTGCTCGTCGCGATCCATCGCCTGCGCGCGAGAACAGGGCGGGTGCAGATCCCGTACGGCGTGGCGATCGCGGTCGGCGGCCTGGCGATCTCCACCCAACGCTTTAACCAATTTGCCTGATATCGAATGGTTACGGGGCCCTCAGTGGGGAGGCGATTTCGCCATGAACGTTAAGAAGATCATGCTGCTCGTCGGTGCGCTGGTGATCGCTTCGATCACCGCGATCATGGCCAAGAACATGTTTGCAGGCGCCGGCGCAGACCAGGCCGCGGCCGCACAGGCGGTTCCAGTGGGGCCCAAGGTGCTCGTTGCGCGCAAAGATCTGCCGGTGGGCACGATCATCGACGCGGAAAGCCTCACCTTCCAGCCCTGGCCGAAGGACATGACGCAGGCCGCCTATTACACCGAAGGCCAGCCCGACGCCGACATGCGCAAGCTGCTCGGCACGGTTGTCCGCCATGCGGTCACCGCCGGCCAGCCGCTGACCCGCGGCCAGCTCGTCGGTCCCGAGGACCGCGGCTTCCTTGCTGCGGCCCTGGGGCCCGGCATGCGCGCGATGACCGTTCCGGTGAATCGCCTCGACCGGCGTCGCCGGCTTCGTCTTCCCGGGTGACCGCGTCGACGTCGTCCTGACCCAGAGTGTCGACGGCGGCGGCGACGGCCCGCCCCTGCGCGCTTCCGAGACCATCGTGCGCAACGTGCGCGTTCTCGCTACCGATCAGCGCATCGACAGCAAGGGCGAAGACGGCAAGACCGAGGTCAAGACTTTCTCCAACGTCACCGTCGAGGTCACTCCGCGCATCGCCGAGAAGATCACGGTCGCTCAGAGCATGGGACAGCTGTCGCTGTCGCTGCGCTCGATCGCCGACAGCACGGCCGAGCTCGAGCGCGCAATCGCATCGGGTGAGGTGCGCGTGCGGCGGGGGCCAACCCCGCGGACGAGCGCCGCATGCTGCTGCAGATCGCCAATCGTCCGATCGACACCAACACGACCTACACGACCGGCGGCGACGTATCGCGCTTCCAGCGCCGCACGGTGCCCGGTCGTACGCCGAGCCAGCCGGCCCAGTCGTCCGACCCGCTCAGCAACGGTGCAACCGCGATCATGTCTCGTGGCGAAGCCGCCGCGCCTGCCGCTGCGCCCAACCCTGCTCCGGTTCCGTCCGGTCCGGTCGTGCGCATTTCTCGCGGCAACAGTGTCACCGTCGTTCCGGTGGGAGCTCATTAAATGACCAGTCGTAACTCAATCTCGCCGAGCTCGCCTCGGCACGGCGCTGATGGCGCTGGGGATCAGCCTCGGTTCGATCGCTGTCGCCACGCCGGCGGGCGCTCAGCCGCGGACCTTTCGCCCGACGAGCCAGGTGGTGCTTTCGCTGGGCGAAGGCCAGATGATCAACATGTCGCGCAACATCGCCGACGTCTGGGTGTCGAACCCCGCGGTCGCCGACGTGCACGTGAGCAGTTCGCGCCAGCTGAACCTGTTCGGCAAGGCGATGGGCGAAGCGACCGTGATCGCCACCGCTGCCGACGGTTCGGTGGTCTACGCGACCAACGTCCGCGTCAGCCAGAACATCTCGCCGGTCGACGAGGTGCTTCTGCGGCGATGCCGGACTCCAACATTTCGGTGACAACCGTAGGCCAGGTCGCAGTGCTCAACGGCACCGTCGCCTCGCCTCAGGACGCGGCGCAGGCGCAGTCGATCGTCACTTCGCTGCTCAACCCGGGCAAGAAGGAAGGCGATCCGCTCGACATCCTGCCGATCAACCGGCTTCGCACCGCAACCCCGCTGCAGGTCAACCTCAAGGTCAAGATCGCCGAGGTCAACCGCTCGCTGCTGAAGCAGATCGGCGTCAACTCCGTTTTCGCAGGATACGCGACGAACGGCTTTCAGTTCGGTATCCAACCGGGGCTGGCGTTGTTCCGCCGAGCGGCAATTTCAACGTCTCCAGCCTGGTCGGCACCGCTCTGGGCGCCCGCGGCAAGCTGTTCGGCCTCGATCTCATCGGGACGCTCAACCTGGCCGAGACGGATGGTTTCGTCACGACGCTGGCCGAGCCGAACCTGACCGCTTTGTCTGGCGAAACCGCGAGTCCTGCGGCGGCGAGTTCCCGATCCCGATCTCGCAGTCGCTCGGCTCGATCTCGATCGAATACAAGCAGTACGGCGTCGGCCTCGCCTACTCCCGGATCGTTCTTGCCGACGGCCGCATCTCGATGCGTCCGCCCGGAGGTCAGCGAGCTGTCCAACGAGGGCAGCGTGCGGCGAACGACTTCGTCGTGCCGGCGGTGACCACGCGCCGCGGCTGAAACGACGGTCGAATTGGGCTCGGGCCAAAGCTTCATGATCGCCGGCCTGCTGCGCAATGCCGCGGCCAACGACATCGAGAAGGCGCTGTTCCCGGCGACCTGCTGATCCTCGGTGCGCTGTTCCGCTCGACCAGCTTCCGCCGGTCGGAGACTGAGCTGGTGATCATCGTCACGCCCTATCTGTGCGGCCGGTGTCGGGCCAACCGCGGCACCGACCGGACGGCTGCGCATGCCGGGGATGGGGATTGCGTGTGGGAAGGCCAGACCTTCAGGGCCAGGGCGCCGGCCGCGTCGCTCCAGCGCCGGCTCCTGCTGCTGCGCCTGGCTTCGGCGCTGGGCGGCGCCGCCGCAGCCCTGGGGTTCGCTGTGACCCGCCGTACAGACAGGAAGGATGCCGCCATGGCACGCAAGTCCGCACTTCTGCTTCGGCAGCGGCGATCGCCGGCTGCGGCCACCGCCCGGGACCGATGCCCGAGGCCGGCGTTGCCGCGGTGAACGCGCTGGTCGTCAGTCGCGCCGATTATGTGTTCGACGCGGCTGCGCCCGACGGCAGCCTGTCGATGGCGGAAGCCGCGCGGCTCGACGTCTGGTTCCGCAGCCTGGGCCTGCGCTATGGGGACAATGTCTACGTCGATGGCGGCTATCTGGCGGCGGCGACCGGGCAGGTCGCCGACATGGCCGGGCAATACGGGCTCATGGTCACTCCGGGCGCTCCGGTCACCGCGGGCGCTGTCGCGCCCGGAATGGTGCGCGTGGTCGTCAGCCGCGTGGTCGCCGGAGTCCTGGCTACCCCAACTGGAACGTCCCCGCGCAACCCACTACAACAACCGGATGCTGCCGAACTTCGGCTGCGCGGTGAACTCCAACCTCGCAGCGATGGTCGCCAACCCCGAGGACCTGGTTTGGCCGGGCGCGCCGGCAGCGGCGTGGGCGATGCAGCGACGGCCACGCGGGCGATCAACGCCTACCGCGCGACTCCTGACCGGCACGGAGGGCCTTCAGGACATCACCAAGAAGGATGACCAGTGATGAATGCTCCGTTTCAGGCACGCGCGCGGGGCTGCGCGACCCTTCCATGCGTTCGTCTGCGACGATGCGACTGCCGAGATGCTTCGGCCGGTGGCGGTCGAGCACGGCTGGTCGCCTGGAGAAGGTCAACAAGGGTGGCCTGCGCAACGCGGTGCAGTCGCTGGCCGGTGTCGGCAAGCCCGAACATCCTGTTCGTGGACATGTCGGAATCGGCCGACCCGCTCAACGACATCAACGCGCTTGCCGAAGTGTGCGAGCCCGGCACGATCGTCATCGCGTCCGGCCACGTCAACGACGTGCGCCTGTACCGCGACCTGGTCGCGAGCGGCATCCACGATTATCTGCTCAAGCCGTTCACTGCCGACCAGCTGCGCGACGCGTTCGCCCACGCGCAGACGGTCAGGTCCGCGCGGCGAGCGCAGGCGACAAGCCGCACGTCATGGCCGCGGTCATCGGCGTTCGCGGCGGCGTCGGCGCGTCGACCATCGCGACCTCTCTTGCCTGGCTGCTCGGCGAAAAGTCGCAGCGCTCGACGGCGCTTCTCGACCTCGACATCCACTTCGGCACCGGCGCGCTCGCGCTCGACCTGGAGCCCGGCCGCGGCCTTACCGACGCGATCGAGAACCCGAGCCGAATCGACGGCCTGTTCATCGAGCGCGCGATGGTCCGAGCCAACGAGCGGCTGTCGGTGCTGTCGGCCGAAGCGCCGATCAACCAGCCGCTGATCACCGACGGCACGGCCTTCTTCCAGCTTCAGGAAGAGATGCGCAACGCGTTCGAATCGACCGTGCTCGACCTGCCGCGGCACATGCTGATCCAGCTCCCGCCCGAGGGCCGCGTCGCGGAGCAAGCGATCGATCGCCTGAGCGAAGGCGGGCGGGCTCTCCGCCCTGAGGTAGTGCCGATCGGGTTCGGCCGCGATCCCCTCCATCCCCAGCCTGGTCGAGACAATCGGCACGCCGGCCGCCATCGCCTCGAGCGCCTTGAACCGGACCCCACCGCCGACCCGCATCGGCAGGACGTAGACGCTCGCCCGCCTCCAGTAGGATTCCAGGGCGTCGACCGGCCCGGTCACCGCGATCCTCGGGTCCCGCTGCCCCCGCGCGACGAGGTCGGGGCGGGGCGCCCGTCCGACGACAAAGACCCGCGCCTCGGGATGAAGATCGTGGACCGGCGGGACGATCTCATCCAGGAGCCAATCGACCGCGTCACGGTTCGCGCGGAAGTCAAGCGTCCCGCTGAAGAGCAGGGCGGGTCGAGCTGGCGATGTTCGGGCGTCCGGGCCGGCATAGGCCGTCGTGTCGATCGCGTTCGGGACGACCGCGTAGCGCCCGCTCGGCTCGAGCCCGGCGAGCCAGGCCCGATCCTCGTCCGAGACGACAACGACGCGGTTGGCGAGGCGGCAGGCGGCCTGCTCGAACCGGGCGAGCTTGTGGCTGAAATGATCAAGGAGCGGCACGGCGACGTGATCGCCGCGAACGCGCAGGCGCAGATCCGCAAGCTGTTTGCGAGCCGCAACGCGAAGCTCGAAGGGTTCGCGACGACGATCATTCCCAAGCCCGCGCTGCTTCGCCGCCGGCTCGAGATGACCGGCCGCGAAATCAGCCTTGCGCGCTACATGATGATTTCGCTCGGCCTCGTGTTCGCGGTCGCCCTGCTCCTGATGACGCGCGGAGCGCCGTTCCTGCTCGCCCTCTTCGGAGGCATGTTCATCGGCATCGGCATGCCGCACTTCGTCGTCGGCAGGATGATCAAGAAGCGCATCGCCAAGTTCAACGCCAACTTCCCGGACGCGATCGAGCTCATGGTCCGCGGCCTGCGGTCCGGCCTTCCGATCACCGAGACCCTCGGCATCGTCGCCGGCGAGATCCCGGGCCCGGTAGGCATCGAATTTAGAATGGTCGCCGACAAGATGAAGATCGGCCGCACCATGGAGGCCGCTCTCCAGGATACCGCGGACCGCCTGGGCACGCCCGAATTCCAGTTCTTCGTGATCACTCTGGCGATCCAGCGCGAGACCGGCGGCAACCTCGCCGAGACCCTGTCGAACCTCGCCGACGTGCTGCGCAAGCGCGCGCAGATGAGGCTCAAGATCCGCGCGATGAGCTCGGAATCCAAAGCTTCGGCCTACATCGTCGGCTCGCTGCCGTTCGTGGTGTTCACGCTCGTGACGCTGATCAACCCGCAATACATGGGCGGCTTCTTCACCGACCAGCGGCTGATCGTTGCCGGCATCGGCGGGCTCATCTGGATGAGCATCGGTGCGCTGGTGATGGCCAAGATGGTCAACTTCGAGATCTGACGGGGGACTGGTAGACATGCAGCCTGCAGGCCCCACCCTTCTCGGTTTCGACGTGATCTGGATCGCGACGATCCTCAGCGGCGTCGCGACCATGGCCGTGCTCACCGCAATCTATGCGGCGACGACCGCGCGCGACCCGATGGCGCGCCGGGTAAAGGCGCTCAACGAACGCCGCGAGCAGCTGAAGGCCGGCATCGTCGCGTCGACCAACCGCCGCAAGAAGATCACCAACCGCAACGAGGCGGCAGACCAGGTCCGCTCCATCCTGAGCAACTTCAAGATGCTCCAGGATGACCAGATCAAGAAGACGCAGGACCGCCTGATGCAGGCGGGCATCCGCACGAAGGAGCTCGCCTTCTTCATCATCATCGCGCGTTTCGTCCAGCCGGTGGTGCTCGGCACGAGCGCGTTCGTGCTGATCTACGTGGTCGACTATTTCCCCGACTGGTCGTGGATTCGCCAGTACGGGACCGTCGCCGGGATCCTGATCGGAAGCTACAAGGCGCCAGACATCTGGCTCAAGAACCGGGTGACCAAGCGCAGCCACGCGATCCGCAAGGGCCTGCCCGACGCGCTCGACCTGCTCGTGATCTGCGCCGAGGCCGGCCTGACCGTCGACGCAGCGTTCGGCCGAGTCGCCAAGGAGCTCGGCAAGGCCTATCCCGAGCTCGGTGACGAGTTCGGCCTGACCGCGATCGAACTGGGCTTCCTCAACGAGCGCCGCCAGGCGTTCGAGAATCTCGCTATGCGCGTCGACCTGGAAGCCGTCCGCGGCGTGGTCACGACCATGATCCAGACCGAAAAGTACGGCACTCCGCTGGCATCGGCGCTGCGCGTCCTGTCGGCCGAGTTCCGCAACGAGCGCATGATGCGCGCCGAGGAAAAGGCCGCGCGCCTGCCGGCGATCATGACCGTTCCGCTGATCCTGTTCATCCTCCCGACCCTGTTCGTCGTCATCCTGGGTCCGGCGGCCTGCGCGATCAGCGACAACTTCCTCACCGGCTGAGGCCGCAAGCCTCACGTGGAGGGGTGCCGCCCGCGTCCTCCAGGACGCGGGCGGTTTCGCTTTGGTGGAACGCATTCCCCGTTCCGGCGCTTGTTCCTGCGCAAGCGAACGAAGGGGACCCGCAATGACGATGGCGTTCACGCAGGAGCAGTGGATCATCCTTGCCTTGGTGTTCGTGCTCGGCCTGCTGATCGGAGCTTTCCTGACCGCCGGCGGGCGCAAGAAATGGAAGACCCGCTATTACGACGAGCGCAAGCGGCTCGAGGAGCGCGAGCGCGAGTACGATGAGCGCGAGCGCCACTGGACGAGCCAGGAAAAGGAATGGCGCGACCGGGATTCCACGCGCGGCGACACGGTCAGGGACCGGGACGACCGTCGCGATCACGACGACCGACGCGACCCGGACGACCGGCGGCGCTAACCCTCGATCTTTGAGAAATCCGCGACGCGGTGGACGGCGTCGCGGAACCGGGCGAGCAGGTTGAGCCGCCGCTCGCGCTTGACCGGATCAGGATCGTTCACCGTCACATGGTCGAAGAAGGCGACGACCGGCGCTCGCAGCGAAGCGAGCACTTTCATCGCGCGCTCGAAGTCCTCCTCGTCGACTGCGCGGGCGGCCTGCGGATCGGCGATGTCGAGCGCCTCGTCGAGCGCCGCCTCCTCGGCAAGCGTCTCATAAGTGCTCGCCCGGGTCGCAGCCGGCGGTTCGCTCCAATTCTCCTTCTTGAGAATATTCGCGGCGCGCTTGTAGCCCGTGAGAAGGTCCAGACCCTCGTCGGTGCCGACGAACGCCTGCAACGCCTTCACGCGCGCGAGCAGCCGCACCAAATCGTCCTCGTCACCGAGCGCGAACACGGCGTCGATCAAATCGTGGCGGACTCCGGCTTCCTTCTGCTGCACCTTCAGGCGGTCTTCGAGAAATTCGAGAATGGCCTGTGCAAGATCGCCCGCTTCCTCGATGATCTGGCCTCGTTCGATGTTCGGCGTTTCCGATGCATCCCACCGCACGACCACGCGATCACCGTGGCGATAGGTGAACGACCCCACCTGCGCGGTGATCTCATGCTCGTCCTCATCGGCGTTCAGAAGGTCCGGGAAGGACACGGAATCGATTGCCCCCAGCCGCCAGACGATGAGCAGGACGGCGGCCTGCACGAGCACGTCGGACAGCGGCAGCCGGAGCCCGTTGCGGGTGAGGATCTGAAGGAAGCCCAGGGCCGCCCGGCGAAGGGCGAACGGATCGCGCGAGCCGGTCGGCTTCTCTCCGATGGAGAAAAAGGAGACGAGGCTGTCGAGCCGCTCTGCGACGTTGACGGCGACGGTCACGGGCTCGGTCGGCACCTCATCCCACTGCCCCGCCGGTTTGTAATGATCGCGGATCGCGTCAGCGACAGGGTTGGGCTGGCCTTGGGAGCGCGCCAGATAGCCGCCGATGATGCCCTGCAGCTCGGGGAATTCGCCGACCATTTGAGTGACGAGGTCCGCTCTCGAGAGCCGCGCCGCTGCGCGAACCCTGTCGGGATCGGCTCCGGGACCAACTGCTCCTTGGCTAGCCACTGCGCGAGCTTGGCCACGCGCTCCACCTTCTCGGCGACCGTTCCGAGCTTCTCGTGGAACAGGATGCCGGAAAGCTTCTCCGCCTGCTTCTCCAGCGGCACCTTGAGGTCCTGCTCCCAGAAGAAGCGCGCGTCGGCGAGGCGCGCTGCGAGCACCCGGCGGTTGCCTTCGACGACGGCCCTCCGCCGTCGTTCGCGTCGATGTTGGCGACGCACACGAACGCCGGCGCGAGCGCGCCCGTGTCGTCGGTGCACGCGAAATATTTCTGGTTGGTGCGCATGGTGAGCACGATCACTTCGCGCGGGACGTCGAGGTAATCCGGGTCGAAGCGGCCGAGCAGAGGCACCGGCCACTCGGTCAGCCCCGCATTCTCGACCACCAGCCCCTCGTCGCACACCAAGGCAAGCCCGGCGTCGGCAGCCGCCTTTTCCGCCCCCTGCCGGATCAGCTTTTCGCGCTCGTCATGGTCGACGATCACATGGCACGCGCGCAGCTTCTCGGCATAATCGTGCGAGCTGCCGATGGTGATCGCACCGGCATGGTGGAAGCGGTGGCCGACCGTCGTCGCGCCCGATGCAATGCCGTCGATCTCGACCGACACGATATCTTCGCCCAGCAGCGCGACGAGCCCATGCGCGGCCGCACCCAGCGCAGCGATCCGTCACCCCAGCGCATCGATTTCGGCCAGGGAAAGGCGCGCACGATGCGCTCGACGATCAGGCCGAGCAGCTCGCGCGTCGGCTGCCCGGCGCGCTCGACCACCGCGAACAGCACGCCGTCGCGCTCCTCGAGCTGCTCGCGACTCAGGCCGGTCTTGCGCAGGAACCCGTCGAGCGCCTGCGGCCGCGCGCTCGAGCGCGGACCCTTGATCTCCTCGCGCGCCGCCTGCGTCTCGAGCGGAAGCCCGCGCGCGATCAGCGCCAGGCGCGCGGCGTCGACCAGACGTCGATCGCTTGCGCCGCAATGCCCACGGCGTCCAGCTCCTGCGCAAGCATTCTCGCGACGTCGTTGCGCGCGGTCGCCTGCATCCGCGCCGGGATTTCCTCGCACAGCAATTCGAGCAGGAAGTCGGCGCTCACTCGGCCCACCCGTTGCACTCGATCCACGACGCGCAGGCGGCTTTCGCAAGGTCCCGAACGCGGCCGATATAGGCCTGCCGCTCTGCGACTGAGATCACTCCGCGCGCCTGCAGCGTGTTGAACACGTGGCTCGCCTTGATCGCCTGCTCATAAGCCGGGATGGCAAGTTTCGCCTCGACGCAGCGCTCGCTTTCCGCGGCCGCCTTGCGGAACAAGTCGAACAAGGCGTCGGTGTCGGCGACTTCGAAATTATAGGCCGACAGCTGCTTCTCGTTGGCCAGGAACACGTCGCCGTAGCTGACGCCGGCGTCGTTGAACTTCAGGTCGAACACATTGTCGACCCCCTGGATGTACATCGCGAGCCGCTCGAGCCCGTACGTAAGCTCGCCCGTGACCGGCCTGCAGTCGAACCCGCCCACCTGCTGGAAATAAGTGAACTGGGTGACCTCCATGCCGTCGCACCAGACCTCCCACCCGAGCCCCCAGGCGCCGAGCGTCGGGCTTTCCCAATCATCCTCGACGAAGCGGATGTCGTAGCTTGAGCGGATCGATCCCGATCTCGACCAGGCTGCCGAGGTAAAGCTGCTGGAGATCCGCCGGGCTGGGCTTCAGCACGACCTGGTACTGGTAATAATGGCCGAGGCGGTTGGGGTTTTCGCCGTAGCGGCCGTCGGTGGGCCGCCGGCACGGCTGCACATAAGCGGCTTTCCACGCCTCCGGCCCGCGCGCGCACCGTCGCCGGATGGAAGGTGCCGGCCCCATCTCCATGTCGTACGGCTGCAGGAGCACGCACCCTCTCGCGCCCCAGTAGCGGTGCAGGGTCAGGATCAGGTCCTGGAAGCTCAGAGCCAAGGCAAGTCCCGTCGATCGGCTGTGGTGCGCCGCGGACTTTGGCCGATGCATGGCAAGCGGGCAAGTGGACGCTTGGGCCTCGAGTTCATACATGCGCAGTCAAGGAAGCGGCAGGCAGAGGGATCGCATGCTCAAAAGGTTGATCAGGCGCACCATTGCTGGCCTCGGACTTGCAGCGGTCGCGCTCGGCGCGAGCCCGGCGCCCGCCCGCACGACCAGCACCGCGCCAAAGCCCGCGCTGTGGCAGGTCTCGGACCGCGACACGACGGTCTATCTGTTCGGAACGATCCATCTGCTCCCGCGCAACTCGACCTGGCGCACGAAGAAGTTCGACGAGGCGGTCCAGCGCTCGCAAAGCCTGGTCGTCGAGACGCTCATCGACAACGCCAATCCCCTGCAACTTGCCGCTCTGTTGAGGCAGATGGGATATCGCCCCGGCCTTCCGCCGATTGCTTCTCGGGTAAGCCCGGAGAAGCGGCCGCAGCTTGAAGCGGCCATCACCCGGACGCAGATCCCGCGCGCCATGTTCGACCGGATGGAAACCTGGACCGCGGCCTTCACCTTGATGGGCGTTCAGTTCGCCGAGCTCGGGCTCCAGGGCGATCAGGGCGTCGAGACGGTGCTCAGGCAGAGCTTCACCGCCGCGGCCAAGCCGGTCGGCGAGCTCGAGACCAACCGGGAGCAGCTCGCATTCTTCGACACTCTGCCCGAGCAAGCGCAGCGCGGGCTGCTGGAAGGCGCGATCGAGAACCCGCAGAACGTGCGCGGCAAGTTCGACGGAATGCTTCGCGCCTGGCTGACCGGCGACGTCGACTCGATTGCCCAGACCTTCAACCACGACCTTCAGAATTCGCCCGAGCTCAGGGCCGCGCTCCTCACACGCCGCAACTATGCGTGGAGCCAGTGGATCGAGCGGCGCATGGCGCAGCCCGGCACGCTGATGATCGCGGTGGGCGCGGGCCACCTCGCCGGGGACATTTCGGTCCAGCGCTACCTCGAAGGCCGCGGCTACAGGGTCAAGCGCATCCAGTAGGCGCCGGCGGCCCTCGGCTCGTCGCGAAAGCCGCGAATGTCGCGGAAATCGCTAGACATTCCTTAATATCTCAGTGACCATCTTCTCCACGGGTAATCGGCCTGGGGGGGCTGATTGAGCCGAGTGCGTTGGGCGCGTGTTTCTGTCGCGGCGACTTGTCCCGCGGCCGCTGAGCCGACCCTTCGCATCCGTCCATTCCCCTTCCAGTCCGTTTGGGTGGGGATGAGCATGATCACTGCACTGATGGCCGCTGCTCTTGCGGGAAGCTTCACGCCCCCGGTCCTCGTGCCCGCCTTTCCCAACGCCGAGCCTGCGCTGTGGGTGGTCAACGACGAAGACACGGTCATCTATCTGTTCGGCACCTTCCATACGCTCGACGGACGCGCGGACTGGTTCAACGATGAAGTGCGCACTGCCTTTTCCGCTTCGCACGAGCTGGTGCTCGAGACGCTGGTGCCCCAGCAGCCCCCCTACCCGCCGCCCGGCGCCATGTTCCAGCCGGTCACGCTTTTGGCGGGGTCCAATTCCTACCTCTCGGCCAGCAAGACGGTGATGGCGGTCGGCCGGTCTCAAGGCATGTCGACCGATCGCGGAGCCGATGCCGTGCTTCGCCATGCCGCCGAAGGAAGCGGCAAGAGGGTCGGGGCGCTCGAGACGTTCGACTACCAGCTGCGCATGTTCAGCCGAATGCCGGGCACGGGGCTGCCGCGCGATCGTCGCCAGGCAGCCCAGGCGAGGGCCGAGCTCGCCGCCCTTCTTTCTCGTCTCCAGGCCGCCTGGAACCGCGGCGATTCGGAAAGCTTCACCCCGATGCTCGAGCAGATGCGTGCAAGCTCGCCCGAGACCTACAGGCTGATGTTCACCGACCGCAACCAGCGCTGGGCAGGCTGGATCGCGCAGCGGCTCCAGCAGCCCGGCACGGTGTTCGTCGCGGTCGGCGCGGGACACCTCGCGGGCAAGGACAGCGTCCAGCACAAGCTCGCCGAAGCGGGCTTTCGCACGGAACGGCTGAACTGACGGCCCCAGCAGGCCGTCACCCCAGCTAACTTGCCTTGCAGGCACCCCTCCCCTATAGGCGCGCGGCTCCCGGCCATGGTCATCCATGGAGGCGTGGCGGGGCGTTGAACCCACTGGAGAACAAGCGAAATGAGCGAACAGCTGACGCTCCCCGCCGAGCCGCGCGACCGGGCTGGCAAGGGAGCCTCCCGAGCACTGCGCCGCGACGGACGGGTACCCGCCGTGATCTACGGCGAAAAAACCGAGCCGCTCTCGATCCACGTCGAGGAAAAGCTCCTGAGCAAGATCCTGTCGAGCGGCCACTTCATGAACTCGGTCGTGATGGTCGACCTTGACGGCCGGGCTCACCGGACGCTGCCCAAGGCAGTGGATTTCCACCCGGTCACGAGCCGGCCGATCCACGTCGACTTCCTGCGCATCGGCGAGCACACCAAGGTCACGGTCGCGGTTCCCGTGCGCTTCGACAATGAGGAGGCTTCGCCCGGCCTCAAGCGCGGCGGAGTGCTCAACGTTGTCCAGCACGAGCTCGAGATCGTCTGCGACGCGGCGCACATCCCCGACGAGATCCACGTGCCGCTCGACGGGCTCGACATCGGCGATTCGCTCCACATCAGCCAGGTCCAGCTGCCCGAGGGCGTAACTCCGACGATCACCGACCGCGACTTCACGGTGGCGACCATCGTCGCTCCGTCGGTCATGAAGGCCGAGGACGAGGAGCCGGCCGCGCCCCCAGACGAAGTCCCGACCATCGAAGGCGGTGCCGAGGAAGGCGAGACCGACGAAGAGGGCCGCGAGGAAAGCCAGGAGCGCTAGCTCCTCCTTTGCCGATTGCAGCAACAGAGCCGCTCGCCCGAAAGGGCGGGCGGTTTCTTTTTGCGCTCGCGCCACGCTAGGGAGACGCGATGCAGATCTGGACGGGCCTCGGCAACCCCGGCGCTCAATATGCGCTTCACCGGCACAATGTCGGCTTCATGGCGGCCGACGTGATCGCCGAGGCGCACGGCTTCTCGCCCTGGCAGAAGAAGTTTCGAAGCCTGACCGCAGAAGGCCGCCTCGGCCGCTACCGAGTGCTGCTGGTGAAGCCCCAGACCTACATGAACGACAGCGGCGACGCGGTTCAACAGGCTCTGCGCTTCTTCAAGCTCGACCTCGACGCGCTGACCGTCTTCCACGACGAGCTCGACCTCGCCCCTTTCAAGGTGAAGGTGAAGGTCGGCGGCGGCACCGCGGGCCACAACGGCCTGCGCTCGATCGACGCTCACCTCGGCCCCGACTTCAGGCGTGTGCGGATCGGCATCGGCCATCCGGGCCCCGGCCGCAAGGACCTGGTCACTCCCCACGTGCTCGGCAATTACGCGAGGGCCGAATTGGAGCCCTTGAGCGACATGCTCGCCGCGCTCGCCGCCGAAGCCGAATGGCTCGCCGCCGGCGACGACGCGCGCTTCATGAGCGAGGTCGCTCGGCGGATGCACGACGAGTGAGAGTCCGCTCCCTGTTCGCCACGCGGCTGTACGAGGCCGACCTGCCCGACGCGCAGCTGCTTGACCGGCTCGCGCATTCGATCCGCAGCCTGGCGGCGGACGATAACGCCGGCCGCCGCTGGAGCCGTGAGCACGGCTATGCCGGCTACACCAGCTATGCCTCGCTAGCGGACCTGCCGAAGCGCGACCCCGCCTTCGCCGACCTTGCGAAACTGCTACAGAAACGCGCAGCGGCGTTCGCCGCGGAATGCGCGTTTGAGCTTGATCGCAAGCCCAGGCTCGACAGCCTGTGGGTCAATCTGTTGAATGGCGGTGGACACCACATTTCCGGCACTTTTTACATCGAGGTGCCGAAGCAGTCGGGAGCCATCCGCTTCGAGGACCCGCGCCTGCCGCTCATGATGGCCGCGCCGCCGAGGCGGCCCGACGCGTCCGAGGAGCTTCGCCCGTTCATCACAGTCGAGCCCCGCCCAGGGCTGCTGCTGCTGTGGGAAAGCTGGCTCAGGCACGAAGTGCTCCCCGGCCGGGGGCGCGGCGAACGCTTGAGCATTTCGTTCAACTTCGCCTAAAGGGCCGCGACTTCCCGTCATCGCGAGGACCCCGGACCTGATCCGGGGGACGCGGCGATCCAGCTGGATTGCTTCGCTCCGCTCGCAATGACGCTCGAACCGGAGAATCCATGGGCTTTCGCTGCGGCATCGTCGGCCTGCCGAACGTCGGCAAATCGACCCTTTTCAACGCGCTGACCGAAACGGCCGCGGCGCAGGCTGCCAATTATCCATTCTGCACGATCGAGCCCAATGTCGGCCGCGTCGCCGTTCCCGACCCGCGACTCCAGCGCATCGCCGAAATCGCCAAATCGGCACAGGTGATCGACACGCAGATCGAGTTCGTCGACATCGCGGGCCTGGTCCGCGGCGCCTCGAAGGGCGAGGGCCTCGGCAACCAGTTCCTCGCCAACATCCGCGAGGTCGACGCGATCATCCACGTCCTGCGCTGCTTCGAGGGCGGCGACGTCACCCACGTCGAGGGCCGAGTCGACCCGATCGCCGACGCCGAGACGGTCGAGATCGAGCTGATGCTCGCCGACCTCGACAGCCTCGAGCGGCGCGTGCCGAACCTGGTCAAGAAGGCGCAGCAGGGCGACAAGGAGGCGAAGATCGAGGCGTCGGTGCTCGGCCAGGCCCTGGACCTGCTGCGCGCCTCCAGGCCGGCGCGGCTCGTGCAGCCCAGGGACGCGGAGGAAGCCAGGGCGCTGCAGCGCGCGCAGCTGCTCACCGCCAAGCCCGTTCTCTACGTCTGCAATGTCGACGAGCACGAGGCGGCGAGCGGCAACGCGCACAGCGCCCGCGTCGTCGACAAGGCCCGGGCAGAAGGCGCTGTCGCGGTCGTCATTTCGGCCGCCATCGAAGCGGAAATCGCCACTCTCCCGGCCGGCGAGCGCGACGCCTTCCTTGCCGACCTCGGGCTGGAGGAGACCGGCCTCAACCGCATGATCCACGCGGGCTACCAGCTGCTCGGCCTGATCACCTTCTTCACGGCCGGCCCCAAGGAGTCGCGCGCCTGGACCGTCCGCAGGGGCGCCAAGGCTCCCGAAGCGGCGGGCGCCATCCACTCCGACTTCGAGCGCGGCTTCATCCGCGCCGAGACGATCGCGTACGACGACTATCTGTCATGCGGCGGAGAAGCAGGCGCACGCGACGCCGGCAAGATGCGCTCCGAAGGCAAGGACTATGTCGTCCAGGACGGCGACGTCCTTCTGTTCCGCTTCAACGTCTGAGCTGCCGACGGTACGCTTCGGCTTGCTAACTCTACCCGACCTACGCAGCATGTCCGGCTTGCCTTGCCAGACGGCAGGAATAGTCTGCCCAGCGGTTACATGCAGGAGTAACGGGAATGCCGTCAGGCGTCACCATGCCAGTGGTCTTGATCGGAGCGGCGGCAGTCCTGATCGACTCATGCGGCACGGGAACAGCCGAGCGCGGTGTCGGGCGCAACGCGCCGGAGAGAGTGCTCCGTGCCGTCCCCGGGTGCGAAGGATGCGAGGCGGCGTGGGAGCGCGAACCCGCCACGCTCGGCCCGCGGATCAGCCTCGCACGCGAAGGCGAGCCGGGCGAGCCGCTGATCCTGCGAGGGACGGTCTACCGGGCCGACGGGCGGACGCCAGCGCCTGGCATAGTCCTTTACGTTCACCAGACGAACGCGGCCGGCGCGTATGCGGGCGGCTCGAGCGAGAGCGAATGGAGCCGGATGCACGGGCGCCTTCGTGGCTGGCTGAAGACCGGAAGCGACGGGCGGTACGAAGTTCGGACGATCAAGCCCGGCCAATATCCGGACCGCCGCGAGCCGGCCCACATCCACATCACCGTGCTCGACCAGGGGCGAGACCCATACTGGATCGACGATGTCGTGTTCGCCGGCAAGGCCGGCGTCGATGCAGCTTACCGCGCAGAGCGGCAGAATCGCGGCGGGCCGGGGATCGTCACCCTTGCCCGCGCGGCCGACGGGACCTGGATCGCCAAACGCGACATCATCCTCGAGCGGCAGCCCGACTAACACTGCGCTTCAACGTCCGAGCTGCCGCCAAGCACAGCATCACCCACAGCAGCCCGAACGCCCAGCCGCCGACCACGTCGCTCGGCCAGTGGACCCCGAGAAGCGGCCTGCTGAGGCCGATCAGCAGGCTGAGCGCCACGGCGCAGGCTGCGGCAATCCGCCGCTCGCGCGGATCCACGAACAACAGCAGCGCGAACGTGAGATAGAAGATCATCGAATTGGCGGCATGGCCGCTCGGGAAGGACAGGTTGGAGACCTCGACCAGCCGCATGTTCTCGTCGGGCCTCAGTCGCCCCAACCAGGCCTTCTGCAGCAGGACCAGCAGCTTGCCCACAAGCACCGCGGCAAGCAAAATCAGCCCATCCAGCGGCCTTCGCCGGGAGAGCAGCCACAGCGCCCCGAGCAGGGCCAGCGGAATCAGCACTTTCGCGCCGCCCAGTTGGGTCAGGCCGATCGCGCCAAGCGAGATCCACGGCTCGTCGGCCGCGTAGAGCGCAAGCAGCAGCTCGCGGTCGGCCGCCCCCGCGCCGAGCAGCAGCATCGCCAGCCACACGGCCGCCAGCGCTGCGCTTCCCGCCAGCAGCGGCCCTGTTGTGCAGGGGACATTCCGGCTAGCAGGGTCAGCCATGAGCACGGGGCTCAATTCACGAACCGGCCCGAGTGTTGCACAGGCGCTCGCGCACGGCCGCCGGCTGCTGGCTGAAGCGCCGGCGCTCGCCGCAAGCCAGGCGCGCGAAATCCTCGCCTCCGCCCCAGGCCATCCGGAGGCCTACCGCCTGCTAGGCACCGCGCTTCGGCGCACCGGCGACCCTGGGGGCGCCAACGACGCCGAGCTTGCCGCGATCGCCGCGTCGGTACGCGACCCGGAGCTTCTTCGAGCCGGCCGGGCGCTGGTCGAGAACGATCTGCCGACGGCGGAACGCATGCTTCGCCCGCTGCTGCATCGGCGCCCGGCCGACGTCGCCGCAATCCGAATGATGGCCGAGCTCGCCGCGCGCGTCGGCCGTCCCGGCGATGCCGAAAATCTGCTCCGCCGGGCGCTCGAGCTTGCGCCGGGGTGGGAGGCGGCGCGAGCGAACCTTGCGACCCTGCTCTATCGCCAGAACCGCTGGGCCGAGGCGCTGGCCGAGCTCGAGGCCATCGCGACGGCCGAGGACGATTCCCGCCGCAGCCTCAAAGCGGCAGTCCTCGGTCGGGTGGGGGCGTACGAGGAAGCGATTGCGCTGTACCGCGCGGTGCTCGAGCGCCAGCCGGGCCAGCCAAAGGTGTGGATGAGCCTCGGCCACATGCTCAAGACCGTCGGCCGCACCGACGAAGCCGTCGCCGCCTACCGGCAGGCCCTTGGCATCGCTCCAACGCTTGGCGAAATCTGGTGGAGCCTGGCCAATTTGAAGACGGTGCGCTTCTCGGACGAGGACGTGGCCGCGATGCGCAAGGACGAGGACGTGGCCGCGATGCGCAAGGTGCTCGAGGCCGAGGACCTCGGCGACGAGGACCGGCTTCATCTCCACTTCGCGCTCGGCAAGGCGCTCGAGGACCGGCGCGAGGACGAGCAGGCCTTCTCCCATTATGCCAAAGCCAATTGCATCCGCGCCGCGCAGCTGCGCTACGACCCGCAGCGGATGACCGAGCATGTCGACACCTCGACCCGCCTGTTCACCCGCGAGTTCCTCGAGCAACGTTCGGACCAGGGCTGCGCGGCTCCCGACCCGATCTTCATCCTGGGAATGCCGCGCGCCGGATCCACGCTGGTCGAGCAGATCCTCGCCAGCCACTCGCAGGTCGAGGGGACGCAGGAGCTGCCCGACATGATCGCTCTGGTGAAAGAGCTGAGCGCGCGCGGCAGCTACCCGGAGCTGCTTGCCGAGCTTGCTCCGCAGGAACTTGCCGAACTGGGCCAGGACTATCTCGAGCGCACCCGCATCCACCGCAGCTCGGGTCGGGCCTTCTTCATCGACAAGATGCCCAACAAACTGGGCTCATGTCGGGCTGATCCGCCTGATCCTCCCAAGCGCGCGGATCATCGATGCGCGCCGCCACCCGCTCGCCTGCTGCTTTTCGAACTTCAAGCAGCATTATGCGCGCGGCCAGGCCTTTTCCTACGACCAGGAGAGCCTCGGCCGCTATTACCGCGACTATGTGCGGCTGATGGCCCATTTCGACGCGGTCGCGCCCGGCGCCGTCCACCGCGTGATCCACGAGCGGCTGGTCGCCGACCCGGAAAGCGAAATCCGCCGGCTGCTCGAACATCTCGATCTCCCGTTCGATGACGCGTGCCTGCGCTTCCACGAGAGCAAGCGGCCGGTCCGCACCGCAAGCTCGGAGCAGGTCCGCCGCCCGATCAGCAGCGAGGGCCTCGACCAGTGGAAGAGGTTCGAAGCCTGGCTCGGCCCGCTGAAGGAGGCGCTGGGGCCGGCCCTCGATCAGTGGGACCTGTCCTGAGCTTGTCGAAGGCCTGTCCTGAGCTTGTCGAAGGGGATGATGCAGCCGCGCAATAGCGGGGCGAAATCGTCACACTGCGCGCCGCAGCTTCATTGACGCTCCGTCGGCCGCACGACAGTCTCATTCAGACATGACCAAGGGGGGTCTCATGATGCGCTCGGCTTCCGTGCAGCGGCTCGCCGCCGCTTTGCTTGCCTCGACCGGCCTGCCGGCAGCAGCCCTGGCGCAGCAGGCGCCCGACCCAGAGGACACTCAGACCCAGACGCCCGACGCCGCAGTGCCCTCGCCCTCGGCCGACGCTCCCAGGACTCGGCCGGGCGAAGGCGACGAGATCATCGTCACCGCGACCAAGCGCGCCGAGAACCTCCAGGACGTCCCCATCGCGATCACCGCGCTCGGCACCAAGACGCTCGAGGACAATCAGGTCGAATCGTTCGACGATTACGCCAAGATGGTCCCCTCCTTGTCCTACAAGTCGGCCGGGCCCGGCTTTGCCAACGTCTACTTCCGCGGCGTCGCGAGCGGCGAGAACGCCAACCACTCGGCCTCGCTGCCGAGCGTCGGCACCTATCTCGACGAGCAGCCGATCACGACGATCACCGGCGCTCTCGACCTCCACATCTTCGACATCGAGCGGGTCGAGGCGCTCGCGGGGCCCCAGGGCACGCTATACGGCGCTTCGAGCCAGGCGGGCACCGTCCGAATCATCACCAACAAACCCGACCTCGCGGGTACCTACGGCCAGGTCAATGCCGAGGCGAACAGCGTCGCCCATGGCGATTTCGGCTACACCGGCGAGGGCTTCGTCAACCTGCCTCTCAGCGACAACATGGCTACGCGCGTGGTCGGCTGGTACCGGCGCGACGCGGGCTACATCGACAACATTCGCGGCGCGCTGACCTTCCCGACCAGCGGCATCGTCTTCGACAACGACGAGTTCGCCGAGTGTCGGGTTCGCCCTGCACCAACCTCGACAAGCGCACCAAGGACAATGGCTTCGTCCACCGGCTCAACACGACCTACAAGCCCAACGGCGACTTGCTGTTCTACGCAACCTGGTCGCGCGGCTTCCGCCCGGGCGGGATCAACCGCCGCGGCGAGCTGCCGCCGTATGGAGCGGACTTCCTGACCAATTACGAGCTTGGCACCAAGATCAGCTTCGGCCCTGGAGCCCATTTCAACGTCACCGGCTATCGCGAGGACTGGGACAACATCCAGCTGTCGTTCCTTGGCGCCAACGGCCTCACCGAAATCCGCAACGCGGGCAATGCGCGCATCTGGGGCTTCGAGGCCGACCTTCTGCTGAGGCCCCTCGACGGGATGACCTGGAGCAACGGCCTCGCCTACAACAATGCGAGGATTCGCAACGACTTCTGCCGCATCGCGGTCGAGGATTTCGACTGCACGCAGGCCGTCGACCTCGACAATGACGGAGTGCCCGAAGAAAATGCCCGCCTTGCCGACAAGGGCACCCGCCTGCCGCTGACGGCGCGGTGGAAGGCGAACAGCCGCCTTCGCTACGAATGGGAGCCTGCGCTCGACATGCGCGCGCATGTGCAGGGCTCGCTCACCTACGAGGGCAACCGGCGCCGCGACCTGCGCGACTTCGAGAACTCGCTCTACGGGAACATGAAGGCGTACACGCTGATCGACGCAGCCACGGGCATCGACTTCGGCCGGTGGAACGCGCAGCTCTACGTCAAGAACCTGTTCGACACACGCGGGCAGATCACGCGCAACATCCAGTGCGTCGAGACGACCTGCGGCGATCCGGACAACCTGACCGCGATCGGCGGCAAGATCTACACGGTCGTCACCCGGCCGCGGACGATCGGCCTGCGCATGGGCTACAGCTTCTAGCGGGACCGCCGAGCACCGCGCTGCGTTTGCTCGACGAGATGATCTACTTCGAGGACCTTAAGCTCGGCTCCGAAACCTATTTCGGCTCGTACGAGGTCACGCGCGAGGAAGTGCTCGAGTTCGCGCGAAAGTACGACCCGCAGCCCTTCCATCTGTCCGACGAAGAAGCGGCCAAAACCCACTTCGGCCGCCTGTCGGCAAGCGGCTGGCACACCTGCGCGATGACCATGGCTGTGATTGCGCGCCATCTGGTGGCTCAAAAGCAGGCAGGCCTCGGCTCACCCGGGGTCGACGAGCTGCGCTGGCTCAAGCCCGTCTATCCGGGCGACACGCTGCACGTGCGCGGCACGATCGTCGACAAGACGCCGTCGCGCTCGCGGCCGGAAATGGGCTCGTTCCGCACCGAGACGATCGTCACCAACCAGGACCAGGTCCCGGTGATGCGCTTCACCTCGATCATCCTGATGCGCCGCCGCGCTCAAGAGCGTCCCGCCGGCTAGAGCGCCGGCGGGCCGGGCTCATTCGTCGTCGTTGCGGTCGCGCCTGTCGCGGCGGGTTTCCTGGCGCGTCCGCCGCTCCTCGGTGCGCGCCCTCGCGGCGAACCTCCTGCCGGTCCTCGCGGCGCTCGGCGCGAACCTGCTGGCGGGTCGACACGCGCGTGCGCACTGCCGTCCGGTCGTCGCGGGCTTCGACGCGAACCTCACGGGTCCCGCTCGTGCGGTCACCGCTGAAATCCTGCCAGTTCTGGCGCAGCTCGGTCGTGTTGCGGTCGGTCGACCGACGGTCCGCTGACGATCGCTCCAGTAGCGCCGATGCTTGTTGGTCATGCGGAACGGGCGACGGTACCGATCGTACACGTAGAAGCCGGTGCCCGGGTAATAGAAGCCGTCGTACCAGCCCCAGTAAGGCGAATAGCCGTACCGCGAGCCATAGGGCGAATAGCCGTAAGGCGAGTAGCCGTAGCGCGAATAGCCGTAGCGGTAGGGCGAATAACCGTAGCGCGAGTAGCCGTAGGGCGAATAGCCGTAGCGCGAAGACGCATAGGGACTGCCGTAGCCGACCGAGACGCCGACACCGCCCATTTGGCCGTAGGCAGCGCAGCCGCCGAGGCTGACCGAAGCGGCGAGTAGGACTGCCGCGGAACGAAGACGGGAAACGCTCATCATGGGTCTCCGAAATAGGGTTGCTCACACCTTGCCGCCACAGCCGTGAATGACCGCTGAACTTAAGTCCCTCTGAAACGGAGACATATCTGCCGCCTCGGCGAGCGGAGCAACTCGTGCGACGAACATCGGGCCCGCTGCAATCGAGCCGCTGCCGGCGCGGTCCCCTCGCCGCCGGCGAGCCTAGCCGGCGACGCCTTCCTGGTCCTTCGCGATCTGGCTCTTGGCGATGTTCTGCGGCTCGAGCGGACCGGTCACGCGCACTTTCGCCTTATGGGTCGCCCAGATGTTGCGATAGGCGAGATAGGCGATGATCGTTGCGATCAGCAGGAAGATCGCGACCGCAAGCCCCGCTCTGTGGCGATTTTCGAGCTTGGGCTCGGCCGTCCACACGAGGAAGGCGGTCACGTCCTTGGCGATCTGGTCCACGGTGGGCGGCGGGTTGCCCGGCGCATAGGTGACCTGGCCGTTGGTCGTGATCGGCGGCGGCATCGCAAGGTTGAGGTTCGGGAAATAGGGATTGTAGTAGAGCCCCTGCGGAGTCTTCGCGGCCGGGAACTTGCGGACCAGCTCGGCGGATTGCTGCTTCTCGTATCCGGTCAGCAGCGAATAGATGTAGGCCGCGCCGCCATGCCGGGCCTTGGTGATCAGCGACAGGTCCGGCGGGAATGCGTTGTTGTTGGCCGCGCGCGCCGCAATCTCGTTGGGATAGGGGCTCGGGAAGCGGTCCGCGGGAAGCGCCTTGCGCGTCGCCGTCTCGCCGGTCTCCTCGTTGGTCGTCGGCACCTGGATCGCCCACTGGTCGGCGATCGCCTTTACTTCGGCCTCGTTGTAGCCGAGCGCCTCGAGGTCGCGGAACGCAACCAGGCTCAGGCCATGGCACGCCGCGCACACCTCCTTGTACACCTGGAAGCCGCGCTGCAGCTGCTTCTCGTCGAACTGGCCGAAGGGCCCGTCGCTCGCCAGATGCAGCTCCTTGGCGTGGTGGTGGAACTCCTCCTCGGCCGTCGGCTCGGGCGGATTGCTGAAATAGTCCGCCGTTGTGACGAAGAAGGAGATCAGCAGGACGCCGACGAAGCCGAGGCCGACCAGTCCCAGGATGAAGCGGAGCATCAGTGACTAACCCCTATTCGGCCGGCGTCGCGGTCGTCGCCGACGGACGCGTGATCCCTGCCGGCGCGGTCTCGCTCCGCTCCCCGTGAAGCGCCGAGGTCGAAATCGAGTCGGGCAGCGGCAGCGGCCGCTCGAACTTGGAAATCAGAGGCAGGATGATCAGGAAGTGCGCGAAGTAATAAGCGGTGGCGAGCTGGCTCACAGCGATCACCACCGGTGTCGCCGCGCGCCCTCCGGCCCAGCCGAGCAGGATGAGATTCACCACCAGGATCCAGAAGAAGCGCTTGAACAGCGGCCGGTACGAGCCTGAGCGAACGGCCGAATTGTCGAGCCACGGCAGGAAGAACAGCAGCAGGATCGAGGCGAACATCGCCAGCACGCCCCACAGCTTGGCCGGCAGGATGAAGTCGACAGTGAACGCGCGAAGGATCGCGTAGAATGGCCAGAAATACCATTCGGGCACGATCTCGGCGGGGGTCGCGAGCGGGTTGGCCGGGATGTAATTGTCGGGGTGCCCAAGGAAGTTGGGCGCGAAATAGGTGAACAAGGCGAACACTAGCAGCACCGCCGCCCCGAACCAGCCGTCCTTGGCGGTGTAGAACGGATGGAAGGGAAGCGTGTCGCGCTCCTCCTTGATGTCCACGCCGGTCGGGTTGCTCGACCCGGGGATGTGAAGCGCCCAGATGTGGAGGATCACCACGCCCGCGATCACGAACGGCAGCAGGTAGTGGAGCGAGAAGAAGCGGGTCAGCGTCGCCTGGTCGGGCGCATAGCCGCCGAGCAGCCAGATGCGGAGCGGCTCGCCGACCAGCGGGAAAGCCGAGAAGAAGCCGGTGATGACCTGCGCGCCCCAATAGCTCATCTGCCCCCAGGGGAGCACGTATCCCATGAAGGCGGTCGCCATCATCAGCAGATAGATGACGAGGCCCAGCATCCACACCAGCTCGCGCGGCGCCTTGTAGGAGCCGTAATAGATGCCGCGGAAGATGTGGATGTACGTGACGATGAAGAAGAAGCTCGCGCCGTTCATGTGGATGTAGCGCAGCGCCCAGCCGGCGTTCACGTCGCGCATGATGTGCTCGACCGAGTTGAACGCGCCGTCGACGCTCGAATAATACCACATCGCAAGAACGATGCCGGTGACGATCTGGATCGTCAGGAACACTCCGGCGAGCACTCCGAAGTTCCACCAATAGTTGAGGTTGCGCGGCACCGGATAGCCGCCGCCGACCGCGCCATAGACCAGCCGCGGGAGCGGCAGCCGGGCGTCGATCCACCGCCCGAACGCGGACTTGGGTTCGTAGGGCTTTGCCCAGGCGAAGCTCATTTAGGCTGTTCCCCCCGCGCCGATCCGGACCAGGGTGTCCGACACGAATTCATATTCGGGCACGACCAGGTTGGTCGGCGCCGGGCCCGTGCGGATGCGCGCCGCAGTGTCGTAGGCCGAGCCGTGGCACGGGCAGAAATAGCCGCCGAACGGGCCCCGGTTCTCGCCCTCGCCGACCCCGAGCGGAACGCATCCCAAATGCGTGCACACGCCCAGGGTGATCAGCCAGTTGGCCTTGCCGGGCTTAGTCCGCCCGGCCAGCGTTTCGGGATCGCGAAGCTCGCCGAGCGGAACCGCGTTCGCCGCCTGGATCTCCTGCGGAGTCAGGTTGCGGATGAACACCGGCTGCTTGCGCCACACGGTCTTGATCGCCTGGCCCGTCTGGATCTTCGAGATGTCGACCTCGACCTCGGCGAGCGCGAGGACGTCGGCCGGCGGGTTCATCTGGCTGATCAGCGGGATGGTGACTGCGACGACGCCGATGCCGGCAAAGCTGACCGCGGCGACGTTGAGGAAATCGCGCCGCCGGACCTCGGTCCCTGCGGCGCGATCCGTACCCTCGGCAGATGCCTGTGTGGCCATGCTCACCCTTGGACGCTTGTTCAGCTCTAGACGGGCCGGACAGGCCCAAGCGACGCCGCTCCGGGCGGGTGCCCGGCGCGATTGGCGGGCCTGATAGCGGCGCCAGTGGGGGCTGCCAAGGGGCACAATTGGCATTCGCGGCGGGCGCGCTAAAGGGCGCTCATGCTTGCCTTGGACGAACAGCAGCAGGCCGCCCGCGACTGGTTCGAAAGCCTGCGCAATCGCATCTGCGCCGAGTTCGAGGCGATCGAGCGCGAAGCCGGGAGCGAGGCCGCCTTCGACTTCATCCCGTGGGACCGCGAGGATGCCGAAGGCGGCCCCGGCGGCGCCAAGGGAGGCGGGGGCGTGCGCGGCCTGATGACTGGCAAGGTCTTCGAGAAGGTCGAGGTCAACGTGTCGACCGTGGGCGGCCGCTTCAGCGATGAGTTCGCGGCGAGCGTCCACGGCGCAGCCGAGGACCCGCGCTTCTTCGCCACCGGCATCAGCCTCGTCGCGCACATGGCCAATCCGCACGTCCCCGCGGTGCACATGAACACGCGCTTCCTGACGACCACCAGGCGGTGGTTTGGGGCGGCGCCGACCTCAATCCGGCCATCCCTTACCGCCAGGATACCGACGCATTCCACGCGCGGCTCCGCGCCGCCTGCGCTGCGCACGGACCCGACCTTCTACCCGCGCTTTTCCAAATGGGCCGAGGACTATTTCTTCCTGCCCCATCGCAGCGTCGCGCGCGGGGTGGGCGGCATCTTCTACGACCATCTCGAATGCTTCGAACCCGGCAAGGGCGTGTCGTTCGAAGCGAATTTCGCCTTTGGGCGAGAGGTCGGAGAGGCCTTCCTCGACATCTTCCCGAAGCTCGTGAGGCTGCGGATGGACACGCCCTTTTCGGACGAGGACATGCGCCGACTGCTCGACTTTCGCGGCCGTTACGTCGAGTTCAACCTGCTCTACGACCGCGGCACCCTGTTCGGCCTCAAGACCGGCGGCAATGTCGACGCGATCCTGATGAGCCTGCCCCCGCTCGCGGCCTGGAAATGAGCTACCAGCCGGTCGCGCAAGACGAGCTGGTCGCGGTCGTCACCTTCCTCGAGATGCGCTCGCCGCCGGCGCAAGTGCCGCCGCCCTCGGACTTGTCGCTGCGGCGCATCGAACGGCCCGCACCCGACGACTACCGCCGCCTGTTCACGCTGGTCGGAGCGCGCTGGCTGTGGTTCTCGCGGCTGATCATGGACGATGCGAAGCTCGCCGCGCTCGTCCAGCACCCGAAGGTCGAGTTCTACGCCGTGGTGGATGCGCAAAAGCGCGATGTAGGCATGCTCGAGCTCGACCTTCGCGAACCGGGCGAATGCGAGCTCAGCTTCGTGGGCCTGGTGCCCGAGCTCGCGGGACACGGCCACGGCCGCTGGCTGCTCGCTCAGGCCCTGCGCCTTGCCTGGCGCGATGGGCTGAGCAAAGTCCATGTGCACACCTGCACGCTCGACCATCCGGCCGCGCTCGCCGCCTACTGCCGCGCCGGCTTCGTGCCCGTCAGGCGGGCGGTCGAGCGCTTCCCCGACCCGCGCCTGCTCGGCATTCTGCCGCTCGACTGCGCGCCTCAGGTCCCGCTGCTCGGGACCGAAGCCTCGACCGGCTCGGGTCCGGACAGCTGAACGTAGATCCGGGCGAGCATCACCAGGAAAACCACGGTCACCGCGGCAGTTGCAAGCCGCCTGACGAGGGCCACGACCAGCGCTCCTACGCTCATCGGCTCGGGCGTGCCGAAAAGGACCTGGACGATCACTCCGACCAGCGCTTCGGCGGCGAGCATCACGGCGACCGCCGCGATCACGAACAGAACGAGAAAGCCGAACAGTCGCCACCATCGTCCGCGAGTAAGCGCCCAGCTCCTCTTGAGGATGCCGACCGGCCCGCCATTTTCCGCGCCTGCAACCGCCGTCACGGTGATCAGGCGCACTCCGAGATAGACCAGCAGCACGACCAGCAGCAGGAAGGCGAGCGCGAGCGGCGCCGAGCGATCGCCCTGGCGCACGAGGTTGCCCACGGCGAGCAGCAGAGCGGCCAGCGGCACGAGCCACAGGAGCATCGCCCCGACAAGTGCGGGCATTCGCCGCGCCCCGTGACCGATCGCCTCGCCCACGCTGACGTGGGATCCGATCGCAAGCCGGATCACCGCGAGCTGGCCGACGAAGCCCACGAGGGTCGCGACCAGCGCCAGGATCATCCATGCACCAGGCTCGGGGAGCTCGCCGCGCGGCGCCTCGGGCGAGACAAGTGTCTGGATCGTGCTCGGCAGCACCAGCAGCGCAAGCGCGACGGCGGCGATCAGGCGCCCGTCGCGGCGGAGCACCCCGCGCGTTTCGTCCCACGCCGTTGAAATCGAGAGCTTTCGCGCCATCCTGCCCCCTGCTGCGCGCTTCTTGCCGCCGCTGGCTTATGAGGGCGCGGGCCGCCGCTTGCAACGCTTGCGGCAGCGCGCGGGCAAGGCCATGCATCCGCTCGTGTCCGCCCCCGACACCATCGAATGGCGAGTCAGCGATGGGCTCGTACCCTATGAGGAGGCGCTCGCCTTCATGCAGGAGCGCGCAGCCGCGATCCGCTCGCGCGATGCGGCCGAATGCGTGTGGCTGCTCGAGCACCCGCCTTTGTTCACCGCAGGGACCAGTTCGGACCCGGCCGAGCTCACCAACCCGCTCGGCCTGCCGGTCCACGAAGCAGGGCGCGGCGGGCGCTACACCTATCACGGGCCGGGCCAGCGCGTCGGCTATCTGATGCTCGACCTCGAGTGCCGCGGCCGCGACGTTCGGCGGTTGGTCCACTCGCTCGAAGGCTGGATCATCGCCGCTCTTAAGGACTTGGGGGTCGAGGCGCATCGCTCACAGGGGCGCATCGGGATCTGGGTCGGCGAAGGCGCTGAGGAAGCCAAAATCGCCGCGCTGGGCATTCGCGTGAAGCGCTGGGTGACGCTCCACGGCTTCTCGATCAACGTGTCGCCCCACCTTGCGCATTTCAGCGGCATCGTGCCCTGCGGGATCGCCGAGCTGGGGGTGACGAGCCTTGCAGCGCTTGGCAAGCAACCGTCCCTTTCGCTTGTCGATGCTTCGTTGAAGCGCAGTTTTCCGGCCTTTCTCAGCGCGTTGGAGCAGCCATGCAAAGTCTCTTGATGGCCGGAACCGCTTCAGCCTATTGTGCGCGCGATCTGGAACACGGGCAGCGCCCGCTCCAGATTGGACAATCAAGGGAGTTTTGAATGCGTGCTCTTATCCTGGTCGCTGGTGCGGCCCTGGCGGTTGCGGCTTGCAGCAGCAACGAAGCCGCCGACAACACGATGAACGTTGACAATTTGGCGACCGATACCCTGATCGTGAACGACACGGCCGGCCTCGAGGCCGCGACCAACATGGACGCGAACATGACCACCGACGCCAATCTGGCCGGTAATGTCACGACCGACATGAACGCCACGACGGGCGCCAACGCGACGACCGACGCCAACATGGCGACCGGCAACAACGCGATGTAATCGCCTCGGCGCTCCTTCGCTGGAGCGTCGAAGATCAAGAGGCTGCCGGCCGGTCCGGCAGCCTCTTTTTCATGCGCGAACGCGTCCTACGGAAGCCCGATCAGCTTGTGCGACTGAAGCGACAGCCGCCACCTGGGCCGCTCCATGACAAGGCGGATCGCCGCCTCCAGCGCCTGCTCGCGCTCGTCGCAGTCCATCGGCTGCACCAGGAAATTCCGGAAGTCCCAGCTTTCGAGCTCCGCGGGGTCGATTCCCTGCTGCGGCCAGACGAGCTTGATCTCGTCGCCCGAGCGCTGGATGACCCTGGTCCCCGCCTTCGGGCTCACGCACAGCCAGTCGATTCCCTCGACCGCTTCAAGCGTGCCGTTGCTTTCGACCGCGACCCGGAAACCCCGCGCGTGAAGCGCGTCGATCAGCGCGGAATCGAGCTGAAGCATCGGCTCGCCCCCCGTGACGACCACCAGCCGCTGGCCCTCTGCGGGGCCCCACAGCTCGACCACTCTATCGGCAAGGCCATCCGCATCGGCGAACCTGCCCCCGCCCGGCCCGTCGGTCCCGACGAAATCCGTGTCGCAGAAGCTGCACTGCGCGCCCGCCCGATCAGCCTCGCGCCCCGACCACAGGTTGCAGCCGGCAAAGCGCAGGAACACCGCACGGCTGCCGCTCTGCACGCCCTCGCCCTGCAGCGTCAGGAAGCACTCCTTGACCGCGTAGGTCATGCGCCCGCGCCTTCGTGCGCCGCATAGACGGTGGGGTCAGGCAGCCCCGCTTGCGCGAACCCCCTGGCGCGAAGCCGGCACGAATCGCACAGCCCGCAGTGCCTGAGGTCGCTCGTCGGGTCGTAGCACGACCAGCTCATCCCAGCGTCGAGCCCCAGCCGCGCCGCCTCGCGCACAATCTCGGCCGTGGTCATGGAAATCAGCGGCGGATGCACCGCGAACGCCTCACCCTCCACGCCCGCCTTCGTCGCGAGGTTCGCGAGCCGCTCGAAGCCTTGCACCCACTCGGGCCGGCAGTCCGGATAGCCCGAATAATCGAGCGCATTGACCCCGATGAACAGGTCGCGGGCTCCCGCCGCCTCCGCCCAGCCGAGGCACAGCGACAGGAAGACCGTGTTGCGCGCAGGCACGTAAGTGACGGGAATTTCATTTCCGAGCCCGCCCTTGGGCACCGCAATGTCGTCGGTGAGGGCCGACCCGCCGAAGCGGCTCAGGTCGAGCGGCAGAATGATATGCCGCTCGGCGCCAAGCGCAGCCACAATGGTCGTCGCTGCCTGAAGCTCGATCCGGTGGCGCTGGTTGTAGTCTATCGTGAGCGCGAGCACGCGGAACCCCTGCTCGCGCGCAAGGCCCGCGCAGACCATCGAGTCGAGCCCTCCGGAGAGGAGCACGACGGCTTTTGCTGAGCTATTCATCGGCTGCCTATTATCCTCCCCACGATTTAGTGGGGAGGATGAAAGAAGGGCCGCCCATCCGAAGAAGGGCGGCCCAGGTTCGGGCGAAAGCCCGGATTGGGAGGAAAGCGTGCCAAAATCCGGCACGACTCCCTCATAGCTGCTCCAGCTTAAACCCCGGCTTAATGAGGCGGCCCGTCTTCAGCAGTCGCTGAGTCTTCGCGCCTACAGCACATAGTTGAAGGGCGCGCCGCGCGAGATGCCCTGCGTGTGGATCCTCAGCGAGCGCGGCGTCAGCACAGTCATGGTCGACTGGCCGAACCCGCCGCCCGCACAGGTGTAATGCATGTCGGCGGACAAGGCCTGTTCGCCGACCACGACGCGGGTGCAGGTCGCCCTGCGGTGCTCGAACTGGGCAAGCAGCGCGGGATCCGCAAGGCACAGCCGCTGCGGCCCGGGCGAGGCGGGATCGCCCCTGATCTCCCACAGTCCGCCAATGGGCTGCGCAAGGATCGCCGGGCCCTTCGCAGCGCCCAGAACGAGCGCAAGCGCCCCTGCCCCGCCGGCCAATGCCACAGCTCGCCCCAAGCCGCTCATCCCTCCAGCATAGCACGAACGGCGAATTTCCGGGAGGGGGCCTAGGAGACGTCGGCAAGCGTGATCGGGAAGGTCTGCGAGCAGAAGGCACAGTCGACGGTGATCAGCCCGTCCGGCCCGACCATCGCCTGGCGCTCCTCCTCGGGGAAGCGGGCGATCACCGAGCGCACATATTCGGGGTCGCAGCGGCAGCCGCGCGAGAGCTGCACCGGCGCGAACGTGCGCACTTCCGCCTCCTCGTGGAACAGCCGCCAGATCAAATCGTCGAGCGGCAGGCCGGGGTCGGTCAGCTCCCCGGGCTTCACCGATCCGCCGAGGATGGCGATGTGCGGCCAGTCGGGATGGTCGAGCTGCGTGTGGATTCGCTCGCGGCCCTCCTCGCCCTCGGGCAGGTGCTGGAACAGCATCCCGCCCGCGGTCCAGCGCCCGTCGCGCTTCTCGGCGGCGAGGCGGACCAGGCTCGGGATCTGCTCCGACTGAGCGAAATAGCTCTGCGCGGCCTGAGCGAGGCTCTCGCCCTCGAGCGGCACGATCCCCTGATAGCGCTCCTTGCTCAGCGGCTGGTCGAAAGTGATCGCCAGATAGCCCTTGCCGAACAAGGCGGAGAGCGTCGGCTTCGGCCCGGCGTCGGCCAGGCGCGCCGGGTCGTGGCGGACATAGCCGCGAAGCTCGCCGCCGAGATAGTCGCACACGAGCAGATCGACGATCCCGTCCTCCGTCTGCGCCTGGAGCGTCATCTGCCCTTGCGGTTCCTTGAGCAGCGAGCCGAGCAGCGCGGTTAGCGTCAGCGCCTCGGCAAGCAGCCGCTCGAGCACCGGCGGATAGGTGTGCGCCGACAGGATCGAATCGAGCACCGGCCCGATGCGCGCTGCCCGGCCGCGCGCATCGCGCGCGGGAATGGTGACGCCGATTGCGACGTCGAGGCTCAGCTCCGTTGCAGGCATGGCGGCTAGATAGGGTCCACCCAGCCGCCGCTCAACCGCTCAGGCCGCAGCCGCGGGCACCTCGTACTCGGCGGCGGCCTTCGACAGAGCGTCGGCGAATTCGCGAACATGGGCCTCGTCGATCACCAGCGGCGGAAGCACGCGCATCACATTGTCGCCCGCCGCGACGGTCAGCAGCCCGTGCCCGCGCAGATAGTTCACGAACGCGCGGCTGTCGGTCTTCATCTTGACGCCCAGCATCAGCCCGGTGCCGCGGACGCTTTCGAACAGATGGTCGTGGTTGGGGATCATCTGCTGGAGCGCCGAGCGCAGCCGCTCGCCGATCCGCCGAACGTTGGCGAGGAATTCGTCGTTGGCGACCACGTCGAGCACCGCCTCGCCCGCGGCCATGGCCAGCGGGTTTCCGCCGTAAGTCGACCCGTGGGTGCCGATCACCATCCCGCTCGCTGCCTTTTCGGTCGCAAGGCACGCGCCGAGCGGGAAGCCGCCGCCGATGCCCTTGGCCACCGCCATGATGTCCGGCGCGACTCCATATTGCTCATAGGCGAACAAAGTGCCCGTTCGGCCCATTCCGCACTGCACCTCGTCGAACAGAAGCATCAGGTCCTTCTCGTCGCAGGCCGCGCGAAGGCCGGCGATGAACGCGTTGCTGGCCGGGCGAATCCCGCCCTCGCCCTGCACCGGCTCGATCAGGAAGCCCGCCGTATTGTCGTCCACCGCCGCGAGCGCTGCCTCGAGGTCGTCGAACTCGACCACCTTGAAGCCCGGGAGCAGAGGCGCGAAACCGTCGCGCAGCTTCTCCTGGTTGGTCGCGCTGATCGTCGCCATCGTCCGCCCGTGAAAGGCGTTGGAAAAGGTGATGAGATCGTGCTTGTGCGCATTGCCTTTGGCATGGTGATAGCGCCGCGCGGTCTTGATCGCGCACTCGACGGCTTCCGCGCCCGAATTGGTGAAGAACACGGTGTCGGCAAAGGTCAGGTCGCACAATCGCCTTGCGAACCCCTCGCCCTGCGGGCTCCCGTAGAGGTTCGACACGTGCATCAGCGTCGCGGCCTGCTTCTGGATCGCCTCGACCAGGTGCGGGTGACGGTGGCCAAGCAGGTTGACCGCAATGCCGCTGGCGAAGTCGAGATATCGCTCGCCACCTTCGCCGTAGAGATACACCCCCTCGCCCCTCACCGGCCGGACCTCGCAGCGCGCATAGACGGGCATGAGCGGGGTGATGGCCATGTCGGTGACGTCCTCCTGCGGGTCTTGAGAGAGCGGCCGGGGGCCGACGCGGCCGCTATAGCCAGCGGCCCGACAAAGGAAAAGGCGCGCCCGGTGCCCCCGGCGCGCCTCTCTTAAGCATACCCTATGAAGGCAGCCGTGCCGTTACCAGCGATAGCCCCACTGGCGGCCGTCGCGGACGTCCTGAGCGATCCTCTGCTCGAGGCGGGCAACCCGGTGCTGCACGTCGTGCATCTCCGAATGGCTGAGACCCCGGCCGTCGCGCGCATTGCGGTAGAAGCGCCGCTCGATCTCGCGCGAATCGGCAAGCAGGTTGTGATACTCGTTGTGGCTGATCATCCGGTACTGGGCGAGGCGGCGAATTTCCGCCTGGATCCGGTCGATCCGCACCTTCATCGCCTGCGCCTGGCCGTAATTGCTGTAGCCGTAGGGCGAGCCGTAGCCGTAGCCGTACTGCGGTGCGCGATAGCCGTAGGGCGAGCCGTAGCTGTAGCCGTACTGGGGTGCGCGATAGCCATAGGGCGAGCCGTAGCCGTAGCCGTACTGCGGCGTCTGGTAGCCATACGGCGAGCCGTACGGCGAGCCGTACTGCACGCCGACGCTGTACTGAACGCCGACGCCGACCTGCGGCTGGGGCTGCGGGTACCACTGCGCGGAAGCCGGCGCGGCAACGGCGAGAGCCGACGCGGCGGCGGCAAGAGTGATCAGAACTTTACGCATCATGCTCTCCTTCGAATCGAGCGGTTGATGCGGATGTTGTGCGCCTTCGCGGCTCGCAGCACGCTGAACGCCTCCGTTATCGTTCGTTCAGCATCAGAAACGACTAAGAATTTGAGAAAGCTATGCCTTGATTTTCCACCCGCTCCGGACGAGCGCGTAGCACACGGCCCACAGCACGATGTTTAGCAAGAAAAGCCCGACGGCCCCGACCAGAACCGGCGAATCGGCAGTCCCGAGGAAGCCGTAGCGGAAGCCCGAGATCACGTAGAAGAACGGGTTTGCATGGCTCAGCGCCTGGAACGCGGGCGCGAGCTGCTCGATCGAATAGAAGGTGCCCGACAGCAGCGACAGCGGCGTGACCAGGAAATTGCTCACCGCCGCCGCATGGTCGAACTTGTCGGCCCACAGCGAGGTGATCAGCCCGAGGAACGCCAGCATCAAGGCGCCCATCAGGCCGAACCAGAAGGCCCAGAGCGGATGGTCGACCTCGACCGACACGCCGGGCCAGAACAGCATCGCGAGCCACACCGCCACTCCGACCAGGAAGGCGCGCGTGACCGCTGCACCGACCAGCCCCGCGATCAGCTCGCCGGTGGACAAAGGCGGCATCAGATAGTCGACGATATTGCCCTGCATCTTGCCGATCAGCAGCGAGAAGCTCGAATTGGCAAAGGCGTTCTGGATCATCGCCATGGCGACCAGGCCGGGCGCGATGAAGTCGGCGAAGCGCACGCCCATCACCCTGCGGTCGCTGCCCAGAGCGACGGTGAAGATCGCCAGGTAGAGCAGGGTGGTGACCGCCGGCGCCCAGACGGTCTGCATCTGCACCTTGAAGAACCGGCGCACCTCCTTGATATACAGCGTCTTGAGCCCGCCCCAGTTGACGCCGGACAGAACCGGCTCGCCAGGCGGGGTTCGAACCCAGATCGGAGGTTGGGCGCCTTTCACGGTGGCTGCGCCTATCGGGTGGGTTCATGCTCGGCAAGCGCCGGCAGATGAATCGGAGAGCAGTTGAATGTCCTGGACCGAAGAGCGGATCGAGCGCCTGAAGAAGATGTGGCACGACGGCGCGACCGCCAGCCAGATCGCCGACGAGGCTCAGCGGAGTGAGCCGCAACGCGGTGATCGGCAAGGCGCACCGCCTCGGCCTCGAAGCGCGGCCCTCACCGGTCAAGCCCGGCGAGGAGAAGGAGAAGCCTGCTCCGGCCGCTGCCGCCCCGGCGCCCAGACCCGCGCCGGCCGAGCGTCGGGCCCCAGAGCCCGGCACACCCGCGGCCGAGCCTCCCGCGGCGCCGCAGCAGACGCCGGCTCCGGCGGCCCAGGCGCCCGCAGGCCGACTCGGTTCAGTACCGCTCGATCGGCCCCGGCGGTCGTCGCCAGGGTCCGGGCGAGCAGCAGGCGCCGATCCCGCCCGCTCCGCCGCGCCGTCTGGTGCCCGCCAAGCCGAGCCCCGAAGTCGCCGACAAGACCAGCCTGCTCGACCTCAACGACCGCATCTGCAAGTGGCCGATGGGCCACCCGGGCGAGCCCGACTTCCACTCTGCGGCCAGCAGGCGAACCAGGCTTCCCCTATTGCGTCCAGCATTGCGGAGTCGCCTACCAGGCCCAGGCTCCCGCGCCGACCGCCGCCCACCCCCGCCCCTGCCGTTCGGCGGCCCGCGAGTTCGCTGAAGCCGCGTAACGTAAGCGGAGAAAGCGAGCGTCCTCACGCGAGAGACAGCAGCCGGCCGGTCGGCTTCAGCCGAGCACGTCCGACGTCACGCGATTGCTCGCATGACGGCATCTCTAATGTCTGCTTTGGGTGGAAAGCGGACGTTGACGGTAAGTAGCGAGTTGGTCGATCAGCTTCTGATGACCGAAACCGAAGCGCGAGGCACTCTCGAGCACGCGAGCCGATCTTCCACAGGCCGGAACTCGGGACTTCGAGGGCTCACTTTGAACACATGATCGACGAAGCGTTTTGGTAGGTCGGTGCTTCCGGACGGGTCTATGATCGAGACTTTGTGCTCGATGAACTTGAGAAGCGTCACTCGTCGCCTCATGAGGATCCGTGGGAGGTAAGCGATTTCTCCTGTCGTGCGCTCGGAGGAGGAGCGTTCCTCGCTACTTACCTGCTGAGACAGGGCGCTCGACTAAGCCGCCGATCAACGGTGTGGCGATATGGTCGCGGCTGGCGTGCGATCTATCATCAGGGCACTCTCGTTGACGAGGGCGTTTAGCTTGATGTCCGGAATGAGTCGAAAGTGGACATTAGCTAAAACGATGGAACGCCTCGCGCATAGGCCGCTCGCTCGCGCGCCAGCCGGCACTCATTGGCTCTACGCGCTGCCTCCCGATTGCTTACGCAATCGCTCAACTGCGCTTAGCAACTCATGCTAAAAGCGAAACGCCAGCATGCCATCACGGAGAAACGACATGGCTCTCAAGGATATGGTCTTCGGCTTGTGCATGATCGCCGCCGCTTCGCCGGCGTCGGCCGCGACCCAGGAACCGGTACCCGAACCAACCCTCACCGCAGGAGCCCCGGCAGGGACCCGCGAGACGAGATATTGCATGCGCATCGAGGCCGTCACCGGCACCCGCATCGAGAGGGTCAAGTGCTGGACACGAGAAGAGTGGGCCGAGCAAGACGTCGATGTCGACAAGGACTGGGCCGAGGAAGGTGTCGGCACCATCGACGGATAACGTAGGTCCAGAGCAACCGCCCGCCCGGACGGACTCGCTTCGCCGCCGGCTCTTCCTCGAAATGCTGGCGGAAACCGTCCGTGAAGGGCAGCGGCGAGGGTTGCAGCAGGTGATTGCATCCTCGACCGTTCCACGCGAGCCTTATGTCCGCAATGGGTCGAAAGCGCACATTCGCCGCGCCAAAGGAAAAAGCCCCGGAGCGCTGCCCCGGGGCTTCCTCATCCGCTGGCCAAAGCCTCAGGCGTGCTGAGCCTCGGCGTCGACCGTCTGCTCGGACGCGCGTCGGCCCTGCTGGTCGCCGCCGCCGATCGCGGAGCGCTCGCCCTGCGGCTCGCTGCGCTCGGAACCGCCGCCGATGTTGATCTTGCGCGGCTTCATCGCCTCGGGGATCTCGCGCAGGAGGTCGATCGACAGCAGCCCCTCATGCAGGTCCGCGCCGCGCACCTGGATGTGGTCGGCAAGCGCGAACCGCCGCTCGAACGAGCGGGTCGCAATTCCGCGATGGATGTAGTTGGCGCCGTCGTCCTCCCGCTTCTTGCCGGAGACAATCAGCACGTTCTGCTGGGCGGTGATGTCGATCTCGTCGGGCTTGAACCCGGCGACTGCAAGCTCGATCCGGAACTGGTTGTCGTCGAGCTTGATCAGGTCGAACGGCGGGTAATTCTCCTGTGCCTGCCCCATTCCGCTGGTCTCGAGCATGTCGAACAGGCGGTCGAAGCCGACGGTGGAGCGCCGGTATGGTGAAAAATCGAATGCGCTGCGCATAATCATGTCCTCCTTTGAGCGACTGGGGCGGGGCAGCTGGCCGCAGGAGGCCTCGATGCCCCGTCACCGGACCCACTCGGGCATCCGGCAGCGCTCAGATGGTAAAGAAACGGGGGATTTCAAGGGATTTCGCCGCCTTTCGTGAACGGCACATCGCCTCGGCGGCGCTCATTCGGCGGGCTGCTCGGGCCGCCGTCGCTCGCCCGCCGGGCGGCTCAGCAGCGCTGCAGGAGCAGGGCCGACTGGGTCAGGGCTCCGCGCCCGCGCCCGGGCCACAAAGCTCCGGCCACTCCCGGAACTTGTCGGGCTGCGAGCGGACCGTCGGGGCGTGCGCAGGCTCGAACAGCAGCCATTCGATCGGGTCCGTGGCTGCCGCGAAACGCTGCGGAGTCACAGCCGAAGAGGCGCCCTGGCCGCTCACCGTCCCGCATACGGTGAGTTCGCCCTCGCGCGGCTTGCCAACCCAGACCCGCGCCTCGAGCGGGGTATCTGCAGGCAGGTTGAGCTGTTGCCGCGCATGCTCGATCGCAGCTTCCCTGACTTCGCGCGTGGACGTATCTGCGGAATTGCAGCCGAGGAGCAACGCAGCCACTGCGCTTGCGGCCAATTGGTTCGATCGCATCCTGCCCAGCCCTTTCTTGGAATTGCTCATATCCAATGAAAAGCCGGGGCTGCGGTTCCGGCTAGTGCCCCGAGGGCCCGTGACTGTGCCCCCCGCCCGAATGCCCGCCCGAGTCCTCGCCCGAATCCGGCGAGCCGGACTGCGTGCGCAGCTGGGCATATTCTTGCGGGCTCATGCCCTCGAGCCGCTCCACGAATGCGGCGATGTTCGCGATCGTCTGATCGGATTCAGTGTCTCCGAACGCCGGCATGCCGGTCATCTTGATCCCATGCTTGGCGATCCAGAAGATCTGGCGCTCGTTCCATTCCGTTGCGGCCTTCGAAAGCTCCGGCGGGTTGGGCACCATTCCGGTCGTCCATTCGTGGGGCTTCACGCCAGGCGCGCCATGGCAATGGACGCAATATTCCTGGAATTCGCGGAAGCCCGCCCGCACGTCGGCCTTGCGGAACAGCTCTCCCGGCACCTCGTCAGCCCGCGACTCGACAGAGCTGTGCAACGCCTTCTCGAAGAGCCATCGCACGGCGCCGGCATGCCCGGCACTCGCGGCGACGTTGTAAGCTCCGGTCCAGACGATCACGAGCCCGGCGACCACGAGCAGCCCGATGGCCGCCAGGAAGCCCAAAGCGAACCGCATGCCAAAGCCACGGCCGGGGCGAGCCTTTGCTCCGCCCCCCTGCGCTTGTGCAGGCTGGCCGCCAGCGCCTCGTCCCCAACGCTCATCGACCGCTTGGCAGCGGTTGAATCCGGCCCCTATAGCTGTCGCAAGAATGACCGACCTCTTCTCCTCATCCGCGCCCCAGTCCCCCGACAGCTACGACGCCTCCTCGATCGAGGTGCTCGAAGGCCTCGAGCCCGTCCGCCGCCGCCCCGGAATGTACATCGGCGGCACCGACGAGCGCGCGCTTCACCACCTCGCGGCCGAAGTGATCGACAATGCGATGGACGAGGCCGTCGCCGGCCACGCAAGCCGCATCGAGGTGACGCTCGAAGCCGGCAACCGCCTGACCGTCAGCGACAACGGCCGCGGAATCCCGGTCGAGGAGCATCCCAAATATCCGGGCAAGTCGGCGCTCGAGGTCATCATGACCACCCTCCACTCGGGCGGGAAGTTCGAGGGCAAGGCCTATTCCACCTCCGGCGGCCTCCACGGCGTCGGAGTCAGCGTCGTCAACGCGCTCTCGACCGACACGATCGTCGAGGTCGCCCGCGACCGCACGCTCTACCGCCAGAGCTTCGCGCGCGGCCTGCCCACCTCGAAGCTCCAGACGATCGGCGCAGCCCCCAACCGCCGCGGCACCACCGTCAGCTTCACCCCGACCTCGAGATCTTCGGCGCCCAAGCCAAGTTCGACCCCGCGCGCCTGCTGCGCATCGCCCGCTCAAAGGCCTATCTGTTCGCCGGCGTCGAGATCCGCTGGCGCTGCGACCCGTCGATCGCCTCCGCCGAAGTTCCCGAAAGCGCCGTCTTCCAGTTCCCCGGCGGCCTCGCCGACCATCTCGCCGAGCAATTGGGCGAGCGCCCGTGCGTCACCAACCAGGCCTTCACCGGCCGCCAGGAGTTTCCAAACGACCAGGGCAGCGCCGAATGGGCAGTCGCCTGGCCGCTCTACAGTGACAGCAGCGAAAGCTGTTACTGCAACACCATTCCCACGCCCGACGGCGGCACCCACGAGGCCGGCCTTCGCGCAGCCCTCACCAAGGGCATCCGAGCGTTCGGCGAGCTCGTCGGCAACAAGCGCGCCAAGGACATCACCGCCGACGACGTGATGAGCGGCATCGAGCTGATGCTCTCGGTGTTCATCCGCAACCCGCACTTCCAGAGCCAGACCAAGGACCGCCTGACCAGCCTCGAGGCGGCGCGGCTGGTCGAGGCCGCGGTGCGCGACCATTTCGACCATTTCCTCGCCGACAACATGGACCGCGGCCGCGCTCTCCTCGCCCATGTCGTCGAGCGCATGGAGGAGCGCCTGCGCCGCCGCGCCGAGCGCGAGGTCAAGCGCAAGACCGCCACGTCCGCGCGCAAGCTTCGCCTCCCCGGCAAGCTCACCGACTGCTCGTCCGACGACCCCGAAGGCACCGAGCTGTTCATCGTCGAGGGCGACAGCGCCGGCGGCTCGGCCAAGCAGGCCCGCGACCGCAAGACCCAGGCGATCCTGCCCATCCGCGGCAAGATCCTCAACGTCGCTTCGGCGACCGCCGACAAGATCCGCGCCAACAGCGAGATCGCCGACCTCGGCCAGGCGCTCGGCTGCGGCCTGCGCGACAGGTTCGACGAGGCCGCGCTGCGCTACGAGCGAGTGATCATCATGACCGACGCCGACGTCGACGGCGCCCACATCGCGACGCTGCTGATGACCTTCTTCTTCCAGGAAATGCCCGAGCTAGTCCGCCGCGGCCACCTGTTCCTCGCCCAGCCCCCGCTCTACCGCCTCACCTCGGGGAGCAAGACCCTCTACGCCCGCGACGACGCCCACCGAGCCGAGCTCGAGGCGAGCGAGTTCAAGGGCAAGAAGGTCGAAGTCTCGCGCTTCAAGGGCCTGGGCGAAATGAACCCGCAGCAGCTGCGCGAAACCACCATGGACCCGGGCAGCCGCTCGCTCCTCAAGGTCACGCTCCCGTCGCAGAACGAGGACCGCCAGCCGATCAAGGACCTCGTCGAGCGCCTGATGGGCCGTGACCCGGCGCAGCGCTTCGCCTTCATCCAGAGCCGCGCCTCGGCGGTCGAGGACGACGCCATCGACGCCTGAAGCGTCCCAAACAGGTTGGGGTGATAAAAAATCCGTATTGCCAGCGGCCATTTAGCCGTTAGCCTTGCATCTGCGCATCGGCTGAGCGGCCGCTTGCGCGCGTGTTCGAGTTCGGGGGCAGTTTTTCAGGCCTGACGAGTCCTGCGGCGCACATCCGGCGCGCCGGTCCTGAAGCTTGAACGGCCGGCAAGGGCGCGTTTGCCGCGCGCCCGGGCCCGATGAGTGCAAGGGGACGAGAAATGCCAGTGACTCAGCCCGACGGAGCAATCCAGACACTGGCGACCGGCGCCTATACCGACGCTAAATTCTCAGGCGACGGTGCCAAGCTCTACGCGATAAGCGGGAACAAAGTCTCCGTTATCGATCCGGCCACGGGCAATATCCTGACACAATATACCGTAGGCACGGCGCTCGGCGCGTTCGATCTCTCCGCCGACGGCCGCGTCTGGCCGTTGTCGAAGCTCAGTCGGGCAGCGGCGTCGGAAAGCTCTACCGCATCGACCTGACGACCGGCGACGTGACCACCTATACGACGAGCATTGTCGCCGACGCCTTCTTCGACGTCGAGTTCCTGTCGGACGGAACTGCGCTGCTCTCGCAATATTCGGCCAGCTCGAGATCGGTGAGCACGCCGCTTGTCGTCCTCGACTTCGCCACCGGGTCATTCACCGCGACGTCGACGACCATTCCCGACGGGGCGCAGCTGAACGCGTCCGCTGACGGCTCCCGCGTCCTGGTAGAACCGCAGTACATCACTGCTCCGCTTTACGTCTACCAGACAGGCGTCGGCCTCGTCGCTGACGAGGCGGTCCACGATCCCTATGCCGGGGCGGCGCCATCACGGGCGTCGGTTGGGGAACCGACGCCATATCAGCAGCGCGGCCGCCGCATTGTCGAAGGATCCACGCTCAACGTCTATGACGCTGCGCTCGACCGCAAATTCTCCCTTGCAACCGAATATCCATATTCTTTCGGAGGCTGCCGCCCTCGCGTTCAGCCCGGACGGCGCCAGGCTGTACCTGCTGTCGGCCGGGGCCGACCAGGTCGTTGTCTTTGACACCTCCACCTGGGAGGTGATCGCAGCTTATCCTGTCGGCGCCGACGCAACGCACCAGCTTGACCGATCCCGCGCCGGCAGCACGATGCAGGTCAGCCCCGATGGCCGCTTCATCACGGTGATCACCGCCGACGGCATCCAGCTGATCGACCTCTCGCTTGCCGTGTCCGTCGCCACCCCGGGTGACGACAACCTCCAGGGACCGGGAACGCTTCACGGTTTCGGCGGCAACGATGTGCTGACCCCTCCCAATCCTATGCGTTGCTCTACGGAGACAGGGACAACGACACCTACTACATCACCACCAACAACCAGCATGTCTACGAGTATGCCGGCGAAGGCCAACGACACGGTGCAATGTGAGCACCGTCTCCTATATACTGCCGGAGAACGTCGAAGACTTGGTTCGGTGCTCGCGCTCGGTGGGCACTGCGGCCATCGGCGGCTACGGCAACGCGCTCGCCAATGTCGACCAATGTGATGCATGCTCAGGATGCGGACGGGCAACGCCGCGACCGGCAAGATCTCAACGGCGCCAACGTCGAAAACTGCTGCGCTTCAACGCCAACACCATCACCGGCAACAGCGAAGCCAACATGCTCAACGGCGCGCGGCCGGTAACGCACCTACGTCGTCGACAATGCCGGCGATGTCACTGCCGCAGGCACCGACCTCGTCAGGGCGTCGGTCACCCACATTCGCGCACCGAATGACGGGCGCGGCGGGCTACGACACCTACATCGTCGACAATGTCGCGACCGCGCGAACGAGGGCAGCTCGACCGGCACCATCTCACGCCAATGTCGAGAACCTCACGCTGCTTGGACGGCCGCGATCAACGGCGGGCAACGCCCTTGCCAACATCATCACCGGGACAGCGGCGACCTGCTCAGATCGGGCGCCGATCGACGGGCGGCGGGAACGACTTACCTACATCGTCGACAATGTCGGTGACTGGCGCGCGGCGTTGGGATCGAACGTCGAGCGCTGACCGGGACTGCGGCGGTCAACGCCCGGCAACGGCCTTGCCAATCTGATCGGGCAATGGCGCGGCCAACCTGCTCAGCGCAACGACGACCTGCGTGGCCTTGGCGGAACCGACACCCTCAACGGCGGGCTCGGCAACGATGCGCTTGCCGGGGAACGGGCGCCGACAACTTCCGGTTCGACAGCGCGCAGCGACGAGCAACGTCGATCGGATTACCGATTTCTCCGTGGCCGACGACGGCATCCAGCTGCGACGACATCTTCACCGCGATCGGCGCGCTCGGCACGCTGTCGACCAATGCATTCCGCGCTGGAACGGCTGCTCAGGATGTCGACCGCATCATCGACGACGCGCGCGCAAGATCTATTGCGACGGGATCGGCGCGGGACCTTGCTGTTCGCGCAGGTGAACGCCGGCGTCGAGCACCAACGCCGACTTCATCGTCGTCGGCGACGCTCGTGGGCGCGCGCGAGCACCCCCGTCGGTCGAGGTCTGCCGGGGAGAACCTGCAGCGCTTCGACCTCGAGGAAATCTTGTCGCCAAGGACGGCCAGGTGTCGGTTGTCGAACGCGCGCGCATATTGCGAACACCTCGCGCAGGTGAACGCCGGCGTCGCGCTCACCAACGCGGACTTCATCGTCGTCGGCTGACGAGAGAGGGCTCGCCCTGGGCGCGCGGCGTTCGCGCCCCCGTCGGTCGAGAGTCTCGGTCAAATGAACCTGCAGCAGCTTCGCGAAACTCGCCCGGAAGTGCTGCGTCGCACTCCTTACAGGACGGCCAGGTGTCGGTTGTCGAACGCGCGCGCATATTGCGACTTGATCGCCACCTTGCGCTCGATCGCTTCGAGCACCGGAATCGTGAAGTCGACGCCTGTGAGCTGCGAGCACCTCTCAAGGTTGCCGGGGGAGAATACGTTGACCTCGAGGATCTTGTCGCCAACGATGTCGACTCCGACGAGGAACATGCCGTCCGCCATCAGCTTCGGGCGGATCATCTCGGCGACCCCAAGCTCGGTCACGCCGACCTCGACCGCCTCCGCCTTCGCGCCAGCGTGGATGTTGGAGCGGATGTCGTCCTTCGCAGCGACCCTGCGCAGCGCCGCATATTTGCCGTCGAGTTCCAGCGGCCGTCCGTTCATCAGGAACAGGCGGATGTCGCCCTTCTTGGCCGCCGGGACATAGGCTTGAGCAATGATATAGCCGTCGCGCTCGATCGCCTCGATCATTTGATTCAAATTGCTGCTGTTTTCGGGATCGACCTTGAACACGCCCGATCCGCCCGAGCCCTGGAGCGGCTTGAGAATGATGTTGCCGCGGTGCGCCTTGGCGAAGGCCTTGATGTCCGAGGCATGCCGGGTGATCAGCGTTTCGGCGCGTGCCTCGACGGGGAAGCTCTGGAAGTAGAGCTTGTTGATCGCGCGGCCGAGGCTGTCGGGATCGTTGAGCACGATGACCCCGCGCCGGACGGCCTCGCGGCCGAACAGGATGCCGCTCTCCATCGCCCAGGGCGTCTGAGCGTCGATCGACGGGTCGTTGCGGAGCATCAGCACGTCGATCTCGCGAATGTCGACCCGCTCGATCTTGACCCGCTCGTCGTCCTTCATCGTCCTGAAGAAGTCCGCGCGGTCCTTGTACTTGCGCTTGGGCAGGAAGCGGCCGTGGACCGACAGGCCGTCGTCGGGATTCACGACGAAGTCCGACGGCGTGATGTAGCAGACCCGCACGCCCCTGTTCGCCGCCGCGTGCGCGAGCGTGGTCGTCGTGAAATTCTCATATTCGCGCTCGATGTCGTTGACGAAGAAGCCGATCATCATTGTCAGTCACTCCACATCGAGGATCGCATCGAACGAGGACCGGGCGCGGAGCCGAGCAAGCCGGTCGGCAACGTCACGGCGCTCGAGGAACAAGGGTTCGAACACTGGCGGACGCACCAATTCGCGCTGGAGCAGCTCCTCGATCGCACCGACATGACCGGGAGCGATCTTGCCGATCCAGAACGGCCGAAGCGAAGCGCCCGAGCCGACCAGCTCGACCACATTCTGGAAGCCCTTCAGGTAGATCATATCCTTGGCGAAGCCGCCCGAGCGGAACACCCGCGCAGCGACGTGGAAGGACGGGTTGCGGCCGAGGCCGTGATCGCGGGTGAGCGTTCGGTACACCTCCACGAACTCGGCTCCGTCGAGCATTGCCGCAACCGCGACCACGCGGCCTGCGAGCAGCCGCATCCGCGCCTCGGACAGTCCGCCCACGGCCCATTCGGCGAACACGCCGAGGCCCTCCTGGACGCCTTCATAGCCGGCGAGCCCCGTGCGGAAGACGGTCAGACCCTGAGCCGATCCGTTGAAATAGGTGAGCAAGTGAACGCTGACCTCGTGCGCGAGGAGCGCTTCGAGGCGGGAGCGCAGCATCGACGTGTTGCTGGCGATCATCAGCTTTTCGCCGGAGACGAGCAGGCTCGCGACGTCGTCGCGGACTTCGATTGCCGCTTCGAACCGCGGGTCGACCGAGCGGTATTGCGCGACCAGCTGCCGGGCGGCCTCGGCGACCTCCGCTGCCCCAAGCCGCTCGCCGTCCGCCGCCTTGCCGTCGGGGCGCGCGAGGATTGCGCGGGCATCCTCGAGCAGCCGGGAACTGACGGTGCCATATTGGAGAAGGGACGCGGCCTGGAATGCGGGTGTGTTGCGAGTAGCGAGCATCGTGAGCTGGTGATCCAGCTCCTGCCTCTTCTCGGACAGCAGCCGTTCGAGCAGCGGGTCTTCCAGGATCGACAGGGACACCCGCGCGAGCGGGCGGCCCTGGGCGTCGCGCGCCACCGCCTCGTCGAGCACGGTCTTGTGCACCTCCGGCGCTCTGAGATCGAGGCGAATGCTTTTGAGGCTGTCAGCGAGGCAGTCGACCGCCCGACTGGCGCTTGGTCCGGCCGAAGCGCCAATCAGATCGTCGAATGGCGCAAGCTGCTGGGAGCCTTCGGCGACCGGCTGCCACTCCGAATCGGCGACCGTGAGAACGAGCATGCGACCGAAATGGTCGGCAATTGCCGGCGCGAGCGCCTCGATCGCCTGGCGAGCGGCCAAATCGTCCTCGGGCGACCAGATCAGATAGGCCGGGCTGTTGACCGCCACCCGGCGGGCGATGCTGTGGGACGGATCCGACGAGCGGTGGAGCACAATGAACGGCAGCCATCGGTCGAGATGGGCGCGGCCGGTGCGGCCGACGGGCTGACGAAGCTCGCCGCGTTTTCCGAACTTCGCCCGGAATGGCTCGTCCGGCCTCTGCGATCCCGCGCGCGTCATTGCGCGAGAATGTCCTCGGCCACGGCAGCGATGTGCGTGATGAACGCCCGCATCGCCGCGATCTCAACGGAATCGGGCTCGCCGCTCCACTCGTCCATGAAGAACTTCTTGAACTCCAGCGCCATGGCGCACGCTCGGCCAGGATAATGCTCGTGGATGAAGCGGGTCTGCTCGCCCTTGCCCTGGAAGGCGACGTTTTCCCGCACGTCGAGGCGGCGGCCGTTGAAGTCGAAGCCGCGCATCGCCTCCATCAGCGGATCGACCAGGAACGCCCACTGCTCGCGCGGCATCGAGAAAGTGCCGATGTTGATGTCGGGGGCTTCCTGCTGTGGCGTCGGGTCGCCGCCGGGCCCGGCTCGGCGCTGATTATAGCTGTGGACGTCGATGACCGCGAAGCGGTCGTGGCGCTCGGCAAGCCCGTCGAGGAGAGACTGGAGCACGCGGTAATACTCCGAGTGGAGCTCCAGCGAACGGCGCACCAGCTCGGGAGCGAGCTGGCGCGACTTCCACACCTCCAGGCCCCAGGATTGATCGGGGCTGCGATAGATCGCGTTGTCGCTGTTTCGATTGAGATCGAATTCGAAGCGCGACCGATGAGCAATGACGTGAAAGGGGACACTGCGGACCGCCTCGCCGGTGAACGGGTCCTCCTCCCGCAGCCGGTCTGCATCGCTGAGCGCGATCTCGCGCGCAATCTCCGGGCGGAGGCCGTGACCGTCGTGGATCGCGGTCGCAAGCACGGGCCCACCGCCCTGCTGGATGGTCCACCAGCCTGCGTTGGCAACAGCATTCACATCCATGGAAGTCGTAGCGCTCTATCCCCAGTTCGGTTGCGTCTGCCATCTCCACGAGGCGGACGAAAGGGACGAGGTCCGTGCGCTGGATGACCAGCTTCCTGCCGCCTCGCGGCTTCAATGGCCGTGACAAGGGCGCGCTCAGAAGGTGACGGTGACGACGAGCGTGTCGATATAGGTTCCGACCCGGACGTTCTGAAGCGCCGGAATCCGTCCGTAGACTGGAAGGTCCACGCTGGTTCCCGTGGACGTGACGCTGCTGCCGGTCAGACCGTCGCCCCAGACGAACAGCCGCGTAGCGTCGGTGTAGAGATTGTAGCCGAGCTGCTCTGTCCCGTTCAGCATGTGGCGTGCGTCGATCATCCCGTTGCCGGGGCCCAGCTTGACCGTGAAGGGGAGCGCGGCTGCGCAATTCACATGCACGTTGCCGACGCCATCGAGTGCCGCGTTGCTCAGCGTATCGTAGGCGCCGAAGCTCACCGCCTGGGTGCTCGCCGTGCAGTCCGCGGCCGCCGGAGCCGCTATGCTCAGCAGGGTGCCTGCCGCCACGCAGCGGCCAAACCAGGAATTGCGCCTGGTCATCGGATGAGGCTCCTGCACTGGATGTCGCCGAGCCGCGGTTGCGGCTCGCCGGTGTCGACGAATTGAAACTCGATCTCGCATTGCCCGGCGGACCAGCTCGCCACCGCCTTGTTCCGCTCGGACAGGCCGGTCAGATAGACCTCGCCGCCAGGCGCGCTGACGAATTCCTCGCTCGAGCCTGCCACAATCACCACCGATCCGCCCGGAAGCGGCGAGCCATCCGCGAGCAGGATGCGGATGATCGCTGCGCGGGCGGGTTTGACCGCAAAGTCGACCTGGACTCCATGGCGATTGTACGGACGGACCGTCTGTTCCCCACCGGTGATTTCGGCGTCGAGGGGCAGGTCGGCGACCTCGATGCGCAGCCTGTTGCGCTCGAACGGCCTCAGCCGTGGAACGACGATACGGCCGCTCGAATCGGTGCGTCCGATCAGCTGGTTGTCGGCATAGACTCACACGTTCTCGTACCCGCCGACCTGCACCGTCGCGAAGCTCTGGGTCAGCTGGCGCGACGCGAACAGCTCACCGCCGATAAGTCCGATCCCGCCCGCAGTGGACAGCCGGGCACCCGTCTGGCCGTCGGTCCAGGTCAGCTGCGCATCGTGCAGGCCGAAGCTCGTCTGGAGCAAGGCGGTTGCGTCGATCCTGTTGACGTTGCCGACGTAGGTGTCGAACCGATAGCCGAAGCCCTGTCCGACCGGCAGGCTCTTCTGAAGCGACGATCGCAGGGAAACCGCGCCATCGCTGAGTGACGCGCCCGCGCTGGCGGACTGCCGCAGCCCGAGCGGCACAGTCAGGCTCAGGTCGGCGGCGAGCCCGTTCGAGTCCCGCAGGTCCATGCGGGCCGCCAGGTTGAGGCTCGCGAACGCTCCGAGCCGAACCGACGCATTGCCGCTGACGAATTCGGCATCTGGTTCGCTTCGGCCGTCGCGGCGAAGGTAGAACAGTCCAAGCGAGCCGAAACCCGTCGGAACTCCGGCGAACGCCTGGATCACGGACCTGGGCGGCCGCCGCTCGGGGCTCCAGCCCAGCGCCATGTAATCGGGGGTGGTGAACTCGCCCTGGACTCCAAGCGAAAGGCCGCGGCTGCGGTGCTCCATCGTCAGCCCGGCGAGCGCTCCGGCGCCGCGTTCGGACCGGCTCCCCGCGAGCGAAACCGCGACCTGGGCGGCATCGCCAATGATTGCGTTGGCCGCGAGCCCTGCCATCTGAACGTCTTTCGACATTTCCGCATGCGCTTCGCCGGTCAGCCTTTGGCTGAAGCCATAGCGGTGGGTCCCCGACAGCATCAGCTCGCCATAATCGTTGCTCCTCCGGCCGAACGAGCGGCGCAAAAATCCAAGCTCGTAGGAATAATCGTGCAAGCCCTCCTCAGCAGCGTTGGAGCCGAGTAGTAGGACTGGCGGTACAGCACCTCGCGGCCGAGCAGGTCGCGGACGATAAGCTGCACCCCGCCGCCGGTGACGACCGGCACGTCGGCGATTTCGAAGGGGCCGGGCTGGACGTCGCGGCTCTGGCGAAGCGCTCCGTCGACATAGACGTCGACCACCGAAGGTAGCGCGGCGCTCGCGCTGAGCGAGGGCAGCGGGATGGTAACGAAGCCCGGCTGGACCGAGAAATTGCGCGCAGCCTGGATTCCGGCGAAACGCAGCGGACCCCCGCCGACCCCGCCGCGCGAAATGCTGTCGCCCAACCTCAGGACGCGCATGTTTGCGGGGTCGTCGATGGTCCAGTTGGTATCGAGCCGGACGAAGCCCGCCCCTTGCCGGGTCCAGCGGCCGATGAAGCCGGCGATGCCCACTCCCATCGATGTGAATATGCCGGCCTCGAACGCTCGCCGCCGGTGACAGCCCGTCCGCGGCCTGGGCGGTGGCTTCGTAGTTCAGGAACGCGCCGGTGCCGCCGACCAGCTTGTCGATCTCGACATTGGCATAGGAAAGCCGGACCCGCTCGAACAGGCCAGGCTCGGCCTGCAGAGCGAGCAGCTGTCGCCTCGTCGAGCCTTGAGGGTCAGGCCGGCCATGCCGCTGAGCCGATGAAAGGCCGTCCCGCCCCGAGGAAGGCGGGCATCGACCTTCAATCGCCACGAGGAAGGATCTAGGCCGGAACATAGATCGACCCGTCGGCTGCGCGCAGAATGACAGCCGGCTCGCCGGCCGGCGAGCCGTTGACGCTGACCGAAACCAGCGCTTCCTGGAGATCGCCTGGAGCGACCGCGCCGACGGCCTGCGCCGCTGCTCCCGCACCCCCGTTCCGAGCGCAGGTGCGGGCAGCAGCAGCGCAAGCAGGCTAGCGCTGCTCAATGACGAGCGGAGCTTGCGTTTCACCGGCGGGACTCCGAACGCTGAGGACCAGTGGTGCTCCTGCCTGGAGCCCCGGCAGCCTGCCGATCTTCCAGATTCGGGCGCTCGAGGGGAGGACGACGCCCATGTCCTTGGAAAGCAGGTGGCGCTGCCCGCCCTGGACCGCCGACAGCTCGAGCACCTGGCCGTGAAGCGAGCCGCTATTCCGGCCCTCGACGATGATTTCGCCATTCTGCTCGCGCCACGCCCGCCAGCCGAGCTCGGCCTTTCCGCCGCCCTTCGGAAGCAAATAGAGCGGCAGGTCGAGGCGCAAAGTCACCTGGATCTGGCCGCCGACCGGCACGTTGCGCGGGATTTCCTCGAGGATCACCCGATAAGCGCCCGCCAGGGCGCGGTTCTTGAGCCCGACCCGGAGCAGCTGCGTCCTGCCCGGCTGGATCGTGAAGATCGGCGGCGAGGCGATGACATCGTCCGTCGGCGTGTAGAGGTCGACTCCGCCGGCCTGGGTCCAGGCAAAGGTCACGACCCTGATCGACACCGGGGCAGCGTCGCTGTTGGCGATCGTAAGCGACGCTGCCTGCCGATTGGCAGGCAGCGTGATGTGAACCGAGTTGACCTTGAACGACCCGGCAGTGACCGGAGCGGTGAAGCTCGCGCCTACGATCAATCCTGCGAAGGCAGCGGCCCGGCGACCACTACGGCTGCCGAGCCTTGCCCATTTGCGTGCTGACACGATCACGTCCTAGTAGGAGACGGTGACCGTGACGCTGTCGGTGTAGCTGCCGGCCTTTGCCGCGGTCTGACCCGACGGAACGCGCGCGTAGATCGTGCTGGCCTGAGCCGAGCCGGTGCCGTTGCCGGTAATCGTCACGCCATTGCCGGTGCTGCCGTCACCCCACACGAGCGTGCGATTGGTGTCGGTGTACAGCCCATACTTCAGCACCTCCAGGCCGCTCATCATCCTGCGGTCGGTGATCGTCGCGCTGGTGCCGCCGCCGGCATTGGCCTTTGCCGTCCAGGCCGTGCCATTGGTGCAGGTGACCGAGATTCCGCCGGTGCTGTCGACGTTCGTGTTCAGCGTGGCATTGACGTTGCCGAACGCGACGGCCGTGGTGCTGACAGTGCAGTCCGCCGTGACGGTCGCGCTGGATGAGAGAGTGGAAGTCGTGTCGGCGGCAAGCGCCGGCTGTGCAGTGATCGCGATGGTCACAACACCGGTGAGTGCGGCGACGCGCAGGGTATTTCTGACTGACTGGTTCACGCTTTATCTCCATCGATTGAGTGCCGCCTGACGCACCATGCGTTACGGCCCCGAGTCTTCTTCTCCGCGTGCGTCGAGCTTTGCGGATTAGCCGCCGATGCCCCGCGAGGTGATTTGTCCAATAGGTGGAGGGGTTTAACCGGGAGTTGCGGGTAGAACCGATACGGACCGTCCACGCACGCGCTGACGCTCGCCGCGCGTTCGAGCGGATTGCTGCGGCGGCTGCGCGCGGGCGCTGCTCAGTAGGTGAGCGAGACCACCACCGGTTCAGCACCGGCCTGGCTGACGGACCAGCGATCGCCGTCCAGGCGAGTGATCGTGCCCCCCTCGGCGGCCATTCTGGTCTCGACCGATTTGGTGACAGTCACCACATCCCTTTCGCTGTCGGTGCTGACCGTTGAAATCTCGGCTGGACGGATCACGGTCGCAGTCGCTACGAGGCCCGCCTGCGCGCGGCCAATTCCTGCCGGCAGGTCTCCCGACACAACCGCAGCCAGCAAGGCGAGGACGCTGATCATGGCCAATCGATCGCCCGAGCAATCGCGCCCGACAAGCGGGTTTCGGGGCATGTACCGAAGCGGGGCAATCTGCGCTCGCGCGCGGGCTCCTGCTCAGCGCGCCGCCTTGGCTCCCGCCTCGCCGCTCTTGACCAGCTTCAGATGCGAGTTGCGGCCGTCGATGCGCCCGCGGCCGAGGCCGAAATATTCGAACCCCGCTTCCTCGGCCTCCGCACGGTCATAGACGTTGCGCAGATCGACCATCACCGCCCCCCCCATCGTCCGCGCAAGCCGGTCGAGGTCGAGCGCCCGGAACTCGTCCCACTCGGTGACAATGACCAGCGCGTCGGCGCCGTTCGCCGCGGCATAGGCGTCGCTTGCGAACTCGACTCCCTCGAGCACCGCTTGCGCCTGCTCGCGGGCAGCGGGGTCGAAGGCGGCGACGCTCGCGCCTTGCTCCAGCAGCGCGTTGGCCAGCGGGATCGACGGCGCGTCGCGCATGTCGTCGGTGTTCGGCTTGAACGCCAGGCCGAGCAGCGCGACCCGCCTGCCCTCGACACTCCCGCCGAGCGCGCGCGCGACGCGCTTGGCCATTCCCGCCTTGCGCTGCGTGTTGACGTGGACGACCGTCCCGACGATCCGCTGCTCGACGCCCGCCTCGTTCGCGGTCTGCAGAAGCGCAAGCGTGTCCTTGGGGAAGCAGCTCCCGCCATAGCCCGGCCCCGGGTGAAGGAACTTGGGCCCGATGCGGTTGTCGAGCCCGATCCCGCGCGCGACTTCCTGCACGTCGGCATCGACCGCCTCGCACAGGTCGGCGATCTCGTTGATGAAGCTGATCTTGGTCGCAAGAAAGGCGTTTGCCGCATATTTCGTGAGCTCGGCCGTACGGCGGCCGGTGAACAGGATCGGCGCCTTGTTGAGGAACAGGGGCCGGTAGATTTCGCGAAGCACCTGGCGAGCACGCTCGTCTTCGGCGCCGACGACGATCCGATCGGGATGCTTGAAGTCGGCGATCGCGGCACCTTCGCGCAGGAATTCGGGATTGGACGCGACGCTGGTGCCCGCCGGCGCGCCTTCGGCCTTCAGCAGCTCGGAGATGCGGTCGCCGGTACCGACCGGAACTGTCGACTTGGTGACGACGACCACCGGCTGCCTCAGTGCGCGGGCAAGCTCGCGCACCGCATCGAACACAAAGGTGAGGTCGGCATGGCCGTCACCGCGCCGCGCCGGCGTGCCCACCGCGATGAAGATGGCTTCGGCGCCCTCCACGCCCTGCGCAAGGTCGGTCGTGAAGCTAAGCCGGCCACGCTCGACATTGGCCTTGACCAGGCCCTCGAGCCCCGGCTCCCAGATCGGCATCACGCCCGATTTGAGCGCGTCGATCTTGCCGGCGTCCTTGTCGACGCAGGCCACTTCGTGCCCGAAGTCGGCAAAGCAGGCGCCCGACACGAGGCCCACATAACCGGTGCCGATCATCGCAATGCGCATGCTTCACTTGACTCCAGGGCGTTAAGGGCGGCCCTCTTAGACGCGCCCTCCGCCCAAGGCCAGCGCCCCAGCGGCGCTTCAGCCCGCGGTCGGCCGGATCTCCATCACGATGTCGCCAGGCTGCAGCTCGGCAACCTGCGGTCGCCAGAAGCCATAGGCCGTCCCCTCGCGAATGATCCTCAGCCCCAGCCCATCAGAACAAATGTCCTTCAAGGACTTGCCGATCTCCTCGGGCTGCACCTCCCGCTCGATCATCCGCACCTTGCCCTTCATCGAGGCGAGGTCGCCGAGATAGTCGGCAATGTGCTGCCCGCCGTGGGTGGTCGCCAGAAGTAGGCCCGCGAAGTCGAGCGGGTTGACGACCACGTCAGCCCCCGCGCGGCGCGCCGGTGCCTCATTGTCCTCCTCGTTGACCGCGATGCTGATTCGGACCTTGGGCGCAAGGTGCCGAACCGTGAGGCAAATGAGGATCGACGTGTCGTCGCGCCCGGCCGAAATGATCACCAGCTGGGCGCGCTCGACGTGCACCGCCTTCAAGGTCTCGTCGCGCGTCGCGTCGGCCTTGAGCACCGTGCAGCCGAGCTCCTGCGCTCGGGCCAGCCGCTCCTCGTTGGGGTCGATGACCACGATGTTCTGGGGATCGGCGCCGAGATCGATGAGCTCCTGGACCGCACGGCGGTTCTTGGTGCCGTAGCCGGCGATCACGATATGGTCCTGAAGGCTGCGCTGTATTCGCTTCATGATGAACTTTTCCCACGAACGCCTCGCCACGAACATGTAGGCGGTGCCGACGAAGATCAGCAGGAAGAATATCCTGACCGGAGTGACGACCAACGCATCGAACATCCGCGTGTTCTGGGTGACCGGAACGATGTCGCCGTAGCCCGTGGTCGTCGCGCTGATCATAGTGAAATAGATCACGTCGAGGAAGCTGACGTGCCCATCCAGATTGTCCTTGAGTCCCTCGCGTTCGAGCCAGTGGACGGCGACCAGAAAGCTGACCAGGCCGATGACGGCCGCGATGCGCCAGGCGAGGCCGAACCAGCCGGAGTCGCGCGCCTTGCGCCGAAGCACGAGCAGGTCGCCGCTTTCCTTCGCTGCCGGCATTCGTCCCCTCTATTGGCCCACAAGGCCTCGATTTTGCCCGAAATCCTCCCTACATGGCCGCCTTCCCGATGACCACCATCACTCTTCCTCGACCCCCGCGCGTGGGCCTGGTCTCGCTCGGCTGTCCCAAGGCTTTGGTCGACAGCGAGCGGATCATCACCAAGCTGCGCGCCGACGGCTACCAGATGTCGGGAGACTATGCCGGCGCCGACGTCGTCCTCGTCAACACCTGCGGCTTCCTCGATTCCGCGAAGGAGGAAAGCCTCGAGGCGATCGGCGAGGCCATTGCCGAGAACGGCCGAGTGGTCGTCACCGGGTGCATGGGCAAAGAGGCCGAAGTCATCCGCGCCCGCTTCCCCGACGTGCTCGCCGTCACCGGCCCGCAGCAATATGAGGAAGTCGTCGCCGCCGTGCACGACGCTGCCCCGCCCGCGGCCTCGCCCTACCTCGACCTCGTGCCCGAGGCCGGCCTCAAGCTCACCCCCGCCACTACAGCTATTTGAAGATCTCGGAGGGCTGCAACCACCGCTGCAGCTTCTGCATCATCCCGAGCCTCCGCGGCGACCTCGCCAGCCGCCGCCCAGACGCGATCCTGCGCGAGGCCGACAAGCTGGTCGAGGCGGGCACGAAGGAGCTTCTGGTCATCAGCCAGGACACGTCGGCTTACGGCGTCGACATCCGCCACCAGCCGCGCAGCTGGAAAGGCCGCGAAGTGCGCGCGCACATGACCGACCTTGCGCGCGAGCTCGGCACGCTGGGAGCCTGGGTCCGCCTCCACTACGTCTACCCCTACCCGCACGTCGACGCGGTGATCCCGCTGATGGCCGAGGGTCTCGTCCTCCCCTACCTCGACATCCCGTTCCAGCACGCGAGCCCGAAGGTGCTTCGGGCGATGCGCCGCCCCGCCAACGAGGCCAAGGTGCTCGAGCGGCTCAAGTCGTGGCGTGCCCTGGTGCCCGACATCGCCGTCCGCTCGAGCTTCGTCGTCGGCTTTCCCGGCGAGACGGAGGAGGATTTTGCCTATCTGCTTTCATGGCTCGAGGAAGCCCGGCTCGACCGCGTCGGCGCGTTCAAGTTCGAGCCCGTCCAGGGCGCCGCCGCGAACGCGCTGCCCGACCGGGTCCCCGAGGAGGTCAAGCAGGAGCGTTTCGAGCGGATCATGACTCTCTCCGCGCGCATCTCCGCCGAAAAGCTGCGCGCCAGGGTCGGCACGACGCTGGAAGTGCTGGTTGACGCAGTGGATGCTGACACCGCCGGCGCCACGGGCCGCTCGAAGGCGGACGCGCCCGAGATCGACGGCGAAGTCCACCTGTGCGACGCCGGCCACCTGTCGCCGGGCGACATCCTATCAGTACGGGTCGAGGATTCAGACGAGCACGACTTGTACGGCGTTTCCGTCGACCCACCCCGCCGCTAGTGGCTATGCTCGCCGGTCTGCTCCGGCGTCGCCTCCTCGGCCCAGATCACGAAGGTCAGCACCTCGACCCCGCCGCCGAGGTCACGCACGAACACCCGCGGGCGGCCCCCGGCGTCCCTTGCGACCGCGCGGCCCCAGCTGCTGCGCATCGGGCCAATCCCGCGGTTCAGCCGCTCGCTTCCGCCGACCTGGGCACCCGATGTGCTGGCGGACAGCTTGGTCGTCGACAGCTGCGAGCCGTCGAGATGCCCGTGCGCCAGGTTGATCTGCTTGTAATCGTGGGTGTTGGGCTTGAGGTTGCCCAGAGTGCCGTTGGTCCCCAGCGTCCCCGTGGGGTCGCTGGTATAGTCCATGCACGAGCCAAGATTGAGATTGGTCTGGTTCTCGTCCTGGTGTGACAGGCCCAGCACGTGGCCAAGCTCCTGGCACATCACATAGCGCCGCCAGCTTGGAGTGTTGTACCGCGCAAGCGAGAAATAGGTGTTGTTCACCTTGGCCGTCGCCTGGACGATGTGCTTGCCGCTCGTCCAGATCTGCCCGAGGCCAAGCCATCCCGTTTTTCCATAGCCATAGCTACAGGCGGTCGCGCGGCCGTAAACGGGCTTGCAGGTCGACGGCGCGACGTTGCTCGTGGTCACCACCAGGTCGAGGATCACCGGCGCCGACCAGTCACTCGAGGCTGCCCGCAGATAGCTGTCCCACGCCGGCCCCACGGCGTCGCCGACACGGATCGTAAGAGTGCCGGTGCGCGACCAGTGGGCTCCGCCCCACGAATGGGTCGCGAGCACGGGAGCGGAGAGGATGACGCCACCGGCAAAGACGACGCCGAGCGGTGAACGAAGGGCTCTGGGAAAGGACCCGAACATACGCAAACTCCTACGTTGACCGTAGGCAAGCCCTAACCGGCCAGACTCCGAAGCGTTGCAGGAAAATGAGCCAAAGTGGGGAGACGAAGCGGCAAGTCGAAGCCGCAGCACCGGGCTGCTTCAGTGCCCGTCCGCTCCCGAACCCGGCAGTGTCAGGCAATATCGACGTGTTTTGCGCGCTCGCTTCGGCGCTCCCGCGGCGGCTGGGCCATGGTCCCGACGCAGGCAGCGAGCAGCGCTGCGATCGCGGCGGTCCGCAGCGGGAAGTCGACGATGCTGTGCGCGAGGATCGCCGCCGAGGCGACCGTGGCAGCGCGAGCGAACGAAGTGCTCGACGGCGAGCGCCAAACACGCAGCGCAGCCCATGCCCACCAGGCCAGGAACAGCAGGATCAGGATCAGCCCGGGAGCGCCCGTCTCGAGCAGCAGCTCCAGATAGTCGTTGTGGGCATGGTTGATGTAGGTCGGGGCGACGTTCGCCGGGTTCTCGCTCGAGGCGTAGACCTGGCTGAACGTGCCGAGCCCGGTGCCGAACGGGAAGGTCGCCGCGATTGCGCCCGACGTATTCTCCCACATTTCGGCGCGCGAGGTGAATGCGCCGATGTCCGTCTGGCTGAGGCTGCGCACCCAGCTGGTGCTCATCGCCACGACCGCGGCAGCAAGCGCGAGGAGAGCCAGCGGGAGCAGTGCCCGGCGAAGGCGCCAGCCCGCCGGCAGGATGACCGCGCTGAAGGCGATCACCGGCACCGCCAGCGCAAGCGCTGCAAGCGAGCGGTTGAGCAGCAGGCCGACGATCAGCAGCACGAACCCGCCGCCGCCAAGCGCAATTGTGGCAAAGCCCGATCCCCGGCCTTTGATTCGCGGGTGGCCGGACGCGAACACCGCAGCGCTGAACGGGATTGCCGCGAGCAGCAGGGAGGCCATGTGATTGCGGTTGGCGAAGAAGCCGACCGCTCCGGTGTTGGTGATCTCGTAAAGGTAGGTCCAGCCCGCCTGCCCGCCGCTCGCGACCTGGAGCGCGCCGAGGAACACGCTCGCCATCGCGCCCAGGATCACCGCTCCGGCAAGCCAGCTCTCGCGGTGAGCTCGAAGGACCACGATGCCCGCAAGCACGCCGAGCGGAGGAAGCAGCGAGTAGCTGCTCGCCAGCGTCTGGTATGGCGAAAGCGACAAGGGCAGCCACGGCAGTGGGTAGCCGAGCATCTCGTATCCATCGACGACGCGCTCGCGGCCGGGCAGCGATGACCAGATGCCCGGCGGCAGCGGCACGAGCTGAAGGACGACGAGCACGACCGAGGCAATGGCAAGGACCAGCACGAGGCGCGCGGGCTTGGCCAGCGGCTCGGGCCTCGGCGCCACCGCGGCCCAGGCGAGGACGAGCAGTGCGACAAGCTGAAGCCCGGCATTGGCCAATGCGCCCTGGCTGCTGCTTCCGCCGGCCAGCAGGCACAGCAGCAGAAAGGAGGGGATGGCGAGGCTGCGCAGGCGGCGGGTCATCGCGCGCCCGCCTTGCCGAGGCGCAGGTCGGCGATTCGCAGGTCGGCCTGTTCCGAAAACTCCTTGCCCTCGGCGCGCAGCCTGATCTCCTGGACCGGGCAGCCGCCGGGCACCGTGAACTCGGCGCCCACCGCTCCCGAACGCAGCGGCAGCTCGAGCAGAGGCTCCTTCACGCCAAGGCAGCTGACGATCCAGGCTGCCGCCGCCGGGTCGCCGCTCCTCGCCGTGACGTTCATCTGCAGCCGGTAACGTCCTGGCCTGAGCAGAAGCGTCTGGCGCGCGAAGATGACGTCCTCGCGTCCGAAATAGAGGATCTCGAGCCCGCCCTCGCGTGCTTCGGCAACTCCTCCGCTGCCGCCTGCAATGTCCCAGTTGAACGGTGGCGGCGCATTGATCGGCTGGAAGGCCGCGTTGAACAATCCCGGCTCACCCGCGGGCACTCCGGCGAGCTCGGCCCAGATCGCATGCGCCTTTCCATGCTGCCCATTCCGGATCAGCGAGTTGAGCAGCACCCGCTGCCACGGCGGGTTCGCGCTTCGGGTGCGGGTTCGCCCGGCCAGCGCGAGCACGAGGTCGGCATTCTTCGGTTCCTTGGCGAGCTCCGCGAGAAGCGGCTGCTCGAGCTCGGGATAGGCGGCAAGGATCGCTGCAACCTGCCCGCTGGCGCGCGGCGTCGTCGAATATTGGGCAAGCGCTGGAGCGAGCTGCATCGATGCGGCCGGGACCAGCCGGTTGAGCACCGCCATCTCGGCCATCGCCGGCAGCGCCCGTCCGGTGCGAAGGTAGAGATCGCCGAGCAGGTAGCGAGCTCCCGGCGACCTCGGAGCGCGGCGCCGCGCCTCGAGCAGCAGCGCTTCAGCCCGCCGGTAATCCCCCTTGCGCAACGCGACCGCGCCGTGGACGAGCATCGGCTCGACTGCCAGCGGCTCGCTGGCGGCGAGCCGACGCAGCTCGGCAAGCGTCGGCTCGGCCGGATCCTCGGCTTGCGCGGCCGCCGCGCCGACCCCGGCCATGATCGATGACGTCAGCACCTGCGGGTGAGACGGCCATGACGATTGTGCGATTCCCGACGACGCGCCGCGCCAGGCGAGCAGCGCGGTGCGAACGACCTGCGCTCCGGCGACGAGGACGAACAATGCAGCGACCGCTGCCTGCAGGAACTTGCGCAGTTGAGACCCCCCTGTCCGGACTCGCTCAGCCCTCGGCCTGGTGCCCCAGCATGACGACTTCGGACCGGTTCCGCTCTACAGCGCCGTACTTGTACTGGCCATAGCCATAGCCGTAGCCATAGCCATAGCCGCTCCTCTCTTCGGTCGACTTGGTCAGCGTCGCGCCCAGCACGTTCGCGCCCGCGGCCCGGATCCTGTTGACCGCCTCGGTCGCGGCAGCAGTGCGCGTCTTGCCGCTTTCGACCACGAGAAGCACGTCGTTGCAGACCGAGGCGAGCAACGGCGCATCGGCGAGGCCCAGCACCGGCGGTGCGTCGACGACGACCAGGTCGAACTGCGCGCACGCCTCGCGGATGATCGAACGGAACCGGCCGCTCGAGAGCAGGTCGGCGGGATTGGGCGGAATGGGACCGCACGGCAGCAGCCACAGATTGTCGTACTGAGTCGCCGTCACATGGTCGGACACGTGCTCGTCGGTGGTGAGCAGCTTGGTCAGGCCCTGCTTGTCCGAAACGGCGCGGAACGCCGGCTTGCGCAGGTCGGCATCGATCAGCAGCACCGACTTTCCGAGCCGGGCAAGATTGTGGCACAAGGATAGCGCGGTCGAAGACTTGCCTTCGCCCGCCCGCGCGCTGGTGAGCAGGAGCGGCTTGGGTACTCCATGCTCGGAGCTGAACCGAAGCGAGGTGGCGACGCTCGAATAGGCTTCCGACGTCGGCGAGGCCGGGTCCTCGAGCTCCTCGACCAGCGTGATCTTGCGGGAACGTTTGGGGATCGCGCCGAGGCATGCGAGGCGCAGCTTGTTGCGCACGTCCGCCCGCGTCTTGATCGTGTCGTTGAGGAACTCGAGCACGACCGCGGCGACCATTCCATTGATCAGGCCCAGCCCGAGCCCGAGCAGGATGTTCCAGAACAGGTTCGGCTTGAATGGAGCAGTCGGGACGCTCGCATCGTCGACAGTCGACACGGGCGCGGCGCCTCCGCCGACAACGCCGATCTCCTTGTAGCGCTGCAGAAGCGCATCATAGAGTGCGCGGTTGGTATCCACCTCGCGCTGCAGGATCGCGTATTGGATGCTTCTCCCGCGCAGGTCGAGGACGTCGCCCTTGAGCTGCTGGACGCGCGCGCTGCAACGCACGCTCTGCCGCAAGCGCCGCGCGATAATCGGCGAGCAATGTGTTGACCCGGCTTCCGGCGACGTTCGAAGTCTCGCTTGCGATCTGCCGGTCGAGTTCCGTGATCCGCGAACGAAGGCTGATCATCTCCGGATGGTCCGGCTTCATCAGCGTCCTTTTGTCCTGATAATCGGCCTGCAGCGCAGCGCGGCCTGGCGAAGCCCCTGGGTGCTTGCGGTCACGTCCGTGGTAGCGCCGACGGCCGACCCCTGGCGAAAGGCTCCCTCCGCCGCCACTCGCCTAGCGCGTTGCCGCGGCAAGCGCCTCGTTCAGAGCGACGAGGGAGCGCCCCTGGAGCGAGGCCCCATCGCCGGCCGGTCCGCCCTGCTCACCTGACGCCGTGTTGATGATGCCCTGCGCCTGCGCATAGGCGACAAGCTGCCGCTCGGACACCTCGAGAATGCCTCGCGTCTTGGCGATCTGCCGCTCGAGGAAGTTGCGGGCGTATGCCGAAGCTTCGTACCGCCTCTGCAGCGTCGAGTTGATGAACGCGTCGGCATAGGCATTGGCCACACGGGCCGCCATTGCCGGCGATGCGGATATGAAGTCGAACTGGATCAGCTGGCCATCGCCCTGCGGCAGGACGTTGATGTTCTCCGCGACGTTCGACGCCGCCTGGCGAAGGCGCGCCGCCGGAGCAGCCTCCGGGTCGGCGAACGCCGGGTTGTTCGCGAGGTTGAGGTCCCCCGCCACTCGCTCGGCGAGCGTCCGGCTTCGCAACAGCCCCAGCTGCGTGGCGATGAAATCGTGCGCGTTGACGCTCATCCCGGCCTGCTGGCTCTGCTCGTCCATGATCTCGACGTTCGGAGGATTAACCTCCATCGTCACGCGCGCGCGGTACAAGGGCGTCGTCAGGAGGGTCGCGACCACTGCCAGCGCCAGCCCAAGCGCAGCGGCTCCGATAATCAGCCAGCGCCACTCGAGAAGCACCCGGAGGATTCTCGACAGGTCGACCGGGGGCTGCCGCTCGGCGGCCGCCGGCAGCGCCGCGGTGCCAAGGTGCGGACCGACCTCCCACGGGTCGTCGCCGTCTCTGAGGGCAAGATCCCTGTTCAACGAGGCGCTCGCCGCTTGGTCGATGTCATTGCAAGGCTCCTCGTCACAATATGAATGGCCGGAAGACGGAGATGACCGGAAGGCTGGTGATGATCCGCTTGTAAGTGGCCTTGATCTCAGAGCCGTCCACCACGACAATGTCGCCCGGGTAGATCTTCGGGTCGGCCGTTTCGCCGCGGCGAATGCTCACCAGGTCGAAAGCGGCGGCCTGGCGCTGTCCGTTGATCTGGCGGAAGACGGCAATCCGGCGGGGATTTGCATCCTCGGTGATGCCCCCAGCAAGCGCAACCGCCTGCATCAGGGTCAGAGTGCCCGTGGCCGGGAATGCGCCGGCCTCGTCCACCGCGCCGTCGACGGTGATGTTGCGCGCCGCTGACTCTTTCAATCCGACGCTGACGTCGGGGTTCTCCAGATACTTCTCACTGAACTTCTCGGTGAGCGCGCTGTCGAGCTGGGCAGTCGTCATGTTCGCGGCCCGGACCTCGCCGATGAGTGGCAGCGAAATCTGACCGGTAAGATCGACCTGAAAGTCACCGCTGAGGTCGGGCAGGCGGAACACCTTGACGCTGACCGTATCCATTGGCGCGATCTTGTAGTCGGTCTCGAGTGACGCGAGCGCCGGCGAGTCGGGCGCTGCGAACGTCCCCGTGTCGTCATAGGCGATCGGGCCGCCGCGCTTGGATGCGCAGCCCGCAATGAGCAGCGCGACCGCAATTGCAGCACCGCACGACCGAGCCGTCGCTCGGCCCTGCCGCAATTTCGAACCCGTGGCAGCAACCAACGATAATCTCCTGTGCGCGTTCACTCTGCCGCCATTTTAGTAAGCCTCCGAAAAGGACGCAACCGGAGCGACCTTGGCCGGAGCCGCGCCTGGCGTACCGGTCTGGAGCAACCAGCGCTCGTCGCCCTGCAGGCCGACTGCCGACAGCACGCCGCTGTGATAGGCGCCGGTATCCACTCCGATGCGGTTGGCACGGACCTCGACTTCCTCGCTGATCGTGTGGCCGTGGACGACAATCCGGCCGTGATCGGTCTCGTCCGACAGAAACGGCATGCGGATCCAGCGCAAGTCGTGCGGGACCTGATTGGCGAGCGGAACGCCGGGCCGAATTCCTGCGTGAACGAACAGGTAATTGCCGAACGAAGCGGTATCGGCAAAGCTCGACAGGAACTCGACCTGCTCGCGCGGGATCTTGCGCTTGAGCAGCTGGATCGCTTCGGGGCCGCGCATTGGGCGAAGCTTGGCCGGGTCGATGCCGTAGCTGCGCGCGCATTCCGCCCCGCCGAACTGGAGCCAGTCCCGGATCAGCTCCGATTCGCCGCCGAGGATCCGAAGCAGGATTTCCTCGTGGTTGCCCATGATGAAAACGGTTTTGGCGAAGCTCGGCCGGTAGAGCCTTAGCCGCTCGACGACCTGCGCCGAGTCGGGTCCGCGATCGATCAGGTCGCCAAGGAAGATGATGCTGGTGCGCGCCCTGCGTCGCGCGCGGTTGTCGGCCTCGATCCGGCCGAGTAGGGCCTCGAGCAGATCGAGCCGACCATGAATGTCGCCGACCGCGTAGGCGCGATGCCCCCGCGGGGCAGCGGACCCGCTACGACGAGCGACAAAGCTTCGGCCCCAGATCATCTTCCCTCACACGGCTCGCCAGCAGAACAGCCCTGGCGAATTCCGCAGAGCGCCCGCGCGATGTTCGCCCCAAGCACCCGCAGTCACTGCCGGTAACTCCAAAGGCGATGAAACGCTCCGCATCGAAAAGCAAGCCGATGGGCCGGCGAGCTGCAACGCGGTCCCGGTCGAGCGCCTGTCCCGCCGATCTGAAGAAGCCGGCGGCGCTTCGCGGAACCAGCGAAAAACGGCCGAAAAATCCTTCCGGCAGGTCGTTTCGCAGCCGCGCTGGCACCGGGTGTGGCCTCTTTGCACAGTTGCGAAAAAACCACTCTGCGAAATGAAACCTGCGCTGTGAACTTGCGTTTCATCCATTCTGGTGCGAAGAGGCTCCGCAGCGGAGTTGCGTTCCCGAGGGAGAGAAAGACAATGACTCGGCACAGTCCGATTAGAAGGTACACGGCAGCTTTCATCGCTGCTTCGATGCTCGCCAGTTCTGCGGCGAGCGCTGCGCCAAGGACGATCGATCCGCTCGTGGCATTGAGCGTGTTCGGCACGGCCGAGTCGCAGGCAGCCGTTTGCGCGGCTGGATCCGCTGCAGCCGCCGCGGGAGCAGCAGTTGCCGCCCAGGGCGCCGCCCCGGGCTGCGTGCTTCCGGTGGTCGATGCCGCGCCGCCGCCTCCGATGGTCTCGGCCCCGCCCACGATGGTTGAGCCTGTGGTCACGGGTGGTGGACTCGGACTGGTTCCGCTGCTCCTCGGCCTCGCCGCACTGGCCGCGGCCGCGGATTCTGCTGCTTCGGGACGACGACGACGACGAGATCCGCATTCCGATCAGCCCGTGATCCGGTAATTCGGCTGAAAAAGCTGACCGCCCGAACGCCAAGCGTTCGGGCGGTTTCTTTTTGCCCAACGCGCGGGGCCCCTGTCAGCGCCAGAAGCGCGCTTCTGGTCTGAACCCGTAGATGCCCCAAATGACGGTGGGCGACCGTGGCCCAGCCCCCATCTCGCCGGCCAGCCGACCATGCTCGCGGCCGACTACGTGAACTCGGCCCCGCACATAAGAAAAGCGGCACCGGACCTGGGTCCAGCGCCGCCATTCATTTCGACCGGCTAGCAAGCCAGCCGCGCTCGGCGTTAGCCGCGCTCGCCGGTGCCCTGCTGCATCGGCGGGGCCATGTTCGTGCCCAGAGCCGTCCAGCGTGACGTTCCGCAAGAGCTGGTCATCGTCATCTGCTGACCAGGCATGAACGGCTGGGTGTACGCCCAGCATTCACGCGCTGCGCCCGTCGACAGGCACAGCTGGCCACCGCCGGCTGTCCAAGTCCCCGGGACCACGTTGCCGCCCGGTGTCTGGATACGGGCAACTCCGCCCGGATCGAGATAAACGGTGTTGGTGACGCCGTTGGTCTCGACCTGGAGGGACTGGCCGGTGATTTCAGCACCCGGTGTCCAACCCATCTGCGCGAAACCGGCTACGGGCGCCCCCAGCAGCAAGGTTCCAACAACTGCTCTCGTAAATAACCGCCTGCCCATTAACTGTCTCCCTAGCCTAGCGGCGCAAAGATACCACAATGGGTATCGAGTGGGAAACATCCCGAAACGGGTATTGTTTCACCCGCGATGGCAAAACCGGTCAATTCGTCGGCGCGAGCAGCGCGAAGCGCGGGATTGTGACATCGAAAGCACTGCCTTCCTCGTCAACCATGCGATAGCTGCCGCTCATCGAGCCGGTCGGAGTGTCGAGTGGGCAGCCCGAGACATAGTCGAAACTGCCGCTCGGCGCGATCAAGGGCATCTCGCCGACGACTCCTTCGCCGTGCACCTCGTGCACCGCGCCGCGTCCGTCGGTGATCCGCCAGCTGCGCGAAAGCAGCTGGACCGACCGGTCGGATCCGTTCTCGATCCGCACATGGTACGACCAGAACCAGCGGCTGATCGACGGGTACGACTGCTCGGCGAGATAGCTGACCGCGACCCGCACCGTGATGCCGCGCGTCGACTCGACGTTGGGGAACAGCATCGCGAGCGTGTCTGACGAGGGCACCTTGCTCAGCTAGGACAGCTCTCGCGAACAGACAACGCTCTAGATGACCCCGCCTGCGCGCGCGAGGCGATCGACCAGCCTTGCGCGAGCCGCGCCGAGCGCGGCCGACCGGCCGGTCAGCACATTGCGCGAGAGATGGTGCCCGGTGAGGCGAAGCCCGTCGATGATCTCGCGCCAGCTCGCTTCGCCGCCCGCCTGAAGAAACCGCGGCGCGGGCAGCGACGTATCCGGAGCGATTCGGTCGAAGTCGAGCCCGAACCCGAGTTCCGCAAGCAGCAGAAGCTCGAAGCGCGCCAGCGAGCTGGCCCATCCAAGCGCCGACGGGGCAGACTCGATCGCACCGAGCAGGCCGTCGAGAGCCTGGTAAAGCCGCGGATAGGGATGGCCTTCGGGAAGCGCTGCAGCCGACAGCGCCGTCACCCACTCGATCGCCGCGGCAGGAAGCGGCTCCGACAGCAGCGGCGCGCGGCTGTGCGTAAGCTCGATCTCCCCGTGAGCGAGCTGCTCCTCAATTCGCGAGCGAAGCCTCGCTTCGACCGCATTGCCCGGGAGCAGCACCGGCCGGAGCCGGCGCCCGCGCGCGCCCCGGACATAAGCGGCCTGAAGGCCATGGTCCGGCGTCAGCAGCCGAACCACCGCGCCATGCTCGGCATGGCTGCGGACCGCACAGACGATTGCCTGGGTCTCGATCTGCACCGGGTCTCAGCCGGCGGGGTGGAAATAATCGTAGAGCTGGCGCGCGATGGCTCTGCTGATGCCGGGCGCCCGCTCCAGATCCTCGAGCGCTGCGCCTTTGACCGCCCGAGCGGTGCCGAAATGCATCAAAAGTGCACGCTTTCTGCTCGGGCCGATTCCGGGAACGTCGTCGAGCGAAGAGGTCGTGAGGCTCTTCGCCCTTTTCTGCCGGTGCGTGCCGATGGCGAAGCGGTGCGCCTCGTCGCGCAGGCGCTGCAGGTAGAACAGAAGCGCCGAATTGGGCGGCAGGCTCAGCTCGCGCGCGCCCAGCAAATGAAAGGTCTCGCGCCCCGCATTGCGATCCGGCCCTTGGACACGGCGACCACCGGCACGTCGTGGACGCCCATGTCCTCCATCACTTCGCACACGGCCGAAAGCTGGCCCTTGCCGCCGTCGATCATCAGCAAATCAGGCCACTCGCCGCTGGTGCGGTCGGGATCCTCCTTCTCCAGCCGGGCGAAGCGCCGCTCGAGCACTTCGCGCATCATCGCGAAATCGTCGCCGGGCCGGGTCTCGGGCCGCTTGATGTTGAACTTGCGATAGCTGTTCTTTCGAAAACCCTCGGGCCCCGCGACGATCATCGCGCCGGTCGCGTCGGTGCCCATGATGTGGCTGTTGTCATAGACCTCGATCCGCTTGGGTACGTCGGCCAGCTCGAACGTGTCGGCGAGCTCGCGCAGGATCCTGCCTTGGGTCGTCGTCTCGGCGAGTCGGCGGTCGAGCGCTTCCTCGGCGTTGCGGCGCGCCTGGTCCATCAGCTTGCGGCGGTCGCCGCGGCGCGGGACTTCGATGACCACTCGTCGCCCCCGCCCGCTCCGACAGCGCCTCGAGCAGCTCACGGTCGGCGAGCTCGCGGTCGACCAGGATTCGTCTGGGCGGCGGCATGTCCTCGAAGAACTGGACGAGGAAGCTCGACAGCACGTCGGCTTCCGAACGTCGGCGGTGTGCGCCGGAAAGAAGGCGCGATGGCCCCAGTTCTGGCCGCCGCGAATGAAAAAGCCCTGGATCGACATCGTTCCGCCCTTGCGCGCCAGAGCGAACACGTCGGCGTCGCCGAGCCATTCGGCGTGAACGCTCTGGCTGCCCTGGATATAGGTCAGCGCGCGCAGCCGGTCGCGATAGACGGCGGCGGTTCTCATAGTCCCGGCGCTCGGCGGCCTCGGCCATCTGCCTCGACAGGCGCGACTGGACTTTCCGGTCGACTTGCCGGCGAGGAACGCCTTCGCATCCTCGACCAGCTCGGCATAGTCGTCGCGGCCGATCCGTCCGACGCAGGGCGCCGAGCAGCGCTTGATCTGGTAGAGCAGGCAGGGCCTCGAGCGGTTCTCGAAATAGCTGTCCGAGCAGCTTCTCAGCAGGAACAGCTTCTGAAGCGCGTTCAATGGTGACCGACCGACCCGGCGCTTGCGAACGGGCCGAAATACTACCCCTTCGCGCGGCGGGCCCCGCGGTGCTTCTGGACCCGCGGAAAATGATGATCCTCGCGCAACAGGATGAAGGAAAGCTTTTGTCGTCGCGCAGAAGCACGTTGTAGGGCGGGCGGAATCGCTTGATCAGCTGCGCCTCGAGCAGCAGCGCCTCGGCTTCCGTGCGCGTCGTGACGATGGTCATCGATCGCGTCTGCGATACCATCCGCTGCAGCCGCCTGGGCAGCTTGGCGACCTGCGTGTAGCTGTTGACGCGGTTCTTCAGCGCCCGCGCCTTGCCGACGTAGAGCACTTCGCCGCGCGCATCCTGCATCCGATAGACCCCCGGCCGCACGGGCAGGGTCTTCAGCACCTCGCGGATCGCGGCGACGCCCTTCTCGATGTCGGGTTGATCCGTGCCGCGCACGGCATAGGTCGCCTGCTCCTCGTTGAAGCGCTCGGCCGCGCGCGGATGCTCGGGACGATCGGCGGGCGTGCGGTCCATGGCAAGTGATTTAAGCCGAGTTCCCCGTCATTGCGAGGAGCCGCAGGCGACGCGGCAATCCGGCTGGATTGCTTCGCTGCGCTCGCAGTGACGAACTGGAACTAGGCGGCGGCGCGCTCCTCTTCCTGCTCGGCCAGCATCCAGTCGACCACTGCGCGAGCATGGATCGCGGTCGTGTCGTACACGGGAACGATATTGGTGCGCACGTCGACCGCAAGCACCAGCTCGGTGCAACCAAGCACGATCCCCTGGACCTTCTGCTTGGCAAGCTCGGTGAATCAGCGATTTCAGCTTGCGCTGGCTGTCGCGCACGACGCGCCCGGCCGCGAGCTCGTCGAAGATGATCCGGTCGACCTCGGCGATCCACGCCGGCGCAACCGGCGCAAGCGTGATTCCGCGGGCCTCCAGGCGGCTGCGCACATGCGGCTCGGTCATGGTGAAGCGGGTGCCGAGAAGCGCGACGCGGGTGCGGCCGTCGTCGGCGAGGCGGTCGGCGGTCGCTTCGGCGATGTGAAGCATCGGCACGGGAATGTTCGCCGCCACGGCCTCATAGACCTTGTGCCCGGTGTTGGAGGTGATGATCACCCCTTGAGCGCCCGCCGCGACGAGGCGCTTCGCCGCGTCCAGCGTCACTCGCGCCACTCCGTCCCAGTCGCCCGACAGCTCCATCGCCGCGACCGGCGCGAGGTCGAGGCTCTCGATCACCAGCTCGGCGCTGTGCAGCCCACCGAGCCGCTTCGCCACTGTGCGGTTGATGTGCTCGTAATAGAGCGCGGTCGACGACCAGCTGGTCCCGCCGATGATGCCGATCTTGCGCAAGTGCCTGTCCCCTCTTCCCGGACGCACCTCAACCGGGCGGACCGGCTGGGGGCTCTAACCCAGAAGCAATTTTAGCTCGGCCGCACCTGGGCGACTCAGCCTAGACGTGGAGTGTCCGCCATCTTGGCGTGCGCGGCAAGGCGATTGCCAGCAATTCTGTGGACGAAAATTGCCGCCATAATGGCTAGGGCTGCGCGCCATGCAGCCGCTCGGAGCCGACGGGAAACAGACCAGCAATGCCGTGCTGATGGTTCGGCCCGCATCCTTCGGCTTCAACCCAGAGACGGCCGCGACCAACGCGTTCGCGACCGGCGCTGCGGATCCGCAACTGGCGCTGCTCGCCGAGCGCGAGTTCGACGCCGTCGCCGAGCGGCTGTCGAACGCCGGCATCGAGCTGTGCATCCTCGAGGACTCGCCCGATCCGCCGCGGCCCGACGCGGCTTTTCCGAACAATTGGGTGTCGTTTCATGCCGACGGCACGATCGTCCTCTACCCGATGGCTGCGCCCACGCGCCGGCTCGAGCGCCGCCCGGAAGCGCTCATCGAGCTTCTGGCGAACCACGGCTTCGCGGCTGGCCGGACGATCGACCTCACCCGCCACGAAGCCGAACAGCGCTTCCTCGAGGGCACCGGCAGCCTGGTGCTCGACCGCCCGAGGCGCCGCGCCTACGCCGCGCTCGGCCCGCGCACCGACCGCGAGGTCGTCGCCGAGTTCGATGCGCAGCTCGGCTATTCGACCTTCCTGTTCGATGCGGCCGACCGCAAGGGCAGGCCGATCTATCACACAAACGTCCTGCTCAGCCTCAGCACGCGCTTCGCCTTGCTGTGCATCGAGGCCGTAGTGGAGAGCCGGCGGCACGTGCTGATCGAGAAGCTCGAGGAGAGCGGCAGGACGGTGATCCCGGTCGACTACGACCAGATGCGCCGTTTCACCTGCAACGCGATCGAGCTCGAGAACAAGCGCGGCGAACGCGTGCTGGCGCTGTCCTCGACCGCCAGATCCGGCTTCCGGCCCGAACAGATCCGGGCGCTGGAGACCCTCGGCGGCGAGCTCGTCGACGCCGACATCCCGACCATCGAGCGGGTCGGCGGCGGAAGCGTTCGCTGCATGATCGCCGACATCCACCTGCCGCGCGGCTAGTCGGTGTTCTTCACAATCTCCTCGACCATCTTCTTGGCGTCGGCGAGCAGCATCATCGTATTGTCGCGGTAGAACAATTCATTGTCGACGCCGGCATAGCCGACGCCTCCCATCGAGCGCTTCACGAACAGCACGGTGCGCGCCTTTTCGACGTCGAGCACCGGCATGCCGTAGATCGGCGAGCTCTTGTCGGTCTTTGCCGCCGGATTGGTGACGTCGTTCGCGCCGATCACGAAGGCCACGTCGGCCTGGGCGAACTCGCTGTTGATGTCCTCGAGCTCGAACACTCGTCGTAGGACACGTTGGCTCGGCGAGCAGCATCAGTTCATGTGCCCCGGCATCCGCCCCGCCACGGGGTGGATCGCATATTTGAAACGCCCTTGCCCTTGAGCAAATCGCCCATCTCGCGAAGCGCATGCTGCGCCTGCGCGACCGCCATTCCGTAGGACGATGATCACCTGCTCGGCCTGGCTGAGCAGAACGCCGCGTCCTCGGCCGAGCCGCGCCGGTACGGGCGGTCGATCGCGCCTGCGCCGCCTGCGACCGCGGTGTCGCCTCCGAACCCGCCGGCGATCACCGCGATGAAGCTGCGGTTCATTGCCCGGCACATGATGTAGCTGAGGATCGCGCCCGAGCTTCCGACCAGCGCCCCGGTGATCACCATCGCCGTATTGCGCAGCGTGAAGCCCATCGCCGCCGCGGCCCAGCCCGAATAGCTGTTGAGCATCGAGATCACGACCGACGTCCGCCCCGCCGATCGGGATGATCAGCAGGAAGCCGACCAGGAAGCTCAGCGCCGTCACGGTCCAGAACACCCACGGGTCCTGGTCGAACATGAAATAGCCGATCAGCCCGGAATCGCGGCGAGCGTGCTCAGGTTGATCACGTGGCGCATCGGCAGCAGGATCGGCTTGCCCGACATGTTGCCGTTCAATTTGAGGAAGGCGATCACCGAGCCCGAAAAGGTGATCGCGCCGATCGCGACGCCAAGGCCCATCTCGACCCGGCTGACCTGGCGGATGCCCTCGGGCCCGAGGATCCCATATGCGCCGGGGGTTGAGGAAAGCCGCCGCCCCGACAAGCACCGCGGCCATTCCGACGAGGCTGTGGAAGGCCGCGACCAGCTGCGGCATCGCGGTCATCTGATCCGCCTGGCAATCACCAGCCCGACGCCGCCGCCGATCAGGATCGCCGCCGCAATCTCGACCATCGAGGCGATGTCGTGGAGGCAAGCGTCGTCGCGGCTGCGATCGCCATGCCCGCCATTCCGAAGTGATTGCCGCGCCGGCTGCTCTCCGGCTCGAAAGCCCGCGCAGCGCGAGGATGAAGAAGACACCCGCGACCAGATAGGCGAGCAGCACCCAGGACGGCGTGTCGTGCGCCTCCACCGCCTAGCGCCCTTTCCTTCCTGTACATCGCAAGCATTCGCTGAGTGACCGCGAACCCGCCGAAGATGTTGACGCTGGCAAGCGCGACCGCGGCAAGCCCAAGCCACTTCGACGTCGCGCTTCCGCCCGATGCGGCGGCGATCAACGCCTCGACGACGATTACCGAGGAAATGGCGTTGGTCACGCTCATCAGCGGCGTGTGCAGCGCCGGAGTGACCGACCAGACGACGTAATAGCCGACGAAGCAGGCCAGAACGAAGATCGACAGGATCGAGATGAAGTCCATCAGCCCCTCAGCAAAATGCGCGAACTTACCGGAGTTACCACTGCCATCACGCGCGCACGCGCGAGCACGTAGTCAAATCGTAGCAAGGCTTGACCACCCGCACCCCACAGCATCGGCAGCGACCATTGCACGATTGGGCGGCCGTAGGACAGAGGCAATGCACGGCCCTCCCGCGGCAGCGCCGTTCGCGATTCACAAGGTTTGGGTTTCCGATTTGATAACCTTTTGGCGGCACAGCACCTTCAGGAGAGCTGACGGTTGCGCTGGAGAAAGAAACAGGGAGCTCAAAGCCGGCCATGGACGCTGCTGCTGTGGATTGCAGCGGCGGGGCTGATCTTCGGCCTGATCGGCCTTGGCGAAATTGCCGAGGACGGGCTTCGCACAAGCCGCAACAAGTTCCACCAGCACTCGGCAAGCGGCGACATCGTGCTCGTCACCATCGACAATCGCGCTCTTCAGGCGGTGGATCGCCGCTGGCCCTGGCCGCGGCGGCGCCATGCCGAGATGATCGACCGGCTGACCCAGGCCGGGGCCAGGAGGATCTACTTCGACCTGCTGTTCGAGAGCCGGAGCAATCCGCTTGACGACGCGATGCTCGCCCAAGCAATCGTGCGGTCGGGACGCGTAGTCCTGCCGGTGCGCGGCGAATCGGGCCCCAACGGGCTGATGCAGAACAGCTCGGGCCCGATGCAGATGTTCAGCGACAATGCGGGGCTCGCGTCGATCAACGTCGAATATAATTACTACAATGTGGTCTGGCGCCTGCCCTATTCGGTTGAGAGCGGCGGCAAGCGCATTCCCTCGCTCGCAGCAAGCCTCGCCGGCGTCGAAGGCCGCACCGGCGAATTCATGGCCGACTATTCGGTCTCGCCAACGAGCATCCCCCAGGTGGGCGCGGACAAGGTCCTCGCCGGCCAGTTCGACCCGCGCCTGGTCGCAGGCAAGGACGTCGTCATCGGCACCAATTCCAAGGCGATCGGCGATCAGTTCTTCATCCCCGGCGTCGGGAAGATGGGCGGGGTCTACATCCAGATCATCGGCGCCGAGACTCTCAAGCAGGGCAAGCCGGTGCAGCTCGGCGGGATCCCGGCATTCCTGCTCGCCATTGCGCTTGCCGCACTGGCGCTGCTTCGGCATCAGCGGCGCAGTCAGAACCTGGTCCTGGCCACAGCGACCGCCGTGCTGCTGCTTGCACCGGTCGCACTCGATGCAAGCCTCATCTTCGTCGATGTCACCCCGGGCCTGTTCGTGATTCTGACGGTCTGGGCAGTCCTCGTGCGCCGGCGAATGCGCTTCGGCGAGCTGACCAACGCCGTCTCGGGCCTCCCGAACCTCGGCGCAATGGCGCCGAGCAAGACGGCACGCGACCGCGCGATCATTGCTGCGCGAGTGCTCAACTATGCCGAAGCCCTGGCCACGCTGCCGCCGGACAGCGAGCGTCAGCTGGTCGAGCAGATCGTCTCGCGGCTGCGGGTCGGTCAGCCCGAGCGGGTCCTCTACCAGGGCGACGGCGGGATCTTCGCCTGGTTCGAGGAGCCGCGGCTGCCGTTCGGCAATCATATCGAAGCCCTCCACTCGCTGTTCCGCAACCCGGCGCGAGTCAACGGCCTGTCGATCGACCTTTCGGTCGCCTTCGGAGTCGAGGTCGGAAGCAGCCGCTCGCTCGCCAACCGCCTGGCAAGCGCGCTGGTCGCAGCCGAGGAAGCCGCGCACGATGGCCTCAAGTGGAAATTCTACGATCCCGAAACTCTCGCCGACGCGTCGTGGAAGCTGTCGATGCTCAGCCAGCTCGACAGCGCGGTCGACAAGGGCGAGGTGTGGGTCGCCTACCAGCCCAAGCTCGACCTCAAGACTCGCAGGATCGTCGGCGCCGAGGCGCTCGCCCGCTGGACCCATCCGGAAAAGGGGCCGATCTCCGCCGCCGAGTTCATCGCGGCGGCCGAGCAGCACGACCGGATCGGCAAGCTCACCGATTTCGTGCTCGAGCAGGCGATCGGCGCTGCTGCCAGCGTCAACCGCAAGCACCGCGGTTTCGGCATGGCGGTCAACCTTTCGGCGCGGCTGCTTGCCGACAAGGGCTTCATCCTTCGGCTTCCGGCAATGCTTGCCCGCCATGGGCTGCCGGCCGAGCTTCTGACGCTCGAGCTGACCGAGACGGCCGCGCTTGCCGGAAGCGGCTCGGCGTTCGACATGCTGGGCGGCCTTCGAGATCTCGGAGTGACGATCTCGATCGACGATTACGGCACCGGCCTGTCCACCCTCGACTATCTCAAGAAGATCCCCGCGAGCGAGATCAAGATCGACCAGAGCTTCGTCAAGGCGATGCTCGATACGCGCAGCGACCGTGTGATGGTCCAGTCGACCATCGCGCTCGCCCATTCGCTCGGCCGAAGGGTGGTTGCGGAAGGGGTCGAGCAGCAAGCGGTGCTCGAGGCGCTGGTCGACATGAACTGCGACGTCGCGCAGGGCTTCGTGATCGGCCGGCCGATGAGCCTCGAGAGCCTGGTCAAACGCCTGTCGTCCTCGCGCGGCTCGCGCGTCGCCTGACCTGCGGCGCCTGAGCGTCGCGGGCCAAATGCCCCGGGGCGGACGGATTTCAGCCTGATCATCGAATTGCCGGACCCGCCTGGGCTGCCGCAGCCGCTGCCGCTTGCGCGCGTGCACTTCCTTGTGCGGAGCAGTAACGACCCCGGCAAATAGTTAATCGTTTGCTTACCAAATCTATTAAGGTTAATATCCCCGCGCTGCATTGGGCAGTGGGCACGTAAAGGGGATGTTCGATGACCAAGCAAAAGCCGACCCGGGGGATCTGGGACTGGTGGTGGGGCGGCGGCAAGGACGACACCGGCAGCGACGGCTAAGTCCGCGCAAGGGCCGTTCGCCGGCCCGTTTGCTCACGTCTTTCAAGAAGATAGCGGAGCGTCCGTAGCGATACGGACGTTTTCGCACGTCTGCCGCCGACGGCCTCCGGAGGCCAATGCGCGGCGCTTCTGACCCGACTCGCGCTGTGCCCTGAAATGGCAGCGCGCGGCGGGTCGCCGCCGGTCGCCGAGTCGGGCCGATTCGTCTTTCAAGCCGCTGGCGCTCGCGCGGCCGCTCGACTAGTCGGCCGACATGCTTCGCCAGTCGCTTTCAACCATCACCGTCTCGGCGCCGCGCCAGGGGCTCCACGACATCACGTCGCAGATTGCGGGCTGGGTCGAGCGGCAGGACATCGGCTCGGGGCTGCTGACCCTGTTCTGCCGTCACACCTCGGCGTCGCTGCTGATCCAGGAGAATGCCGCTCCGGCCGCCCGCCGCGACCTCGAGGCCTGGTTCGAGCGGACCGCTCCGGAAGATCGCTCGCTCTACACCCACAATGACGAGGGGCCGGACGACATGCCCGCGCATGTGCGCTCGGCCCTCACGCAGACGCAGCTCGCGATTCCCGTGGAGGGCGGGCGGATGCTGCTCGGCACCTGGCAGGGCATCTATCTCGTTCGAGCACCGGCGCGAGCGGCACCGGCGCGAGATTGCGCTGCACCTGGTGGGCGAATGAGCTTCGAGTCCGTGCGCGCCTGGCCTCGCGGACACGCGCCCGACCTGCCGCTGATCGAGACGGTGGAGAGCACGGCGACGGTCGAAACCGCCGCCAGGGCGCTCGGCGTCGAGCCCGGGCGGATCGCAAAGACGCTTCGCAGTGCGCCGGCGCCGAGACCTGCTGCTGGTCGCGCGCGGCGATGCACGGCTCGACAATGGCAAGCGCAAGCGCTCTCCCTCGGCGCTCGGCCGCGGATGCTCGGGGTCGAGGAGACGCTGGTTGACCGGCCACCCGGTCGGCGGCGTGCGCCTGTTCGGACTCGCGACCGAGCCTGCCGGTCTACGTCGACGAGTCGCTCACGGCCTTCGACACGGTCTATCCCGCGGGCGGGTCGCTCAACGCGTCGGTTCGCCTGACCCCCGAGCGATTGTTCGATCTGGTCGGCGAGCGCTGGGTCGATCTGGTGCGCCTACCCGAGGAAGCGGGCGGGGCTTAGCTCGTCGGGCCTGACTGCGTCCGTCGGCCAGCGCGTGCCGGCGACGATCGCTTCCACGATCCGGCCCATCACCGGCGAGGTCTGGAGGCCGAACCCGCCCTGCCCGGCGAGCCAGAAGAAGCCGTCCGCGCGCGGGTCGAAGCCGGCGACCAGGTGCCGGTCCGGCGCGAAGGTGCGGATTCCCGCCCAGCGGCTGTGGATTCGCTCGACCTTCAGGCTCGTGCGCTCCTCCATCCGCCACGCGGCGAGAGCGACCTCAAACTCGTCCGCCTGCGCGTCGCACGGGTCGGTCGCAACCTCGTCCATCGGCGAGGCGAACAGGCGGCCCGACTCGGGCGCGAAGTAGAGCTCGTCGGCGACGGTCTTGGTGAACGGCCAGCCCGAGGAATCCATGCCCGCGGGAGCATCGAAGGTGATGATCGTGCGCTTGAGCGGGGTCAGCGCGACGGGGCCTAGGCCGGCCATGACCGCAACCGCGTCGGCCCACGAACCGGCAGCATTGACGATTACGGGCGCGCAGAAAGTGTCGCCCCGCTCGGTCTCGACTTGCCATTGCGCCCCGGCCCGGGCGATGGCGCTGACTCGCGCGTCCGTCACCAACGTGCCGCCGCGGCGTCTAAGCGCCCGGACATGCCCCTGAAGCAGCGCGTCCGAATCGAGCCGGATCGCGTTCGGGTCATGGATCGCGGCGACGGCGCCGCCCTCGCCCGTGCGCAGGATCGGGCAGAGCTCGGCCAGCCCCTCCTCGCCCACCCGCTCGAGCGTCGCAAAGGGCGCAATCGCTGCATCGAGCGCCTCCAGCCCGCCGAGCTCGTCCTCGCGCGCGTGCACGAGGACCGACGCGCGCGCGCCGAGCGGCACTTCGCTGAAGTCGTCGGGCGGATCTTCGAAGAAGCCGCGGCTGGCGAAAGTGAGCGCGCGCACCTGCGGGTCGCCGAGCGCATAATGAAGCATGGTCGCGCTTCGCCCCGACGAGTGGTAGCCGACCGTCCCCTCCGCCTCGAGGACCGTGACGTTCGCGTGCTGCGCAAGCTCGGCGGCCGCGGAAAGGCCGGCGATCCCGCCGCCGATGATCAATATGTCGCGGTGCTGGGCCAAGGCTCAGCCTTGAGCGAGCCTCTCGCTGACGATTGTGCCGCCTCGCGTAAGGCGGATGCCTTGCACGATCTCGTCGTCGTCGGGGAGCGCGACCGCGCCTTTTTCCTTGTCCCAGAACGCGCTGAGGAAATTGTAGAGGTTGCGAGCGAACAAGGCCGAGGCGTCTGCTGCAAGGCTGCGCGCGAGGTTCGACGCTCCGATCACCGTCACCCCGTGGCGCTCGGCGCGCTCGCCTGGAACGCAGCCCTCGACATTGCCGCCGGCCTCGGCGGCGAGGTCGACGACCACGCTGCCCGGCCGCATGGTCGCAAGCTGCGCGTCGCTGATCAGCCGCGGCGCAGGGCGGCCGGGGATCATGGCAGTGGTGATCACGATGTCCTGCTTGGCGATGTGCGAGGACACCAGCTCGGCCTGCGCTTGTTTGTATTCCTCCGACATTTCCGTCGCATAGCCGCCGGCGCCCTCGCCTTCGATGCCCGCGACATTCTCGACGAAGATGGGCTTGGCGCCGAGCGACAGGATCTGCTCCTTCGTCGCCGAGCGCACGTCCGTCGCGCTGACCTGAGCGCCGAGCCGGCGGCCGGTGGCGATCGCCTGGAGCCCGGCGACTCCGACCCCCATCACGAACAGCCGCGCGGCGCTGATCGTGCCCGCGGCGGTCATCATCATCGGAAAGGCGCGGCCGTACGCCGCACCCGCCTCGAGCACGGCCTTGTAGCCCGCAAGGTTCGACTGCGAGGACAAGATGTCCATCGACTGGGCCCGGGTGATGCGCGGCATCCATTCCATCGCCAGCGCCTCGAGCCCCGCGGTCGCATAGCCCTGCACGGCCTCACCGCGCCGCAGCGGATCGAGCGCTCCGACCAGCAGCGCACCGGGCTTGGCGCGGGCCAGGGCCGCGGCGTCCGGGCCGCTCACGCACAGGATTGCGTCCGCGTCGGCAATCACCTGCTCGCGTGTCCCGACCGAAGCGCCCGCCGCCGCGAAGTCCTCGTCCGCCACCGAAGCACCCGCGCCCGCACCCGCCTCGACCGCGAGCTGAGCCCCGAGCGCGGTGAATTTCTTCACCGTCTCGGGCGTTGCCGCGCAGCGGGTCTCCCCGGGCGCGGTCTCCTTGAGGACCGCAATCTTCATCGGCCGGTGCGTCCGCGCACTAGGCGATGATCAGAATGACGAGCATGGCGATGACGAAGCTGATGATCGCACCCCATTTGAACAGCTTCACGAAGCCTTCATAGTCCCGCACGTGCCAGCCCATTTCCTGCGTCGGTGGGCTGCTCAGCAGTGGCTCTTCTTCCGCCATCATCTTCCCCTTGGCCTTCGCGCTAGCTTCGCGTCGGCCCGCCATAACAAGCGCATGCCCGCGGCCCAAGCCCCCAGATGCTGCACCGGGCCGTGGAGCCCTTAAGCCCGCCTTTACTCCTTGAGGATTAGGCTCCGGGCAGGAGCAGTCATGGCCGATCAACGAATCCCGACCCTGCTGCTGGTCGACGGCGACCCGGCCGAGCGGCGGCTGGTGTCCGCAGTGGCTTCGCGCGCCGGCTGGAGCGTGATCGGTGCGGCGTGCACCGAGAGCGCCGTCGGCCTGCTTCAGGGCCCGCACGGCCGCGAGGTACGCGCAGCCCTGCTCGGCACCTGGCACGAAGCGAGCGGCGCGGAGACCATCGCCGCGCTTCGCTCGAACCGCCCGGACCTGCCGGTGATCGTGCTCTCGGAAAGCGGCTCCATTCCCCAGGCAGTCGACGCGATGCGCGCCGGAGCAACCGATTTCCTCTCGCGCCCGGTTGCTCCCGAGCGGCTGGTCGAGGCGCTCGCAATCACCGCCGACCGGCGCAGGGCCGAGGGAGAGCTGGTCCCGCTCGCCGAGAAGCTCGCGCCCGCCGACTCGCTCGAGCAGCTGGTCGGCGCCGCGCCCGACTTCCGCGCAGCGCTTGCGGTCGCCGCCAAGGCAGCGCGCAACCGCCTGCCGATCCTGATCGTCGGCGAGGCCGGCACCGGCAAGGAAACGGTTGCCCGCGCGATCCATGTGGCGAGCCTTCGCGCCCGCGGTCCGCTGGTGATCCTCGACTGCAAGTCGGTTCCCGCAAACGTGGTCGACAGCGAGCTGTTCGGCCATGTGAAGGGCGCCTTCCCCGGAGCGTTCGGCGAGAAAGCCGGCCGAATGCTCGAAGCCGACGGCGGCACGCTGGTGCTCGACGAGATCGGCGCTTTGCCCGCCTCGACTCAGGAGACGCTCGATAGAGTCCTTGCAACCGGCGAGGTTCGGCCGGTCGGCTGCAATGGAAGCTCGTCGGTCGACGTCCGGCTGATCGCAACTTCGACAACTTTGCTCGGCGACAGTTTCAACCCGATGCTGCGCGAGCGGATCAGCACCACGGTCGTGTGCCTGCCGCCGCTGCGCGAGCGAAGCGCCGACATCCCCGCGCTTGCGCGCCACCTGCTCACCCAGTTCGCCGAGCAGCACCTGATCCCGCCGCTGTCGATCGGCAATGACGCGCTTGCGGTGCTGATGCGCTACGGCTGGCCCGGCAATGTCCGGCAGCTGGGCAGCGTCCTGTTCCGCGCGGGGCTTCACTGCAGCCGCGGAGCGCTCACCGCCGAGGACTTCCCGCACATCGCGATCCAGTCGCGCTTCACCGGCCGCAAGAGCGATTTCGCGCCGCTGATCAGCAAGCAGTCGAGCGACGCCGCGGTCGGAGGCGCTTCACCGGTCACCTTGTTCACCAACGAGGGCCATTTGCGCACTCTCGAGGAGATCGAGGCGGACATCATCCGGCTCGCGATCGGCCATTACCGCGGCCGAATGACCGAGGTTGCGCGGCGGCTCGGCATCGGCCGCTCGACGCTCTACCGCAAGCTGGGCGATATCGGGATAGACACGGCCGCGTAGCACGGCGCGTAGCACCGAGCGCAGCGACGCCGACGCATAGCGTCGCCGGAGCAGCGCGAAGAGCAGCCGCACGCCGCCATGCCGGGGGCATGGCGGAACGGCTGCTGCGAAGCGCCCGGTCGACGGGGCGCGAGGCCTCAGCCGAGCAAACCCGTCCGACGTCACGGGATTTACTCCCGTGACGGCCCCTTCAACCCAACCCCCGATGTTAGGAGCGGAAAACACCCTAAACCCTAGGCGTCAAAGCCTGGTCGCGAAGCCCGCGCCACACCCTGAGCGCCTGCACCGTCTCGAACAGATCGTGGACGCGCAGCACCTGCGCGCCCTGCTCGAGAGCCTTAAGCGCAAAGGCGATGCTCCCGCCCAGGCGGCGATCCGCCGGCGCTTCGCCCGACAGCGCGCCGATGGTCCGCTTGCGGCTGGCGCCGACCACGACCGGGCAGCCGAGCGAGTGGAACAGCGCAAGCCCGTTGATCAGCTCGAGATTGTGAGCGACCGTCTTGCCGAAGCCGAAACCCGGGTCGATCAGGATCCGCGAGCGCTCGATCCCGGCCCCCTGGGCCGCGGCGACGCGCTCCTCCAGCCACAGGTAAATCTCGACCAGCACATCGTCGTAGCGCGGGTCCTGCTGCATCGTCTCGGGCGCGCCCTGATGGTGCATCAGCACGACCGGCACTCGTGCGTCTGCCACGACCTCGGCCGAGCGCGGGTCGAAGGTCAGGGCGGACACGTCGTTGACCATCCCCGCTCCCGCCGCGAGCGCTGCCGTCATGACTTCGCTCTTGCGCGTGTCGATCGACACTGCGGCGCCGCTCCCCGCGATTCGCTCGATCACCGGAACCACGCGCTCGATTTCGTCGCGCTCCCACACCGGCTGCGCGCCCGGACGCGTCGACTCCCCGCCGACATCGATGATCGCCGCGCCCTCAGCCGACATCCCGACCCCCGCGGCGACCGCGGCGGCCGGGTCGGCGAAGCGCCCCCCGTCCGAAAAGCTGTCAGGCGTCACGTTGACGATGCCCATCACCTGCGGCTGGTCGAGCCGGATCGTTCGCTCGCCGAGCTCGAGCGGAGCGCGCGGTCCGGTGATCGCGCGCCACTGGGCGGCCATATCGTCGTCGAAGCGGCTTTCGAGCCCCTCGACCGCCACCAGCTCGGCCGAGACCCGGCGCTGCTCGTCTACCCCGATCAGCTCGACCGCGGCAAACCAGGCGAGCCCGCCCGCCAGCCTCGCGACCTTGCCGTCATGGCCGAACGGGGAGTCCACGAAAGCGGTGGGGCGAATGAGCGTGCGGCCGACCATCAGCGGCTAGTGTCGCCCGCAACGGCGTTGTTCAAGCCCTCCGGTGCGGCCGGATGAGCGACTCGCGCTGTGCGAAAATGGCGGCGCAGCGTCGAAAGCGGCCATCAGCACGGCTGTGCTTTGCCCAATGTTCCTTGAAGATCATTTCGGTTATATAGCAGAGCTCTACCGGGGGGTTGCGCGTGTTCAGGCTCACTGGCGGTAATGCGTCCTATCACGACCTCACTGCGCGCGAGGCTGCTGCGAAAGCACGCCAACTGCGCCGCCAGGGCATCAACGACGTCGAGCTGTTCCGGGAGGACGGCTCGCGCATCAGCCTCTACGCGCTCGACATGATTGTGAGGGAGCGACCCGAAGGCTCGGCCTAGTCCCCCGCTTCGTCGCATTCTTTCCGGTGGCGCTGGATCATCTGGTCGGACTGATCGAGCAGCTTGCGCGTTCTGGCGATGCTTTCGCGCAGCCCGCGCTGGCTGGCCTCAAATTCGCGGTCCTGTCGGGAGCGGCGTTGCTCGCGGCTTTCTTGATCTTTCATCAGCGGCTCGTCGGTTCGTCCTCACTCGAGCTTATCACCGGGAAATGGGCCAGAAAAGCACTCGCTACCGTGTGCAATGAGGCCAGAGCAGACACGCGGCCAATGTCCGCAATGGGCCGAAAGCGACCTAGCGCGGCCAGTTGCGTGACGCCGAGTCATCCCGCCGGAACGATGGCGGCGCCGTGGGCCGCGCGGCTATCCACCAGCTCCCTCCCAGGGCAGCAAGCACGGGGAGCAGCCGCAAGGGTCCAGAAAGGACGGTGAACCCGACCGCTGCGCTCAACGCAAAGGCGGTCCACGCCGCCCGTTTGCCGCTGCGGCTGATCGCACGAGACTGCCGCCATGCCAGGTTGTGAGGACCCCAGGTCTTATGGTTGAGAATCCAGCTCTCCAGGCGTGGACTGCTCTTTGCGAAGCATAGAGCAGCAAGCAACACGAAAGGCACTGTGGGAAGCAAAGGCAAGACCGCTCCAACGGCTGCCAGGCCGAGACTCAGCAGCCCAAGCGGGAGGAAGATGAGGCGGCGCATGGGGATTCGATCTCCAGCGCTCCCTAATGTCTGAAACCGATCGAAAGCGGAACCTGAGCGGCCACTGGCGCAACGGGTCGAAATCAGGCCCAAACCGAATAGCCGCTTCGGGGTGGAAGGCAGACTTGCGATTGCTTCCCACTTGGGTGAACATCATTCCCAGACGCCGGCGATTGGCGCATCAGCATGGGGGGACCGTGCCGTGAACGGGTTTGGTGGAGCATTGATCAGCCGTGTCGCCGCCGCGGCCCTGGTCGCGAGTTCGTCAGCCGCGGCGGCACAGGCTCCTCAACAGCCTCCACAATGGGGCCTCAGCTACGACAACAAGCAATGCTCGCTTTGGCGAACCGACGGACGCGGAAACACTTACCAGCGCGTCGGGATCAGGCCGTCGCTCACCGGCGAGTCGACGCGCATCTTCGTCGTTTATCGCGGCACGACCGCTCCGACCCGCTGGTCGAAGGGGGTCCTCACCTACGGCAACACGGAAGTCCCGATCGATTTCATCGACTTTCCGGCCGCGGACCTCGGCAAGCGCTTCATCAAGTTCGACCTTCCGACTGATCGCGCCACGACAGTGCTCCGCTCGCCCAGTCTGAAGCTGCGCGGGGAAGGAGTGCGCGAGTTGCAATTCAGCCTGGACGGGCTGGCCCTTCACAGTCCCAAACTCGATCGCTGCGTCGCCCAGCTCGTGAACCGACTGGGACTGGACGAGGCCCGCCGGAGCAGCGTTGCAAGGCCGGCGCAATTCGACGCGGCCGAATATTTCACCCCGGGCGACTACCCGGTGGTTGCGGCGCGGCTCGGAATCTCCGGGGCCACGCGCGTGACCGTGGTGGTGGGCGCCGACGGGTCGGTGGTCCAGTGCTCGGTGACGGAGGGCAGCGGCAACGCCGTGCTCGATCACGTCACCTGCGAGACGTTCGAAAAGGAAGTGAAGTTCACTCCCACAATCGACTCAGCAGGGCGTGCCGTCGCTTCGGTGTACAAGACGAGGATCAGCTGGCGCGTGGAGTGACGCTGCGGCCAGCCTCTCGATTTAACTGCGACTGCGCCTGACGCCCGCTTTGAGTGGAAAGCCGACATTGCGATCGGCCAGGCTTTGTGGAGTGGCTCGCGATCGGCCGGCCTGACTCGCCCGAGGGCATGAAACTTGCGCCACAGCGTCATTTTTCCCGGTTCAGGTTTGCTGCACCGCAACCCGATGAGCCGGTAATCGTTGGTTTAATGAGGGAAGCCGCATCTTCCCCAGCCGGTGCGGCGCCCGGCGCTAGCTCGTCGGGCCCCTCCTCGAACTTTCGATGGCACCGCCTGGGGTTCGCTCATGTCCGATCAGCGGCCGACCTTCCGGGAAAGAGGAATCGTGTCCTACGCACAACGGAGACAGATAGGCACCAACCGCACGGTCGCGATCGTCATCGTCGCGCTCATCCACGCCTTGCTCGGCTACGCCATCGTCACCGGTCTTGCGTACAACGTAATCCAGAAAGCGACGGTCGAACTGAAGACCTTCGATGTCGAGCAGGAGCCACCACCTCCCGAGGAACCGCCGCCCCCGCCACCCGAGAACATTCCAGAGACTCCGCCGCCCGTGGTCTCGCCGCCGCCGGTCGTGCGCACGAACGTTGCTCCGCCGGAGCCCGTGCGAACGGTCCGGGAGGCCCCTCCGCCCGTGGTCACGCGGACCGCTCCGCCTGCACCCCCTGCGCCGGTCGCCCGGCCCGCACCGCCTCCGCCTCCGCCCCCGCCTCCGCCTCCGCCGCCGCCTCCGCCTCCGCCGATGAAGACAGTTCCGCCGAAAAGTGCGGTCGCGGCGCTGCAGGGTCCCTCTTCCGGGGCGGCGATTATCCTCAAACCGCCCTCGAGCGCGACGAGCAGGGGTCTGTCACGGTCCGGCTGACCGTCGGCCCGAGCGGCCGTGTCACCGGCTGCAACGTCAGTTCATCGAGCGGCTCGCGGACGCTGGACAATGCGACCTGCCGGATCCTGCAGAGCCGCGCCAGGTTCACTCCGGCGCGGGACAGCCGCGGCAATTCAACCACGGATACACTGACCCAGCGCATCCGCTGGGTCCTCGAAGGGTAGGACGGCTCGAGTACGGAAAGCGGACCTTCGGGTCACCTCCAGCCGACGCTCTTTGCCCATTCCTCGAATTCGCGCTGCCGCTCAATGAAGCTGGCGGGCTTCGGCTGGCCGGTGGATTGCCGGCGCTGCAAGGCGATTGCTTCACTCAGGGGAGACAGGCCGACGGCGGCTCGCCTTTGATCAACGCTGTCCGGATCGGCAATCGGGCGCGGGCTCATCATGCCATGCTCGTCCCAGTCGAAGCTGGTCCCATACAGCTGCAGCCTGCCCTCGAAGACGCAGACGCGATCGAGGAGCATTGCAGGCTGCCACGGCGGGACCGCCCCGTCTCGCGCAGCTTCTTCAAGCAGACGCAGGCACTTCCTCTGCAAGTCGGGAAGTCCGATGGCGTGCTGGGCAATGAGCCAGGCAGCCTCTGCGCCATCGTCGCCGGCGATATCTCGTGAAGGCCAGCCATGTTCCTCGATAATGCGCTCCAGAACCCCGGCATTCTCCTCGTGGATGGCCTGCATTTGCGGATGATAGCCGTTGAACAGGCTCTGGTCGGCAGCCAGAGCCTCGCGCGTCTGAAAGTCCCGCTGCGCCATTGCTATCAGCTGTTCGCGGAGGCTTTGTAGCAAGTGCGATCCACCCGTTGCCCGGGCGAACTCTAGGCCGAGCTTGGATGTCCGCAATGGGTGGAAAGGGACATTAGCAGCGGCTCCTACGGCTGATGCCGGCGCACAGGTTTAGGTCGAACACGGCGATCCTGAGCACGACCAGCGCCATGAGCCCGGTAATGACGAGATCCGTGGCGGCGAGGAAATATGCTGTCTCTACGAAGTTGACTGTGGTGTGGTAGTGGGTCGCCGCAACGCCCGAGCGGCCCGAGCGGAAGTAGATCCAGCACAGGATGAAGTTTCCAATGATGATCTGGACCGAGAACAGGCCGATCAGCGGCAGGCCTTCCGCCAAGGGCCCGAGATAGGGGCTGCCGAGCAGCCGCGGATAGTGCCAGACGCACCAGACGACCCCCAGGATCAGCGAAGCGAGCCAGAAGCCGTGGCGCTCGACCAGGCGGGGCAAGGCAAAGCCGCGCCAGCCCGCTTCCTCGCCGAACGCGAGCACCAGCCACAGCAGGCCCATCATCGCGACCTGAGCGTCGAGCGCGACGCGGATCGGCTCGCCGGTGGCCGCTCGCACGGCATAGGCAATCGCCAGCAGTGCCGGCGGCAAGAGGCTCGCGAACAGCGCCGTCCAGCCGGGCCGCGGCAGGCGCGCGAGCGAGCGCCAGTAAGCGTGGCCTCGTCCCTCGCGTGCAGCGGCCACCGCCGCGGCGACGATCGGAGCAACGCCGATCAGCACTGTCACGCCGTACGGGACGGGCGACGACGAGATCAGGCCGAGCTGAGCGAGGGCGGGCGGAATGGTCAGCGCCCAGGCAATCGCAAACGACAAAATCCAGAACAAGAGCATGGATCACCCCGCCGATCCCCAGCGCGGAAGGCAGGTACCAGCTCGCCAGGCTCGGTCAAAGATCAGCGAAAGGGTGGCTGGCCGGTGTCCGCCAAGGCTCGAGATCGGTCACGAGGCTGATCTCCCGCAATGGGTGGAAAGCGGGCATTCGGCGATAATCGCCAATGCGTACGTGCGACAAAGGAAAAGGGCGGCCCCGAAGGACCGCCCGTTAGAGGAAAGCAGAGGCAAGCCGCCTAGAAGTTCATATAGGCTTCGTTGCCGACGAAGCCCATTTTCTCGACCTGGGCGCGCTTGGTGGTCGCGAGCACCTCGTCCACCAGTTCGTAGCGCGCCTCGGCTTCGGGCTGCATGTGAAGCTCGGGGATTGGGTTCATCTGCTGCGAGATCTCGAGGTACTGGCGCAGCTGCTCCATGTTGACCGGCGCGCCGTTCCACAGGACTGCGCCGGCCTGGGTAACCACCACCTTGTTCTTGACCGGGTCGATCGGCGGCGGCGGCTGGTTGGGCTGGTCGACGGGAAGGTCGAGCTTCACCGCGTGGGTCTGGATCGGGATGGTGATGATGAACATGATCAGAAGCACCAGCATGACGTCGATCAGCGGCGTCATGTTGATGTCCATCATCGGCTCGCCGGCTCTGTTGTCGCTGGTCGTTTGCATCGCCATGGGAAAGAACTCCTAGTCTACAGGCGCTGCGTGACGGTGCCCGGGCCGGCGGGCGGCTCGGAAATGAAGCCGACGCGCGCAAAGCCGGCCCGCTGCATGGTGAACACCGCTCCGCCGATGCAGCGGTACGGCGTGTTGACGTCGCCGCGGATGTGCGCCTCGGGCATGTTCTCCTCGGTCAGATTCTCCACTCCACCGACGGCGGCAATCTGGTCCTCGAGCTTCTTGACCGCGCGGTCGAGCAGGTCTTCGGATTTCACCTTGGTCAGGTTCCAGTAGACCTCGCACTCGCCTCCAGGGCCGGCCTTCACCGACAGGTTGACGTTTTCGGGCTTGGTCGTGGTCACTTCGTAGCGGACCTTGGGAAGCTCGACCGGAACGGTCTGCAACACGACGGGGACGGCGATTAGAAAGATGATCAGGAGCACCAGCATCACGTCCACGAGCGGCGTGACGTTGATGTCCGAGATCTCCGTGTCTTCGCCGTCTTCGGTTACGCCCATTGCCATGGTTGTGTGGCTTTCCTTCTAAACGCCTTTGCCTCGATCCGGACCGGCCGCGCGTTCGCGTGGCCGGTCCTGGACCAGTCGGACCTTAGACCCGGTCGGTAGTGGTCTGCGCGCTCGTCTGCGTGGCACCGGCGCGAACCGGCTCCTGCGCGCGCGAGCTCGGATGGCCGGCGGTGGTGGTGGCGCCGACACCCGGGTCGGAGCGGCCGGTCTTGCTAGTTCCGGTGCCGAGGCGCGGCTTCACGCGGCCTTCCGACATCAGATAGCCGTGAAGGTCGTTGGTGAAGGCCGCAAGGTCCTCCATGATCGACTTGTTGCGGCGAACGAGCCAGTTGTAGGCGAGCACCGCCGGCACCGCGACGACCAGTCCGAGCGCGGTCATGATCAGCGCCTCACCGACCGGACCCGCGACGACGTCGATCGACGCCTGGCCCGACGCGCCGATCTTGATCAGGGCGCGATAGATGCCGATGACGGTGCCGAACAGGCCGATGAACGGAGCGGTCGAGCCGACCGTCGCGAGGAAGGCGAGGCCCTCACCGAGACGCGAGCCGATCGCGCCCTGGCTGCGCGCCAGGCTGTTGGCCATCCAGTCGTGGCGGTCGATCGGGTCGGTCAGCTTGTCGTGCTGCTCCTGGGCGACCAGCGCATCGTCGACAATCGCGCGATAGGCGCTGCGCTGCTCGAGCTTCGAGGCAGCATCGCGCAGGTTGGGCGCGTTCCAGAAGCTCGCGCGGACCTTGCGGCCCTGGGCGATGATCTTCTGCTGCTGCATCAGCTTGGTGAACAGGATGTAGAAGGAGACGATCGACATGCCCACCAGGATGATGAACACCGACCAGGCGATGATTCCGCCCTGCTCGAGGGCCTCCCACAAACCATAGGGATTCTCGCCGGCCGGAGCGGCAGCGGCGGCTGACATGAGTGCGAGAATTGACATATCCGTCTACTTTCCTCTCGAGAAATGGTCGAAATCTTCAGTCCGCAGCTATTCGAGACGCCAGGTAATCCTTTGGGTGAAGGTGTCGGTGGTCGGCTGGCCGTTGCTCAGCCTTGCCGGCGTGAAGCGGGCTCGGCTGCGCAGGATCCGGCAGGTCGCGCTGTCGAGCGCCCGTGAGCCGCTCGACGAGCTGACGTTGCAGCCCGTGACGCGCCCGTCGGTGCCGATCGACAGCCGCACGGTTACCGTGCCCTGTTCTTCGTTACTCTGGGCGCTCGACGGATAATCGTCGCCCGAGATCAGGCCCTGTAGATTGCCGCTGGCGCTCTGCGCCTTGGTGGCGATCTGCGGCGGTGGTGGTGGCGGCGGCGGCGGCGGCGGCGCAGGCGGCCGAGGCCGCGGCGCCGGCGGCGCAGTGTAAGTGACGACCGGCGGCGGAGCCTCGCGCACGACCCTCATCGGCGGTGGCGGCGCGACGTTCGTGCGCACGATCGGCGGCGGCGACACCACCTGCGGAGGAGTCTCCGGAACGTTCTCGGGCGGAGGCGGCACCTCCTCGGGGGGCGGCGGCTCCTCCTCGACGTTGAACGTCTTGAGGTCCTCGGTCGCCTGCTTGACGATGTTGTAGGCAAGCCCGCTCACGAGCGCGTAGCCGAGCACCGCGTGGAGCACGGCAACAATAATGATGGCGACCGTCCGGTTGCCGCTCATCTCTTTGCGTTGGGCGTAGGACATTTGAGCCGCTATTCTCCTCGACACGCCGTCAACTGCACGGTCCTGGGCGTGGCGAAAATCCCCGCGCCCGGGGCCTGTGGAAGCGCCCCCGATGTATCAACATCACATCAGCAGCGGCGCGCCTCCTCTATAAGCGCCACAAGTGCGGCGCAATGAATTTTGTTCCACGTTCATCAATGTCGTTACACCTCCGGTGCCGCGCCCGTGAAGGAGGCCAGTTCGACCCCGACGCAGCGCGCGTCCGGGTAGATGTCGGGCTTGGCCGTGGCGACCCGCAAAGCCCTCACCCCGCGCATCCCGGCGAACCTCGCGTAAATGGCGTGCGCAAGCGATTCCTGGAGGTTGTAGCGGCGCGCCGCCGCGAGCTCGAGGATCTGTCCGCGCAGGAAGTCATAGTCCCAGGCCCGGGCCGGATCGTCGCAGTCCGCCGGCGGTACCTGCTCGAGCCAGATCTCGACGGTGACCAGCAGCCGCTGCGGAACCCCGACCTCGAAGTCGTGGAAGCCGATGTCGGCGGGGACCTCGAGCGAGTCTAGCACGATCCGCGCGCTCCTCGGCTGGAGATCGGCGGGCACAAGTCCGTCCAGGCCCGGCCGCTCGCCGCTCATCGCCGCCCCAGGAACTGCACGTCCCGATCAGGCGCCCAGAAGCGCAGGCCCGAGTCGATCGTGATCACCTGGCCAGTGACCGTGCGCGCGCCGACGAGAAAGCCGATCGCCGCCGCAACGTCCGCCGGCTCGACTCCTCGCTGCAACGGGTTGTGCGCGTGCATTGCCTCGAAATTCTCCTCGCTCTGACCCGGCGAGCGAAGCATCAGCCCCGGCGCCACGCCATTGACTCGAATGCCTTGGGGCGCGAGCGCGCGGGCGGCAAGCTCGGTGAACCCGGCGAGCGCCTGCTTCGACAAGGTGTAGCTGAGGAAGTCCGGGTTCGCAGAAGCGAGCTTCGAGTCGAGCAGGTTCACGACGAGCGCGTCGGCGCCTGCCGAGTGCCGCGCTGCGAACGCCTGCGTGAGCAGGATCGGAGCGCGCAGGTTGACCGCCATGTGGCTTTCGAGCTCGGCCGGGCTGAAGTCGCCCAGGCCGTCCCATGCGAAGCGCGCGGCATTGTTGACCAGAAGGCGCACCGGCGGAAGGCCGGCAGCCGCGGCGAAGATCGTCTCCGCGCAGAGCGGATCCGACAGCTCGGCGGCCACCCTGGTAGCGCCCTCGGGTACCTCGTCCGCCGGATCATGAACATGGCCGACGACCGTCCAGCCGTTCCCGGCAAGCGCAGCGGCAATGGCTGCGCCGACCCGCTTGCCGGCCCCGGTGACGATTGCAGTGCGCGGCTCGTCGCTCATCCGGCCCTGATGTCATTGCGAGCGCAGCGACGCAATCGGCACGGATGCCGGAGTCGCGCGCGCCCATCGAGCTTCAGGGCATCAGCCTGGCCGAGCTCCACAAGCTGATCGCCGAGCGCCGGCTGCCGCCCGTCGAGCGCTGGGACCCGCCGCACTGCGGGCACAGCGGGATGCGCATCGCGCGCGACGGCACCTGGTACCACCAGGGCTCCCCGATCAGCCGGCCGGCGATGGTGCGCCTGTTATCGACGGTCCTGAGGCGCGAGCCCGACGGCCGGCACATGCTCGTCACTCCGGTGGAGAAGCTCGAGATCGAGGTCGAAGGAACGGCGTTCCGGGCGGTCGAAATGCACAGCGAGGGAAGCGGCCGCGAGCGAACGATCGCGCTGAAGCTAGACAGCGGCGACGCCGTCATCATCGGCCCCGACCATCCGCTCAGGCTAGTCCCGGGCGACCACGGCCCCTCCCCGCGCGTGCTGGTTCGCCACGGCCTCGAAGCCGAGCTGTCGCGGCCGATCTACTACGAGCTTGCCGAGATCGCGATGGCCGAGGGGCACGATCCGCCGGGACTGTGGAGCAACGGCACTTTCTTCGCTCTGTCGGACTGCCCCGAATGACCGTTCGCGAGCGCCTGGCCAAGGCGCTCAACCGCGCTGCGCCACCGGGCCTGCTCGCCGGCGACTTCGTCGAGCAGCACGCCGGGCCCGAGGCGCGCGCCGCCGTGCTCGTGGCGGTGACCGACCGCTCCGAGCCCGGCGTGATCCTCACCGTCCGGCGCGATGACCTGCGTACCCATGCGGGCCAGATCGCCTTTCCCGGCGGGCGCATCGACGACGGCGAAGACGCGCTCGCCGCGGCCCTTCGCGAGGCATGGGAGGAGATCGGCCTCGAGCCTGGGGCAGTCGATCTCGTCGGGCCGATGGACGATTACCGGACGATCACCCGCTACCTGGTCACCCCGGTCCTCGGCCTGATCCCGCCCGACCTCCCGCTCGAGCCGCACGAGCTCGAGGTTGCCGACTGTTTCGAGGCGCCGCTCGATTTCCTGCTGGACCCGGCCAACCAGCGGTTGGAGAGCGTGGTTTTCGCGGGGACACAGCGCCACTATTACGTGATCGAGTGGAACGGCCGGAGGATCTGGGGGGCGACAGCGGCGATGCTCGTGAACCTGGGCAAGCGCCTGTGGACCTGAAGCTCGACGCGGCCAAATGGCGGCGGCGCAAGGGCATCGCGCGCCTGCTCGACGCGCTCGGCGCCGGCGAGAGCCTGACCCGCTACGTCGGCGGGGCGGTCCGCGACGAGCTTCTCGGCCTGCCCGTCAACGACATCGACCTTGCAACCAGGCTCAGGCCCGAGCAGGTGCTCGAGCGCCTCGAAGCGGCGAAGATCCGGGCAATCCCCACGGGTATCGACCATGGCACCATCACTGCGGTCACTCGCGGACGGACGGCCGAGATCACCAGCCTGAGGCGCGACGTCTCCACCGATGGCCGGCGCGCAACGGTCGCCTTTACCGACGACTGGAAGGCCGACGCCGCGCGGCGCGACTTCACCATCAACGCCTTGTTCGCGGACCCGCTGACGGGCGAGGTCTACGACTATTTCGGCGGCACCGAGGATTTGAAGGCGCGCCGCGTGCGCTTCATCGGCGACCCGCTCGAGCGAATCGCCGAAGACCATCTGCGCATTCTTCGCCTGTTCCGCTTCCACGCGCGCTTCGGCCAAGCCTCGCCCGATGCCGAAGCGGTCGAAGCCTGCGCGGCCCGGGCGAACGACCTGATGGCCCTGTCGCGCGAACGGATCGCCGACGAGCTGCTCAAGCTGCTCGCCGTCCCCGATCCTGCCCCGACGCTCGCCGTAATGCTCGAGCAAGGCATCCTTAGCCCGGTCCTGCCGGAAATCGGCGAGGACGCGCTCGGCCGGCTACAGGCGCTGGTCGCCGCCGAGGGCAGCGCAAGATGCGAGCCGGACCCGCTGCGACGACTGGCCGCGCTGCTGCCCGCCGACCCCGGGGTCGCCGAAGCCATCGCCGTTCGGCTCAAGCTGTCGAACAAGGCGCGCAAGCGCCTCGCCTGCTCGGCCGCGCGCGACCTCGGCTCCAACCCGCGAGCCCTCGCTTATTATGTGGGAAAGGAATGCGCGGTCGACCGGCTGCTGCTCGCCGGCCGCCCGGACCAGGCGTCGTCGCTCGCGCGCTGGGCCGCGCCGCGCCTGCCGATCGGCGGGGGCGTGCTGATCGAGCGCGGCCTTGCGCCTGGACCGAAGGTCGCAGCGACGCTGAGAGCGATCGAGCGGCAATGGGTGGAAAGCGGCTTCCCGGGAGCCGAGGAGCTCGAGCGGATCGTCGCCGACGCTCTGGCCGGCGCGCCCGGACCTAGCGCGCGGCGCTGACCGGGCTGACGTAGCTCGAGGCGATCTGCGCGCCCGGCCGGTCCCAGCCGTAGACGTCCTTGAGGAAGGTCAGCTGACCGCCCGAAGGCTGAGCGGTGATGTAGGTCAGGAAGATCGGCACGCCGCTGGGCATCTGCACCGGGATCTCGGGGTCGGTCCCCGGCGGAACCGGCTCGCGGCCGAGCAGCCAGCGTCCGAAGCGCTGGGCGTCCTCGACCCTCACGCAGCCGTTCGACAGGTCGCGCGACGACTGCGCGAACAATGCCTTGGCCGGGGTGTCGTGAAGATAGATGTCCTGCGAGTTCGGGAAGGTGAATTTCAGGAGACCCATGAAATTCTCCTTGCCCGGCTTCTGCCGGATGCGCGGATTGATCTTGCCCGCGGCGACCGCCTTCCAGTCGATGCTCTCGGCAGGCACGACGGCCGAATCCCGAGTCCAGTCGGCCATCACCTCGTAGCCCATGGAATTGAAATATTTCATTCCGCCCGCGAGGGTCTTCCTGGCGATCGGGCCGCGGACCAGGTGAGCGGGCGCGTTCCACTGCGGGTTGAAAGTCACATAATACATGACGCTGGCGATCAGCGGCGTCGGCATTTCCGGAGTGCCGACGATCACCTTCATCGAGTCCACCGGAACGCCGTTCTCGTACATGAACATCCGCTGCGAGGCGGAATCGACGAGGATGAAGCGGCCGCGCGCGGGGATCGAGCGCACCCGGTCGAGATTGGCAGCGATGCGCGGGCCCGGCGCAAGGCTCCCGCTCGCCTGCATGCGCGCCCATTCGGCATCGCGAATGCCCGAGTAGATCGGGTTGACCGAAGCGACCTGGGCGAGGTGCTGCTCGAGGAGCGGCGCACCCTTGGCACCGAAAAGGATCTGATCGACGCGCGACCCTTGCGGCTTCAGCACCTCATAGGCGTAGATCATGTCGCGCGTCGGGAGCTTGATGGTCTGGACGTAGAGCACCCAGGCGGCCGAGAGGGTCCGATCGGCCGCGGCGACCGCCGCGGGATCGCCGCCGGCGGCCTGACGAACCGCGGCCTCGACCTGCGCGGCGAGCTGCGGGCCCGAGGCGAGACCGTCCACCGGCGCGCGGCGCAGGATTGCCGTCAGCTGGTTTACTGCGGGGCTCGGAGCGCCTGCGCGGAACCACAGGGATCCCAGATTGTGCCGACTGTAGACGGCGGCGACGGCGCCGATGTTCGGAAGGCTTGCCGCCGAGGTCGCCGGCAGCACCGGCACGGGGGCCTGGCCGCTCGCCACGCTCGGAGCCGCAAGGGCAAGCGCGGCCGCCGAGGCGCACGCGATCCTGTTGATCCGCTTTACGTTCACGACAATCCCTCTACCCGATCCCAGCTGAACAATGCCGATACGGGACCGCGGGTTCAAGTGAAGCCGGGTCGATGACGTAGAGGGCCGCGGACTGTGGCGGACGGGCAACGTGCCGCCTCGCGGAGCTACCGCCCCTTGCGCGATTTCCAGTACTCGAGCGCGGCGCCCGCCTCGAGCGGCTTGGCGAAATAATAGCCCTGGCCGCTCGCGCAGCCGAGGGCGGCGAGCGTGGTCGCAAGTTCGACCGTCTCGATCCCTTCGGCGGTGGTGGACATGCCGAGCGCGTCGGCCAGCCGGAGAATCGCCCGCACGATGGCGACGCTGTCCGGGTCGACCATCATCCCCGACACGAAGCTGCGGTCGATCTTGAGCACGTCGATCGGCAGCCGCTGGAGATAGGCGAGGCTCGAATAACCGGTGCCGAAATCATCCATCGCGACAGTCGCGTCGAGCGCTTTGAGCGCATCGAACACGCGCGTCGCACACGCCGGGTCCTGGACGATCGAGCTTTCGGTAAGCTCGAGGGTCAGCCGATCGCCGGTGAGGCCGCTCGCCTTGAGCGCGCTTTGCACCATCGCGGCAATATCGTCCCGCGCGACCTGGATCGCCGACAGATTGACGCCGACGTAGAGCGGCAGGCCTTCTCGCCCGCCGTCCGGTCCCACTCGGCCAGCGTGTCGGCCGCCTTGTGCATCGCCCAGCGGCCGAGCTGGAGGATCAGCCCCGATTCCTCGGCCACGGGGATGAACTCGGTCGGGCTGATCGGCCCGCGCTCCTCTTGGTTCCAGCGCGCGAGCGCCTCGAAGCCGGCGACCTCGCCCGACTTCAAGTCGATCAGCGGCTGGTAGCAGAGGTTGAGCTGGTCCCTGTCGAGCGCTCGGCGAAGCTCGGTCTCGATCGAGAAGCGGCGGCGGGCCTCGCTCGCCTGCCTGGCTTCGTAGATCTCGGGCTTGCCGCTCTGCTTGGCCTGCTTGACCGCGAACTGCGCGTTGCGGAACAGCTCTCGGCGTCCTGGCCCGGGCTCATCAGCGCAAGGCCGATCGCGCATTCGACCCGGATCTCGAGGTCCGACAGCTTGAACGGAGCGGCCATCACCCCTGGATGCGCTCGGCCGCGGTCATCGCGTCGGCGATCCCGCGGCGGAGCGTGACCAGCACTCCGAATTCGTTGCCGCCGGTGCGGGCAAGCACGTCGCCGGCGCGAAGCGCCGAGATCAGCCGCCGGGCGAAGGTGATCAGAAGCTCGTCGCCGGCAAGGCTGCCCATGCTCGTTGATCCGGCTGAAGCGAAGCATGTCGACGACCAGCACCGCATGGCCGACGTCGCGGCCGACGCGATCGCCGAGCTGCTCGATCTGCTCGGTAAAGGCGAGACGGTTCGGCAGGCCGGTGAGGCTGTCGCGCAGCATTTCCGCGCGCAGCGTCCGCTCGGCCTGCGCCTCGACCGTTCGGTCGACGAGGCTCAGCAGGCAGCGCGGCATCGCGCCCTCGCCCTCGGGCAGAGGCGCGAGCTTGAGCTTGAAATAGCGCGCGGACACACCCTCGCCGTCGCAAAACTCGAGCTCGGTGGGAGCGCAGGCGTCGGCAAAGAAGTCGCGCAGCAGCCCGGCGACAGGCCCGTCACCAAGGCAGTCCGCCTCGTCCAGATCGAGCGCCGTGCAGGACGAATTGTCGACCGCCTCGAGAAAGCGGCCGTTGTGGGCGAGGACGCTGAGCGACCCGTCGTCGCACTTGCCGACCACCGCGGCGGCGATCGGCAGAGCGGCGAGCAAGGCTGCGTCGTCTGCGGTCGCGAAATGAGGTTTCGCGCGGGGCTTATCGCCCCGCCGGCCCAGCTTGCTGTCCGGCAGACGTTTGACTGCAGCCTGCATAGAAGGCGGCTCTAGTCGCGCGCAGGTTAATTCCCGGTATCTCCGGAACGGACTTTCTTCCTCGGGCCAACTCAGCCGAACCGGTTCGATCGCGGGAACCGCGGTCGGCGGCATGGGGGCCGCCGCGCCCTTCGCGGCGAGCCATGACGTCTGGTCGGGGTGGGTGCGAGTTCGGCCGCTTTCCCCGCCGAGCGTCCAGCTGAGGCCGTCGGCGAGGCGGAACGCAAGCGCGTCCGACAGCCCGCCGTCGCGGTAGCGCTGGAGCGTGACGCCCTGCCCGCGCGCGAGCTCGGGAAGCTCGCCGAGCGGAAACACCAGCAGCTTGCGGTCCTCGCCGACCACCGCGACCGCGTCCGCGCCTTCCGGCACCGGCCGGATGACCGCGACCTTCGCGCCCGAACGAAGGTTGACCAGCTGCTTGCCCTTGCGCGTCTCGCAAAGCGTCGCCTCGCCGCTGGTCAGGAAGCCCTTGCCGTCGCTCGAGGCGACCAGCAGCCTGGTGTCGGGCTTGAGCGGCATCAGCGCGACGATGTCGACTTCGGGGTCGAGATCGATCTGCAGCCGCACCGGCTCGCCGAACCCGCGCCCGCCCGGCAGCCGGTCGCCGGCCAGCGTGTAGACCCGCCCGTTGGCTGCAAACAGCGCGATCTTGTCGGTAGTCTGCGCGTGGAAGATGGTGGCGAGCGCGTCGCCCTCGCGGAATTTCAGGGTCTCGGCATCGTCGAGCGCGACATGGCCGCGCATCGCCCGGATCCAGCCGCGCTGCGACAGGATGACGGTGATCGGCTCCTTCTCGATCATCGCCGACCAATCGATCTCCCGCGTGGGCGCGACTTCCTCGATCCGGGTCCGGCGCTCATCGCCAAACTGCTCTTTGAGCTGCGCCAGATCCTTCTTCAGCCTGCGCCTCTGCCTCGCCTTGTCCTCGACGAGCTTGGTGAGCTCGTCGCGCTCCTTCGCCAGCCGCGCGCGCTCGCGCCCGATCTCCATCTCCTCGAGCCGGCGCAACGACCGCAGCCGCATGTTGAGGATCGCTTCGGCCTGCCGGTCGGACAGCGCAAACTCGACCATCAGGATCGGCTTGGGCTCGTCCTCGTTGCGGATGATGTGGATCACCCGGTCGAGGTTGAGGTAGGCGATCAGGAAGCCGTCGAGCAGCTCCAGGCGCTCGTCGATCTTGCCGATCCGCACCTGGCTCTTGCGCACCAGAACCTCGATCTGGAAGCGCAGCCAGGCGGCGAGGGCCTCCTTGAGGCTCATCACCAGCGGCGTTCGGTTCTCGTCGAGCACGTTGAGGTTGAGCGGGAAGCGCACCTCGAGGTCGGTCAGCCGGTACAGGCTCTCGAGCAGCAGGTCGGGATCGACCGTGCGCGCCCGCGGCTCGAGGATCAGCCGCACCTTCTCGTCGCTCTCGTCCTTTACGTCGGCAAGGATCGGAAGCTTCTTCTCGCCGATCAAAGCGGCGATCTGCTCGATCAGCTTGCCCTTCTGCACGCCGTACGGGATTTCGCTGACCAGCAGGTGCCAGCCGCCCCCCTTTTCCTTTTCCTGCGTGACGCTCGCCCGAAGCCGGAAGCTGCCGCGGCCCGACACATAGGCACGCTCGATCGTCTGAGCATCGTCGACGAGCACTCCGCCGGTCGGAAAATCCGGCCCTTTGACGATGCGCACGATCTCGCGGTCGTCGGTCTTCGGGTCCTCGATCAGCCTGATCGCCGCCTCGATCAGCTCGCCGACATTGTGCGGCGGGATCGACGTCGCCATTCCGACCGCAATCCCGCTCGCGCCATTGGCAAGCAGGTTGGGGAACAGGCCCGGAAACACCTCGGGCTCCTCTTCCTCGCCATTGTAGGTGGGCTTGAAGTCGACCGCGCCTTCGTCGATCCCGGCCATCAGCGCCATCGCGACGGGCGTCAGCCGCGCCTCGGTGTAGCGGTAGGCCGCCGCATTATCGCCGTCGATGTTGCCGAAATTCCCCTGCCCGTCGACGAGCGGATAGCGAAGCGCGAAGTCCTGCGCGAGGCGCACCATCGCATCGTAGACGCTCTGGTCGCCATGCGGGTGATACTTGCCGATCACGTCGCCGACGACGCGGGCGCTCTTCTTGTAGGCCCCGGCGGGATCGAGCCGGAGCAGCCGCATCGCCCACAGCAGCCGCCGGTGCACCGGCTTCAGCCCGTCGCGGACGTCCGGCAGCGAGCGGGCGGTGATCGTCGACAGCGCGTAAACGAGGTAGCGCTCGGACAGCGCGGCGTCGAACGGCGTGTCGATGACGGAGGATTCGTTGTTCGGGTCCATCGCCAACGCTTAGCAATGGCAGCGCGCGCTCGTCACCCGGCTTTCCTGGCTCCGGGCGCGTCCGGGTTCGCCCGACGCTTCGCCTCCTCCATCTCGGCAAGCAGCCACTCGCGGAAGCGCTTGATCTTCGGGACCATCCGCCGCTCGGGCGGGAACACCAGCCAGTAGGCCCATTTGCGCGACGAGATCCGCTCCGGGAAAGGCACCGCCAGCCGGCAGGCGGCAATGTCGCCCTGCCACAGGAACGGCGTCAGCAGAGCGAACCCCTGCCCGGCCATTGCCGCGTGCCCCTCGTTGGCCTGGTTGTCGAGCCGGATTCCAGGCCGTCTCAGCGCCTGCTCGTCCGCGGCGACGCCATTGTCGGCGAACCATTGCTGCCACCAGGAATCACCCGGGTTGATCAGATTGGCGGCGGGCAGGTCACGCGGCTCGAGCCTGCGACCAAGCTTGCGCTCTTCGACGGCGATGCAGTCCGGGCTGGCCATCGGCGTGAAGCGGGATTCGAACAGCTTGTGAGTCTCGAGCCCGGGCCAGTCCCCGGCGCCTCCGCGAATGGCGACGTCGGCGTCGCCCGCCCTCAGGTCGACCAGCTCGTTGGCCGTCGAAAGCCGCACTGCAAGATCCGGATGCTGCATCTGAAAGCCGCCGAGCCGCCAGGCCAGCCAGGTGTTGGCACGGGTGGCAGTGGTGGTGATGGTCAGCAGGCTTTCGTCTTCCTCGCGCTGGCTGGCGAACGCCGCCTCGATCGCGTCGAACGCCTGGGTCAGCGTCGGAAGCAGCCGCTGGCCGAGCGGCGACAGGCGCGCGCGGCCCCGCTCGCGCAGGAACAAGGGCGCGCCGAGCCGCTCCTCGAGCGCCTTGACCTGGTACGACACCGCGGCCTGGGTGAGGCCGAGCTCGGCCGCTGCAGCAGTGAAGCTCTCGTGGCGGGCGGCAGCCTCGAAGGCCCGGATTGCGGCGAGCGGCGGTAGCCTGCGCATGGCTGCACCTCATAAGTAAGCTTTATAGCCTCTGTCGAGGCTTTGATTGGCGCCGAGCACCTGGTGCGCATAGATGATCCTCTGCGCCGTCGGAGAGAAACCGCTCCCCCTCCCCAGCCCCTTTCTCCGGCGGCGCAACAGGAAAGGAGAGCAAAGATGGCTTATGGACTGAACCCCCGCCTGTTCATCGAGAACGGGCCTGCAGTGATGGCTGCCGACGCCCATGCGCGAAGCTCGAGCGACGCGTTCCGAGCGTGGGTTGGCCTCGATCCCGAGCGGCGCCTGGCGCTGGTCGACAAGGCGCTTGGCCGCCCGGCCAACGATATCGGCGGCCTGCCGATCGCCCTCTAAAGACAATGAAGGAAGAAACATGTTCGACGAAATCTTCGATCGCCAGTTCCAGGCCGGCCCGCCGACTCAACGCCGGCATTGACCGCGGCCTTGTGCGGTTCGGCCGCTCGCTGATGAGCGGGTTCGAAACCCTCAACCGGATCCGGTTCGCGGCTCCCTGGGCAAGCTCCAGGCGTGCGACGAAGCGCGGGCCGGGCGTGGCATGAGCGACAAGCACCGGGGCGGTGACCTAAGCACGCACCACCGCCCCCACCCTTCCCATCTCAATTGCGCCTTAACTGGCGAGCGCCTATAGCCGCCGCTCCGTCCCGCCCGAGGAGCGCAACGACCCCAAAATGGCCCGCCGCCGCCAGATCTATGAAGGCAAGGCCAAGATCCTCTACGGGTCCGGAGCCCGGCACGCTCATCCAGTATTTCAAGGATGATGCGACCGCGTTCAACGCGCAGAAGCGCGGCACGATCAGCGGCAAGGGCGTGCTCAACAACCGCATCTCCGAGCATATCTTCGTGTCGCTCGCAGCGATCGGAGTGCCAGAACTCACTCATCCGCCGGGTCAACATGCGCGAGCAGCTGATCCGCCAGGTCGAGATCGTGCCCGTGGAGATCGTCGTCCGCAGCGTCGCCGCGGGCTCGCTGTCCAAGCGGCTCGGGATCGAGGAAGGCACCCAGCTGCCGCGAACGATCATCGAATATTACAAGGACGACGCGCTCGGCGACCCGATGATCTCCGAGGAGCATATCGCCTGCTTCGGCTGGGCGAGCCAGGAGGGAGATGAACGACATCGCCGACATGGCGATCCGGGTGAACGACTTCATGAGCGGCATGTTCGCGGCGATCGGCATTCGCCTGATCGACTTCAAGCTCGAGTTCGGCCGGGTGTGGGACGGCGACTATGCGCGAGTGATCCTGGCCGACGAGATCAGCCCCGACGGCTGCCGGCTGTGGGACATCAAGTCGAACGAGAAGCTCGACAAGGACCGCTTCCGCCAGGATCTCGGCGGAGAGGAGGCCTATCAGGAAGTCGCCCGCCGCCTCGGCCTGCTGCGCGACGACGAGGAGACCGCCGTCCTCGACTTCGACAGCCACCGCAAAAAGCGCGGGCGGTAGCGGCCTCTCGGTTCAGGCTGTCCTACAGCATGCCCGATGTGCTGGAAGGTCGGCCGCGTGAGCATCCTTCCTGCCCCCGCAACCGGCCGCTTGCGCGCGCACGTACGCGCGAGCGCGACGCGCGCGTGCGCATAGGCTTGCTGCGTTCGCTGCGTTTCGCGCCTCATGAGCACCAATCGCGCCCGGGTGATCACCCTCAATGCGGCGCTCGGCCCGCTCCGTTGCCGCGTGCCTCATGGCGTGCAGGTCGAGCCCGGCTCGGTCGTCGTTGCGCCGCTCGGGCCACGCCAGCTGATCGGCGTCGTGTAGGAGCCCGGTCGCGCGCGCCCACCGACGAGGTCGGCGACAACCGGCTGAGGCCGCTCAACCACGTTCTTGACGTGCCGTCGGTTGCGCCGCGCCGCTGCGCCGGCTCGCCGAGTGGACCGCCGATTATTACCTCGCCCCCCTCGCCTCCGTGCTGCGCATGATCCTGCCCTCGTCGAGCGCTCTCGAAGGGCCGCGGCAGCTGATCGAATACCGTCCCACCGGCCTCGTGCCCCAGCGCATGACTCCCCAGCGGCTGCAGGCCCTGACCAAGCTCGAAGGGCGCCAGGGCACCATCCGCGAGCTCGCCGCTCACGCGGGAGTCACCGACGCCGTGCTCCGCGGCCTCGTCAATGCCGGAGCGCTCGAGCCGGTCGCGGTCGAGGCCGACCGGCCGCTGCCCGTCCCTGATCCCGACTACGCCCCGCCCGACCTGTCGGACGAGCAGCGCGAGGCGGCGGCGAGCCTCGGCGGGGCCATCGGCACGGGCTTCGACCCGGTCCTGCTCCACGGAGTGACCGGATCGGGCAAGACCGAGGTCTATTTCGAAGCGATCGCCGAGGCGCTTCGGCAGGACCGCCAGGCGCTCGTCCTGCTCCCCGAAATCGCTCTGACCGAACCCTTCCTCAAGCGCTTCGAAGCGCGCTTCGGCTGCGTTCCGGTCGCCTGGCACTCGGACCTGCGCTCGTCCCAGCGCCGCCGTGCCTGGCGAGCCATCGCCAGCGGCGAAGCCAAGGTGACCGTCGGCGCGCGTTCGGCTTTGTTCCTCCCCTATCGCCGGCTCGGCCTGATCGTCGTCGACGAGGCGCACGAGCCCACGTTCAAGCAGGAAGACGGTGTCCAGTACCATGCGCGCGACGTCGCCGTGATGCGCGGCCTGTTCGAGGACGTGCCGGTGATCCTCTCGTCGGCGACTCCGGCGATCGAGACCCGGCACATGGTCGAGATCGGCCGCTATCGCGAAGTCACTCTGACCCGCCGCTATGCCGGCGCGACCCTGCCCGAAATCCGCGCGCTCGACCTGACGCAGGACCCGCCGCCGCGCGGCCGCTGGCTCGCTCCGAGCCTGGTCGAGGAACTCGCAGCGAACCTCGATCGCGGCGAGCAGAGCCTGCTGTTCCTCAACCGCCGCGGCTTTGCTCCGCTGATCCTGTGCCGCAACTGCGGGCACCGCTTCCAGTGCCCCAATTGCACCGCCTGGATGGTCGAGCACCGGCTGATGCACCGGCTCGCCTGCCACCATTGCGGCCATGTGATGCCGCCGCCCGGCGAGTGCCCCGAATGCCATGAGGAGGACAGCCTGGTTCCGTGCGGCCCCGGGGTCGAGCGCATCGCCGACGAGATCGCGGCCTTGTTCCCGCAGGCGCGCATCGCAATCGTCACGTCCGACACCATCTGGTCGCCGGCGCGCGCAGCCGAGTTCGTCGCTGCGATGGAGGCCCGCGCGATCGACATCGTCATCGGCACCCAGCTGGTGACCAAGGGCTATCACTTCCCCGACCTGACCTTGGTCGGGGTGGTTGACGCCGACCTCGGCCTTGCCGGCGGCGACCTGCGCGCCGCCGAGCGAAGCTTCCAGCAGATCCAGCAGGTCGCCGGCCGCGCGGGCCGCGGCGACAAGCCCGGCCGGGTGCTCGTCCAGACCCACGACCCCCAAGCGCCGGTGATCGACGCGCTCGTCTCGGGCGATGCACCCGGCTTCTACGCGGCGGAGACGCAGGCCCGCCACGAGGCCGCCATGCCCCCGTTCGGCCGGCTCGCCGCCATCATCGTCTCGGCCGAGGATTCGTCGCAAGCCGAAGCCGTGGCCCGCCGGATCGGCAATGCCGCCCCGCGGATCGAGGGCATGGCCGTGTTCGGCCCCGCGCCTGCTCCGCTGGCGATGCTTCGCGGCCGCCACCGTCAGCGCCTGCTCGTCCACGCCGCCCGAAGCCTCGACGTCCAGGACGTGATCCGCGCCTGGCTCGGCGAGGTCCACTGGGGCTCGAAGGTCCGCGTCGCGGTCGATGTCGACCCGTACAGCTTCCTTTGAACCGACCATCGGCCAGCACTGGACTAAGCCACTGCAGGAGCTAAGGTTTGCGTCGAAGGTTCAAGGACGGGGGGTCTTCGATGTTCCTGAGGCCCTGATCGCTGCAGCCCTGCTTGCGCTGCTCGGGCCGACTGCGGCGCTCGCTCAATGGCACGTCGCCAGCCGCAACTTCATCATCTGCAGCAGGAGCGCCCGGCGGAGATCAAGCTCGGCGCGGCTCGAGGCCTACGACCGCCTGATGCGAATGGCGACAGGGACTGGCGACGAGGAAGGGCCGGTGAAGGTGCAGATCTTCGAGGTCGCGCACCTCGGCGAGGTGCGCGATGCCGCCGATTCCGACGGCGGCGTGGC
>JAUJOV010000060.1 GCA_030447545.1 Sphingomicrobium sp. | reverse complement strand
TCACCCGCGCAACCGTCTGGGGACACTCATGTTCCACGATCGATGGGCCTTGCTCGAGCCGTCTCGGCAATCCATATTTGGCACAGGAGCATTGGGCGGAGGCGGGCGTTAACCGCGACCCAACGTTGATTGTGCGATAAACAAGGCTAGCATGGCCTTACGGGCGTGGCCTTAGGAGAGAGCGGTCGTTCGCGGCCGGTGGAACAAGGACTCGAATGACCAAGCTTTCAGGCAGCGACGGCAAAAGCACCCTCTACTGCTCGTTCTGCGGCAAGTCGCAGCACGAGGTGAGGAAGCTCATCGCGGGCCCAACGGTCTTCATCTGCGACGAATGCGTCGAGCTGTGCAACGATATCATCCGCGAGGAGAGCAAGTCCGCTCTCGTCAAGACTCGCGACGGAGTTCCGACCCCGGCCGAGATCTGCAAGGTGCTCGACGATTATGTGATCGGTCAGGACCGCGCCAAGCGGGTCCTCTCGGTCGCCGTCCACAATCATTACAAGCGCCTGGCCCACGGCTCCAAGACCGGCAATGAGGTCGAGCTCGCCAAGTCGAACATTCTGCTGATCGGCCCGACCGGCTGCGGCAAGACGCTTCTGGCCCAGACGCTCGCGCGGATTCTCGACGTGCCCTTCACCATGGCCGACGCGACCACGCTGACCGAGGCCGGCTATGTCGGCGAGGACGTCGAGAACATCATTCTGAAGCTGCTCCAGGCGTCCGACTATAATGTCGAAAAGGCGCAGCGCGGAATCGTCTACATCGATGAGATCGACAAGATCAGCCGCAAGTCGGACAACCCTTCCATCACCCGCGACGTGTCGGGCGAGGGCGTCCAGCAGGCGCTCCTGAAGCTGATGGAAGGCACCACGGCCTCCGTGCCCCCGCAGGGCGGCCGCAAGCATCCGCAGCAGGAGTTCCTGCAGGTCGACACGACGAACATATTGTTCATCTGCGGCGGGGCGTTCGCGGGGCTCGAAAAGATCATCTCCGACCGCATGCAGGGCAAGTCGATGGGCTTCGGCGCCCATGTCGTGGCGCCGGAGGAGCGCAAGACGGGCGAGGTACTCGTTCACTGCGAGCCCGAGGACCTGTTGAAGTTCGGCCTCATCCCCGAGTTCATCGGCCGCTTGCCTGTAATCGCGACCCTGCTCGACCTCGACGAGGAGGCGCTGGTCAAGATCCTGACCGAGCCCAAGAACGCGCTCGTGAAGCAGTACCAGAAGCTGTTCGACATGGAGGACGTCGAGCTCGGCTTCTCCGAGGATGCGCTTCACTCGGTTGCGCGCAAGGCGATCGACCGCAAGACCGGCGCCCGCGGGCTTCGCTCGATTCTCGAGGGCATATTGCTCGACACCATGTTCGACCTCCCCGCGATGGACGGGGTCGACGAGGTCCACATCGACAAGGACGTGGTCATGGGGACCAAGGAGCCGGTGCGCGTCTACGCCAAGAAAGGTAAGGCGGGCGACGCCGCGTGAATTCCCGCAGCCCCGCGGGGTACCGCGGTCCGGCTCTGCGCCCGCTCGCCTTTCTTCCAGCCCCGCTGCTTGAGCCGCGCCGGCCGGCGCTCGCGATCCTCTTCGGCTGGGCCACCGCCTTTTTCCCGTCGATCGCGCTTGCGGCGCTGGTAAGCTGGGCGCTTCCCGGCGCTGCTCAACCCGAGTTCAAGATCGACGGCGGACTTGCGCTGTTCCTGCTGGTCGTCTTTGCCCCCATTGTCGAAACCCTGGTGATGGGCGTTATCCTGCTGATCCTGCTGCGCCTGACCGGGCCAGCGGCGGCAGTTCTGATCAGCACCCTCGGCTGGGCGCTCGCCCACTCGTGGATGGCCGCGAGCTGGGGGCTGGTGATCTGGTGGCCGTTCCTGATCTTCTCGACCCTGTTCGTCGTCTGGCGGCAACGCTCGCTGCTCGCCGCCTTCGCCGTCCCGGCGACGGTTCACGCGCTCCACAATCTTGCGCCCGCGCTCCTGCTCGCCACGGGCGCCGCGTCCTGACTATTCGCCGTCGAGCGGGATCGAGTCCTCGTCGGTGCGGGGCGCGCCGAGCCGCTCGCGGATCCGCTGCTCCTCCTCGGCGCTAGGCGGCTGCGGCAGCTCCTCGCCAGGGGCGAGCGCATCGTCGGGGATCCCCGGCCCAGTGCTCGCGATGGTCTCGTTGCGTGCCCGTTCGTTGGGCCCGGTGCTGATCTTTTCCCTGTCCTCGGCCATCAGAGCCTCCTTGCGCGTCGGTCTTCGAAATAGCGACCGGAAGCAGGCGAATGTTCCGCCGCGCTTTGTTGCGTGGGCAGCGCGCGCCGCCCATATAGGCGTCCTATGACACGTTCATTGCCCATCCTGCCGCTGCGCGACATCGTCGTCTTCCCGCAGCGGATCGTCCCTCTGTTCGTCGGGCGCGAAAAGTCCGTCGCTGCGCTCGAGACCGCGATGGCCGCCGACAAGGAGCTGTTCCTGGTCGCGCAGCTCAACCCCGCCGACGACGATCCCGACCGCGACGGGCTCTACGAACTCGGCGTCATCGCCACCGCAATGCAGCTGCTGAAGCTTCCCGACGGCACCGTCCGCGTCTTGGTCGAAGGCGTGAAGCGCGCCCGGCTCGTGAACCTCGTGCCGAGCGACGGCTACATGGCCGCTGAGGTCGCGGAGGTCGACGAGGAGCCGGCCGACGGGCCCGAGGTCCAGGCGCTGATGCGCTCCGTCATCGAGCAGTTCGAGAATTACGCCAAGCTCAACAAGCGCTTGCCCCCCGAGACGGGAATCCAGCTCGGCGAGATCGACGACGCGTCGGTGCTCGCGGACGCGGTCGCGTCGAACCTGTCGGTCAAGGTTGCCGACAAGCAGGCGCTGCTCGGCGAGCTCAATCCCGCGCGCCGGCTCGAGATGGTGTTCGCCTTCATGGAGGGCGAGCTCGGCGTGCTCCAGGTCGAGAAGAAGATCCGCGGCCGGGTCAAGCGGCAGATGGAGAAGACGCAGCGCGAATATTACCTCAACGAGCAGTTGAAGGCGATCCAGCGCGAGCTCGGCAACGAGGGCGAGGAAGGCGGCGACGAGCTCCAGGAGCTTGCCAACAAGATCGCCAAGACCCGCCTGTCCAAGGAGGCCCGCACCCGCGCCAATGCCGAGCTGAAGAAGCTGCGCGCGATGGCGCCCATGTCGGCCGAAGCCACGGTCGCGCGCAACTATCTCGACGTGCTGCTCGGCCTGCCGTGGGGCAAAAAGTCGAAGCTCAAGAAGGACATCGCCGAAGCCCAGCAGATCCTCGACGAGGACCATTACGGGCTCGGGAAGGTCAAGGACCGGATCATCGAATATCTGGCGGTCCAGGCGCGCACCAACCGGCTCAAGGGCCCGATCCTGTGCCTCGTCGGCCCGCCCGGCGTGGGCAAGACATCGCTCGGCCGCTCGATTGCCCGCGCCACCGGCCGCGAGTTCGCTCGCCAGTCGCTTGGCGGAGTGCGCGACGAGGCCGAAATCCGCGGCCACCGCCGCACCTATATCGGCAGCCTGCCCGGCAAGATCATCTCGAACCTCAAGAAGGCCGGCACATCGAACCCGCTCTT
>JAUJOV010000059.1 GCA_030447545.1 Sphingomicrobium sp. | reverse complement strand
TGACCTCTTACTCGTCTAGCCTGACAATCCAGTTAGACCGAACGCCTGAACGCGCTTTGAACGAGGCTCAGCGTCCTCTTCCAGTGAATTCCTTCAAATAGTCGTTGTCGGGCGACAAAATGATGTTGGTGCCCGCGGTCGGCGCCTGGCCGCCGTCGCCGAGGAATGTCGTCTGGTACGACTGCATCGCCCGGTAGAACTCGTAGAAGTCGGCGTCTTTCCCGAAAGCGTTCGCGTAAACCCGAGCGGCTTGAGCGTCGGACTCGGCGCGGATGATCTGCGCGCGCTTGGCGCCTTCGGCGCGGATCGAGCGCGCTTCCTGCTGGCGCGCCGTCTGCATGCGCTCGAACGCGGATTCGAGCGGGCTCCCGCTCGGCAGATCGGCCTGCTTGATGCGCACGTCGATGATCCTCGCGCCATATTGGGCGGCGACCCCGTCGAGGTTGCGGCGGACGTTCTCCATCACGCCCTGGCGTTCGGGCGAGAGCAATGCGGCGAACTGCTGCTGGCCGAGCTCGTTGCGGATCTCCGAGCCGAGGATCGGCACCAGCGCCGCCTGCAGCCGGTCCTCGTCGCGCGCGCGGATGTACATCAGCAGCGGGTCGACGATCCGGTAGCGGGCGAATGCGTCGACCTCGAGCCGGCGCTGGTCGGTCGAAAGCACCTGCTGCCGGTCCATGTCGACCGACTGCACGCGTTTGTCGATCCACACGATGGTTTCGGCAAAGGGAATGCGGAAGTTGATTCCCGCGCGCGTGGCTCCGAGGATGCGGTCGGGCTTGCCGAAGCGCACGACGACTGCCTGCTTGGTCTCCGGGATGATCGGGAAGGCGCTGACGATGATGAACAGCGTCAGCAGCGCGAGGATGCCGCTGAGCAGCGGGCGGCGCCGGATCAGGTCGGTCACTGGGCGGCTCCCTGGGCAGGCGGCTGCGACTGCTTCTTCACTTCGGGCAGCGGCAGATAGGGGGTCACTCCGGGCGCCTCGATGATCGTCTTGTCGACGTTCTGGAGGATTCGCTCCATCGTCTCGTAATACATTCGGCGGCGGGTGACGTCGGGCGACAGGCGGTACTGCTCGTACACCTTGTCGAACGCCGCGGCTTCGCCTTCCGCCTTTTCGGTGAGCTGGATCGCATAGGCATTGGCCTGGTTGATGTAGCTCTGCGCCTGCTGCTGGGCCGCCGTGACTTCCTTGAAGGCCTCGTTGACCGCCTGCGGCGGATCGGCCTGGCGGATGGCGACGCCCTGGACCGTAACGCCCGCGCGATAGGCGTTGAGGATGCGCTGCATCGTCTCGGTCACGCGCGCCTCGATCTCGCCGCGGCCTTCGCCGATCGCCTGGTCGAGCGACACGGTCGCGACCACCGCGCGCATCGCGCTTTCGGCCACTTCGCGGATGGTCTCGTCGGGCTGGGCGAGCTGGAACAGGTAGAGCTCGGGATCGCGGATGTTCCAGCGCACCGAATAGGCGATGTCGATGATGTTCTGGTCGCCGGTCAGCATCAGCGTCTCCGTGCTGGCCGAGCCGAGCTCGATGTTGCGGATGTTCTCCACGTCGATCTTCTTCACGCGCTCGATCGGCGAGGGCAAGGTGAGGCCGACGCCCGGCCCAAGCGTTCGGCTGTAGCGGCCGAACTGGGTAACCACTCCGCGCTCGCCCGGGGCGACCAGGTGGAACGAGGTGGCCAGCAGCCACAGGGTGAGGAGGCCGATGATCCCCCACATGATCATCGAGCGGTCCGGCTTGCCCGGAAAGCCGCCGCCGCCGCCGCCGAACCGAGCGCGGCTCTTGCGCAGGAATTCGTCGAGCGAGGTGACGTTGGGGGCCGCGCCCGTGGTCCGGCGCCTGCGCTCGGGAGCGTCGCCCCATGGACCTGGCGGCGGAGTTTCGCCGCTGTCCGGCTCGCTTGGGCCCGCGGGACCCCAGGGGCCCTTGATGTCGCTGAGAAGGCCTCGCGCCCTTCGCCCCAGCCCCGGAAAAATGCTCATGGAACCTTTATAGGAACGGCCAATCGCGAAAAACAGTGGCAAGGGGCCCGGCAGCGCTTATCTCGCGCGCGCGATGAGCGAACAAGGCGACGCATCCGCGGTCCTGGACGGACTGCCGCACGGGGACCGGATCCGTTCGCGCAAGCTCAGCGGGAGCGTTGCGACGTTGATCGTCGATGCAACCGGGCTCGACGCCGCGGAGCGCTCCGCGCTCGAGCGCGAGCTCGACGAGGCAGCCGCGGCGGTGCCGGGCGTGGCGCAGGTGCGGATCGCGCTGACCGCATCGCAGCCGCAGCGCCGGCTGATCGCCATTGCAAGCGGCAAGGGCGGGGTCGGCAAGTCGACGATCGCCGCGAACCTGGCGGTTGCGTTGGCGAGGAGCGGCCGCAAGGTCGGGCTGGTCGACGCAGACGTGTACGGGCCCTCGCAACCGACCCTGCTTGGAAGCAGCGAGAAGCCGCAGGCGGCGGACGACCGGCTGATCCCGGTCGAGGCGCACGGCCTCAAGTTCCTGTCGCTTGGGCAGCTGGTGTCCCCGGGCCATGCGCTCGCGTGGCGCGGGCCGATGGCGACGGGCGCGCTCGCCCGGCTGATCGAGGCCGACTGGGGCGATGCCGAGCTTCTGCTGGTCGACCTGCCGCCGGGCACCGGCGATGTGCAGCTGTCGCTGATCCAGAAGGCTCGGCCCGACGGCGCGCTGATCGTGTCGACTCCGCAGGACCTGTCGCTGATCGACGCGACGCGGGCGATCGACCTGTTCCGCAAGATGGACGTGCCGGTGCTCGGGCTGGTCGAGAACATGGCGGGCTATGTCTGTCCGCATTGCGGCGAGGGGTCGGAGCCGTTCGGGAGCGGGGGCGCGCAAGCGGCGGCGGCGCAGCTGGGCGTGGCGTTCCTTGGCCGCCTGCCGCTGTCGCAATCGCTTCGCTCGGCGTCGGACGCGGGCACTCCGATCGCCGGCTGCGACGGGCCCGAAGCGGAAGCGTTCGCCGAGCTTGCGCAAAGCCTGCTGGCGGCGATGGAAACGGCGCCGCGCTGAAGCATTGGTGCAGGCGGGAGAAACTTCATGCCGCTGACTGCCGCCGATGATATTGCCGAGCTGCTGAGGAGCTCGCGAACGATTGCAATTGTCGGAGCGTCGGACCGGCCCGACCGTGCTTCGCATGGCGTGATGGGCTTCCTCCAGCGCCACGGATACCGGGTGCTTCCGGTCAACCCGCAGATCGCCGGCGAGCAAGTGCATGGCGAGACGGTTCGGCGCGACCTTGGCGAGATCGGCGAGCCGATCGACATCGTCGACATCTTCCGCCGGCCGCAGGCCGCGGGCGAAGCGGTCGACGAGGCGATCGCGGCGGGCGCAAAGGCGGTGTGGCTTCAGCTCGGCATCGTCAATGAGGAAGCTGCCGCTCGCGCCGAGGCGGCGGGGCTCAAGGTGGTGATGGACAGCTGCATCAAGATCGAGATCGTGCGGCTGCGGATCCCGGCGGTCGAGCCTGCGCGCTAGGCGGCGGCGACGGTCATTTCGGGGATCAGCACCGTCGGCGCGTCGATGCCGCGGCGAAGCTCGAGGTCGGACGCAGGCTCGAGCGTTGCGAAC